>NZ_JAATOW010000037.1 GCF_011806405.1 Pseudooceanicola sp. HF7 | reverse complement strand
CACGACCACGACCACGACCACGACCACGACCACGACCACGACCACGACCACGACCACGACCACGACCACGACCACGAAGAAAGTCACGACGACCACGCCGAAGGCCACACGGAATTCCACGCCGAATATGCGATCGATTGCACCTCTCCGTCCGATCTTGCTCAGATTGAGTTTGCCTATTTCGACAACTTCCCGAACGCGCGCGAACTCGACATCCAGCTGCTGAGCGACACAGGCGCGCAAGCCTTTGAAGTCGACAGGGACACTCCGGTGCTCACCCTTGCCGGAAAGCTCTGATCTTCACACGCCGGCCATCGATCTTACCGGGGTAGAGTTTCACTGGGGCCGCAGGTCGGGCTTTTCGCTCGACGTGCCGCGCTTCCAGGTCGCGCGCCGCGAAAGTGTGCTTCTGCTGGGGCAAAGCGGCTCGGGAAAGTCGACGCTGCTGTCGCTCATCTGCGGTATCGTGACGGCCCAAAGCGGAAAGGTCACCGTCGGGGGTACGGATCTTGCGACCCTGCGCGCCGGGGCGCGGGACCGCTTCCGGGCAGAGCAGATCGGCGTGATCTTCCAGCAGTTCAACCTGCTGCCCTACGGCAGCGTGGCCGATAACATCCTGCTGCCGCTCAACTTCGCGCCAGAGCGGCGGCAGCGCGCCGGTGACGCCCATGCCAAGGCCGGGCACCTGTGCCAGGCCCTTGGCCTGCCGTCCGGGCTGCTTGCCAGTCCCGCCGGGCGGCTCAGCGTGGGTCAGCAACAACGGGTGGCCGTGGCGCGCGCGTTGATCGGAAACCCGCCGCTGATCGTCGCGGATGAGCCGACCTCGGCACTGGATGCCGCGACGCAGGACAATTTCCTTGGACTGCTCTTTGAACAGACTGCCGAAGCGGGCTCAGCCCTCTTGATGGTCAGCCATGACGAACGCCTCGCCCCGCGCTTCGACCGCGTGCTGCGGCTTGAGGACATCGCCCGCATCGAAAGGGCCGCCGCATGATCCTGCGCCTTGCTTTCGGCTCGCTCCGGGCCCGCGCGCTGACCGTGGGGCTGACCGTGCTTGCCATTGCCCTTTCGGTGGCGCTTTTCCTGGGCGTGGAGAAGGTGCGCACCGGGGCCCGCGCCAGCTTTGCCGACACGATCTCTGGCACCGACCTGATCGTCGGCGCGCGCTCGGGTTCGGTTCAGTTGATGCTTTATTCGGTCTTCCGCATCGGCAATGCCACCAACAACGTCACTTGGCAGAGTTACCAGGACATCGCGGCGCGGGACGAGGTGGACTGGATCGTGCCCATCTCCCTGGGGGACAGCCACCGGCAGTTCCGCGTCATGGGCACCACGCCCGCCTTCTTCGAGCATTACAAGTACCGCGGCGGCCGCGCGCTGCAGATCACGCCGGGGGCCGGCCTGGACGATCTCTATGATGCGGTCATCGGTGCTGATGTGGCGGCGGCGCTTGGCTATGCGGTGGACGATCCGATCGTGGTCTCGCACGGGCTTGCCTCCTTCACGGAGCATGACGATCAGCCGTTCCGCGTTGCCGGGATCATCGCCAAGACCGGCACGCCGGTAGATCGTACGGTGATCGTGAGCCTGCAGGCGATCGAGGCGATCCACGTCGACTGGCAGAGCGGCGCGCAGCAGCCGGGTCAAAGCACGCCGGTTGAACAGATCCGCCAGATGGACCTGACCCCCAAGGCGATCACCGCCGCCATGGTCGGGGTGAAATCGCGCCTGCAGGTCTTTGCGCTGCAACGCTGGATCAACGAATACCCCGAGGAGCCGCTGCTGGCCGTGCTGCCGGGCCTCGCGCTGCAGGAGCTCTGGCAGATTGTCGGCCTGGCCGAGACCGCGCTTGTCGGCGTCTCTGCCATGGTGGTGGTCACCGCGCTGCTGGGGATGACCGCGATGATCTTTTCAAGCCTGAACGAACGGCGCCGCGAAATGGCGATCTGGCGCGCCATGGGCGCCCGGCCGGGCGTGATCCTGGGCCTGCTTGTGCTGGAAGCGGTGCTGATGGCAGCGCTTGGAGCGCTGCTGGGAATGGCGCTGCTCTACGGGGCGCTGGCCCTGGCACGTCCCCTGATCGACGCGGCCTTCGGCCTCTGGCTGCCGCTCGACCCGCCGGGACTGCGAGAGCTCTGGGGAATGCTTGCCGTGATCGGCGCTGCGGCCCTCGCAAGCCTGCTCCCCGCGCTCAGGGCCTACCGCCTGTCTCTGGCCGATGGCATGATGGTGCGGATATGATCAGAACCGCCCCACCCGAACGGAGGTTAATGGAATGACTGCATCTCTCAAACGTCGCGCGTTCTGTGCCGGGACAGCCCTGCTTGCGGCCCTGCCCGCCTCCGTGCTGCGCGCCGAAAGCACCACGGTGCTGACCTGGAAGGACCTTCTGCCCGAAGGGGAAACCACCCTGCCCCCGTCGTTGCAGGGCATGGTGCAGCATGACCAGGCGCCGCTTGCCAGCCAGCAGCCGGAATCCTCCGGCGTGCGCACCGACTGGAACGGCGAGACGGTGCAGCTGTCGGGCTTTGTCGTGCCGCTCGATTACGAAGGGACCGCGATCACCGCCTTCATGCTCGTGCCCTACGTCGGGGCCTGCATCCACGTCCCACCGCCGCCGGCAAACCAGCTGGTGCTTGTCACATCGGCAAAGCCCTATGAATCCAGGGGTCTGTTCGAAGCCGTCACGGTCACGGGCATGTTCGGCACCGCCGCGACCGCCACCCAGCTGGCCGATGTGGGCTACGCGCTTTCGGCGGATCGGGTCACCCCCTACAGGGGCTGAGACCGCGCCGCACGCCGCTTGAGCGGCCTGGGCGTCCTGCATTGCGTCCCCTCAGATCGACTGCAGACCGTCGCCGTCTGGCTTGTCGCTGGCACAGAGGTCGTGCTGCCCCGGGTGCGCCTCTTCAAAGCGCATGCGAGAAATGAAGATGCGTTGCGCCGCCCTCAGAGACACTGCGCGTCGCGGCCACCCCGAAGACCTCCGCCAAGAGAGCCTCATCAAGGATGTCGGCAGGGGTCCCAACAACGACCAGACGTCCGCCTTGCATCACGCCGATACGGTCACAGGCCGCGGCCTGGTTGAGGTCGTGCAGCGCGACGACACGCGTGATGGGCAAGTCCCGGATCAGCGCCATCAGCGACAGCTGGTGGCGGATGTCGAGGTGGTTCGAGGGCTCGTCCAGCATCAGAAGTTCCGGATCCTGGGCGAGTGCGCGGGCGATATGGACACGCTGCCGCTCTCCGCCGGAAAGCGTGTGCCAAAGGCGCTCCGCAAAGGCGGTCATTTCCACCGCGCTCAGCGCGGCCTCAACAGCGGCGGCGTCCTCCTCGCTCCAGCCGCGCAGAGGCGACAGATAGGGCGTGCGCCCAAGCTCCACCGCCTCCCGAACTGTCAGGCGATCGGTCGTGTCGGCCTGCTGCTCAACGAAGGCAATGCGCCGGGCGCGGTCGCGGGCGGGCATTTTCCTCACCTCCGTCCCCTCCGCAAGAACCCGGCCCGCACTTGGCCTGCGCAGCCCGGCAAGGCATCGCATCAGCGTGGACTTGCCCGACCCGTTGGGCCCGACAAGGCCAAAGAGCTCTCCGCGCTCGATATGCAGGGAGATGCCCTGCAGAAGCGGTACCCGGTGAACCTTTGCGGATAGGGCGTGCACCTCGATCCTCATCGCCGCGCCCCCCGTACCAGGATCAGCGCAAAGGCGGGTGCCCCGACCAGTGCCGTCACCACGCCGATGGGCAAGACCTGGCCCGGCACGATGATACGGCTGATCACGTCGGCGGCGACCAGGAAGACCGCCCCTGCCAAGGCCGAGGCCGGGACCAACCGGTCGTGCCGCGTGCCCACCAGGAAGCGCATGGCATGCGGCACGACAAGACCGACGAAGCCGATCGCGCCCACCTTCGACACAAGAACGCCGACCATGATCGCGGTCGCCGTGATCAGACTGCCACGGAGGGCCTGCACGTTGATGCCAAGTGCCGCCGCGCCGTCTGCGCCAAAGGTAAAGGCATCCAGGCCACGCCTGTGCCACAAGCAAAGCGCCACGCCCCCAATCGACACGAAGATGCAGGCGCCCACGTCTTCCCAGCGGATGCCGGAAAGATTGCCCATCAGCCAGAACATGATGCCTCGCGCCTGTTCGGCATTGGCAGACCGGGCAATCGTGAAGGCGGTCAAGGCGTTGAACAACTGCGACCCGGCGATCCCCGCCAGAATGATCGCAGCGGCGGCCTGGTTCGCACGCCCACCGCCCGCGCCACCGCTCACCGCATGAGCCAGCAGGATGACACAGGCAAAGGCCAGAAGCGCCCCGCCCAAGGCCCCGAAGGACATGGAAACCGCGCCACCCCCGACGCCGGCAATGGTCACTAGAACCGCCCCAGTCGACGCCCCTGCCGAAAGCCCCATCAGGTAGGGATCAGCTAGCGGGTTGCGCAGAAGCGCCTGCAAGACGACTCCTGTCAGCGCAAGACCCGCCCCGCAGCAGGCCGCGACAATGGCCCGCGGCAGGCGGTAGCTCCAGATGATCCCGGCATCGATCCTGTCGACCGGATAGCCCGCCCCCCAAAGCTTGTTCGCCAATGTCTGCAGCACCGTCATGAGCGGCAACCGGGTCTCTCCGATTGCCGTGCCCACCAGGATCGCCACCCCCAGCAAAACTGGCGCGAACCAGAGACGGCGCCGCGCCGCCAGGCGGGGGGTCGCGGCCACCATGGTCATTCGAAGGACATAGTGGAAAGGGCTTCCGAAAGCGCCTCCAGCCCGTAGATGGTCCGCATCGTCGCGCTCATCGCGTGCGCGTCCATCTGGACGATGCGGCCTTCCCGAACCGCTGTCATCTGGCTGGCAACGGGGTCGGAGCGCAGAAACTCCAGCTTCCTGTCGATGTCATCCGCGGGGAAACGTCGACGATCCATATAGGCAATGACGATGAGATCGGGATTCGCACGGGCAATGCTTTCCCATCCCACGGTCGGCCATTCCTCGTCCGACGTGATGACGTTCTCGATGCCCAGCTTCGCCATCATGTAGCCCGGCGCGCCAAGCTGGCCGGCAACATAGGGGTCGCTCTCCAAATCGGGGGAAGAGAACCAGAACACGGCCGACAGGTCATCCGGCAGATCCAGACCTTCGGCGCGCGCGATGGCGGTCTGCTCAGTGGCCTGCAGGTCGCCTGCAAGCGCCTCGCCCTCTGCCTGTACGTCGAAGATCTGCGCCAGTTCTCGAATGCCCTTGTAGACGGAAGCTGTCTCGAAGGCGCCCGTTCGCGTGCCGTCCCCGCCGGTGGAATTGTCCTTGGTGTCGCAATCGGCCGGCATGATGTAGGTGGGGATGCCGATGTCGTGGAACAGCTCACGCGTCCCCACGCTCCCACTTTCGCCCACGTGCCATTCGTATTGCACGGCAACAAGCCCTGGCTTCTTCGCAACGACGCTTTCGAAGCTCGGGTCGTTATCGGCAAGCCGCTCGATGCCCTCGTTCACCTCCGCGAATTCCGGAAGGACCGGGTTGAACCAGACCGAGGTGCCCAAGACCTTCGGCGCAAGGCCAAGGGAATAGAGGATCTCTGTCGCGGACTGGCCGATGGTCACGGCGCTTTTCGGGGCGGCGTCGAAGGAAACATCGACACCACAATTCCGGAGAGTAAGGGGATAGTTTGTGTCCTGCGCGCGCAGGGGAAGGGCAACGCTGGCCAGCAAGGTGGCTGCAATCAAGGTCTGTCTCATCCGATCCGTCCCGTCAGATAGGACCGTCAGGGGCAAGACGTGAAACGAAAAATGGCCAAGGCGGCCACGTTGAGTTTCCCGCCCCGGCACACCCCGTCCAGTCGTGATTTCACATCCGTCGGCAGGTCTCCTGACTGACGGGTCACGGCATCTCTCGCCTTCCCGGGAAGGTCCCAGTGGCATATCGAGAGACACTCGCCGCCTACAGTTGCGGGGGCAGTTCCGTTTGCCGGACAAGCCCGGAACGGATTCCCTTTCAATTCCCGAAGGAAACCGACGCTGGGATCAATGGCAAAGGTTCCAACTGTTTGCAAGCGCGCGGCGACTGCTCCCCCTGCGGCCCGTGGAAGTCTCTGGATCTGCAAAAAGGGTCGAAGACTCCAGGCGCTTCGGCCCCTTAAGGCGCCATTCTCAAAGGAACGGCGGCTCCCGGCACCTCCCTATGCCCACCCTGACCCGCTCAGGGCTGCAACGGCCAGAACACCGGCGCCAGAAGGACCGTCACCACCCCCGCCATGATGTTCATCGGCAAGCCCAGGCGCAGGAAGTCGGTGAACCGGTAGCCGCCCGCGTTATAGACCATCGTGTTGGTCTGGTAGCCGATCGGCGTGGCAAAGCTGGCACTGGCGCCGAACATGACGACCACGACGAAGGCGCGCGGATCCAGCCCAAGCGCGCCGGCCACGCCAACGGCTATCGGGGTCATGATCACCGCAACAGCATTGTTCGTGACCACCTCGGTCAGCACGGAGGTCACCGCGTAGATGAGCGCCAGGGCAAGGATCGGGCTCAGCTGCGCCAGCGGCACGGAGAGCCCCTCCACGATCAGCGCCATGGCCCCGCTGCGCTCCATCGCGGTGCCCAAAACCAGCATGCTGACGATCAGCAACAACAGGCGCCCGTCAATCGCCCCGATGCCCTCGTCCGGCTCGACACAGCGGGTCAGCAGCACGATCGCGGCACCGATGACCGCCAGCGGCAGGATAGGCGCCAGGTCCAGCGCCGCGCCCAGCACCACCAGGGCCAGGACGCCAATCGCGATGGGTGCCTTGGTCCTGCGGAAGGCACGGGCTTGCAATGGCGACAGCAGGACCAGGTCCTCGTCCCGCGCAAGCCGCGCGATATCCTCTGCCGGCCCGTCCAGCAGCACCGTATCGCCTGGCCGCAGGTGCAGCCGCGTGTCCTTCAGATCGCGCGCGCTGCCCTGGCGATGCAGGGCGATCGGATAAACGCCGTGGCTGCGCCGCCAGCCCAGGTCAGCAACCGGGCCCTTGCGATCCTTCACCAGCGCCTCCACGACCTGGTGACTGCGCGCGGTCCCCGGCTCAAGCCCGGGAATGGCAAGGTTGCGCGCACCCTCCGCCCTATAGCCCGCCACCTCGGCGTCAGAGGTATGCACCACCACCCGGTCCCCCATGGCCAGCACCTCTGTCTCCAGCCCGAGCTGAAGGGAGATGTCGTCGCGGATCAGATCCACGAGCCGCGTGGCGCTACGCCGGAAGTCGGCAATATCGCAAACCCTCTGCCCAATCAGGGGCGAATCCGCCGGCACGAAAAGCTCGACCCGCCAGGACCGCCCGCTGCGCGGCTCCTGCATCTCTGCCAGGGCAACCCGCTCAGGCAAGAGGCGCGGCGCGGCGATCGCCAGGAAGAGACTGCCCAGCAGCGTCAAGGCGATGCCAAGCGGCGCAATCTCGAACAGCGAGAAAGCCGGCAGGCCAAGGTCACGGGTCACGCCGTCCACCAGGATGTTCGTCGACGTGCCGATCAGCGTGCAGGTGCCCCCCATGATCACCACGAAGCTGAGCGGCATGAGGAAGCGCGAGGCATTGGTGCCAAGCTGGCGGGCCAGCCCGAAGACCACCGGAATCAGGACCATCACCACCGGCGTGTTGTTCATGAAGGCCGAGGCCACCGCCGCCAGCGCGAAGAACAGCAGGATCGTCTGCTTCGGACGCCGGACCATGCTGCGGCCCAGCCCTTCGGCCACGCCCTCCAGAACCCCGGTGCGCACAAGCGCAGCACTCAGCACGAACATCGCGCCGATGGTGGCGGGCGCTGAGTTGCTCAGGGCCTTGAGCAGGTCATCCGTGCTCACCAGGCCCAGTAATAGTGCCATGGCCACGCCGCCCAGGGCGGTCACCTCGGCGGCAAAGCGTTCGCTCAGGAACAGGGCAAAAACGGCAGCCACCAGAAGAAGGGCGCCCTGGGGCGCATAGGAACCGAGATCGAAAAACATGGAGAACACCCGAAGAAACGCCGCGCTGTACAGGCGCCGTCGGCAAGGCGCAGGTGGCAGGCGGACGATGATCCCCGCCGCTTCCTCTTTGAGTCGGCGGAGACTGCCACCGATCCTGCGACACGAGAAGAGGGATTCTTGTCCCCAAGATCCCGCCTGTCGCGCGACCCGTCGGAAAGCGGTCCCCCAGGCCCGTATCGCATCTGAAAAGGCCGCCGAATTGGCGGAATTCCGCGCTCATGCCCGCTCAAAGCCGTCCTTGTGGGCATGTCCTGCAGCGGCGCCGATGGCACGCAAGGCGCGTCACATGTTCCAGCCATGCCAGCATCACGCGGCCCCTGGCAGATGGGAAACAACCAAGCTAGATTCGGCACAAGATATGCGAAGGATGGTGGGTGATGAGAGACTCGAACTCCCGACATCTTCGGTGTAAACGAAATCCAAACTACCCTAGTCCCTTGAAACTAGGCGATGTTGGTTTCCCGGCAGTGGTGACGACTGCACGCCAAACAAGCGGACCAAAACGTGAACTTGGGAAACGCTGATCGCGACGCCATAGGGAGCGCCCAGCAGGCAAAGAAAGAACCGTTCAGAACCTGCCCGCTGTCCATCTTACTGACTCATTGAAGTCATGAAGGGCGGTTTCCGGACGTTCTCCGCACGTGCGAACCCAACCTTGCCAGAATGTAGAAGCGGACATTCCGGAATGTTGACACCGCCAGACCTGGCGCGAACTTGACAAGTGGCGGGAAAACAGACGTACGTCGTCGTGCGATGTCGGTCGCGGAAACCGACGAAGCCGCCGCTCTCGGTCGTCCTGGATAACCTGAACTCATGCCCGCAACGGTTGGA
This sequence comes from Pseudooceanicola sp. HF7, assembly GCF_011806405.1. Taxonomy (GTDB): domain Bacteria; phylum Pseudomonadota; class Alphaproteobacteria; order Rhodobacterales; family Rhodobacteraceae; genus Pseudooceanicola. The sequence goes on along the minus strand of NZ_JAATOW010000037.1, from coordinate 37,165 downwards.
ATTGCACCTTGTAATTCGAACGTCGGCCCATTAGCCAATAAAAAAACGTCGGCCCATTAGCCAATAGAAAGACGAGAAGAATCAAAGAAACTCGACCTATTGCGCTATGCAATGGCAGTGCTCGTGCGCTTGTAGTAGGTTGATTGGGCTTCTCCCTGACAAGCGGTTCCCGAGGAGGGCGAAATGGTGCTCACCGCTTAGGAAACAGCATGGCCAGACGCCCAAGGCGCACTCATGTTCTCATCGATTGGAACAGTGAACTTCACGCTCTACGTGGACAGCCTGCTTCCGAAAGCCCGGATGTTGCGCGTCGGGTTCTTAAGTCGGTGTGCCGCCAAGTCGGCAAACACCTTCTTCAATTGGCATCCGACGAAAACTTCTTTCTGTTCCTCCGCGCCTATCATGGATGGCGGCGGGGCTTTGAGCCGACACCAAACCGGACGGCATTGGAGGCGGCCCGCGTCTTCGACCCGAATGCCGATGAAGGTGGCGGCCTTAACGAGTATTCGGCGCACCCCCGACAGGTGGTTGTGCGGGAGCTGGAGTTTGGGGATCGGCTGCTTGGAGCAATGAATGAACGTCTATGTGGGCAGAGACGGGATCACCATTTGCCGAGCACTCTCCAAGCCGATCGTCGCGGCGTTCTGGGTGAAAAAATGGTGGACACGGCGCTGGTTTCCGACTTGCTTTACCTTGCGGCGGAAGAGGACGACAGTTGGCTGATCGTGGTTGGACAGGATGCGGACCTGGTTCCCGGTATTTTGACGGCAGAAGGACTATTGCAGGGAACAGGCCGCCGCGTGGTCTATCTTGCTCGCGGCGGAATAAAGAATAACAACCCCACAATGGCGGAATTGGTATGGCACCGGATAAATTGACACCCAAAGATCTGCGCCCGTTCGCGGATATCGGAACTTCGGTCGAAGTAATCGAGGCTGGGTTCATGCTGACCAGCAACGAACGCCCCATCACGGTCTCGAGAGAGAATGCGGGTTACGAGGTTTCCGCCGATGGACAAACCCGCCGCTACACGAGCGCTGGCGCGGTCCTAGCGAGCCCGGTGTTTGCAGATCTTTCCAAAGTAGCGAGGAATCAGGTAGCTCTTCTCGCTCCTAAAAGGATGATTGGTAGACCGGTCCCGATTACCTGCCAAATGAAGGTAGTAGAAGGACGAGTTCCGGGATGGAGTAACCAAGTAAAGCCTTGGGAAAGCCTCAATGACTGGCTACGCGACGTCCCTTCATCGCGGCGGCCGGGCGGAACCGATTTCCTCCTGATCGACGGCCCCGCAGGTGTCGGGAAGACGACGATTGTTCGTGAGGCCGCACTTTCCCGTGCTGAATCGTATGATGGGTCGGCACCATTGATCCTGCAAGTTGTCAGCCGAGGACGTGTTCTTCAGAATATTCCGGACCTGATTGCTTTCGCGTTGCAGGATGTTCGGTCGAATTTGACAGTAAATCAGTTGATCGTGTTGATGCGCCACGGTCTTGTGACACTGGCTATCGACGGGTTCGACGAGCTTTCCGATCCCAACGGATTTGAAACGGCTTGGAGTGGCCTCAACGGCTTAATCGAAGAGGCTCGTGGCTCGGCGACGCTCTTGCTTGCTGGGAGAGAAACTTTCGTATCGACCGACACTATTCGGAAGCAGTTGTCCTCTTTCAGCGCCAACCGCGACCGGCTTGCCGCCTTGTCTCTGACCGATCCAGACCCTGACGCCGCCCGGGCCTGGCTCCTTGAACAGGATGGTTGGAGCCATACACTTCTGGATAAAGAGTTTGTCGAGCCGATTTTTGATTCCGGCTCCTTTGCCCTTCGCCCCTTCTTTTTGCATCTCATCTCACTAGAGCCCGACGCTTTGGCAAGCGACGAGCTCCCGGCGTCGGACCTTTTGACATACCTCGTGGACACAATGACTCGCAGAGAAGCGACGAAATTCGTGGAAGCGCTTGATCCGCCGGATGGAAGCGAGGCAACCGCAAAATATGAGCTCTATGTCGGGCGCTTCCTTGAAGAAGTTGCACGCGACCTCGCCGAGAACCAGTCAGAAGCGATTAACGATGACGCCCTTGATCTGCTTGCCAGGGTTGCTGCGGACGGCTTGTTGCCCGACGATCAGATTGCCGCCGTAGCGCAACGTGCTCGAACCGTGGTGTTTCTTGCAAATGATCTGAGGGCTGGCGACGTGCGTTTTGCTCACGAGCAGCTTCAGCAACATTTCTTGGCACGCGAAGCTCTGAGGTCAGTGGGCGAGGGTGAAATTCCTCGCTACGTCAGGCGTAACTTGTTCGGTCGTGAGGCCTTGGATGTCTTTGGCCATGTGGCGCGCGGAAAAGGGGAAGAAGCAAATCGGTTTCTGATAGCTGTTCGCAAACAGCTTGCCTCGCCCTCGCGGGATCGGACCAGTATTAACCTTGCCGTGCTGGGTGTTGCCGCCGCATGCGCAGTGGTTCTCAAAGACGCTGATCTTCAGATTAGGGATATCGGCATCGGAGAGCTTCACTTTCCGTTTGCTGCGCCAGACGGGATCTCGTTCCGAGGCACTACGATCAGTATTTTGTACGCCGCTGGCGCCGATCTGCAGAACGTGCACTTTAATGATGGCGTTGTCATTGTGACTTTAGAAATCGACGCTCGCACACTTTTGCCTTCGCCCATTCCGCTGCCACAGATACTGGTTGGTCCGGAGGGGACGACAGCCGACGGAAGCGTTATAAGAGGGACTTTGTCACCAGAAGGAGTTGTCAACGATCCTACCAAGTTTGTCTGGTCGGAGAGCCTTGCTGAACTCCTGGGTCGGATTGACCGATATCGCGCATTCTGGCTGCGGACGAATATCGATGACACGGACCCGCCGGGCCGAAGGATCATCGCGCACCCGGATTGGGACAGAGTATTTGCGGCTTTGAAAGAGTTCGATCTGGTGACGGTAAGAAACCGCCAAGCTTCCGGAGCATGGGCGGCATTCGTTCATTTCCGGAAAGATATCTCGCTAGTAGAACATCCAGATTTGTATCGGAAGCTGATGCCGAGTGGAGTGGAGGGATGATCCAGAAACGCGCTTGTATCGCAAGATGATGCTCAAACGATACAGCCTCGAACGGCGGCTTCGCGGCGACACAATCCAGCGTTCGGACAGGTCGAGAATGGCAGCACTGGGCCGGTAGCGACGGCTGTCGGTGTATCCCGGGCGCTCGAACCGCTGCGACGCCGCATGTCCGCTTGGAGCCCACTTTGCATGATGCTGTATGTTGCACGAACGTCAGCTTCGACGCATTCTCAACGTAGTGTAACGGCCAAATGGCTTTACTGAATTCACCATTTTTAGTTCCTGATCAATCTTTGGCGGAGATATGGAATTTCACTATACGGAACCGCAGAACGAACTAGAGAAAATGTTCGGTGGCTTCTTTTGCATTAACGCAGTTGGCACTATTGAGCACGGCGATGACCTCAAGTTCATGAAGTTCCTTGATGACCACAAACCACCAGCTCACATGGTCGTTTACATCGACTCTACAGGCGGCGATTTAGAGGCTGGGATTGGAGTAGGCAGGCAAATTCGGCAGTACGGTCTATGGACAGATGTAGGCAGCTTTGTGTTGGAACCACCGGACCCGTCAAAGCCCTTGGTCCCAAGAAAACGTGTCAATGGTAGATGTATGAGCGCGGCCACCATGATCTACTTAGGCGGCCGCTTGAGGTTTTTTTCTGAGGGCAGTCAATTTGGAGTGCATCGCTTCTCATTCAAGGATCCACTTCCAGAACACATTGGGAAATCCCAAGAGCTTTCCGCAAAAATCGCGTCCTTTGTCAGTGATATGGGAGTCTCCCCCAAGTTCTTGGAACTGTCATCCGCCACCGATTCAAAAGAGATCAACCTAGTACCCGAACAGCGGCTTAAAGAACTTCGCGTAGTCACAGGCGGTCAAACCGATGTGGTTTGGACTGTACAGGCTCGCAGAGGGATCATGTACGTTAGAGGCGAACGGGATTCCATCTACGGACGCCACAAGGTAATGTTGTGCTTCGCTAAAGATGCTGGCTTTATCTTCTGGGCAGTCATTGAAGCCCAGAACCGCTTCAATGAATTGACAGGCTTTGGCGTCGTGGAAATCAATCTCAACGGAGAAGATATTAAGATTGACATATCGGAGAAATGTAAACGTTTCCAAGTTGGAGCAGACGTACATGTTATCGCTAAAGTATCGAGCGATCAGGCTCGTATAATCAGCGAGTCGGATAGCATTGGTGTTCAAATCAAGTTCGTGCATGAGGCTCCTACGTTTTTAGGTATCGGAGCGATGGATACAGAAGGGGGCGTCGAACAACTCTCGACATTTTACCGTAGTTTTTCAAAGTGATTCTGGTACCAGAGGCTTTGAAAACGGACATTCGACCGACCAATGTGAATGACGGCTAAGTCCCGCCCAGCCGACCTTCAGCCTCCGAAAATGCTGCGCGATGGACGAATGGCCGGTATGGGGAAGCCGCACCGCGGCGATCGGCCAGGGACTGAACGGCAGGTTGGGGCCGTCTCAGCCAAGCAGACCCAATCACCTGAGCTTCCAGCACTCTGCGGCGCCGTATATTTACTTAGAGCCCATAAAAAAGAGACTTTTTTGGCTCCGACCAGAAGATGGTTGGACGAACAATCCGCCTATGGCAGCATGGTTGTGAATAAGAATGGGGGGGGCGAGTGTGAGCGCCGAAGAGCCGATGGTTCATAATGTCAAAATAGACATTGATGCCATGCGAGAGATGGTCAACCTAGCAATTCGTCGGGTGAGCGCGTTTGTTCGTTTTGGTTTGGATGATTTGGATGCGAGGGATGGTGGGGACTTCAACCTTGCAGCGAGTATTGTTTATCGCTTCTGGCCCGAAGAAATAACCTCGGATTCTCGAGACGCTGCACGGGAGGAGTATAGGGCTTGGCTTGTCGGTTCCTGCCTCCGGGAGCTTGATCTGTTCTATGGGTTGTTTTTGGACAAACTTTGGTTCGCGATCGAGGTCGGCGAGTTACACGGATCAAGGATTCGATCTGATCACACGTTCGATCCAAAGTTTGCTCGGAAGACAAACGTCGCTGCGAAGCAACGTGCGGTGGCTATTAAGCTGGAAATTTCCGATTACTTTGCTGAACTCAACTCCCTTAGTCTGGCGCGAAACGCTCTAACTCACCACGCGGGAGTGGTGCGGTCGCCGTCTGACTGCAATAATGATGCTCGGAATACCCTGATCATCCAATGGCTCGCCTTTGATATGCTGGCGCGTCGAGGTAGCGAAGAAAGAGTGGTCGATCATGCGCCTTTCGACACTCATACCTTGCCTGGCGATGGCCCAGTTGAGATCGGCCTTCGCTTCACGCCACGCGAGTTAATCTTCCCAGCCGGTCATCAAATCAAACTTGCCCACTCGCAGATCGCCGAACTGTCTATGTTCTACAAAATTCTGTGTGACAAGGCGATTGCTGGCTACAAGTCCTTCCTCAAGGAGAAGGGAATATTGCAACCCGAGTCTGACGAAGACGCTGCGAACCCTGGCGCGCGCTAAACTAGCCCAAGGGCAGCATTGTCCCGCACTGCCGACTTCGGATCGCTTGAATTGCTGCGCCGAGGCCCGAGCGGCCGGTTCGGGGACGCTGCGCCGCGGCGGGGGCCAACCTGGCGAACGGCAGCTAATGGGATTGAACCGACCATCTGCTGCGCTTGGTTCGAATGTCCGCAGAGGGCCGTCAGCGACGACCTGGCTGGGCGACGAGGCTGTGGGGCTCGCGGCGCCGCCGCATGTCTGCTCCGAGCCCGTTGCGGACGGTTGCGCGCGCCATGAGATTGATGGCGCACGCGTTGGTTTAGCGGTCGCGGATATGGGTGCTCCAATGCACGTGAAGCGCTTTGATGTCGCCACTGGTTAAAAGCGGCATCGCGACATTCAGTTGGTCTTCAGACCACTCCCACCACCGCAGTTCGAGCAAAAGATTGACCAGACCTTCATCAAACCGCTTCCGGATTTCCTTGGCCGGGTGTCCGCCGACGATAGAGTAGGGTTCTACATCCCTTGTCACCACGGCGCGCGTTCCGATGACGGCACCATCGCCGATCGTGACGCCGGGCATGACGATGGCTTCGGAGCCGATCCATACGTCGTTGCCGATGACCGTGTCACCGGCTGGCCGGAAACCGTTCTCAGCGCCATTGAATGCGGGCACGTCGGACATCCAGTAGAATGGAAACGTGCTAACCCAATCGTATCTATGGCCCTGATTTCCCGCCATGATGAAGGCGGCGCCGGAACCTATTGAGCAAAAGCTCCCGATTATCAATCGGTCGACGCCCTGATCTGGCAACAGGTAACGGGCACAGTCCTCGAAGCTATGGCCATGATAGTAGCCTGAGTAGTAACTGAATCGCCCGACCAGGATGTTGGGATTGCGAACCTGCTTGTCCAGGGTGATGCCCCGGAAAGGGCTCTCGAAGTAGTTCTGCATTTTCAAACCTCTGAAAAATGGCTTGTGTTTGCACATGCAAGCCAGTCGCGACCGCCGGTGGCGACGCGCTACTCCCCTGCGCTTTCGCACAGGGACTTATTCAGATGGTTCGGTCCGCAGACTTCATCAGGTTTTCAGCCTTTCAAATCCTGCCCAATGATAAAGTCACAGTCCGTAAGTGCAAGTCGCAACATCGGCAGCTTTGTCCGCACAGCTGACCTCGGGGCCCTGGAACATGCTGCGCGGTGCCATGAAGGTCCGGTATGGGGAAGCCGCGCTGCGGCAACGTTGAACCTGGCCAAGGTCGGCTTCGGGCCGAGACCGGCAACGTTAGGCGGGCGTCAGTGGGAACCTCAGGCCTCATCGAGCCAGATATCGAAATCGCTCTACTTACCTTTATTTAATCGTTGTCTACCAGTGTCGGGCTATGCGTGTATGGAAGCTCGAAGCCAGCCTGACCGAAGAGAGACACCCCTCGAAATGGGGCTATGCCTTAGCTTCAAGCGCGGATGAAGCTCTTGAGCGCTACAAAGAGACCAGCGGCCTTCCATTTAATTGGGTCCATGCGAAGCACTTCGAGATGCTCTGGCCTGGATCGCCAGACCGGCAGGTGGACTGGTCTTAGTGGACTCATCTGCGAGATGGTCGAGAGCCGACATTGGCTCCGCCTCGGATGAACGCCAGCGATGCGCAGAAGCCGAGGTGCCTGGTCAGGCAGCGTCAGTTTTCACTTTGTAGGCGCTCACGGCCCTTAGAGGCCCTTCGCGTCAGGCGCAGCGAAAGCTCGGTCGCAGCCATTCCGCAGCGTTCGGGCAAGGCGCAGCGGTCGACTGGTGCCGACCCGAGTGCTGAGATCGGTCACCCGCAGCGTTTGGCGCGAAGGCCGACTCAGAGCCGGCCGCGCCGGTTTAAACAAAGCTCAGGAAGCAAAAGTTCGCTGGGGACGGACAACACATCGGAACAACAGAAGTTCATTTAGCTGTCGTTATAGTGCTGCTCTAAGGCCAAATAGCTCGGGTGATCTGTTGCCTTAAGAGGCAAGGATAAGCTGCGATTGTGGTAATTCCAGTATTGAGTCCCATAAAGCGTCGACGAAATTTCAACTTTGACTGACGTCGGATTTATTCTGATGAGGTGGAGATCGAACAACGTATGTAGATCAGCCCGTAGCAACAGTCCGTTGGTTATGTGATTCGTGTACTCTCCAAGGTACGGAGTGATGTGCGCGGCCTCTAGGACGGCTTCCACCCTAGTTTGGCTTATCGCGCATGCGCCATCATATGCCTTTAACAGAGCTTGCCGAAATTTCTTTTGCCCTCGTCGTTGAGCAATCTCCCTGAGCGTTTTCTCCCGCGCGTCTTTCAAGGTGTCCGGATAGAATTTAACGTCATCACTCAACTCATCTACTGTCTTGTGGGTCGCAACAAGTTGTGTATCCCAAGAGTTTGGCAAACAATCCATTAGAATAGGGTGAAAGATCTTTGCCATATGGCTAAATTCCTCAGCCAAAGACAGGCCCTCTAGTTCCTCCAATGAGAAGAACTTGCAAATAGAGCCGCCTCCTTTGTCGGTGCCGGAGCTCTTAGTTGTCTCTATGAGATCAGCCAGCGAACTCCATTCATCGAACCCGTCTTGTCCAGGCGATAGACGCGCCTTCAAGTTGAAGTGCCAACCGCCTTCGCGTTCAATATATTCTGAAAGTTCAACGGCCCGCTCTCCCTCAGGAAGTGGCAGCTTTCTATTGATGAGAGGGACAATTGTTCTATTCCGAATTTTGACCGCCAAATCGTGGTAGTCATCTTCGCTAATGCTTATTGCTAACCCCATTTCGAGACCGCGTTCGGATGCGATTGCATAGATCTGTGGCATTCGGGCAAATTCCTCAGATCCTGCACCACAAAGCGAGACCCAAACATCCACGGGTCTATGCCCCCTGGATCCATACTGCGGAGAGTAGTTCATGCGCTTAATCTCTACGGTCTCTGGCGCGGCAAGGCTGGATCTTGCGGCCTCAGCCGCTTCAACGAGTTCATCGTGAATGAGAGTATATCGCGCTTTGTCCTGCTCAGATATGACACCGGGATTATTCTTGCTACCAAAAGCATTGGCTGGTGCGTCTCGCCACTTCGCAAAGACTTCAAATGCCGCTCGATCATCGTTGAGCATTCATACTTCTTTTCTTGGCTTGGCAATTCCCCTACTAGCGTCAGCGGGGAAGCGCTGTTGGTTTGCATCGATCTTCTTATTCGTGACCTCAACGAGGTTGATGTCGGTTTTGTCGCAAAAAAGCAATAGATACGAGAAAATATCCGCAACTTCATCTTCGATAGCGCGCTTCATTTCCTCGTCCACTGGTGTGGATTCAGGCTTCCATTGAAAAATTTCCAATAGTTCCGAGGCTTCAACTGAAATTGATAATGCCAGGTCCTTCGGTGTATGGAATTGGCTCCAATCCCGATCATCACGAAATTTTCTAAGGCGCTCTGTCACTGACTGCATTTGGCTCGATCCATTTACTGTTGATGAGAGGATTTCAATAACAACTCGAGTGCAAAACTGATCTTTCCGGGTTGAACGATAGCCCTTTGAAAGATCGGCAACAAGCCATCGTCGCCCTCTTTGGCGTACTCGTAACGAAGCCAGCTTCGTCCGCAATGGATGAGTTCGCGGCCCACGCAGCAACCGTCGGCTACTGCAAATTCGCACTGAGGACCATGCCTCCACTTTATGCTGGGACCGGTCCTCCGCTGCGTGGGCCACGAATGGCAGCATTGGGCCGTGACGCACGGCGGGTCGCTCCTATTCTTCCGCAGGGCTCATCCCCTCGCGCAACCCATCATACCACTCCGCACAGTCATCCACCTGCCCCCATTGCCTTGCCAACGCCGCGTCTGTCCTGCGCAACGCAACGTCCAGGCGGTCCCCGACCGCAACACCACTGCCGATCTTGTGGCGGCACGCGGCTGGATACTCGGGCAGCTGGATCGGCGCAAACTGTACCTGACGGACAGCAGCAGACCGCAAGCGGCCTTCGGCATCACCGCGCCCGCAAGAGGCGCAGCAGATCGCCATCAACAACGCCATCAGGATTGATTGTCGTGTCACGTTCAAACGCCTCCAATTCTGTGGCGAAGCGCAAGGCTTCCGCCTCGGCAATCTGCATTCTTTCCTGAAGCTGGCGTGCCGTGCGATCTGCAGCTGCCAGACGCCGCTTGAGCCCGACCAATTCAGCTTGCGCCGCCGCAAGTTCGAACTGTCGTACATATCCAGCGCGCGCGGCCTCAACCGCTGCTGCACGATCCTGAAGGTGCCAGCCCCAAAGCAGGCCACAGGCGATCACTGCCAGCCCCAGGCGACTTGTCAGCGCTCGCCAACCCCATGACATCATAAGGGGCATCATGGCGCACCGTCCGGCGGGTAACGCGGCGGGCGGCGACGGTCGATCACGTCACGTCCGCCCAGGTGATCCAGCGCGGTCGCACCGACCAGCCCGGTAAAGGTGATGACCGTAACCGTGCTGGCCAGCCCGACGACCTGCGCCATATCCACCCCCTGCCCCACCTTCCAAAGAATGAAGCTGTCCCAAGCGACCGAAATCAGGAAGGCAAACAGCGTGGCCTCGCGCTTGTTGGACCGACCGCCGAACACCAGTTTCATGAACCATCGAAGCATTGGCCCGCCCCTAAAGCCGCGCGAACTGGAAATGCATCCAGTCCTTGCCCCAGGCGTAGCCCGCAGGCGTGCCGCCGTGGGCCATGACGATATTCCAGAACGGCACGTAGTCCGGCCCGGCGAACTGCGCCCGATCCGCGCCCCACCGCAGCTGATTGCGTTCCGGGTTCAGATCCACGGCAGCGCCATAGGCATGAACCGACAGCGACGCGCCGCCACGCATCTTGCGGTAGTTGAAGCATCCCCCGAACAGGTTCAGGTCCAGGCGCTCGATGTCTGCCTGCCCGTAGTGGGCCAGCGCGTGTCGGAAGATGTCCGACAGTGGGCGGGCAAGCTTTTCATGACAGGAAAAGCGAGTGACCGACTGGCTCTTGTTCCAGGCGATCAGCATGGGGAACGGCAGGTCCACCTTGCCTGCGGTGCATTGCGGGCCACCCGCCGGGCCATAGAAAGCCTGCATGTCGGCCTGGCGGGGATAGCGCGCCTGTTCGGGATGACTGCGCGGCGCGTCCAGCGGCTTGCGCCCTACGGCGGCCACGCGGCCCAGGGCAGCGTCATGCCAGGCGGTCAGTGCCTCTGCGGTGTTTTGGCCAGCGTACCCGTCGACCGAACCGGGTTCGAAGCCTTGCTGCGCAAGACCCACCTGCCCCGCCGCGATCAGGCGACGGCTTTGCGGCCAGCCGGACGGATCCCCGACAAAAGATGCGCGATGATGCAGTTCCGCCTGCGCGACAGCCTGCAGGGTCTGCGGCCCCGCGTCCCCGTCGATGGCACCAGAATACCAGCCAGCAGCTGCGCACAGCTGCTGGATTTGCGACACGTTCATGTCAGCACCTCATATGAAGATTTCAGAAGCTCACGCTGCGCAGCCACACCCGCGCAGATCGAAGGTCAGCCCTTGACCGACCAGGGGGCGGAGGCGAACAGATTGGCCTGCCGGCCCTCGGGGCACAGATGGAAGGACCAGACTTCCCAGGCCACGGGATGCCCTGACGGCGGGGCATCCAGACGCCAAGGCCCCCAGACTTCGGCCTCGCTGGAAGGCGGGCGGGATCCGCCGCCCCAAAGCGCGATTTCGGCAGACAGGTCCAGCCGGATCGGCCTGCGCAGCGCGCTCGGCATGACCGCATATGCCATCATCCCGTCATAGACACAGCGCGCCTTGACCATCGTTCCGCGCAGGACCAATCCCCCGGCGACCGGTTCTTGTTCGACCGTTACCCGCCGGAAAGGTGTCTGCAGGGTGATGTCGCGAAAACCGCGATAGCGCGACAGCTGGTCCCAGACTTCCGTCCCGCCGCTGATCGCCACCACCGCTGCCAGCACCGCGAACATGCCGACATTGGAACGCACCGCCGCCCGTGTATTGCCCATTGCATCGAACATGCGTCAGCCCCTGCCACCGATCCGCCGCCGGATCATTTCCTTGATGAACTCGCGATCCGAGATAAGGCCAGTGGCCGTGTCCAGCGCGATCAGGCCTAGGGCCATGACCCCCAAGGCGGCCAGAACCTCGGAATCACGCGTCCAGGGCGCAATGGTCGGTGAAAGCCCATAGGCCAGAAAGGCGCTGGCCGCCGTCTTGATCATTCGCCTGTACAGCGGTTCGCTTTCCGCCTTGACCATCGCCCACAGGACCATCCCGCAAACCACAGTCCAGAATTCCGCGCTCTTTCCGAACACCGCCGCCCCCCCTTCAGGTTATTCAGCCCGTAGTTTTCCCGATAGGGACGTGCGCAAACCGCCGCCCTTGCTGAAGCTCTGCTGCACGGTTTCCAGGATGAATTCGCGCCCATCCACTGAAGGCCGAACACCCGCAAAGGTCACCGGCTGACCGGCCATCAGATCCGGCCTGCCGTTGATGGCACAAGACATCTCGACCAGTCCGCGCTGGCCCTCGCGCGCCGCCGCCTGCGCCGCAGCGCGGGCTTCGGCCGCGGACCCGAAGGGCGACCGCAGCACCCGTTCACCCGTCGCTTGCGGATCCGCCGCCACGACGACCTCCCGCCGGGCCGCGCCGCCCAGATCCTGCCAATAGGCCTTCACGGTAGCGAACCGATCCACGTCCTGTTCGGAAATTCGGCAGCTGCCAGCGATCAGCGACGCGGCATCAATCACGGATGCGTCCATGACGGTGCCGCCCGCAGTTTCCCCGGCACCACGCTTCAGCCATAACAGCACACCCGCCTTGATGGTGAAAAGCGCGCCGTGCCGTTCCGAAAGCCGCTCAAGAAAGGCAAGGTCGGTTTCGTCCTGCTGGCCGATCCAGTCGTATTGATGCCCCGACACCGCATCGGACACCTTGGACTGCAGCCCATATCCACCCGCGATGTCCTGCACGATGTCCCGGACCGTCCGGCCATCCCAATGCCGCGTCTTGTTCGTCTTCATCTCGGATCGGAAATCGGCCGAATGACCACGCACGGTCATCGTGTAAGGCAGGCAGGTCATGTCGACCTGATCTACGACATATGACCCGGCGAAACCCCCGCCCGTCCCGGTCTGGATCGTCACGGACACCACCGCGCCGCGCCGGGGCGATTCAAAATGCGGCGCGGCATCGTTGAAGGTGAATTCGACCGCGTCGGACTGGACGCCCTCGCGATCCGTCACGGCCAGGGAAATCAGCCGCTCGAAGAACAGGCCCGACACGGGCTTGCCATCCACGGTGACCAGAACTTTCGGATGCGTGGCCATCAGTCCCAGAGCCTCGCAGCAAGAGTCTGGGTTTCAGCGGCCAGGTCCGGCAAGACCAGCTTGACCCCGGCAGGCAGACAATGGGCTTCATCGGCGGCATGGGGATTGGCCGTCAGCACCTGTTCGACGGCCCCGGCCTGCTGGCCATAGTGGCGGTAGCAGATCAGGTCCATCTGGTCTGAGTGCGCGGTGACATAGATCGTGGACATCAGACCACCCCCAGCAGCGACGAAAGCGACAACCCGCCCGACATCTTGCGGACCTCGATCGAATAGGCGATGCGCCCCGGTGTCCCGTTGCGATCATGAAAGGCCCGATCCTCTTCGACCCCCTGAATGGCGTGCCGCCCGAAGACGCGCCCGCCAAGCGACACCAGCATCAGCGGCACGCCGTTCTTCGCCGCAAGCCGGACGCCGTCCAGCGTGATCAGCCCGCCGAACTTCTGCGGAAAAAAGACACCGGAAATGGTCACCGTCTCGGAACGCGGGCCGGTCCATTGCAGGGCGTTGAACCCGCCGACGGTTTCGACCTCGGCCCAGGACGTATCCAGCTTGCGCTGCATGCCCGCAAAGCCGAAGCCATGCGCCTGAAAGAAGAACGGCCCCAAGGCCATGGTCACTGGTCCAGCCATGACACCCCCAATTTTTCGGATTAGTCGCTTCAGTCGGTAAAGCTGGCCCGCAGGGTCGCCGCCAGGCGATCCCCAAGGCGCGCTTCCAGGTGACCCACAATCGCTTCGGGGTCGGTGATGCCGGATGGCACGGTGACATGGATGCCGCCGTTGATCTCGACCCGCGCCCCGGCGGCAGACCCAACACCGGAGGTCACCGGCCTCGCCGCCGCAGGCAGGCCCATGACAGAGGCAGACAAGGTTGCCAGCCCCGCCGCCCGGATCCGCTGCGCGGCCCCCTGCATCTGCATCAACTGGCGGTTCGTGGCGATGAACCCGGAACGGTTCGGGAAATAAAGCTCTGCGCCGCGCTCGCCCACCAGCAGCGGATCGCGCCCGAACGGTCCGCCGGTCGCGCGCTGCTGCAGGCCCGATCCGCCGCTGATCACATCCCCGGCAGCGGGCGGTGGCGCACCATGCACGAATTCCACCGCGCTGTCATAGGCCGACATCACCGAGCCGATGATCGGCGCGTTGCGCAGCCCGCTTTCCATCGTGTCCCTGTTGTTCTGCCGGAAGGCCTCCTGCGCTTCCTCGCCTTCAGGGATGCTGCGCAGCGTCTGAAACGCCAGTGCGCCCGCCGTAAAGGCCTTCCAGTTAACCCTGTTCAAGCTGCGCTGGATGGCCGACGACTTGGCGCTGACATGCGTTGCAAGGCGGGTCATTTCGCCCGAGGCACCACGCCGAAACCCGGCGAAACGTGCCAGCGCGGGCGCAAAGCTTGGCAGCAGCTTCCCTGTCCAAAGCAGCGGCTTGATCAGGGTCGACAGGGCAAACTTCGGCAGCCGGGACAGCCCCCGGAAGATCCGGCCCAAGCCGCCGACCTCGCCAGCAGCGAAGGCAGCCCGCGCCCCGAAACCGACCAAGCCGAAGCGCAACACTGCAAGCGTGCCGATCAAGCCCGCCGCCGCGCTCATCAGCACACCACCGACAACGGCCAGCGCCCCGGTGGCCGCTGCCCCGGCCATGATGAACTTGGTCAGTTCCGGGTGCGCCTTTGTCCAGGCCGTCATCCGTTCGATGATCGGTTGCAAGGTGTCCAGCAGGTCATTCAAAGGTGGCAGCAGGACATCCCCGATTGTGACAGCCAGCACACCCATCTTGTTCTGCAGCAGCTGCAGATTGTTCGCCGTGGTCGCCGCGCGTTCGGCATATTCCGCTTCGGCACTGCCCGCGTAGGCCGGCTGATCCGCGACATATCCAAGCGCCTCGCGCAGCAGGTCGACGTTGTTCACCAGCGGATTAAGGCCGCGCGCCTCATCCCCGAAGATGTCACTGACAGCGCTGGTGCGCAGGTAGTCCGGCAGTTCGCGGATGCGTTCCAACACGTCGATCAGCGTCCCGCTGGCATCCTGGTGCATGGCCTTGGCCACATCTTCAGCCTGCAGGCCGATACGCTGGAAGGCCTCCACCTGACGGTCGGTCGCCCCTGCACCGCGCTGCAGATTGCGCCCAAGGTTCATGAACGATGTCGCCGCGACATCCGCCCCCGCGCCCGCCGCAATCATGGCAGAGCCAATCGCCATGGTGTCATCAATGGAGAAACCTGCGCTCACACCCGCCGACCCGGCCCGGTTCATGAAATTCAGCACATCCGGCGCGGTCGATGCCATCTTGTTGGACAGATGGTTGATACCATCGAAGATCAACGCAGTTTCATCCAGCGTCGTGCCCAGGGCGGCACGAATGCTGGCCATGGCCTCGCCCGATTGCTCTGCCGAAATATCGAAGGCGACACCCACTTTTGCCGCCATCTCGGCAAACTGCAGAAGCTGGTCGCCCTTCAGCCCCGACTGTCCGCCTGCCGCGACGATCTGCGCCAGATCCTCTGCGGCCATGGGAATGCGCCCTGACAGCGCCTGAATGTCATCCGACATCTGCTGAAAGGCTTCGGGCGACTCGAAGTCCAGAACCTTCTTCACATCGGCCATGGCACTTTCGAACTCGACCGCCTTCTGGATCGGGCCGGAAATCCCCGTCATGATCCGGCGCCCGGTCTGCATTGACGCAAAACCGACAAAGGACAGGTTGGCCGCCCCCGCCAGCGACCGTTCCATGCGCTCGCGCCCCTCGGCAATGCGATCCTGCATCTGCGCCAAGCGCTGCATCTTGGCGACCTGGCGACCGAAGGCCGTGGTGCCCTGATCCAACGCCCCCGTAAGGCGGCGCTGTTCGCCGCTCAGATCGCGCAGGTTCACGCCTGCCGTCGTCAGCTGCTTCTGCAGCCCGCGCAGGGTCTGGCGGTTCTGGCCATGCTTCTGTTCCAGGCGCTCGGCAGCGTCGCGGGCGCGGGCAAATTCGCGACGCATCTGCGCGGTCGGATTGGCCGTCGCTGTGATCTCGCGCCGCAGCTGGCGAACCTTCTCGCGCGCCTGTTCCATCGCCGCGCCGCTGTCGCGCACCACGCCCTGCTGTTTGCGGAAATCCTCGATCAATTTGAGGGGGCCGCGCATTTGCTGCAAACGGCCCATTTCCGTGCGCACCCCTTCCGCGAAACGCCCGGTCGCGCCGGACATCTTGCGCAGCTGGCTGCTGTACTGATCCACCGCCTTGATGGTCAGCTGAGTTTCAATGCGCTTGGTTGCCATCTGCGTCACTCACCTTGAAGTTTTCGTGCGAAATCCCCACCTTAAGAGCATGGAAGCTTTCGCGATGTTCTTCGCTGTCGTCATGATCGGCCTCGCCCTCGGCGCGGTCGCATTCGTCGGCTATGTGGCGGGCGGCATTCCTGCTGCCCTGCTGTTCGCGGCGCTACTGTTCGGGGTTTATCATTTGGTCACTCGCGAAAGCGGGCGGGCGCGACCCTTGAAAAAGGACCGCTTGAACGCCTTCCAGCGTCCCCTTTCAGAAGACTGAGCCCTGCCATTCCTCTACTGGCCGTGAACCGAGAGTTTGCGCGAAGATGTCGCCTTTAGGATTTGGCTCTGAAAAGGACCGCTCGTTCCGAAAGCACATACTTGATTCAAATGCAGTCCACGGCTTCACTGCAGGCGTTCCCAGATGCAGGAGGGCGATTGCGTGCGGTTTTGGACAGTCATGGCGGTTGTGCTGCCCCTGACGCTTGTGACCGAGGTGCTGAAAGCCGTCCCGGCAGAGGCCGGACTTTGGCGATGGGTCGCTCTCGTTCTGGCCAGCGTCTGTGCCGCCGGCATCACTGCCTACACAGCTGCATCGACGATCAAAGGCGACCGGGTCAATTCGCCAGCATCGCGTTTTCGGCAGTCCGCCTGGCTGCTCATCTCATTGTTTATCGGAATTTGCGTTGCCGCGCTCCATCACGCCGCATCCATCCCGATTGCCTATGGTATAGTGGTTCCACTCGTCTCCGCCGTGTCAGCGGTGCCCTTCGATCCAGCAATGGCAAGTCCCGCCCAGCTTGTTGCATTGGCCGTATTGACGTTGATCCCGACAGTCCTGCTGTCTCTCTTGGTGGCCCTTGTCGTCGGGCGCCTGATCCTTGTTCACGCGCCGAACCGTGGCTGGGCGGCCTTGCTTGCGGGAGCCGGCTTCATTCTACCGGTCGCAATCGCCATGGTCACTCTCCCCTCGAATGACAGGGCGGAAATGCTTGCTGCCATGGGCGGGACGAGCCTTCTTTTCCTGTCGCTGTCTGCTTTGCCCTGGGCAGGCCTCTACTCAATTGCCTATCTTGCAGGTGCGGCGTCTTTCGGTGCGCGCAAGACCGTGAACTAGGTCCGCCCCACTTACATAGCCTTGCGGAAGCGCCGTGCTTTCGGACGGACTTAATAGGGGTGCAGACCATGCAGCCCCACGCAGGGCCCCATATGTCTGCACCGCTGTTACCGCCCTGGCGGATGCTCCATCTTCCAGAGGTCCTGCGCCGCCTGCTGCCACTTGGAAAAGTCCCCGACCTTCATGCGCAGGACATCCGGCAAGGGGGTCGACAGCACCCGCGCCACGAAGGCGGCGGCAAAGCGAAGGTCTTTCGCTAGGTCGCCGCCGCCACGTTTCCCGATGCAGCATCCTCTGCCGCCCGGTCCTTCTGCAGCTGCTGATAAGGGTCCAGCACCAGGCGGGTGATTTCGCGATAGTCGCTTTCCTTCCCCCGCTTGATGGCCTCGACCGACACGCCCGCCATACCAGCCAGCAGGATGACGGTCTGACCCCAGGGCGTCTTGGCTTCTTCGACCTCGATACTGGTGCCCAGGTCGGGTTCATCGAAGGTCAGCGACTTGATGTCCTGATCACCCACCGACAGCGGGCGCTTCAGGTTTACGGTTACGGGGAAATCCATAGTGCGCACCCCTTACAGCAGCAGCGCGGCGCGGATGTCGCCGGTCTGACTGGTGCCGTTGATCGAGACATCGAAATCGTCCGCTTCGATCAGGGTAGCGCCACCGATCTCAAGCTTGAGATATTCCCAGACGAAGGCGTAGTCTGTTTCCGCCTTCTCGCCCGACGCCCAGGATCCGAAATCCACTTCCTTCAGGAAGCCGCGCATGTAGACGGTGGCATTGCTAACGGCCCCGTCTTCATCGACCAGCGCCCCGGTGATCATCAGCGTGCCATTCGTTCCGGGCATGCCGTTGATCGTGGCGACGGTGGCGGGATCAAGCGCGGTCATCTTGAACTTGGCGTTCTCGCGCTCATAGCCCATGGGCACTTCACGCTCCATGACCATGCCGGCATTGCGCATGGTTTCGGTCTTCACCCGGAATGGCGGCACGGTCATTTCCGAGACCTGGCCGACTTTCACGTCTTCATTCAGCCACATCGCCGCGTTGCGCAGGATATAGGCGGGGGTCGATTTCATAACTCAGTCTCCTGATGCAGACGGGCGCCGCAGAATGCGGCCCCCGTGAAGGTGTTAGGATTGGGGGGCGACGGCGCGACAGCCGGTCACGCGGCCTGCAGCGCGGCCTTGGTCAGTTCAAGATAGTAGTCGATATTGCGATGCGCGATGAACCGGATGTCTTCCATCGGCGCGGGCGGCTCGAACTCCATCGAAAGCGTGATCTTGCCCGCTGCTATGTCGGTCGGATCGTTTTGCCTTTCGTCGATCCAGACCTTGCCGCCCAGGATGACGCCCTGCGCCTTAAAACTGCGCATGGCGCCATTGCCGCTTTCCAGCATGAACTTCAGATTGGCCGACGAAAACGGCTTGTCCACGAATTCCAGGTAGGCCTTTTCCATCGCTTCGTTGATGAAGTCCGCCGTGCGCCGCACCGAGAGGAACGCCCAGAGGCTTTCGGTGCCGCAGCCCCGGTTGCCCCAGGTCATGAAACCGGACCCCAGGTTGATGATGGTGCCCACGTTGTTTTCGTTCAGGTAGTTCGCCTGCGCGCCATAGGTCACCGCACGGGATACCCCGCCGATGCCGTTGATCGCCTTGTTCGACAGCGAATGCCAGAAGCCCCGTTCTGTATCCACGCGGGCCTGCACCCCCGCAAACCGGGCCGATGCGGGCCGGGCCACATAGGCATCCGTTTCGCTGTCCCACACCTGCACCTTTGGATCGACCAGATAGATCCGGTCGGACCCGATCAGCGCCTGATAGGTTACCGCCTCTGCATCGGTGGTGTCCGGGCCATCCACGAAGGCGACCGCCCCCAGATCCGCCAGAACCCCGGTCAGTTCGGCCACCACCGGATTAAGCACCGAGGCATCGGACGGGGCCGACAGGCCCGGCAGAGCGATCAGGCGCGGCTTCATCCCGACCACCGGCAGGGATTTCTTCAGCGCGTGAACCCCCGTCAACGCCGCTGCATCACCCACCAGGTTCGTCAGCGTCGCCGCTTCATCCACGCCTTCTTCCACGCGGATGATGATGGTGTAGGGGGCGATCTGGTCAAAGACATCATCGACCGCATCCTTCAGCGTGCCGCCGTCGCCTAGAAGCGCCGCCAGGGCGGAATTGCCCGACAGCAGCACCGGCGTATTCGCCGGGAACACAGATGCATCGGCATCCGGTGCGGTGCCGATCAAGCCGACAACTGCCGACTGTGACACCTGGACCAGAACCGGGGTTTCATTGGATTCCTGCAGGCGCGTGCCATGATGGAAAGACGTGAAGGCCATGATTGTGTCTCCATGAGAGTTGGGAAGCCCCGACAGGACAGTGCCGGGCTGCGCCGGTCGCCCGGCAGTTGAGGATTTCGCCAGGAAGGAAGAAGGTTACGCCAGCCCGAGGGTCGCCAGCCTGTCATCCAGATACCTTGCCACCCATTGCTGGCTGGCCATCACCACCGCCGGATCAATCAACAGATCGACCAGCGCCGCATTCGAAACGATGAACTCGACCCGCACCACGGCGTCGAGTATCGAACCGTCATCCGCATGCGGCTTGGTGACATGGGGCGTATTGGCCACCACAAAAAGCCGCCCTTCGGCATCGTACAGGCCCACCTCGCGCATCACGAAACCGGCCACAGCGGCGGGCACGTTCATCGTCGCGGCAAACTTGGTCGGGAATCCCACCGGGTCAGGCTGATAGATCCGGTCGATGGACGCTCGATAGCGTTCGCGCACCAGTCCG
The DNA here is from genome assembly GCF_011806405.1 of Pseudooceanicola sp. HF7. Taxonomy (GTDB): domain Bacteria; phylum Pseudomonadota; class Alphaproteobacteria; order Rhodobacterales; family Rhodobacteraceae; genus Pseudooceanicola. Next base: position 17,140 of record NZ_JAATOW010000037.1, on the reverse strand, counting down.
GTCTGCCCCGCGTTAGGCACCACCGACTGGCCGCCACCATCACCAACCGCGATGTCCGCCAGGGCGATCTGTGCGCCCATGGCCTGGGCCTGCGCCATCAGGTCCAGCCCCACATCCGTATGGATCGCAGAATACTGCGGCATCAAAAACTCCTTTTCCTGCAAGAGAAAGCCGTTGAAAAAGCGGCACCGGGCCGCTTCAGACCGCGAAACCCTCGCGGTGGAACTCGCGTTCGATGGTGCGCACGATCAGGCTTTCGCCGTCTTCCGCGACGAAGCCTGAGAGTTCATAACGCACCGGATGACTCTGATGATCGACACTGATATGCCGCCGCACATCGCCAAAAACGGTGCCATTGGTCAGATCGAACACCTTCATGTCGGTATAGACCAGCGTTTCGCCCTCGAACCGCGCCGAAGCCTCCAGGGACCATTCAGCGCAGTTTGCCGGCAGCACAACAGTGGCAGCGATGTTCTGATCGTCGTCACTGTCCAGCGGCACGCCATCATCATCGACATCCACGGCCACGCGCCAGATAAGCGTCTTGGTCCCGACCAACCCCAGGGTCTCGCCGGACACGCTCCAACTCGCGCGGGTGCGCCCAGAGTGAACACCTGCGGGCACCACGACAGCCGCACCAATCAGCGCCTCTGATGTGGACAGAACTGAATGACCGCCAAAATCGTCCATTGTAGCCCCGGCAAAGGACAGCAGCTGCTCGTCCGTGCCGACATTGTCGCGCGCCCAAAGCGCTCGACCTGCCGAGTTCTCGATACTGGTCAGGCCATAGTTGCCGACGATATGCAGCGCCCGGTCATCAGCGCTCGCACTGGCATCGAGCAACATTTTTACCGAACCTCCGGCAGGCCAACGGCAATGCTCAAGAAGCCCACCACGAGCAACACCATTGCGCCGATAGGCATAGAGGTCAGCAGGCCCGAACCGCACGCCGCTGACCAGACAGTCCGTGCCGTAGTCCTCGACAGAAACGTTGGATGGCGGCTCGATCCGCCCGCCGACCACCTCGCAACGCACCGCGGATTCGGGAAACGCCACGACGCTGGAATATTTGGACGGGCCAAAAATGTCGGGCTGCTCTATCCGGCAATCCGTAGCGCCCGAGAAGGCGATCAGGTTGCCGCCCCCGGTCTTGGCCGGATCGATGAACCGGCCCACATCCAGCCAGGGACGGATCAGACGGATGTCGCGGGACCGCTCCCCAATCGAGATTGGCACGTCCTCTTCCGCATCCACAGGAAACCCGCTGTTGCGTTTCCAAGCGCGGATGTCCTCGAAAATCGAGTTTTGGGACAGGAACTTCAGCTCGATGGCGCGGCGGGTATAGCCACCACGGATATTCTTCCAATAGGATCGGACATAGCCATTGCCAAAGACCAGGTTGGACACTGGTCCAAGTGCTTCGATGTTCTCGACATGACCGTTATACATCCCGCTTCGGGCCGAAAAAGGCGCTGATCCGTAGGTTTGATTATTGCCGCTTTGCATCAGGCGATGATTCACCAACGCGATGTCGCGGGCGATGTGGCGAGTGCCCATCATGGCGCTACCGCCCTTGGCCGCACTCACACGGAAATCGACATTCGCAATCCATGCGCCGACCGGGTCGACGCCAATTGTGCCCGCACCCGCCCCTGCCACGGTAATCCCCACAGGGTGTTCGAACTCGAACACCCCATTCTTGATGGCCACGATCCGGGCGATTTCCGACTGACCCGGCATGATGCCACCGGATCCGAAAGTCGTGCCTTCGGTCGCTTCGACAATCCAGACGATGTCGCCGACCTGATAGGATGCCAGATGGAAGCTGTCGGTCAGCCGCGCCGCACCATCGCCCGCCGCAATGGGGGCCAGCGGATGGAACGTGTGGTCATCATCATCATGCCGGGCAAATGCCCCCATCAGATAACAGTTGTCTTGGGTGTAGACCGAAGCGTCAGCCGGGTCTGCTCGGTTCCGAACATTGTCGGTGATCGAGCCCTTGCCATCAATCTCGATACCGTTGCGGCACATGATGGCGCTGTCGATTTTCATGTGGCCCTCAGAGGCCAGTTCGATACGCCCGCCCTGCCCTTGTGCGGCCAGCCAGTCCAGCGCCCGCTGCATTTGCACCGCGTTGCGCGGCGCATCTTCAGCCTTGCCGGTAAAGGCCACATCGAAGGCTTCTGCCTTGAGGTCAAAAGCATTCAGGTTCACGTAAAGACGCGCGAGGCCCGGCGTCTCGATATGAAACGCGTCGTCATCCGGCTCGGCGACGCGATAGGAATATGGAATGCCCTGCCAGATTTCACCGGGGATCGCCCCGCCGTTCTGATAGCTGCGCATCGCGTCCTTCAGCACGTCCTTCGACGCGGCCACCACCGTGGCATCAAAGAAGCGCACCCGCTTCAGCTCATGGGCCTTCACACCACCGTCTTCCAGCACGTGAATGTCATAGATCCCATTCATGACTGAGAAGGACAGCTTGCCGTCCTCACCGGCATGGAACGGGTTGGGCATCTCTAAGCCCGCCAGATCATATAGTTTCGCCAGTATCTCCGTGCCGGATTTGCGCACTGTCACAAGGGCGGCGGCCATGACGTTGCCCGCAAGGTCTTGTGCGAAGAATGATTTGTGTTCCATCAGCTCACCGCGATTGTTGTTGTCTTGAGGGCCGCGACAGGATGCAGCGCGACCACGTGTTCAGAGAGGACCAGAGGTGCGCTCAGCACGATGGCGCAGGTGTTCGCCACCATCGGGCGACCGCGAAACCCCACCCGAAGATCCGCGCCTGCCACGGCGACAGCCCCGAGGTGCAGCTTGGTCGCGGGCGCCACTCCGTGTCGGATGCGCAGGCGGCGCGACACCGGGGCAGCGCCAATGGCGGCCTCGCGCAGATCCGTCATCACCCTGGTGTCCATCACCGGCGAGGCCGGGTCATAGAAGTTGTGGCCTGGGTAGAGCGTCACTGCGAACGCCCCGCGATCCATCGCACTGCCGTTCTGCCACCATTCTTCCAGGTCGCAGTCCGCCCCCATGGCGGCCAGCACCATGCGCACCGCGTAGGGCGTGCCCTTCAGGCGGTGCAGATCCACGGCCCCCGCGATCACATTCCGCTTCAGCGCTTCCGGCCAGGCACCGTTCCAGACATCGACCGAATATTCCCACGCCAGATGGTCGATGAATTCAGGTGCCACCCCATCCGGTGTCTTGCTGATCGCCGCCATCGGCAGATCGAACAGCCGAGCTTCCAGCGCATCCAGCGCCTTGGCCAGGTCCGTCGCAGTCGGGGGCAACAGCGTCTTGCAGTCGTCAGACATCACGCCACCCGCCGGTGATCGACTGCAGTGACAGCTGGATGTCGTCGCAATAGGGGGCATCGAACGGCCCCACGTCTATATTGGCCACGGGCTGGATCAGTTCGACATCCACGACCCCCGTGACGTTCAGCGCCGCCGCGATGGAGGTGCGATAGATTTTCCGGCCGATCCTGATGCGCCCGTCGATGAACGCCTGCAGCGCCTCGTGCGCCGCTTGCTGCACAAGGGCTGCGGTTTCCGGTGTGGTCACACGCAGCACGGCTTCGACCTGGTAGGCCACCGGGTTGGCGGAAATCACGGTCAGCTTGTCACCGACCGGGCGGCGCGTATCCATCGCGCAGTTGTCATAGACGGCCTTCAGAAGACCGGCATCCGCCGTTCCGTCGCCCTCGCGCGTCAACACCACCATCTTCGGTTCGGCTGGCGGTATCGGCGGATCCAGATCATGGTTCGGCCCATAGACGGCGACGTCCACGATCCGGTCATCCGCGTCCAGCGCCCAATAGACATAGGAGCCTTCCGTGCCATGTGGCGACCAAGCTTCGACCACCAGCTGGATCCGGGCACGAAAGGCTTCATCCCCTTCCAGCACCGGATTGTCCAGGTCGCTGTCGTCCAGCACCTTCCGCGCCACCCCGCGCCCTGCCCCGATCTGATCCAGATCGTCCCCCGTGGCCGTCGCCAGGAAGACCGAGCGCACCGCCTTGTTGATCCGGTTTTCCAGATAAAGTTCGCGCGCCGCTGCGGCTTCGTTCAGGTAGCGCATCGGACTGGCCGCCACATTGCGCGCCAGACCCATGATTTCCGCCACCCGCGTCGCATCGAAGACCTCGCCCAGTTGGCCTTCCAGTTCTGTCAGGCGGGCTTCAAGGATCGCTTCATAGTCCAGCACTCCGACGCCTGAAGGATCGGGAAGGGATGCCAGGTCCAGCGCAGAAAATCGGCTCATAAGGTCAGCCTCCAGGCATCGGTGCGGTCGCTCTGCACGCGCACTGTTCGCTTGTCGTCGGTCACGGTGGTGCGGTCGCCAAGGTGGCCCCTCGGCAGGTAGGCCCCGGCAAGGGTCATGCTGAAGCGGCCCTGCGCGGTGCCCTCGACCTGCACATCCGTCAGGTCGAAGCGCGGTTCCCAGAGGTCTATCGCCTCGGCCACGGCCACATAGACGGCCAGCACGTTTTCATCATTCATCGGGGCATCGACCAGGCCTGGCAGGTCGGACCCGAACTCGCGGCGGAAGACACGGGTGTTCAGCCGGGTGCGCAGCAAGGTCTGTATGCTCTGGACCACATGCGGCCAGCCTTCGATGGTCCCGCCAGTCAGGTGGTCCAGGTCCATGTCAGCTGCCCGCCTCTTCCACGCCCGTCGCAGCGGCTGCGACGACCTTGGGCTTGCGGCGCGATGGCAGCACCAGACCGCTGCCGTAGGGCGCAAGGTAGTATTTCGCGGCCCTACGGGTCAGCCGCACCGTTTCGCCCCGCCGGCACCAGCGCCCCGCTATCTCGCGGCTTTGAGTCACTTCGAAGTCCAGTTTTTCCGACATTGTTTTTCCTTTCCTGAAAGCCCCCGGCGCGGCCTGAGCCCCGGTTCGATGAAACCCCAGCGGCCCTCAAGGCGCGCAGGTATCAGCTCGGAACCGAAGTCATCGACGGGCCAGCCGCGACACCGCCATGCAGATGCGTGTCCCCGACGTTCACCCCGTTGTGCGTCAGCGATACGCCTTCGATCATCACGCTGTCGCCCCGGATCACCACCGTGCTGCCGTTCAGTTCGATGCCCCCGGCGGTCAGCGTCACCGCGCTGGATCCGACCTGCACCACCACCGTCGCCCCGCCGCCGGAAATCGTCACGCTGGCCGCGCCGACCGAGGCCACCACATAGGCATCCCCTGCCCCGGAAGGCCGCCCGTTGGCATCCGAATTCAGACTGCCCTGGATGCTGGCATCGACCAGGTCGCCGCTTTCCGAAAAAAGGCGCACCTGCTGGCCGACGGATGGCGGATTGTGTGTCTTGTTTGCCCCCGCCGCCGGTTCTTCCCAGGGCAGCCAGCCGGTCAGAAATGGCATCTCACCGTCCTGCAGGCGCACCCGCGCCAGCCCCTTGGCCGGATCCACTTCGGCCACGACGCCCGTACGGGTCTGCCCGCGCAGGCGGCGTTCCAGATCGGCCACCCGGCGGCGCAGATCCGCGATGATCGAAGACAGGTTAGACATGGGGCACCACCTGACCGCCGCCGGGCGGGGCAATCTCGACATCGCGCGCCACACCGCCAAAGCTGTAGAGCTTCAGCGCCTCGGCATCGGCGCGGGTCATGCCGGTCAGCTGTTCGAAATCGGCGTAGGGCCCGCTGGAAGGCGCGCCTAGCGCCATCTGGAACAGCTTCAGCTGCGGCACGGAATGCGCTTCCATCAGCGCCATGAACCGCCCCCAGGGGCCTGACGGATCCAGCACCTGACCGGGGGCCGGATCCGCGAAAGCCTCGACCCGCAGCTTGGTCTGACCGGCAGCAACGCGCACCTGATCCGCTGCGCTGCCCGACCTGGCATGATGCTTGGCGACATGCGACAGGATGAAGCCCCGGAAGACTTCGGACCACGGGTTTTTCGGGTCGGACAGGACGCTGGAAATTTGCCAGTCCAGAAGATCCAGAACCGCTTCGAAATGCGCATCGGTGGCCGGTAAGCCCTCGACGATCTCGGCTTCCCCGGTCGCGCGGTTGGTCTGCGTCATGGTCATGGCCACGCCGGAATTGAACAGGATGTCCACCCGACCATTGCCGCGCAGCCCGACCTGCCCCGGACCATCGACCCGCGCCGCATCCGTATAGACGGCGATGAAGGGCTGTTGCTGATCGGTGCGCAGCCCCTGGCCGTTCGGGTGATCGAAGGCCGAAATCTGGCTGTCTAGCACGTTGTGGCCCACCAGCGTATCCCCGGCCTTCAGCGCCTCGATTGCGGCGATCCGCAGGGCCATCATCATCAGCGACATCAGTTCGCATCCCCCAGGTCACAGATCAGGCGCAGGTGCGACCGATCATCCACCGCCAGTACGTCGAAGACCGGCTGGCCGGGGCGATCCAGCGCCACGACCTTGTCACCTTTGCGCGGCGTCAGGGCGGGCCATGCCGCGCGGTCGATCTTCAGCCAGCCGCCCGACGCCAGGACACCGCGCCTGCGCCCCGAGGATCCGACAAAACTTGGCCGGTCTTCGTCCCGCATGCCGGTGCGCAGGATCGCCGCAATCTCTGCCATGTCTCGGGACATATCGCTGACCGCACCGGACATCGGCAGGTGCCGAATAGGCTCGGACCAGACGTCATCCACCTCGGCCTGCAGGTCTGCGCGCAGGTCGGCATCCATCAGGACCGCGCCGCGTCTTGCGCCTGGGCCAGCGCAGTTGCCGCGTCATCCAGATCAGCCTGCAGCGCCTGCCAGCGCGGCTGATCTTCGGTCAGCGTTTCCATTTCCGACTGGATCACACCATAGGCCGCCTGCGCGTCCGCGACCGACAGCACCACGCCGCCCGGATCCGGGATCAGCGACGCCTGCGCCTTGCCCGTCGCACTACCAGCGGCAGATGCCTTGCGGGCCGCCTTCGTCACGGACTTCATCGGCGCGGGCGCATCAACCGCCACCGCAAAGCGGTCGGCAATCATATGCGCGGCGTAGTCTGCAGGCAGCTGCACCGGCGTGCCGATCATCATGCGTCGGTCTTCTTTCTCGCCCAGAATTTCCGCCGGAACCGGCGTGGCGCTGGTGAAGCTTACCCAGCTTTTCTTCGTGGCCATGCTGGCCCCCTTTCACGTTCTGAAGCTTTTGCCCGCTGCGGGCGAATGGCCCTTGTGGCCGCGACGAAAGACCCGTTAGTCAAATGCCGGGCCTCTGTTCCTGTCTTCCCGATGACCCATGCGGGTCAAATCAGATGGTGATTTTGCGCAAGACGCCCGGTTTGGTGCAGAGCGAAATGGCGTTCATCTGGCTGTCCAGGTGTCGCCCCTTGCCGTTCGCCATCGGATACTGATGGCCGTAGCGCGGCAGGCCGATGGTGTTCACCGTCTCTTCCAGATCCGCCGGGGCGAAGCGGGTGATGAACAGTTCCGGCACACCGAGCGGCACAAGGCGGGCTTCATTGGCCGCGATGAAGGGCGCCCCCCCATTGGCCGCCGACGCCTTCTTGCCGGTGCGGTAGCGTTCCCAGGTGACCTGACCGAAGCGGAAGACATCCGGCGCGCCGTCCCGCAGGGTGCCCCCCGATTGCGCCAGGTAGGTTTCGCGCACTTCCGGCTGATCCCAGAGATAGGCGTGCAGCTGATCCCCGCACCAAGCATGGATGCCCGAATAGGCTTCGTCCAGCGCGTCTTCCATGGGGATAACGATGTTCTGCTTGATCGCCGTCGCCAGCTTGGACACGTCACCATCCAGGCCAAGCGACACCGCCCCTGGCACCGCGATGCCGAAGCGGTCATAGAGGTTGTGCAGCACCTTCCCCTTGCCCGACAGGATAATGCCCTTGATCGCGCCGACGCGCTGGTGTTCCAGCGTCGCGTCAAGACGGCGCGCGTGACGTTCCAGCTTGCTGTCGACCCGGTTCTGCATCGTTTCCAGCTGGTCGGTGCTGCCAAGAAGACGGACGCCCTGCACCTCGTCCGCCTTGACGGAATCGTTGATCTCGAAATGGTCGATCTCGAACGGGATCAGGCGGCGGTCATCATCCGCAATGGTCACGCCCGGCCCGCCGCGTTCGGTCGGTTCGATGATCGACAGGGTGCCGTTCTGTTCCTCGACCTTTATCGTGGTCGATTGCACCCCCTCTTCATGAAAGATGCCGGTGGCCCCCACCTGCCCCGGCACGAAGGGCTGGCTGTTCAGCGCTGCCGTCAGCGCGATAATCGAAAAGTCTTCCCACATATCGCTGTTCCCCTAGCGAGCGCGAATGCCGACAGCCTCAAGCTGTGCAATCTTGGCATCCGTCTTGGTTTCATCATCGACGCTGGCGTCGAAGCTCAGCATCGGCAGCTTCACCGTGGCGTCACGGTCCACCACGACCGCATCCACGTCCGCATCCGTCGCATTTACGCCGTAGCCTAGGATCGCAGTCGCGACCTCGGCCCCTTCCTTGCCCACCACCTCGCCAGCCGGTGCGGCGGTGAACTTGTCGCTGGCGGTGATCCTGCCCAGCACGGTGCCAGCTTCCAGCTTGCCCGCGCCCGCCGCGATCACGACCTGGTTGAAGGAACGGTTGCCCGCAGCCGGCACCAGCAGGAAGGCAAGGTTCCGCTTCGGCATGGTTTCATTATCCATCGGTTATGCCCCCTTCAGGGTACGGGCGGCATAGATGCCGCTGGTGTCGATGACGGCGCGCGGCTTTGCCGGGGCACCGCCGCCGGGCTGTGCCAGATCCTGCGCCGCCGTGCGGCGCTGCTGGTACTGCTGTGCGGTCGGCTGCCCGCCATCCGGCGCATCGCCGTCAGGGTCTTCCTGCGGGGCCTGCGCATCGCCTGCGGCTGCCGTCATCACGGCTGCGGCCTCTTCCACCGGCAAGTCGGTCTCGAATGCCAGATGTGCGGCCAGCGTGGCGCGACCAGCTGCCGACGCATGCGTGGTGATGGCCTTGATACGAGCCTTCACATCTTCAGCGGTCGGCCCCTCGGGGGTCGGGTTTGCCATGGGCGGTGTCTCCTTTTCATGGGCTTTGGGTTGCGGGGCTTGATGCTTGGCGGCTTCGGGCCTGGGGGCCTCTGCCGGGGCGGCAAGCGCCTTGAAGGACCATCTTTCCTTGCGGGCCGTGGTCTTCAGATGCTTGGGCGCCTGCGCATAGGCGCGGTAGTCGAAGGCGGCGACGGCCTTGGCCTTGCCGGCTTCGGTATCCGTCGCGAAGCCGCGTTCAACCGCCTCTGCGCCGGTCAGCCAAAGCTCATCCTTCATTTCGCTGCGGATGTCGTCGGGATCGTCGCCGGACCGTTCGGCGTAGATGTCGGCCATCAGGTCGGCCAGCTTGTTCAGCTGTTCCGTCGATTTCTCATGATCACCGGCATTGCCCCAGGTCATCATCGCCGGGTCATGGATCATCATCAGGGCACCGGCCCGCATGGTGATCGTGTCCCCCGCCATGGCGATGACCGAAGCTGCGGATGCTGCGATGGCATCGACCACCACGGCCACCGCGCCGCGATGGCTGGTCAGGGCGTTGTAGATGGCAATGCCATCGTCGGTATAACCACCGCCCGAGTTGATCCGCACGGTGATGTCGGTATCGCGCCCGACCTCTGCCAGTGCCCCGATGACCTCGGATGCCGTGAAGCCATCGCCCCAGAAGTCATCTCCGACGACCCCGTAAAGCAACAGTTCACCGTCCACCAAAATTGGCATGGTGCTGTCTCCTGATTGTGTGAAGGAAGGGAAAGCGGCCCGGCCTCAGCCGAAGCGGAACCGCTTTGCGTATCGGACCCGCCGCCCGCTGCCGGACTGGCGGTCGCATTCGGCTTGGTACTGGTCGATCAGACTCGCCAGCCGCCGATCATTCGGGGATTGAAACGTCACCTCTTCCCCGTCGATCCGCACCGTCTGGCGCAGCCCGCCGGTCGCCAGCTTCAACTGCATCTTCTTCAATGCGCCCACCACGTCACAGGGCCGGGTGATGTCGATGGTGTCTGCCCCGATCCGCACCGAGCTGGAAATCGTCATGGCACTCGCTCCGTCTCGGTCAGCGGCACCGGGTCACGCGCCGCATAGGGCGAGGACATGCCCGCATCCACATAACGCCGGTGTTCGCGCTGACGTTCTTCAAACAGGGCATCCGGGTCCACGCCCAGATCACCGGTTTCGATTGCGATGGAACTGGTGCCGTTCGTCAGCCGCTCCGAAGCTGCGCGGGCGCTCTTGTAGTCATCCGCTGTCGGTTTGGCCGGTCCTTGCCAGCTGGCCGTCACCACCCGGTCGCGATGCGCCAGAAAGGCGGCATAGCCGCCCTTGAACGGGATCCGGCCTTCGCCAATCTCTTCATCCAGCCAGTTTTCATAAGGCATCTGGCACATCGGCGCGGCGATGCGCTCGCGCCGCCGGGTTACCACCGACCAGATGCTGGCGTTTTCCATCCGCACGCTGGAGTAGGTGGCCTTGCTGTGATCCATCGTCAAACCGCCGTAGGTGATGCCGATGGTCCGCGCCATGTCCCGCGCCAGGCTGCCCGAGAACGGCAGGAAATCCTTGCCCGGCACATTGGCCGTTTTCAGGTCCAGCCCCTCGCCCGGCCCCAGGTGCGACACCTGCGGATCCGCCCCGACCGAAATCCGGCTCTCCGCCGCCCGGTCCATCTGCGCGCCCAGGTAGCCAAGGTACTCCTGCGCCAGCTCACCCCCGCCTGCCCCGGTTTCCTTCAGGGTTTCCAGCGCCTCGAAGGCATCCTGGCTCGGGCTTTCGCTGGTCAGCGTGATCGCGAAGACCGTCTGCAGGATCGCCATCTGCAACGTGGCATCGTCCAGCATTTCCGCCTGGATATGCTTGCGGAAGGCCGGGGCCAGCTGCGAAATCCCGCGCACGTCTTCGCTGTCCATCGGGTCGAAGATGTGCATGACCAGCGGCCTGCCGTCCGCATCGAAGGCCGCGAAGTCGCCTTTCACTTCTCGCCCCGCAGGCCCCGTGCGGAACCGATAGGACACCGGACGCCCGTTTTCGTCATGCTGCACCCCCTGGAACAGGCCCGCGCCCGCATTGGTGTCCTGCACAAGGCGGTGCGGCGGCACCAGGCGCAGCTTCGTGCCCGTCTTGATCCCATAGCGGCGGCGGGTTTCCGTGTCGAAGAAGTCGAAGACCCCGGTTGCTTCGCCATAGGCGATGTGCCAGCGCAACCCGATGTCGACCATCTGCGCGCCCGTCAGCTTGCCGTTCATCGAACATTCCGAAGCCGTGCCCCAATAGCGCCGCCAGCGTTTCTTCACCAGGCGGATCCAATCGGCTTCCTCTTCGCGGGTCCAGCCAAGTGCCTGAAGATCCGGCTGCGGTGACAGATTCAGACCGACCCCTACCGTATCGGCCAGTACCTGGTCCGTCGCGCCCTTCAGGCGGCCCGAATTCTGGATCAGATCCATGGCCAGACCGGCGGCGCGTTCCCAGCTGCGCCGCACATCGTCTTCGTGTCGGGTCAGCGGGGCCATGCGCGATGCGATGACACCGCTCTTGGTATCGCGCAGATAGCGGGCAACAGGGCGCTGGCCCTGCTCCGCGATCAGGGGCGACCCATCCGGCTTGATAAGTCCTTTCATTGCGTGCGCCTCTTCCACTTGGATCGCGCAGACGGCACCGGGGCCGGTGCATCCGGCGCAGGCGCTGGCTGCGGGTCATCGACCGGGGCAATCGCGCCCGGCATCAACAGGTCTTCGAAGTCGCCCTGCACCGCCTCGGGCGGGCATTCCCGTTCGGCCATCAACTGGTCCCACTCGACATCCTGCAACGCCCGGATACCCAGACGGATGCCCGCTGCTTCGGCCTGCAGATGCGTGTCCAGGCCCTCATTCGCCTGGTTCGGATCCTTCACCCACAGATACCGGGTGAAGCCGCTCTTGGCCTTCTGTGCCTTGCGGCTTTCGGCGGTCAGCTGGCGGAAGTATTCGTCTTCCAGCCCCTTCGGCAGCGCGATGTAGCCGCGTTCTTCCGGGTCTGTTTTGCGCATGTTGCGGTAAAGACCCATCTTCAGAACCGAAGACGCAAAATTGAAGAACCGTTTGGAATAGCGCAGCAGCTTGCCGCGCCGGTTGCGTTCGCGCTTCACCTGCTGCAGCAGCGGCGCGGTATCGGGATGCACCCCCCGCACCATGATGACGCGGGACGCCGGATGCTTGCGCGCCCAGTCCCAGACATCCTCCGTATAGGCGTTGCCGTCGATGGCCAGCGCGTCGATCTCGATCTTTCGGCCATAGGCATTTCGAAAGCCCTGCTTCAGCAGCGCGTTCAGCTTCAGCTGGCACTGTTCCTCGCTGATGTGCCCGTTGAAGACGCCGTATTCCACGACAGCCCGACGCCGTTTCGTGCCCCAGGCCACCACCTGCCATTCAACCCGGTCGCCCTGACAGTCCACGCCGCAGGTCAGAAGGGGGAACCCCGCCGGGATCGTGCCGCGCGGATAATCCGATTCCGATGCCCGGTCGCGGATTTCTTCCCAAGGCGGGGCCTCGCCAAGAATGCGGTAGGCCCGCCCCACGACGTCATTCCAGAACGTCTGTTCGCGCGGCGGATCGCCCTTGGCATCCAGCCAGCTGCGCGCGATCCGCTCGAACGACTGCAGCAGCGAATAGGCCGACCAGATATAGAACGACCGATGCACCCGCTTCATCTTCGGGTTCATCGCCCGCCATTCGGCCCCTCGCAGCATCTTCGCCCGGTGGTGTTCTTCGATCACCGCCCCGCAGGCTTCACAGGTGAAATGCGCCTGTTCGGCATGGTCTTCATCCAGCGACCCGAGGAAGTTCTCCCAATCCAGCGTCTGCATATGGGCGCATTCATCATGCGGGCATGGCAGATACAGGAACTCCTGCGACCCGGCTTCGAAATTCTTGGTAATCCGGCAGCCCGGCACCACCATCGGCGTGCTGATCTTGAAGATCTTGGCGAACTCATAACCCTGCGACCGGCTGTCGGCCTGTGTCTCGGGATCGCCTGCGCTGTTCATGTCCCACTTGGCCAGGTCATCCTGCACCTGGCGTGACATCGACACCTGCGACAACGATGCAGGCGAATTCGCCCCGGAAATTTGGATCGCCCCGCGACCGTCGCGCCGCTCCTTGTAGAAGACCGAATCCTGCCCGTCCCGCGCTTTCATCGGGAAGATGCGTCGCAGGCTGCTGGTGCCCTTCAGCATCGGCGCCAGCTTCATCTTCGACCAGCGCCGGGCGTTTTCCTCGGTCGGATGGACATAGAGGAAATCGCCCGGATCCATATCCATGGACCCACCGGTGAAGATGTTCGCCAGCACGGTGCCCCCCAGCTGCGCCGACTTCGAAAGGGTCACGACGCGGCAGGGATCATCGGGCGAAAGCGCCTGCAGGATTTCGTTGAAGTAGCTGAACCGCTCGGCGCTGTAGGGGCCGGGCAGCGGGCTTTCGCGTCTGGAAAACACGATGTTCTGTTCCGCCCATGCCAGGTAATTGACCGGCGGCGGCGGATCCAGCACATCGGCCATGATGTCTGCCGCCATCCATTCGGCACTGGTCACATCAATATCAAGCATCAGTCTTCCAGGTCGATTTCGGTGGTGACGTCCTTTTGCGCCGCCTCGGCGCGGGCGCGCTCCTTCATCGCCGCCGCGCGCCGCACCTTGACCATTTCGGCGCGCAGCAGATGCAGGACATCGCGCTGCGGGACGTTGAACTGCCCCGACACGGCAGCCGCCAGGTCCGGCAGCGCCCCTTCGAAGATCTGCAGCATCATGCCCGCGATCCGGGCCAGCTGTTCGCGGGCATCATCCGCCGCCATCAACGTGCCGGCCTTCACGGCTTCATCCGCCGCCTGCAGGCGGTTGCGGCGCAGTTGTTCTTCCAGCTTGGCCCGCTTCAGCTGGTCTTCGATGCTGTCGACCTTGGCCAACAATGGCGCGGGTGCTGGTGCATCAGGTTCGAAGGGCTCGATCACCTCGGGCGACGCTGGCTGAAGCGGGATCTGCCGGGGAGGATCGGCAGGCGCTTCAGCCGCCGCCGAACGCGGCGCAGGATGCCCGGTGCCCGCCGGTGCATCCCCGCATGTCCGCGTGGCGATCCCGTTGCCCAGGGACTGGCCGATGTCGCGATTGCGGCGGACCTGTTCCAGCGCGATGTCAAAGCGGATCTTTCCCTTCTTGCCTTCGCCCGAGAAGGCATCCTCGCGCAGGATATCCTTCGTCTTCCACTGGCTGACAGCTGCGCGGCTGACACCCAGCTTGCGTGCGAAATCGGCCTGGCTCATTTCCTGCATTTGCAAAGCCCCCTCGCATCGGGACCGGATCGCCGGGCCTGTTAAGCCCAAGGCGTTAAGTGGCCCAAGTGTTAAGGCTTTGGAAAACCCGTCAGACTGGCCACCCCTCGGGCGCTATCCGCACCGCGTCACCTCAAGACGGGCTACGGTCCCTTTTTTCCGCGGCCGAGTTTGACCTGATTTTGAAACAAGAGATCTCTTGCCTTGCTGGCTTTAGCGGGCCAACAGGCGGCTGAATTCATGATCCAGGCGTTGCGGCAGAACCCGCGCAACGGTATCGCGGAAAGCCTTCAGGCTTGCGCCCTCCACCATCTCCTTGGGGATGAAGACACCGGACGTGACCCGTTCCAGATCAGTGCGCCCGTCCGCCCGGACGAAGACATGGCCACCCATGCTGCGGATGTCGACTCGACGACCAGGGAATAGACCACCGCGAAAGAAGCTTTCCGCGAACCAGTCATTGCCCCGTGCATCCCCCAGCTTTGCCACGACGCCGTCACGGGTCTCGCGCTTCTTGAAGTACTTCAGCGACACATCCCCGCCTGCGCTGTTCAGCTGGTACTCGGGTTCCGACCAGGTAGAGCGTTTGACCTTCACGGATCGCCGGATCAGCTTCTGCGGCAGGCCCGTCTGCTTTGCCAGCGCCTTGACCACCTGCGTGCGCCCCATGTCGCCCGCCCGGTTCATCGCTCTGACAGCCACCTTCGGGCCATCTTCACCCAGGCCAATCAGCATGTTGTCGAACCGCTTCAGATCTTTCACATCGACTTCACCAACGCGGAACATGACCGCACCCCCAACATTCCACTATGCATCAGCCCGAACACGAACTGACGCTGCCTGACGCGAAAAGCCAGCCGTGGGTTTCCACGACTGGCCGACAGATGGGATTTTGAAAGAGCCTTGCCCGATACGAGCAGCCCGCACGAAAATAGGCCCGCGCACTTCAGCCGGGCCATTCGGGAATTGCAGCAGCAGTGTCACAGGCAGCGGCGCGTTCGCGCGGTGGCCTGGACATGACAGAATGTGAAGCGAAACGGGATTGTCTCTTGCGCGTCTCTTCACCCGGAAGCCAAGCGTGCATCTTTCTGCAGTGGGTCAGCAACCTTCGTCGCCCAAGTGTTAAGCGCAGACGGTATTTTGCGTCAACCCCCCTTAACATCGTGCCGGGGCAGCTTAACGGTCTGACAGAAGGTTGCTCAATCGGTTGGAACCTACATGGTATGGGCGGACAGCCGACCTTAGCTGCGCTGTGGAGAAGGGCAGAAAAGCGCATTTTGCGCACGATGCGTTTGCCCACTTGGATTGGTCAGGCGGCGCAGGATTTTGCTCTATTAGAGTTAGGTTGCGGGCATTTTCCACATGCCGACCTCGGGCTGAAACCTTCATGCGCCCCCGTTCCCCCTGTAGCGATAGAGCTGACAGAAGGCAGACGCGGCTCATACGCATGTGCCTAATGGCGCGGCATCGACACGTTTCATCATATCAAGCTATAGAAAACATGAATGATCTAAAACGCGGGGCAGGAACAGTGTTCGCCACATTATACGGAGAACTATCAGAAACTAAGCCAGAAGGCAGGCATTTCGTCCGGAGTTCTGACGGCATTTGGCACCTTCAAGAAGCCAACTTGCCCACCAGCGATATCATGGATGCCTTCGAGAGGTTAAACATGAAATCCCTTCAACTGCTGTTTGATACCCCAGAGCAGTTTTGGGATACGTTGGAAGCTTCCGATTTTAATATTGTGCATGCAGGCTTAGACCCAGAGGCACTATGCAATCGAGATGACTTCAATCGCGCAGCTCTCGCGATGAAGTGTCCTAATACGAAGAAGCTTCTGTATTACTACTCAATTCGACACCATAATCACGTGGCGCAAAATATCATTAGCCATATCACCGTCAGTCTTGGAGACGCCTACGCAGCTCTTGCTTTACCAAATTTGCATGAAAATGTTCCGCTCGACGAACAAGCTTTCGCACCCGGAGAGGCTTATCGTAGTACTGTGTCGCCTTTGGGCTTTAGGATATGGGCCAATCTCAATTTCTGCATAGAGAAGACTATCAGTTTTCTTGATTTCAGCGCGAAGTACGTTGCCGACTTATCAAGCATAAGGCCAGGAATGACGTCTTGGAAGTCGAAGGCTCGCGACGTGACGTTTGGAAAATGGAAGCACACTCGCTTAGGGAAAGAAACGCCCTTGTCCGAGTTTAGCGATGAACTGCGTCTACTCATGTCTTTGCGTGACGAAACCGTCCACAATGGAACAATTGACCACTTTTCAAGAATCTATGAGCATACCTCTGGAGCGAAGGTAAATAGACGCTTTGTGCTTATGCCCGATCATGACAAAGGACGGTTACTTACGGCAGCTGGACGCAAGCGTTTTTTCTCTCAAGACAATCACCTCAACGCCATGCTTCCGGATATGTTAGATCGAGTGCTTGGTGATGCACTCGCCTCCCTAAACCTGATAGATGAACGCATCGAGAAGCGATGGGACGACATGGAGGGTTATTTCAAACGATATCCTGATCTGTTTAGCGCTTTGAAGATAGCCGAAGAAGAGAACGCCTTTTTGAAGTTCACTCCGTCAGACGAGAAATAGCTCGAAAAATTGACCAGGAGACGGAAGTCTTGGAAGTAGTTGCAAGACTGACCGCTATGGGCTGACACCGGCCATCCGCGGCGCTTGACCCAAAGGTCGGCTGTGGGCCGCGAGCGGCGGGCGCTGCGTCCCGCCAGGTGTTCGGCTCACTGCGTCGCCGCAAGTCTGCTCCCAGCCCGTTCCCCTCATTGGCGACGACGCGCGTTGGGCCTATCCTCTCCTGAAGAAGAGCAAGGAAACACGATGGGCGTACCAACATCGAAAACAGAACTTCT
>NZ_JAATOW010000036.1 GCF_011806405.1 Pseudooceanicola sp. HF7 | reverse complement strand
GAAAAGGCGTGGAGAGGTCGCCGGCGCCTTCATTTATTGGTCTGTCTGCGGGGTTCTTCCGTCCGGTAAGTCGCTATACCGCCAAGGAAATTCCCTGTCCTGCAGATATCTGCAATTGGTCGGCCCTGCGCGCCGTTGCATTTAGTTCGAGTCGAGAAAAAAGTCTTCTTGGACAGGCGGTGCGGGGATTAGGCGCGTCCGCGGCATAGCCCGGATCGTCCGGGGAAATGGCTGAGATCGGCTTGGGCGACCGGCGCGATCCACGGCAAGTCATGCCGCGCAGTGCTCATCGGTCCCGCCTGTTCGATGCATCGAACTGTTGTGCGAACCTTGGGACACGTGCGCCATGAATGAACTGCCTGCCAAGCGAAATGCCGTCCGGGTCTCTGCCCTGGCACTTCTGATGACCACGACGGCCATGGTGCCCGCCGCGCGGGCCGATTGTGCCATCGACGGCAGCAAGATGACCTGCACGGGAGAGATCACCTCGACGGTGGAGCTGGGGCTGAACCCCGGGGATTTCGACGTGACGTCGCAGGTGGTGAAGAACCTGACCTCCAGCGTTTTCCTGCAGAGCGGCCTGGACCTGCTGAAGATCAATCTGCAGGTGCCCGATGGCTCCGGCGACGGGCCGGACCGGACGGTGGACATCGACCTGAGTCCGGGATGGTGGGTCACGACCATCTCGGGCAAGATCCTGAACACCAAGGTGCTGGGTGCGGATGCCGCGGCGGCCTCCCACGGTGGCGAACATGGCGCCAACGGACACTCGGGCCGTGGCAGTGGGGCGTTGACGGTTTCGATCACGGCGGACAACGCGGATGACACGGGGACACGCCCCATGCTGGTCACGCATAACAACCCGCTTTTCCAGATGCTGGCAACGGGGGGCAACGGCGGCGACGGGGGTGACGCGAATTCGGACATCTTCGAGACCTCCCGTGGCGGCAACGCGGGGGATGGTGCGGCGGGCGGCGATATCTCAGTCACCGTGTCCGAGAGCGTGATCCTGTCTTCGATATCGGACGGCGACGCCATCAGCATCACCTCCCAGGGGGGCAACGGCGGGCGCGGCGGCAGCGGTCACTCCGGCGGCTGGCTGAACTCCCACGGAGGCGATGGCGGCCGGGGGGGCGACGGGGGCGATGTCACCCTGATTTCGACCTGGGAGCACAACAACCTCGAGGGCGAGAAAGGCAACGGCATCGGCATTGCCTCTAAGGCAGGTGACGGCGGCGACGGGGGCGATGCCTCTTCCAACACAGACGACTACGTCGGCTCCGGCGGAGATGGCGGCATCGGTGGCGATGTGACGCTGACCTTCAGCGGCAACGTGGCGGCCAACGCCGCGAATGCCTACGGGATCTACGCCCTGTCGGCGGGCGGTCGGGACGGGTCAGAGGGGTCCGAGCTGGGCTTCCTGCACCGCAAGGGCAAGCCGGGATCGGCCGGGGATCCGGGCGCCGGTGGCACGGTCACGGTGACCCTTGGCACGGGCAACATCACGACGCTGGGCAGCGCTTCCATCGGTGTCATGGCGCAGAGCATCGGCGGAATGGGGGCCGAGGGCGGCACTTCCATCGGCGGGCTGTCGGGCTACGGGGCCGGGGGCGGCTCCGGTGGCGGCGGCGGGGTGGTCAGCCTGGTGCTGAAGGGCACGCAGGTGGGCACCTCGGGTGACCAGGCGATCGGGGTGGTGGCCACCTCTGTCGGTGGCGGCGGCGGCACCGGGGGCAGCGCCCTGGACCTGAAGGCCATGGGCGGCTTCGGCGGCACCGGTGGCAACGGCGACGCGGTTTCGGTCACGCTGGACAGCGCCCGGGTGGGCACCGGGGGTGATCATGCAGAGGGGGTCGTCGCGCTGAGCGTGGGCGGCACCGGGGGCAACTCCGGCTACGCGATGGGTCTGAAAACCACGGGCGCGAGCGGCGGCAACGGCGGCGACGGCGGCACCGTCACCCTGGATATGAGCGGCAGCACCATCCTGACCTCCGGCAACGAGAACGCGGGCATCCTGGGCCTGTCGGTCGGAGGCGGCGGCGGCAATTCGCACAGCGGCGCGGGGATCGAGAGCATCGGTGCCAGCGGCGGCGTGGGCGGCAATGCCGGCAGCGTCACCTATACCTCGAAGGTCGACGCGGACGGGAACGGCACCACGGTCAGAACCAGCGGCGACAAGATGGCCCAGGGTATCGTGCTGGCCTCCGTCGGCAAGGGCGGGGGCACGGGCAGTTCCACCCATTCCATCGACGTGCTGCAGTTCACCACCCACGTCGGTGGCGCGGGCGGCGGCGGCGGCACGGGCGGCGACATCACCTTCACGATGTCCGAGGCGGATGTGATCAGCACCCTGGGCAAGCTGTCCGAGGGCTTCGTGGCCCTCAGCGTGGGCGGCGGCGGCGGTGCCAGCGGCGCGGATACGACGATCACCCTGGTCAATGCCTCCAGCGGGCATGCACTGGGTGGCGAGGCGGGCGACGCCGCGAACGGCGGCGACATCACGGGCAGCACGCTGGCGGGCACCATCACCACGGCGGGCGAGCTTTCCGCCGGCGCGGTCATCGGCTCTGTCGGTCAGGGCGGGGGCCTTGCGGGCAGTACGACCAGCGTGAACCTTCTGGCCTCCTTCAGCAACGACGTGGGCTCGGATGGCGGTGCGGGTGGCGACGGCGGCGAGATCGATGTGACCTCGACCGCGGCGATCACCACGGCGGGTGACCTCAGCGAGGGGCTGCTGGCCTTCTCAGTGGGCGGCAGCGGTGGCCGGTCGAGCCATGTGACCAACTTCAGCAACGGGCTGGACCTGAGCGGCGCCACGGCTGCCGCGACCAACGGCATGGCCTCTTCCTCGGCCGGGGGCGGGGGCGACAGCAGCGCGGTGAGGGTGGCCAACAGCGGCGCGATCCGGACCAGCGGCCATGCCTCTGCCGGGGTGGCGGCGCTGAGCGTGGCCGGGTCCGGCGGCGTGGCGGGCAGCACCTGGAACGGCGCGGTCGGCGGGCTGACCATCGGGGCGACCACCGGGTCAAACGGCGGCAATGGCGGCACCTCCGGCAACGTGACGGTGACCAACGCCAAGGGCGGCACCATTGCCACGGGCGTGGTGACCGACGCCATGCTGAGCGGCCTGAGCGATGACGATGCCGCGGCGCTGAAAGCCTCTGCCGGGGCGCTGAGCCCGGGCATCCTTGCGGTGTCCGTGGCGGGCGGCGGTGGCAATACCTCTCATGTCTTCTCCGGCGCGATCTCCGGGATCAACGCGAATTTCGCCCAGGGCGGGGCGGCTGGAACCGGCGGCAAGGCGGGCGCTGTCAGCGTGACCCATGACGGGCTGATCCGCACCAATGGCGCGCTGTCCTTCGGGGTGCTGGCGCTTAGCGTGGGTGGCGGCGGCGGCTCCGGCGGCACGGTGTCGACCGGGGCGATGGGCATGGCGGACCTGGGGCTTTCGCTGGGCTCTGACGCGGGCGACGGCGGCACCGGCGGCACGGTGACCGTGACCGGCGCGGGCAGCGTTGCCACGGCGGGCCATCTGTCTGCCGGCATCGCGGCGCTGTCGGTGGGCGGCAAGGGCGGCACCGGCGGGGCCGTGGACAACGTGACCCTCGACATGGGCGAGATCTCCGGCAACGTACAAGCGGTGCAGGGCGGGAATGGCGGCAAAGGCGGCACGGGGGGCAAGGTGACGGTCTCCACGACCGCCGATGGCGGCACGCAGCAGGCCGGGACGATCTCCACCACGGGCTACGGCGCGGCGGGGATCCTGGGCCTGAGCCTGGGCGGCAACGGCGGTTTCGGCGGCACGGTGACGGCGGGCAACATGACCATCTCGACCGAGGGATCGCTGAGCGCGGAGTTCCTGGTGGGCGGCCATGGCGGCACCGGCGGCAAGGCGGGCGATGTCGGGATCACCAACGTCGCGGGCATCAGCACCCAGGGCGCCTATGCCATGGGCATCGCGGCGGCCTCCGCCGGGGGCAACGGGGGCATGGGCGGCTCAAGCTACTACGGGACGATCTCCGGCAACACCGGCACGACGATCAGCGCGGCGGTCACCGTTGGCGGGGACGGCGGCACCGGCGGTGCCGGCGGCGCGGTCACGGTGGACAACAGCGGCAGCATCTCCACCCAGGGCGGCGACGCCTACGGCATCTATGCCAACTCCATTGGCGGCCATGGCGGCAACGGCGGGACCGGCATCTCCTACAACATGGGCGTGGGCGAAAAGGCGAAGGACAAGGTCTCGTTCGCGCTGAAGACCTCTGTCGGGGGCAGCGGCGGCAAAGGGGCTGTGGGCGGCGACGTGACGGTGACCAACAGTGGGGCGATCGCCACGACGGCGGGCACCTCCTACGGGATCTTCGGCCATTCCATCGGCGGCAACGGCGGCAACGGGGCCAGCACCGGTTCCTACAACATCGGTCTCATCGCCGAGAAGCACGCGGCGGCAAGCGAGGCGGCCAAGAAGGCCGGCGAGGAAGAGCCGGAAGCGCCGGAACTGGACTACGAGGTCAACGTGGGCGGCAGTGGCGGCGCGGGCGGCAAGGGCGGCACGGTCACCTTGGCCAACGCGGCGGGCGGCAGCATCGTGACCGGCACCAGCAAGACGGATTCGGACGGCGACGTGGTGACCACGGGTGCGGCGGCTTACGGGATGTTCGGCCAGTCGATCGGCGGCAATGGCGGCAACGGCGGCAATGGCGATCCGGACGGCGTGGGCTTCGCGGCGGATGCCTATGACGCCTACGAGAACTTCAACACCGCCAAGGAGCAGATCGAACAGTACAAGAAGCTTTTCGGCAAGGCAGAGTGGAAGGAGAAGCTGGGCGACCTCTTCACCAACTGGTCGGTCAGCATCGGCGGTAGCAGCGGCGACAGCGCCGTGGGCGGCGACGTCATCCTCAGCAACGATGGCGCCATCACCACCTACGGCGACAGCGCCACCGGGATCTACGGCCAGTCCGTGGGCGGCGGCGGCGGTGTTGCCGGTGACGGCAGCCAGGGCCTGCTGACCTCTGTCGGGGTGGCGGGCAGCACCGGCAAGGGCGGCGACAGCGGCGATATCACCATCACCAACACCGGCCATGTGACCACCGGCGGCGACGGCGCCATGGGCATCTATGCCCAGGCCGTTGGCGGCGGGGGCGGCACTGCCGGCGAGGTCGAGGCGGGTATCGTCACGACCCTCTCCGGCATCGTCCAGAGTGTCGGGCGCGGCATGATCGCAGCCAACAACAACTACGAGGACAACGACGGCGCAGGCGGCGACGGCGGCGCGGTGACCGTGAGCCTGGGCAAGGGTTCCTCCATCGCGACCGCGGGGCGCTATGCCCATGGCGTCTGGGCCCAGTCTGTGGGCGGCGGCGGCGGCGGCCAGGGCAATGGCGACACCGACAAGTCCGTGGACCCCGAGAACCCCTCGGATGCGGACAAGGCGGCGCGGGGCCAGATCGGCACCGGCCAGGGTGCCGGCAGCTCCGGCCTGGTCAACGTGGATGTGAAGGGCGACATCACCGTCACGGGCTACGGTGCCAGCGGCGTCTTCGCCCAGAGCGTCGCGGGTTACGATGACGAAAGCGCCTCTGCCGGCGTCCTGGTCAAGGTCGACGGCAGCATCTCCGCGCAGGGCGACGACGCCCGGGCGATCCTGGTGCAGGCCGATGGTGCGAAGGACAACCTGCCCAGCAGCGCTGATGCCTGCAGCGCCAGCCACGTGGCCTCCTGCGCCTCGACCTCTCACGTGGTGATCGGCAAGGGTGCCCTGGTGGAGACCACCAGCTCAAATGCCTACGAGACGGTGGCCTTCGCGGCTGGCAAGCAGAACTTCCGCTCTAGCGGGGCGCTCTACGTCTCAAACCTGCTGCAGAACGCGGGCACCCTGCAAAGCGCCGATGACGACGCGGTGGTGATCGGCAGCGATGGCACGGCCTCCCTGCGGATCCACAACCAGAACGGCGGGGTGCTGAACGGGTCGATCAAGCTGGGCGACAATAACCGGAACGAGTTCACCAACGCGAGCGGCGCGACCTTCGGGGTGGGAACCAACGTGCAGCTTGGCAACATGGGGTATTATACCGGGTCTGCCGGGGGCACCCTGTCTGCGGGCACCGCTGGTACTGTGGGCAACTCCCAGATCGACTATGGTGGCACATTCTCCGAAGCGGGCACCATCCAGGTGGACATGGCCT
This sequence comes from Pseudooceanicola sp. HF7, assembly GCF_011806405.1. Lineage (GTDB taxonomy): Bacteria > Pseudomonadota > Alphaproteobacteria > Rhodobacterales > Rhodobacteraceae > Pseudooceanicola. The sequence goes on along the minus strand of NZ_JAATOW010000036.1, from coordinate 41,432 downwards.
GGAATGGCAGCACCCTGAGCTACGACAAGCTGATGTTGTTGGAGGTCTCCGAAGGTGCCAGCGGTACCCTTTCGGGGGAGGTGGCCACGAACCTGACGGGCAAGACCGCCCTTGAGAACGGCTCCTTCTTCGAGATGAACATCATCCAGTACGATCCCGATTCCATTGACGTCTCTGATCTGGGCATCAAGCACAGCGCGGCGACCAAGATGAACTTCCAGCGGGTTGCCAACGCGGAAGCCTTCACCTTCACCAGCCTCCAGCTGGAATACGAGGTGGATTACAGCGCCTCTTCGACCGGGCACACCATGAGCCGCGCCGCGCTGAAATATGCCGACTACTTCAGCAACACCATGGGCGCTATCGCCGATGGTCGCGTGGCCGAGGGTGCCGCGACGGATGACCTCCAGTACCTGGCGACGCAGTTTCTCAACACCGGCTCCGCGGCGGAGCTGGAGCAAGCCTACCTGAAGCATGTGCCGGACGAGGCGAGCGTCGCGGGCTCTACCGCCGCGCGGTCTGCCCTGGCAATGCACGGGCTGCTGCAGAGCTGCCCGGTGCTGGAACCCTCCGCCGGCACGGACTTCCTGCACCAGCAGGATTGCGGCTGGATGGAAGTCATCGGCGCAGAGCTGACCCAGGACGCCACGTCGCAGGCGCCCGGCTACACGGAGAAAACCTGGGGGTTGGCCGGGGCCGTGCAACGGGAGATCCATGGCGATCTCTTCCTGGAGGTCGGCGCCACCTACGAGGATGTCACCATCACCGGCAGCAACTTCACCCAGGCGGGCAGCCGCCTCGGCTTCGGCGCCGCGCTGAAGAAGGAGATCGGGGCGGTGACGCTGTCGACCACCCTGGCGGGCGGGTTCTACGACTTCGATTACAACCGGGGCTATACGGTCACCGGGCAGGGCTACAACGCCGCCTCCGACATCACCGGGCGTTACCTGTCGCTGGAGGCGCGGGCCTCTTCGGTCTACCAGCAGGACAGCTTCTACCTGAAACCGAGCGCCGCCCTGGCCGTGACCCGGATCTGGCAGGACGGTTTCACCGAAAGCGGCGGCGGAAGCCTGAACTGGAACGTGGACGCGGTGGCGAAGACCAACGTGGACTTCTCTCCGATGGTCGAGGTGGGTCATGCGACATCGTTCAACGGCAATTCTGCCGTGGCCTACCTGCGGGCGGGCGTGACCGCCGCGCTGACGGATCCGGAGTATTCCGTCACCTCTGCCCTGGCCGGGGCGGACACCGGGCTGGGCACGCTGTCCAACGTTGTCACCGGGGACCGCTACCGGGGCAACCTGGCGGTGGGGCTGGACATGGACCTGGCGGACCGCTTGACCGTTTCGGTGCGCGGGGAGGCCGGGCTGAGCGAAAATTCCCGCGCCTATGGCGGCCTTCTGAGGCTGTCCTACAGGTTCTGAGGAGAAACCGGAGCGTGGGGCGACGGGGCTGCGGATGCCGTGGCCCCGTCCTGCTTTCCGGGGAGAGCCGGGCAGGATCCGGCAAAACCAGTGGCGCGGCGCAGATGCGACGCATCCTGTACCGCTTGTGTCATCACGACGCTTGCGCGAAGCGCTCTTGATGACGGCAGCGGGACACCCGTTTCTCAACGAAGGGCGCTTATCTGTAAGGAGACCGTCCGAGGTAGGGTTGGCGTCAGGTCAGGACTGAGCGCGCAAAAGGCGCCGGAGCATCCGCCCCAGCTTTCAGGAGGCAAAGAAGAGGCCCCGGCTGAAAGCCGAACAATTCAAAATAGATCTTGGCTGAATCTTGAGACCTATTCGGCCGCAACCTGATCCCGGTTTGCAGGGACTTAGTGAGTCCAGACGCCTCGGCGGTTCGTCGCGAAGTTCTCGCCATAGCCGCCGGGCCGAACGTTGGCCTTGCGCCCATGGGGCTCGGTCACAACCGCTTCGATACCATTCTCGGAGGCGTATTCGAGGGCGGCTTCCTTCGTGTCAAAGCGCAGGCGCACCTGGCTTTGCGTATCCGTGGAAGAGGTCCAGCCCATAAGCGGGTCTACTTCACGCGCGGAATCGGGGAAAAACTCAAGCACCCACTTCCGGGTCTTGGCGGTACCGGACTGCATGGCCGTCTTGGCCGGGCGAAAAATTCGTGCGCGCATGGATTCCTCCGAACTACGCGGTCCTTATCCGGAATTCCTGGGCGGATCGCAAGACCTGCCGTGGTCGGAGGGTTTACGAATCCTGCCACGGCGCGGATTTTGCCGGTTTCCTGCCACCTGCTGTCAGCAAGGCGGCATCCGGCCCCTTGCACCGGCGGGAAAACCACCCATTCTCTAGTGTCTGCGCCGCGCCCCCCGGAGGTCCCATGCCCTACGCCCATTCTGACAAGACACAGCCCATGCTTCATGCGCCCGCACCCGATGTGCGCACGCGCGAGAAGCTGGAAGGTGGCAAGCGGCTTGTCATGAAGACGGAATTCGATGCGGCGGGGGACCAGCCCACCGCCATCGCGGAGCTGACCCAAGGTGTGCAGAGCGGCGAGCGCGACCAGGTTCTGCTGGGCGCGACCGGGACCGGCAAGACCTTTACCATGGCCAAGATCATCGAGGAGACGCAGCGCCCGGCGATCATCCTGGCCCCGAACAAGACCCTGGCGGCCCAGCTTTACGGTGAGTTCAAGGGCTTCTTCCCGGACAACGCCGTGGAGTACTTCGTTTCCTTCTACGATTACTACCAGCCCGAGGCCTATGTTGCGCGGTCGGACACCTACATCGAGAAGGAATCCCAGATCAACGAGCAGATCGACCGGATGCGCCACTCGGCCACGCGGGCGCTGCTGGAACGCGATGACGTGATCATCGTTGCCTCCGTTTCCTGCATCTACGGTATCGGGTCGGTCGAAACCTACGGCGCCATGACCCAGGACTTGAAGGTCGGCGGCACCTACGACCAGCGGCAGGTGATCGCGGACCTGGTGGCCCAGCAGTACAAGCGCAACGATCAGGCGTTTCAGCGGGGCAGCTTCCGGGTGCGCGGCGACAGCCTTGAGATCTTTCCGGCCCACCTTGAGGACCGCGCCTGGAAGCTGTCCTTCTTCGGGGAAGAGCTTGAGGGCATTACCGAATTCGATCCGCTGACAGGCGAAAAGACCGGCAGCTTCCAGCAGATCCGCGTCTACGCCAACAGCCACTACGTGACGCCCAAGCCGACGATGCAGCAAGCGATCATCAGCATCAAAAAAGAGCTCAAGCAGCGCCTCGACCAGCTGGTGGGCGAGGGCAAGCTGCTGGAGGCGCAGCGGCTGGAACAGCGTGCGAACTTCGACATAGAGATGCTGGAGGCCACCGGCGTCTGCAACGGGATCGAGAACTACTCGCGCTACCTGACCGGGCGCGCGCCGGGCGAACCGCCCCCCACGCTGTTCGAATTCATCCCGGACAATGCCATCGTCTTTGCCGATGAAAGCCACGTCTCGGTTCCCCAGATCGGCGGGATGTACAAGGGTGACTACCGGCGCAAGTTCACGCTGGCTGAGCACGGCTTCCGGCTGCCCTCCTGCATGGACAACCGCCCCCTGAAGTTCGAGGAATGGGACGCCATGCGCCCGCAGTCGATCTTTGTCTCCGCCACTCCCAGCAAGTGGGAGCTGGAGCAGGCGGGCGGCGTCTTTACCGAACAGGTGATCCGCCCGACCGGCCTGCTGGATCCGCAGGTGGAAATCCGGCCGGTGGAAATGCAGGTGGACGATCTTCTGGACGAGGTCCGCAAGGTCACGGCCAATGGCTACCGTACGCTTGTCACCACCCTGACCAAGCGCATGGCCGAGGATCTGACCGAATACATGCATGAGCAGGGCATCAAGGTGCGCTACATGCACAGCGACATCGACACGATCGAGCGGATCGAGATCCTGCGCGACCTGCGACTTGGGGCCTTTGATGTGCTGATCGGGATCAACCTTCTGCGCGAGGGTCTGGATATCCCCGAATGCGGGCTTGTCGCGATCCTCGATGCGGACAAGGAAGGGTTCCTGCGCTCTGAAACCTCGCTGGTGCAGACCATCGGGCGGGCGGCGCGAAACGTCGATGGCCGGGTGATCATGTACGCCGACCGCATCACCGGCTCCATGGAACGCGCGCTTGCAGAGACCGAGCGACGGCGCGAAAAGCAGATCGCCTATAACGTCGAGCACAATATCACGCCCTCGACGGTCAAGAAGAACGTCGAGGATATCCTGGCCGGGCTCTACAAGGGCGACGTGGACATGAACCGCGTCACGGCCAAGGTTGAGAAACCGCTGGTCGGCGCCAACCTTCAGGCGCACCTGGACGGGCTGCGCGCCGAGATGCGCAAGGCGGCGGAAAACCTGGAGTTCGAGGAAGCAGCGCGGCTGCGCGACGAGGTCAAGCGGCTTGAGGCTGTGGAGCTTGCGGTGGGGGACGATCCCCTTGCCCGGCAATCCGCGATCGAGGCCGCCGCTGACCTGTCCCAGAAAAGCCGGGGACGGTCCACAGCCGGGCGTCCGGGCCAGCATGGCGGCAACGTGAAGCGCCGCAAGCGTTAAGCGATGTGGGGTCTCAGCGGATGTCAGGCTGCGGCGCTATGTCCGGCGCGGTCATCTGTTCCGCATCCTCGTTATCAAGGGATGTGGTGGCGCCTGCGCGTTCGGGTGCCGGGAAATCCATGCTGTCCAGTGTCAGATCGACATTGGGCAGGCGGCCCCGGTCGTGCTGACGTACTTCCACCAGATTCACGGCAAGGGACAGTATCATCACCGTTACCACGGCAAGTGCCAGTACTCCGAGTATACGCATGACAGCCTCCTGTTGACAGAATGCCGGCTCGACGCATGCCGGTTTGGTCGTGTGAGTTCAACGCGGCGCTCGGACCGGGAGTTCCGTGATTTTTACCGCAGCCTCGGCGGTGGGCGGAAGGTTCAGCCCCTCCCTGCCGTAATGGGTGACCCTGGGGCAAGTATTTTTATGTGACAGGGAACCGGAAGGGGGGAGGGCGGCGTTGTCATATCAAGCACATTGCAATCTTGGAGAAGACCCATGGAATTCATTCTGGGACTCATCGTCCTCGTTCTTGATATCTACGCCATCATTCAGGTGTTCAGCTCTTCGGCCAGCGTTGGCGCGAAAGTGCTGTGGATCCTGCTGATCCTGATCCTGCCGGTCATCGGCTTCATCATCTGGCTCATCGCCGGTCCCCGTTCGGGCAGCGTTCGCGTCTGATCGCTTCGACTGACAGCATGAACTGACCTTCTGCCGGCCACTGTACCCACGGGTGCGGTGGCCGTTTTCATGTGCTAACGGTGGGCGGGCAGGCGGTCGCACGTGGTCGTGCGCAGGGCCTGCTCCAACCGGAGAGCCCATGACCGAGCTTGAGATCTTTCACACACATCTCTACCCTGGCGCACGGGGGCAGGGCGCGCGTGCCGATGGCCCGGCGGTGCTGGTGTTCTCGGACGGCGTGCGGGTGGCGGGCGAGGTCAGCGGCGATCGCCTGCGGGTCGACGGCTACACCACCGCCGCGGGCACCCAGATCGAGGGAAATCGCTGGCGGCTGGCCTTCGATGGCGATGGCTTCCGGATCACGGCGGGGAAATAGGCCTGCGACGCGCCCGGGCAGCCCCAAACCCGCTTCCGGCGGGTGACGCAGCGGATTTCCCGGCCCGAGGGGGCAAAAGGCCTGTTTTCCGGGGCAAGGGCGATTGACTCCCCCTCTCGCCCGGATATAAGCGCGGCTTCATTGGTGTTGGTGGCCCCCGCAAGGGGAAGCCTGTCATGGGGGAAACCTCAAGAGGACAACGCCCTTCATAGCCGCTTTCGGGCGGCGTTCCAAAGAAGGAGATCAGCCGTGACCAAACGCACGTCTGCCAAGTACAAAATTGACCGTCGCATGGGCGAAAACATCTGGGGTCGTCCGAAGTCCCCGGTGAACCGTCGTGAATACGGCCCCGGCCAGCACGGCCAGCGCCGCAAGGGCAAACTGTCCGACTTCGGTCTGCAGCTGCGCGCCAAGCAGAAGCTGAAAGGCTACTACGGCGACATGACCGAGAAGCAGTTCCGCCGCATCTTCGCCGAAGCTGAGCGCCGCAAGGGCGACACCGGTGAGATCCTGGTTGGCCTGCTGGAGCGTCGCCTGGACGCCGTTGTCTACCGCGCCAAGTTCGTTGCGACCATCTTCGCAGCCCGTCAGTTCGTGAACCACGGCCACGTGCTGGTGAACGGCAAGCGCGTCAACATCCCCTCCTACCGCGTGAAAGAGGGTGACGTGATCGAAGTCCGCGAGAAGTCCAAGCAGATCGCCGTCCTTCTGGAAGCGACCCAGTTGGCAGAGCGTGACGTGCCCGACTACATCGAGGCCGACCACTCCAAAATGACGGCAACCTTCGTGCGCACCCCGGCCCTGGGCGACATCCCCTACGCCGTCCAGATGGAACCGCACCTGGTCATCGAATTCTACGCACAGAACTGATCCGGCAACGGATCGGCTTCTGGGCCGACATACGAAGGGCCGTGCCGAAAGGTGCGGCCCTTTTTCTATGCGCTTTTCCCGGGCATCGCCCCGCCGCCAGCGCCCGGCGCGGGCGGGTCCCGATCAACCGGGATGCTTGCGCAACAGCCACAGGCGGGTTGGCAATCTCAGCTTTCCATGGGGGGACCTGCCCGCTAGAAGTTGCGGCGAGGGAAAGGTGCAAAAATGACCAGCAAGATCGTTCCGCAACCCGGCATCATGGATATCGCGCCCTACGTGGGCGGCGCATCCAAGGTCGAGGGTGTGAAAGACATCGTGAAGCTCTCGTCGAACGAGAACCCTTTCGGCGCCAGCGATGCCGCGAAAGAGGCCTATCGCCGCGCGGCGCAAGACCTGCATCGTTATCCCTCGACTGACCATGCAGAGCTGCGGGCGGCCATTGCGGCCCATCACGGGCTGGACCCGGACCGGATCATCTGCGGCACCGGCTCTGACGAGATCATCCATTTCCTGTGCCAGGCCTATGCCGGTCCGGGGGACGAGGTGCTTTACACCGAACATGGGTTTTCCATGTACAAGATCTCTGCCAGCGCTGCCGGGGCGACCCCGGTCTGCGTGAAGGAGCGTGAGCGCGTCATCGACGTGGATGCGATCCTGGCGGGCTGTACCGAGGACACGAAGCTGGTCTTCATCGCCAACCCCGCCAATCCGACCGGCACGATGATCGGCGGGAACGAGGTCGCGCGGCTGGCCGCCGGTATCCCCGAACAGGCGATCCTGGTGCTGGACGGGGCCTACGTGGAATACGTCGAAGGCTTCGACGGCGGCGCGGGGCTGGTCGAAAGCCGGGACAACGTGGTGAAGACCCGGACCTTTTCCAAGATCTACGGGCTGGGCGGGCTGCGCATCGGCTGGGGCTACGGCCCGAAAGAGATCATCGATGTGCTCAACCGCATCCGCGGGCCCTTCAACCTGTCGTCCGGCCAGCTTGCGGCGGCGGAGGCGGCGATCAAGGACCATGCCCACCTGGAGCACTCCCGGTCCGAGAACACCCGCCTGCGGGCCTGGCTGGCCGAGGCGCTGGCCGAACATGGCGTGGCCTCCGATACCTCTTGCGCGAACTTCATCCTGGCGCGCTTTGCCAGCCAGCAAGAGGCCGAGGCAGCCGATGATTTCCTGAAGGCGCGCGGTCTGATCGTGCGCCGGGTGGCGGGCTACAACCTGCCCAATTGCCTGCGCATCACGGTGGGGGATGAATCCTCTTGCCGCCGGGTGGCCTATGCGATCGGCCAGTTCAAGGCGGGGGTGCCTGCGTGATCTACAACCGTATCGCCCTGATCGGGCTTGGGCTGATCGCCTCTTCCATCGTCTGGGCGGCCAAGCGCGGCGCTCTGGCTGGAGAGATCCGCGGCTTCGACGCCTCGCCAGAGGCGCGTGAGACCGCGCGACGGATCGGCCTGTGCGACGTCTTTGACAGCGCGGCAGAAGCCGTGGAGGGCGCGGATCTGGTGATCCTCTGCGTGCCCGTGGGCGCCATGGGCCAGGCGGCCGAGGCCATCGCGCCGGGGCTGAAGCCCGGGGCCGTAGTTTCCGATGTGGGCTCCGTCAAGCGCGCGGTGATCGAGGCGGTGACGCCCCATATCCCCAAGGGCGTCCAGTTCATTCCGGCCCACCCGCTGGCCGGCACCGAGCATTCCGGCCCCGAGGCCGGCTTTGCCGCGCTCTTCGACAACCGCTGGTGCCTCGTGGTGCCCAGTCCGGAAAGCGATGCCGCCAATGTGGCGGATTTGCGCGCATTCTGGGAAGGCCTGGGCGCCCATGTCGACGAAATGGATGCCGATCACCATGATCTGGTATTGGCGGTCACCTCTCATACGCCGCACCTGATTGCCTATACGATGGTCGGTGTGGCCGACGATCTGCGCCGGGTGACGGACAGCGAAGTGATCAAGTATTCCGCTGCGGGGTTCCGGGATTTCACCCGGATTGCCGCCAGCGATCCGACCATGTGGCGGGATGTCTTCCTGTCCAACAAGGATGCAACCTTGGAGATTCTGGGACGGTTCACCGAAGAGCTTTTCGCCCTGCAACGGGCGATCCGCACCGGCGACGGCCAGCTTCTGCATGATTATTTCACCCGGACACGGGCCATTCGCCGCGGCATCATCGACGCCGGGCAGGATACATCGGCCCCGGACTTCGGCAGGGCACCGGTCGGCAGGAAATGAAGCGCTTTCTGCTTGGATTGGGGTTGGCCTTGCCGCTTGCGGCCTTCGCCGCCCCACCCGAGCAGAGCCCACTCCCGGTTGCCCCCGGCCAGGTTCAGGGTGGGCGGGTCTTGCCGACGCAGATCTTCCTGCGCCAGGCCGCGCAGGGGCAAGCCACGCCGATCCCCGATGCGACGGGGCCTGATGCGAAAGCGGCTGCCCTGGCGGATCCCCAGTCAGACCGGCCCGAAGAGGACGAGGTTCCAGACGACCAGGCGGCACTTCAGCTGGAAGAGGCCGAAGCCGAGGCGGAGCTGGCAGGCGATCCCGCCGCGCGTCCGGTTCAGCCCGGATCTGCCGGCACGCCGAAGGATCCCTTTGACACAACCATCGTGGGGGTGACGCCGGTATTGCCGGAAACCTCTGCGCTGGCCTCCGCGATCACACCGCGCCCGCGGGCACGCCCTGCCGAGGTCGTCCAGACCGCCCGGGCCGCCATGTCCGCCCGGCGCAGCGGGGCGGTCTGCGGGGATCTGGCGATCCAGGGCGTGGCGATCGGGCGTGTCAGCGCCTCTATCGCGGCCTGCGGGGTGGCAGAGGCGGTGCGGGTCAGCTCTGTCTCAGGCGTTGCGCTCTCCACCCATGCGGTGATGGATTGCGGCACGGCACGGGCGCTGAAAGCCTGGGTCGATGGGGGGCTGAAGCCCGCCGTGGGCAGCTACGGCGGCGGCGTACGCGAATTGTCCATTGCCGCGCATTACATCTGCCGCCCCCGCAACAACCGCAAGGGCGCGAAGATCTCTGAACATGGCAAGGGGCGCGCCGTCGATATCTCTGGCATCAAGCTGGTGGACGGCAAGGAGCTGAACGTCCTGAAGGACTGGCGCCGGGGCCGGGAAGGGCGGATGCTGGTGCGTGCCCATGCGGCGGCCTGCGGCCCCTTCGGCACGGTGCTGGGGCCAGAGGCGAACGCCCTGCACCGCGACCATTTCCATTTCGATACAGCGCGTTACCGGAACGGCAGCTACTGCCGTTAGCGCAGTTGGATGACCGGGGCGGGCCCCACCGGGATCGGGCCAAGGAAGGTCCTGCCATCGCGGAAGGCGACGGTCACGTCCAGCGAGGCGGGGTTGCCGCTCATGCCCGACAGCAGCTTCAGCGCCGCTTCCGTGCCCTGGGCCAGACGCTCGTCCAGCACGCCGGTCTCGACCGCCAGACGCAGCAGCGCCTGCCAGTTCTTCGCCTGCAGCGCCAGTTCCCCCGTGGGCAGGCCGGCTTCGTCCACCTCCAGCGTGGCGGTGGCCTGGATGGCAAGTTCGCCCCATTGCGCCTTCAGCTGATCCAGCTGGATGTGGCGCGGCTGGGGGCGGGAGTCCTCGATCGCGGTGATGTCCCATGGCTTTGAGAAGGTGACCGTTGCGTCCAGCCGTGCCTCCTGCATCATCTCCGGCAGCGCCACGCCGGAAGCGATCCGCCCCTTCAGCGCCTCTGGCGGCGTCAGATCCTGCGCCAGCGCGCCCAGCCGATAGGTGTTGCGGTCGTCCTCTGCCTGTTCCATCGCCAGGTTCAGGTGGCCCAGCGATACGCTTTCCGGCCCGGTGACCAGCAGGTCATCGCCCGACAATTGCGAGCGCACGACCTCAAGCCGCTTGCGCGACCGCAGCTTCAGAGAGGCGCGCAGATCGCTGTCCGTGATGGTGACATTGGTCAGCGGCGTGGCCAGCTGCATGTCATTGGGCGCCACGGCGATCATGTGCAGCGGATTGTAGGAGAGCGCCATGAAGGCGAACTCCGGCAGGGTCAGCGCCCAGCCGGTGCGCGGATCGGCCAGCGCCAGGTCCGTCCAGATCATGTCGAAGCGGTTGGGGAAGCCGGTGACGCGGAAATCGCCGTAATCGGCCTGCCAGTCATCGGCCTCTCGTTCGGCGAACCAGGTTTCGATGCCGTTGCGAACATAGGCAGCCCCGATCAGCCAGTAACCGGACCAGAGGGCCGCGACGACAAGGATCAGGATCAGAAGACGTTTCACGGGCATTCCCCTTTCGGTCGCAGTCTCTGGTGTGTTTATAAGGTGCCAAGGCAAAAGGACCAGACGCATCATGTGGGTATTCGGATATGGATCGCTTCTGTGGAAACCAGGCTTCGCGCCCGCCGAAACGGTGGTGGCGCGGCTGCGCGGCTATGCGCGCAGCTTCTGCATGACCTCCATCCACCACCGCGGATCGGAAATCGAACCGGGGCTGGTGCTGGCGCTGGACGCGCAGGAGGGGACCAGCTGCACCGGGTTGGCCCTGCGCACGGATGAACAAGAGGCCGACAAGGTGCTGGACTACCTGCGCGAACGCGAACTGGTCTCTTCCGCCTACCTGGAAAAGCGCCTGCCGGTGAACCTGACCGATGGCCGCGTAATAGAGGCCGTGACCTATGTCATCGACCCCGCGCATATCCAGTATTGCGGGGGCCTGCCGCTTGAGGAACAGGCCCAGATCATCGCCCGTGCCCATGGCGGGATGGGGCCGAATTCCGAATATCTCTTCAATACTGCCCAGCATCTGGACAGCCTTGGGCTGGGCGATGAAGAGCTGACCTGGCTGGCCGGTCGTGTGCGCGCCCTGACGGGATAAGCCCTTTTCTTGAAACGGCAAAACACCTAGAGTCGCCGCAGGGCAAGCAAGGCTGAGGCAGGAGCGTATGGCGCAGAAGGATCTCGAGGCGGAGCCGCATTTTTCGCAACCCGTCCGGCAGGTAATCCTGATGCTGATCGTCTTGGGGCTTTGCGGCTTCGGCGGTGTCCTGGTCTATCCCAGCCTGCGCCCGGTGTTCGAGGCTAACCCCTATCTCAACGGCTTCATCGCCTTTGTCTTCGTGCTGGGCGTGATCGCCTGTTTCTGGCAGGTCGCGCAGCTTATTTCATCGGTCCGCTGGATCGAACGCTTTGCCTCCGGCGTCACCTCGGCCACGGATCGCGCGCCCCGGCTGCTGACGCCGCTGGCCACGCTGCTGGCCGGGCGCACCAAGCGCATGCAGATCTCGTCCTCCTCCTCGGCCTCGATCCTTGAATCGGTGGTCACGCGGATCGACGAAGGGCGCGAAATCACCCGTTACATCACCTCTCTGCTGATCTTCCTGGGCCTTCTGGGCACCTTCTACGGGCTGGCAACGACCGTCCCGGCGGTGGTCGAAACGATCCAGAGCCTGGTGCCGCAGGAAGGCGAAGACGGGGCCAATGTCTTTGCCCGGCTGATGTCGGGGCTGGAAAGCCAGCTGGGGGGCATGGGCGTGGCCTTTGCCTCTTCCCTGATCGGCCTGGCGGGATCGCTGATCGTGGGCCTGCTTGAGCTTTTCGCGGGCCATGGCCAGAACCGTTTCTACCGCGAGCTGGAGGAATGGCTGTCCACCATCACCCGGCTGGGGCTGGCCGACAGTGACGATGGGGCGAACTCCGATGCGCTGGCGGCGGTGCTGGACAACCTGGGCGACCAGATGGAGGGGCTTCAGGGCCTGTTCCTGCGCTCTGAAGAGGCCCGGGAGTCGCTGGACGGAAAGCTGTCCAACCTGGCCGACACGATTGAGCGCCTGACCGATCGCATGGCCGCGCAGAATGCCGTGAACAGCCCGATTGCCGATGCGCTGAGCCGGATCGCGGATGGTCAGGATGCGCTGCTGACCCGGCTGACCGAGATCGGCGGAGAGGGCGAGGGCATGGATGCCGAAAGCCGGATGCGCCTGCGGTCCATGGACACCCAGCTGCTGCGGATCCTGGAAGAGATCAGCGCCGGGCGGCATGAGACCATGGCAGAGCTGCGCACGGATATTGCCGCGCTCAGCCGCGTGATCTCTCAGGGACAGCGCACCGGGCAGCGCCCGACGCAGCTGCCGGACCAGGACCGCTAGGCCATGGCGCTTTCCCGCAGATCCGGGGCCAGGCTCCAAGCGAATATCTGGCCGGGTTTCGTCGATGCGATGACCGGCCTGCTGATGGTCCTGATGTTCGTGCTGACGATCTTCATGATCATGCAATACGCCCTGCAGGAAACCATCACCGGGCAGGAAAGCGAACTGGATACGCTGCAAGATACCGTGACATCCCAAAGGGATGAGCTGGGTGAGCTGGCCGCGAACCTGGCCGCCTTGTCACGCACGCTGGGGCTGGAACGGGAAAGATCGCAGGCGCTTGAGGGCCAGGTCACGGACCTGAGCGGGCAGGTGGATGAGCAATCCGCGCTGATCAATTCTCTTATCCAGCAGCGCGATCAGAGCCAGCAGCAATTGCAGGCCGCGCAGTCCCGGATCACGGATTTCGAGGCCCAGGTGGCCACCCTTCTGTCGCAGCGCGACGATGCCCGCGACACCGTGGCAGAGCTGGAAGGCGAGCGTGACCGACTGGCGGACGAACAAGAGGCGCTGAACCTTGCCGTGGCGCGAGCGCGGGATGAGATCGACGCCCAGACAGAGGCCGCCCGGCTGGCCGCCGCCCGGCGCGAGGCGCTGGAAGCACTGGTGGCCGATCTGAAGGCAGACCAGGCCGAGGCCGCGCAGGAGGCTGCGGGCCTGAGCGCGCGGGTGGGCGAGCTTGAGCAGCAGCTTTCGGGGGAAGAGGCTGAAAAGCTTGCAGAATCCGAAGCCGCACGGCGGCTGCGCGAGCGCTTGCAGAATTCCCAGGATGAGCTGACGGCGATGACGCTGGCGCTGGAAGAGCAGCGCCAGAAGGCCGAGGACACGCTGACCCTGCTGGCCGCCGCAGAGGCCGCGCGCGACGGGCTGGACGAGAAGCTGGCCGCAGCCCTGTTGGAGCAGCAGGCGGCAGAGGCGGATGCGGCGGCGCTTGAAACCTCGCTTGCGCAGGCGCAGGACCAGCTGGACTCGGTGCAGGAAGGCTCCGAGGACCGGGTGGCGCGGCTGGCAGCGCTTCAGGCGGCGCTGGAGGCGGCGCAGGGTGATCTGAGCGCGGCGGAGCTGGATGCGGAAGAGGTGCGCAAGCAGCTGACCGCAGCACTGGCGGCGAAGCTGGCGGCCGAGCAAGAGGCAGAGGCCCGGCTGTCGGAGGCCGAGCAGCGCGCGATCCTCTTGCAGCAGGCCAATGCGGCCCTGGCCGAGGAAGAGGCGCAATCGGCCGAGAGCCAGCGCAAGGCAACGCTTTTGAATCAACAGGTTGCAGCACTGCGGACGCAGCTGGGCAGCCTGCAGTCCCTGCTGGATGACTACAAGGAGCGCGATGCGGCGAGCCAGGTGCAGATCCAGTCGCTGGGATCGGACCTGAACGCGGCGCTGGCGCAGGTGGCGGCCGCCGAGAAGAAAGAGCGCGAGCGGCTGGCGGCGGAAGCGGAGCGGCTGCAGCAAGAGGCTGAACAACTTAAGAAATTCCGCTCCGACTTCTTCGGGCGCATGCGCGAGGTGCTGGCGGGGCAGGATGGTGTGCGCATCGTGGGGGACCGCTTCGTCTTTTCCTCCGAAGTGCTCTTCGACATCGGCAGCGCGGACTTGGCCACGGAAGGCGAGGACCAGATCGACCAGGTGGCGGGCATCCTGTTCGAGGTGGCCGACGAGATCCCCGATGGCATCGACTGGATCATCCGGGTGGATGGGCACACCGATGACGTCCCGATCTCTGGTGCCGGGCAATTCGCTGATAACTGGGAACTTTCCCAGGCCCGCGCCCTGTCGGTGGTGCGTTACATGATCTCCCTTGGCATCCCGCCGCAGCGGCTGTCGGCCAATGGCTTCGGGGAATACCAGCCGATTGCGGAGGGCAGCAGCCCCGATGCCCGCGCCCAGAACCGACGGATCGAGCTCAAGTTCACCGAGCGCTGAGCGCCCCCTTAACAAATGGTACCGGACCGTGCGGCCTGCGGCGGGGCGGATGCCACCCGAATCGGGGTCAAAACCCTGGTTAACAGGGGGAATCCGCGCTTTGGGCAACGTCTGTATCGCGTCGGTATTACGTCGGTATCACGTCGGTGCGCGTGTCGGTATTTGGCCGGGTTAACGCAGCGCGCGGTGGTTGGGCGCTGAGGGTAGGACGCAGAAGAAAGGGCGGGGAAGATCCCCGCCCTTTCCTCCGTGAGTGTTCGCTTTTGCCGCGGGCCCGCCCGTGCGCGGGCCGCGGGTCAGTCCGCCGTCAGCAGCGGAGGCTTGTTGCCCGAGAGCCGCAGCTTGTCCGGCCCGTCCATCTGCAGGGACAGCTTGCCGTCCTTGACCGTGACCTTGACCACGCCGCCCTTGGCAAGCTTGCCGAAGAGCAGCTCTTCCGCGAGCGGCTTCTTGATGTGCTCCTGGATCACGCGGCCAAGCGGGCGGGCGCCCATCTTGTCGTCGTAGCCCTTGTCCGCCAGCCATTCGGCCGCGGGCTTCGTGAGCTCGATCGAAACGCCACGATCCATGAGCTGGGCTTCCAGCTGCAGGACGAACTTTTCCACCACCTGGAGGATGACCTCTTTCGGGAGGGGCGCGAAGGAGATGACCGCATCCAGACGGTTGCGGAACTCCGGCGTGAAGGTCCGTTCGATCGCGGCGGTATCTTCGCCGGTGCGACGGTCCCGCCCGAAGCCGATGGCCGACTTGGCCTGTTCGGAGGCCCCCGCGTTGGAGGTCATGATCAGGATCACGTTGCGGAAGTTCACCGTGCGCCCGTTGTGGTCCGTCAGCTTGCCGTGGTCCATCACCTGCAGGAGGATGTTGTAGACATCCGGGTGCGCCTTTTCGATCTCGTCAAGCAGCAGCACGCAATGCGGATGCTGGTCCACGCCATCGGTCAGCAGACCGCCCTGGTCGAAGCCCACGTAGCCCGGAGGCGCACCGATCAGGCGGGAGACCGCGTGTTTCTCCATGTACTCGGACATGTCGAAGCGCAGCAGCTCCACGCCGAGCGTATCGGCGAGCTGGTTGGCGACCTCTGTCTTGCCGACGCCGGTGGGGCCCGCAAAGAGGTAGTTGCCGATGGGCTTCTCGGGTTCGCGCAGGCCCGCACGGGCCAGCTTGATCGCCGAGGAAAGGGCATCGATGGCAAGGTCCTGGCCGAAGACGACGCGCTTGAGCGAGCCTTCGAGATCCTTGAGCACCTCTGCATCGTCCTTGGTGACGTTCTTGGGCGGGATGCGGGCGATCTTGGCCACGACGGCCTCGATCTCTTTCACGCCGATGGTCTTACGACGCTTGGATTCCGCCACCAGGTGCTGCGCCGCGCCGGCTTCGTCGATCACGTCGATCGCCTTGTCGGGCAGCTTGCGGTCGTTGATGTAGCGCGCGGAAAGCTCCACCGCCGTCTTCACCGCGTCATTGGTGTACTTGATGCCATGGTGTTCCTCGAAATAGGGCTTGAGGCCCTTGAGGATCTTCACCGCGTCCTCGACCGTGGGTTCGTTCACGTCGATCTTCTGGAAGCGACGGGACAGCGCACGGTCCTTTTCGAAGTGCTGGCGGAACTCCTTGTAGGTGGTGGAGCCCATGCAGCGCAGCTTGCCGCCCTGAAGCGCGGGCTTCAGCAGGTTGGAGGCATCCATGGCCCCGCCGGAGGTGGCGCCGGCACCGATGACGGTGTGGATTTCATCGATGAAGAGCACGGCATCGGGGTGGGCTTCCAGTTCGGAGACCACGGATTTCAGCCGTTCCTCGAAATCGCCACGGTAGCGGGTGCCGGCCAGCAGCGCGCCCATGTCGAGCGAGAAGATGGTGGTTTCCGACAGCACGTCCGGGGTTTCGCCCGCCACGATCTTGTGGGCGAGCCCTTCCGCGATCGCGGTCTTGCCGACGCCCGGGTCACCCACGAGCAGCGGATTGTTCTTGCGGCGGCGGCAGAGCACCTGGATGCACCGCTCCACCTCATGCGCGCGGCCGATCAGGGGATCCACGTCCCCCTTGCGCGCCTTCACGTTGAGATTGACGCAATATTTGTCCAAAGCCGATTCCTTGCCCTCGCTCTCATTCGAGGTCGTCGCGGAGCTGCTCGACGTGTTCTGCCGCTCATCGTCCGCGGCACCGGTGACCGGCCGGCTGTCACCGTAGGCGGGATCCTTGGCCACGCCATGGGCGATGAAGTTGACGGCGTCGTAACGGGTCATGTCCTGTTCTTGCAGGAAGTAGGCCGCGTTGCTTTCGCGTTCGGCAAAGATCGCGACAAGCACATTGGCACCGGTGACTTCCGTCCGGCCGGAGCTCTGGACGTGAATGGCGGCGCGCTGGATGACGCGTTGGAAGGCAGCCGTGGGCACGGCTTCGGAGCCGTCCACATCGGTCACGAGGTTGGAAAGTTCCTCATCGACGAATTCGACAAGTGTTTGTCGCAATTCCTCGGTATCGACGGAACACGCTTTCATCACGCGCGCGGCGTCGGGTTCGTCGATCAGGGCCAGAAGCAGATGTTCGAGCGTCGCGAATTCATGGTGCCGGGCGTTCGCCAGCGCGAGGGCTGCATGGATCGCCTGTTCCAGGGTGGTCGAGAATGAAGGCACTGCGGTGCTCCTTTTCGATCTGTGTCGGAGCGGGGTAACGGACCCCAGGTCCAACATGGCCTCTTAGTCTTAAAGTTTGGTCGATCTTGCCGAAGCTTCAAGGTTTTTCTGCGGACGCGCGATCACATTTATCTGCTTTGCATGACAAGTGGAGCGCTATGAGGCGTTTCAGAATGCGTCCTTTCTGCGCCGGACCTCGGCAAAGACCTGGGCGGGGGCGGCACCGGGAAGGCCGACGGCTTCGGCCAGGGATGGCAGGTGCGCCCGCAGGTAGGGGTTGGTTTCAAGTTCTTCCGAAAGGCGGGAGGGCACGGTGGGCCGACCAGCGGCGCGGGCCTCTGCGACGGCTTCGATACGCGATATAAGTGCGGGATTGTCCGGTTCAATGGTCCGGGCGAACTTGCCGTTGGCGCTGGTGTATTCGTGACCGGAGCAGACGGTGGTCTGCGGCGGCAGCGCGGCGAGCTTGCACAGGCTGGCGTACATCATGTCCATCGTGCCCTCGAAGACCCGGCCGCAGCCAAGCGCCATGAGGCTGTCGGCGGTAAAGACCAGCTCCGCTTCGGGCATGTGGTAGGCGATATGGCCCAGGGTGTGGCCCGGGACCTCGATCACCTGCCAGCCGCAGGGGCCGCCGCTGTCGCCCTCGGCCACGTAGTGATCCATGGCGGGCATCTTGTCCTTTTCGGCGGCGGGGCCGGTGACGGTGAGCCCGGGGAAGGCGTCGCGCAGCGCCTCTATGCCCTCCACGTGATCGTGGTGGTGGTGGGTGATGAGCAGGGCGGTGGGTGTCCAGCCCTTGTCCCGCGCGGCGGCAATGATCGGCGCGGCCTCCGGCGCATCCACGATGCAGCAGCCGTCGGGGCCGTTCACCAGGTAGGCGTAATTGTCGCTGCGGCAGGGAATGGTCACAAGGTCGAGGGCCATGGCAAAATCGTCCTTCATTGCTATTGTCTTTGAGTGAACCACCTCGCGGAGCGGCTTTCAATGCATCTGGACGTCCAGGACCTGCGCAACTTCTATTACCGGTCGACGCTGGGGCGCGCGGCCCAGGCCAATATTCGCAAGCAGGTGCTGACGCTCTGGCCCGAGGCCAAGGGGCAGACGGTGGTCGGCTTCGGCTTCGCGGTGCCGCTGTTGCGCCCCTACCTGCCGGAGGCGCGGCGGGTCATCGGGCTGATGCCGGGACCGCAGGGCGTGATGCCCTGGCCGGCGGGGATGCCCAATGTCTCTGTCCTGTGCGAGGAAACCCGCTGGCCGATCGACACGGGCCAGGTGGACAAGCTGGTGCTGATGCACGGGCTGGAAACCACCGAGCGCCCCTCTGAACTGCTGGAGGAATGCTTCCGGGTGCTGGGGCCGGGAGGGCGGGCGCTGTTCATCGTGCCCCACCGCGCCGGGCTCTGGTCGCGGTCGGACCGCACGCCTTTCGGCTACGGGCGGCCCTATAGCCAGGGGCAGCTGGAAGCGCAGCTGAAGTCCCACGCCTTCCTGCCGGAGAACCACGTTCACACGCTGTACCAGCCACCCTCTCACCGCCGGTTCTGGCGCAAGACGGCCGGGTTCTGGGAGGGGCTGGGCGGTGCCATGGCAATGATCGTCTCTGGCGGGGTGCTGATGGTGGAGGCCACCAAGCGCGTGCATCTGCCGGCCGGCCCGGGCGAGCGCGCCCGGCGGGGTTCGGGGCTGCGGGTGCTGGAGGGGCTGACGGCCCCCGCGCCCAAGCCCGAGACCGCGCGGGAAGCCACGCCGGTTCCGACAGGTCGCTGAAGAACGGGGCGCTGAAGAGGCGTCACCGGGCAGGGCGCGGAGCGGGCGCCGACGGCGCTGTCATGCACCGACAGAATCCCGACCGGGGCGGGTTTGGCGCGCCGCAAGCGCTGCCTGAGGCGTCGCAGCCTGCGGTTGATCGGCGTCAATCCGCTGCATCCGAAAGGTGTAGATCCATCCCGGAAATTGCGGCTGAACTGCGTCAAAGCAGCAACGTTTCCCGAGGTTAACTGTACCGCTTCGTCGCAGGCTGGGAGGAGACGTTAAAAAATCCTTACTAGAGAATCCTTGAAAATGCAGATTTGTTGTTGGGCGACCAAATCGCAAAAAGGTGAACAATATCTGACGCTTTGCCTGTCTGGGCACGGGTGGCCAATCGGGGTAAAGCGCGTTAGTCACTGAAAACGCTGGAAAACCGGCCCCGGCCCTGAATGCGATAACCCCTTCAAGCGGGTTGATGGGGGGGCAGGGCTCTGCTAGACCAACGCCGATTTCGATGCTTTGGCAGCGCCAAGGCAGCAAACCCCCTGCGCCGATACAAATGAACGGGGTGGGGCCAGATATCGGAAGGGTGGACGTGTCCGAACCAGCTTCGATTTCCTATGGCATCGCCTCGCGCTATGCCTCGGCCGTTTTCGAGATTTCGAATGAGAACGGCGAGCTGAGCGACCTCGAAACGAGCGTTAACGAGCTCTCCGCTGCGCTGGACGCCAGCGAAGACCTGCGGGAGGTCATTTCCTCTCCTCTGATCAGCCGCACGGAGCAGGGCAACGCCATTGCCGCCGTGGCTGCAAAGCTGGGCCTGACGGCCGCGCTGAGCAGCACGCTGGGCCTGATGGCGCAGAAGCGCCGTCTTTTCGCCCTGCCTCAGCTGGTCAAACGTCTCGAAGAGCTGCTCGCAGAGCACAAGGGTGAAGTGACCGCAGAGGTCACCAGCGCAGAGCCGCTGACCAAAGAACAATCGGAAAAACTTTCCGCCATGCTGGCCGAGACGATCGGCAAGCAGGTTAAACTCCAAACGACCGTCGATGAATCCCTCATCGGTGGTCTTGTCGTCAAAGTGGGTTCGCGCATGGTCGATACCTCGATCCGCTCGAAACTGAACGCACTCCAGAATGTCATGAAAGAGGTCGGATAATGGGAGTCCAAGCTGCCGAAATCTCTGCTATCCTCAAGGAGCAGATCAAGAACTTTGGCCAGGAAGCCAAGGTGGCCGAGGTCGGCCGGGTGCTGTCCGTCGGTGACGGTATTGCCCGTGTCCACGGCCTCGACAACGTCCAGGCCGGCGAGATGGTCGAATTCCCGGGCGGTATCATGGGTATGGCGCTGAACCTCGAAGCCGACAACGTCGGCGTCGTGATCTTCGGCTCCGACCGTGACATCAAGGAAGGCGACACCGTCCAGCGTACCAACTCCATCGTGGACGTTCCCGCGGGCGAAGCCCTGCTGGGCCGCGTCATGGATGGCCTGGGGAACCCGCTCGACGGCAAGGGCCCGATCGAAGGCACCGAGCGTCGCGTCGCCGACGTGAAGGCGCCGGGCATCATCCCGCGGAAATCCGTGCACGAGCCGATGGCCACCGGCCTGAAGTCCGTGGACGCCATGATCCCGATCGGCCGTGGCCAGCGGGAACTGATCATTGGTGACCGTCAGACCGGCAAGACCGCCGTGGCCCTGGACGCGATCCTGAACCAGAAGTCCTACAACGACGCCGCTGGCGACGACGACAGCAAGAAGCTGTACTGCATCTACGTTGCAGTCGGCCAGAAGCGGTCCACCGTTGCCCAGCTGGTCAAGAAGCTGGAAGAGACCGGCGCCATCGAATACACGATGGTCGTGGCCGCAACCGCTTCGGACCCCGCGCCGATGCAGTACCTGGCGCCCTACACCGCCACCGCGATGGCCGAGTACTTCCGTGACAACGGCAAGCACGCGCTGATCATCTACGATGACCTTTCCAAGCAGGCCGTGGCCTATCGCCAGATGTCCCTGCTGCTGCGTCGTCCGCCGGGGCGTGAAGCCTACCCGGGTGACGTTTTCTACCTTCACTCCCGCCTGCTGGAACGTTCGGCCAAGCTGAACGAAGATTTCGGTGCCGGTTCGCTGACGGCGCTGCCGATCATCGAAACCCAGGGCGGCGACGTTTCCGCGTTCATTCCGACCAACGTGATCTCCATCACCGACGGCCAGATCTTCCTGGAAACGGAACTGTTCTACCAGGGTATCCGCCCGGCCGTGAACACCGGTCTGTCGGTGTCCCGCGTGGGTTCGTCGGCCCAGACCAAGGCGATGTCCTCGGTTGCCGGTCCGGTGAAACTGTCGCTGGCCCAGTACCGCGAGATGGCGGCCTTTGCCCAGTTCGGTTCCGACCTTGATGCCGCAACCCAGCGTCTGCTGAACCGTGGTGCCCGTCTGACCGAGCTGATGAAGCAGCCGCAGTACAGCCCGCTGACCAATGCGGAAATCGTCTGCGTCATCTTCGCCGGCACCAACGGCTACCTGGACAAGGTCCCGGTTTCCGAAGTCGGTCGTTTCGAAACGGAGCTGCTGTCCTTCATGCGGTCCAAGAAGCCGGAGGTCCTGCAGTGGATCACCGACGAGGACCCCAAGATCAAGGGCGAGCCCGCGGACAAGCTGAAGGCAGTGCTGGACGAATTCGCAGCAGACTTCGCCTGAGCCTAGGGGGGTAAGCAATGCCTTCTCTGAAGGACCTAAAAAACAGGATCGCGTCGGTCAAATCGACCCGCAAGATCACCAAGGCCATGCAGATGGTTGCCGCGGCGAAACTTCGCCGCGCGCAGGAGGCCGCCGAGAACGCCCGCCCTTACGCGGAACGTTTCGAAGCGGTCCTCGGCCAGCTCGCTGCCTCGGTGGGCGGGTCCGATACGGCGCCGAAACTGCTGGCGGGAACCGGGAAGGACGACGTGCACATGCTCGTCGTCATGACCGCGGAACGCGGCCTCTGCGGCGGCTTCAACACGAACATCGTGAAGCTGGCGCGGACCCACATTGAAAAGCTCAAGGCCGAAGGCAAGACGGTGAAGATCCTCACCGTCGGCAAGAAGGGCCGCGAGCAGCTCAAGCGTACCCACGGCGATCTCTTCGTCGATCACGTCGACCACTCCGAGGTGAAGCAGATGGGCTATGCAAATGCCCAGGCCGTCGCGGCCAAGCTGCTTGCCTCCTACGATGCGGGTGACTTTGACGTGGCCACGATCTTCTACGCGGAGTTCGAGAACGTGGTAACCCAGAGGCCGACGGCACAGCAGGTGATCCCTGCCGTGTTCGAGGACTCCGGGGATGCCGCCGCGGATTACGACTATGAGCCCGGCGAGGCCGAGATCCTTGAAGACCTGTTGCCGCGCGGTGTCGCGACGCAGATCTTCGCGGCCCTGCTTGAAAATGCCGCCTCGGAACAGGGCGCGCGGATGTCCGCAATGGACAACGCAACCCGCAATGCTGGCGATATGATCGACAAGCTGTCCATCGAGTACAACCGGACACGTCAGGCGGTCATCACCAACGAGCTGATCGAAATCATTTCGGGCGCCGAGGCGCTCTAAAACGGAACCGGAGACAACGACATGACTATGAAAGGCAAAGTGACCCAGGTCATCGGCGCCGTTGTGGACGTGCAGTTCGACGGCCATCTGCCGGCCATCCTGAACGCACTGACCACCGACAACAACGGCAACAAGCTGGTTCTGGAAGTTGCGCAGCACCTGGGCGAAAACACCGTCCGCACGATCGCCATGGACGCGACCGAAGGTCTGGTCCGCGGCCAGGAAGTCACCGACACCGAAGGCCCCATCATGGTGCCGGTCGGCAACGCGACCCTGGGCCGGATCCTGAACGTCATCGGCGAGCCGGTTGACGAAAAGGGCCCCGTGAACGCGGATGAGCATCGCTCCATCCACCAGCCCGCTCCGGAATTCATCGAGCAATCGACCGAATCCGAAGTGCTGGTCACCGGCATCAAGGTCATCGACCTGCTGGCCCCCTACGCCAAGGGCGGCAAGATCGGCCTGTTCGGCGGCGCCGGCGTGGGCAAGACCGTTCTGATCATGGAACTGATCAACAACATCGCAAAGGTGCACTCGGGCTTCTCCGTGTTCGCCGGTGTTGGTGAGCGGACCCGTGAAGGCAACGACCTTTACCACGAGATGATCGAATCCAACGTCATCAAGCCGGACAACCTGTCCGAGTCGCAGGTGGCCCTGGTCTACGGTCAGATGAACGAGCCTCCGGGGGCACGTGCCCGTGTGGCACTGACCGGCCTGACCCTGGCCGAGCAGTTCCGCGACCAGTCCGGGACCGACGTTCTGTTCTTCGTGGACAACATCTTCCGCTTCACGCAGGCCGGTTCCGAGGTGTCCGCACTTCTGGGTCGTATCCCTTCGGCCGTGGGCTACCAGCCGACGCTGGCCACCGACATGGGCCAGATGCAGGAACGGATCACCTCCACCAAGGCAGGGTCGATCACCTCGATCCAGGCCGTCTACGTTCCCGCGGATGACCTTACCGACCCCGCGCCCGCGACGACCTTTGCCCACCTCGACGCGACCACCAACCTTAACCGTGCGATCTCCGAACTGGGGATCTACCCGGCGGTTGACCCGCTCGACAGCTCCTCGCGCCTGATGGATCCGCAGATCATCGGTGAAGAGCACTACCAGGTGGCCCGTGACGTGCAGGGGATCCTGCAACGCTACAAGTCGCTGCAGGACATCATCGCCATCCTCGGGATGGACGAACTGTCCGAAGAGGACAAGCTGACCGTCTCCCGCGCGCGGAAGATCCAGCGTTTCCTCAGCCAGCCCTTCGACGTCGCGAAAGTGTTCACCGGCTCTGACGGTGTGCAGGTTCCGCTGGAAGACACCATCAAGTCGTTCAAGGCCGTTGTGGCCGGCGAATACGACCACTTCCCCGAATCCGCCTTCTACATGGTCGGCGGCATCGATGAAGTGATCGCCAAGGCCGAGAAGCTGGCCGCGGAAGCGGCGTAAGGATCTGATCCATGGCAAACACGATGGAATTCAGCCTGGTTTCCCCCGAACGGAGCCTAGTCTCCGGTAAGGTGGAATCCGTGCAGATCCCGGGAACCGAAGGGAACCTCACGGCGATGCCTGGTCATGCGCCGATGATGACCACCCTGCGCCCCGGCGTCCTGCACATCTCGGGCGGGCCCGATGGCGAGGATGATTACGTCGTGACCGGCGGCTTTGCCGAAATCTCTGCCGAGGGTGTCACCATCCTGGCAGAGAAGGCCCTTCACCAGAAGGAAATGACCCAGGAGATCCTGAACGACTGGGTTGCCGAGGCACGCAAGGCCTGGAAGGACGCCACCGACGACAACGCGGTGGCCCATACGGCCAAGCTGATGTCCGACATGGTCGCCATGGGCTCCCATATCGGTCTCGACCCCGATCACGCCAACTACATCGAGTGATCGCAAGATCACTTTGAAACAGCGAAGGCCCCGCCGGTTCGGCGGGGCCTTTTGCGTTTCGGAGGAGGGGGAGCAGGTGGCAGAGGCCGGGGGTCCCGGGAAGGGGCGCTGTGCGCGGGTGGCGCGGCGGGCCTGTCCATCGCAGATCACCCCACCGCCGAATGCACTACATCACGGCGGGTTACGCGCCCTCGCCGCGGAGCGCATTCACCCTACAGTCCAGGCTGGTGACCAAAGGAGCGGGGCGAACGATGTGGAATTGGATCAATGAGTACAGTGCGGGCCTGAGCGTCTTGCTCAGCGTGGGGACCCTGCTTGTATGGATTGCATATTTCCAGATCCTGTTGGGGTCCTACACACGCCAGAGGCGCACGAAGATCCTTATCAATCGGGGCGCGGGTCGCGGGATCGAAAGCCGCTGCCTGATCTCCAACATGGGGGCGGAGCCGCTTTACATCCTGACTGTCATCGGGGTCCTTTCCGATGACGAGGGGCGGATCGAGGCCGATATCACCGACAGGGATTCCTCGGAAGTCAAAGACGTCAAATCCGTGCGCGAAGGGACCTCTCAGGGGCCTCTGATGTCCGGAGAGTTCATGGACATCGGCCGGTTCTCCGAACTGATGGCGCGCTGCGCGAGGCGAAACCAGCGAGAGACGGACGGGATCGAAAGCCGCTTCGACGGCCTCGAGATTGTCGTCATCGGCGCCTATGGGGCGGAGGATCTTTCCGTCGGGGCCAGGCGCTGCTTTACCCTTCATGGAGGCGACACGGCAAAGGAGCTTGTTCCGGACAGCGTATCCACGCACCAGATGCGCTCCCGCAGGGAACGCAGGGCGGCCGAAAGCTATCTTCACAATCAGCTCCGGCAGAGCCGGCAGCCGAAGTCGGACTGAGCGTCCCGAGAACTGGAAGAGGTGATCGGCAGCGGCCTGTTGTCGGATCGCTCCGCACAGTAGGCAGACAGGATCTGTTCTTGGGGGCTGCTCTTGCGGGCGCGAGGCGGCGCGGCCAGCTAATCTATACCCGGAAACGCCGCCTCTGACGGCGGGCGCGGCGCCTTCAGGGGGCCTTCACCAGGCTGCAGAGGGGGGACGCCGGGGGGCAGATCCCCCCCGTGCCCCCCGCCGCCCGGGGCGACGTTGGCTAGAGCTCGATCGGCTCAAGCACGTCGGGCTCGATCACGGTCACGCCGGGCAGCTCTGCCTTCAGCAGGTCGGCGTTCTGCTCCAGCGCGGGGAAGGTGCGGTAATGCATCGGGATCACCGTCTTGAAATCGAAGAAGGTCTTGGCCGCATAGGCCGCCCGCTTCATGTCCATCGTGTAAAAGCCCCCTGCAGAGAGGATGCCGATGTCCGGCTTGTGCAGGTCGTTGAAGATCTTCATGTCCGCCATCACGTCCGTGTCGCCGGAGAAATAGATCGAATGGCCTTCGCCCTCGATCATGAAGCCCGATTCGGCGCCCACGTAGGCCGGGCCGTGATCGGTGGAGATCGAGGAACTGTGGGTGGCGTTCACCATGGTGACGGAGACATCGCCCACCTTCACGGTGCCGCCCTTGTTGAAGCCTACGCAGTCCACGCCGGACTTGCCCCAGAAGCCGGCCAGATCGGCGATGCAGTAGATCTTGGCGCCGGTTTCTTCGGCGATGGCGAGCGCGTCGGCGGTGTGGTCGTCATGACCATGGCTGATGAAGATCGCGGTCACGCCAGAGAGCGCCTCTGCCCGGCGGTCTTCGGGAAAGACCGGGTTGCCGGAGAGGAACGGGTCCACCAGCAGCACCTCGCCGCCGATTTCGAAACGGAAAGAACCATGGCCAAGCCAGATGATTTTCATGGGGAAACCTCCTATGTCTGGGGGGCAACGTAGCATCGGGACGGACGGGTTAAACCCCTTGGAGCTGAGCCGACAGATAGATGCCTATTGCGAACGGCTGGGGTCGGGGCTTTGGGCGGAGCCGCTGAACGCGGTGACCAACCTGGCCTTCGTGCTGGTGGCGGCCCTGCTGTGGCACAGGGCGCGGGGCGTGCCGCTGGCGCGGGCGCTTTGCGTGACGCTGGCGGCGATCGGGGTGGGGTCGGGGCTGTTCCATACCTTTGCCACGGCCTGGGCAGGGGCGGCGGATACGCTGCCGATCCTGGTCTTCATCCTGATCTACATCTTCGCGGCCACCCGCGACATGCTGGGGCAGCGCCCGCTGGTCGCCGGGCTGGCGGTGCTGGCCTTCTTCCCGCTGGCCGCCCTGACCACGCCGCTTTTCGCGCGGCTGCCGCTTTACGGGGTCAGCGCGGGCTACATGATCGTGCCGGTGCTGATCGCGGGCTATGCCCTTGCGCTGGCGCGCCGCGCGCCCGCCACAGCGCGCGGCCTGGCGATCGGGGCGGGGCTGCTGCTGCTGTCGCTCAGCTTCCGGTCACTGGACGCGCCCCTTTGTGCGGCGACCGTTGGCATCGGCACCCATTTCCTGTGGCATCTGCTCAATGCCGTGCTGCTGGGCTGGATGATCGTCACCTACCTGCGCCACATGCTTGCGGGCGGGGCGCGCGGGCGCTAAACCCGTGCCGATCAAAGCGCCCGTTCCAGCAGAAAGAGGCTCCGATGTCGATCGACACCGCAACTGCCGCCAAGGTGGCGAAACTGGCCCGCATCAAGGTCGAGGAAGATCAGCTTCCCGCCCTGGCGGAAGAGTTCAACACGATCCTCGGGTTCATCGAACAGCTGAACGAGGTCGACGTGGAGGGCGTGGAGCCCATGACCAGCGTCACGCCGCAGCGCCTGAAGCGGCGCGAGGACGTGGTCACGGAAGGCGACCAGCAGGACAAGATCCTGGCCAATGCGCCCGATGCCCGCGAAGGCTTCTTCGCTGTGCCCAAGGTCGTCGAGTAACCGCTCCGACCGCTTCCGGGGTCCGCGCCGCATGCGGTGGGACCTGCGCCGACCTGCCATCCGAAAGGCACTGAAATGACCGATCTGAACACCCTGAAAATCGCCGAGGCACGCGATGCCCTGCGCAAGGGCGACGTGACCTCTGCCGAGCTGACAGAGGCCTGCCTGACCGCCATCGAGGGCGCGGGCCAGCTGAACGCCTTTGTCCACGACACCTCCGAGATCGCGCGCGCTCAGGCAGCCGCCGCCGATGAGCGTATCAAGGCCGGGGATGCACCCGCCATGTGCGGCATCCCGCTGGGGATCAAGGACCTGTTCTGCACCAAGGGCGTGCCCAGCCAGGCGGCTTCCAACATCCTCGGCGGCTTCAAGCCGGAATACGAAAGCACCGTGACGCAGAACCTGTTCGACGCGGGTGCGGTCATGCTGGGCAAGCTGAACATGGACGAGTTCGCCATGGGCAGCTCGAACGAGACCTCCTGCTACGGCAATGCGGTGAACCCCTGGCGGCGCGGCAATGACGAGACGGCACTGACGCCCGGGGGCTCTTCCGGGGGCTCTGCCTCTGCGGTTTCTGCGGATCTCTGCCTTGCGGCGACGGGCACGGATACCGGCGGCTCCATCCGCCAGCCGGCCGCCTTTACCGGCATCACGGGCATCAAGCCGACCTACGGGCGCTGCTCCCGCTGGGGCATCGTGGCCTTCGCCTCCAGCCTGGACCAGGCGGGCCCGATGACCAAGGACGTGCGCGATGCGGCGATCATGCTGGAGGCCATGTGCTCCTATGATCCCAAGGATTCCACCAGCATGGATATCGCCGTGCCCGATTTCGAGGCCATGCTGACCGGCGACATCAAGGGCAAGGTCATCGGTATTCCGAAAGAGTACCAGATGGAGGGCATGCCCGAGGAGATCCAGAAGCTCTGGGACGAGGGCAAGGCGATGCTGAAGGCCGCGGGCGCCGAGATCCGCGATATCTCTCTTCCGCATACGAAATACGCGCTGCCCGCCTATTACGTGATTGCCCCGGCCGAGGCCTCTTCCAACCTGGCGCGCTATGACGGCGTCCGCTACGGCCACCGCGCCAAGCTGGCTCAGGGCGACGGCATCACCGAGATGTACGAAAAGACCCGGGCCGAGGGCTTCGGCCACGAGGTGCAGCGCCGCGTCATGGTCGGCACCTACGTGCTGAGCGCGGGCTTCTACGATGCCTATTACAACCGCGCGCGGCGCGTCCGGGCCCTGATCAAGAAGGACTTCGACGATGTCTTCGCGGCAGGGGTCGATGCGATCCTGACGCCGGCGACGCCCTCGGCTGCCTTCGGTCTGGGCGAGATGACCGAGGCGGACCCGGTCGCCATGTACCTGAACGATGTCTTCACCGTGACGGTCAACCTGGCCGGCCTACCGGGCATCGCCCTGCCCACGGGGATGAACGCGCAGGGTCTGCCGCTGGGCCTGCAGCTGATCGGCCGTCCCTGGGAGGAAGGCGATCTGCTGAACACCGCCTATGCGCTTGAGCAGGCCGCAGGCTTTGTTTCCAAGCCTTCCAAATGGTGGTAAGCCGCTAATCCAGACCGCCGGATGCCCGGCGGCGCGGCCTTTCTGGCGGCGCCGTGACAGGGCAGGCCGGACGGCACAGGCATGAGCAGAGTGACGACGATGCGCAAGATGATGACCGCCCTGGCCCTTCTGGGCCTGGCAGGCTGCACCGGAACGACCGGTGGCAGCTATTCCGCCTCCAGCCAATATGCCCACGAGCGGGAGATGATCCTGGCCGGCTCTGGCCCCGCGGCGGGCGGGGCGCAGGGCGCCTCTGCGCTGGCAGCGCCGGCGGTCTCTTCCCAGCCGCTTTCGGCCATGGGAACGACAGCCGGGGCGGGGAACGGCTCTGCCGTGGCATCGCAGACCGATGCCATGCTGAACGCCACCGCCGCGGCGCCCGAGGCCGTGAACGAGATCGGGATCTCCGAGGAAAACAACTTTGAGGCCGTGGGCGAGCAACGCTCGCGCGAGGAAGACGCGGCGCTGATCGCGGCCAACCGCGCACGCTACGAGCAGGTGCAGCCGACCGCCCTGCCGCAGCGTGAGGCGACCGGGCCGAACATCGTGGCCTATGCGCTGAACAGCACCAACCCCAAGGGCGTGCAGATCTACCAGCGGGGCTCGCTGTTCACGGAATCGCGCAATGCGCGCAATTGCAGCAAGTTCCCCTCTCCTGACATGGCGCAGCGGCAGTTCCTGGCCAGCGGCGGGCCGCAGAAGGATCCCAAGGCGCTGGACCCGGATGGGGATGGCTATGCCTGTTCCTGGGATCCCGCGCCCTTCCGCAAGGCGGCTGCCGCCGCGAACGGGTGAACCGCGCGACCCCGGATGCGGCTGGGGCACTCTGGTGCCCCTCCGCCAATGTCGGGGACCGGCGGGGCGGGGCCCTGCCGGACATCATCGTCCTGCATTTTACTGCCATGGCCACCGCCGAGGCAGCGCTTGAGCGGCTCTGCGACGAGTCCCCGCCAGAGGGGCTTTTCCCCGTCTCCTGTCATTACCTGATCGCCGAGGATGGCCGGCTCTGGCAGCTGGTGCCGGAGGCCCGGCGCGCCTGGCATGCCGGCGCCGGGGCCTGGGGCGACGTCGAGGACGTGAATTCACGCTCCATCGGGATCGAGCTGGCCAATCCGGGCGATACCCCCTTTGCCGCGCCGCAGATGGCCCGGCTGGAGGCGCTGCTGGGCGGCATCATGCAGCGCTGGTCGATCCCGCCTGAGCGGGTGATCGGCCATTCGGACATGGCGCCGGTGCGCAAGGTCGATCCAGGGCCGAAGTTCGACTGGCGCCGGCTGGCGCTCCAAGGGCTCTCGGTCTGGCCGGAGCCGGGTGATGTGGCTGGCGAGGACGGGGCCGGGGAGGACGGGACGTTCTTTTCCGACCTTGCGCGGTTTGGCTATCGCCATCCGGAGGGCGTGAGCGAAGAGGCCCTGCTGGCGGCCTTCCGCATGCGTTTTCGCCCCTGGGCGACGGCGGCGGAGAGCCCGGCGGATCGGGCCGTGGCGCGCGCGCTGGCGCGGCGCTATCCGGTTCTGCGGGGCTGATCGGGCGCGGAAACCGGCGGGCTGCGCGCCTGGGGAGGGCTGCCTCCGGCGGGAGTTTTTCGGCAAGAAGAAGAGGGGGGGAGCGCCTGGTTTGGCGGCGGCGGTTCTTTGTTGGACCGTCGGGGCCGTTCGTGGGAGTTGGGTTTGCCGGGAGGGGGGATGGTGGATTTGCCGCGGTGGGGAAATCGCGGCGTCATGAGGCTTGCCTCCCTCGCGGCTTGGGCTTAGGCCGTTGCCATGAAAATTCTGTTCCTCGGAGATGTCATGGGCCGCGCCGGGCGCCGGGCCATCACGGAGGTCCTGCCGCGCATGCGGGAGGCCTGGAAACTCGATTTCGTTGTCGTCAATGGCGAGAATGCCAGCCATGGGGCCGGGCTGACCGGCGATCATGCCAAGGGCATCCTGGCGGCGGGCGCCGATGTGATCACGCTGGGCGATCACGCCTTTGACCAGCGCGACATGATGCAGTTCATCGAGAGCGAGCCCCGGGTGATCCGGCCGCTCAATTTCGCCAAGGATGCGCCGGGGCGCGGTCATGGCGTCTTCGATGCGCGCGGCAAGAAGGTGCTGGTGACCCAGGTGCTGGGCCAGGTCTTCATGAAGCGGCCCTTCGAGGATCCCTTTGCCCATGTCGAGGCGGTGCTGAAGAAATATCCCGCGGGCGGCCTCGTGCAGGCGGCGCTGGTGGATGTGCATTGCGAGGCGACCTCGGAGAAGATGGCGATGGGCCATTACTGCGACGGGCGTGCCAGCGTGGTCGTGGGCACCCATACCCATGTGCCCACGGGCGATGCGCAGATCCTGCAGAAGGGCACGGCCTTCCTGAGCGATGCGGGCATGACGGGCGATTACAATAGCGTCATCGGCATGGAGAAGACCGAGCCGATG
Source organism: Pseudooceanicola sp. HF7 (assembly GCF_011806405.1). GTDB lineage: Bacteria > Pseudomonadota > Alphaproteobacteria > Rhodobacterales > Rhodobacteraceae > Pseudooceanicola. Next base: position 10,244 of record NZ_JAATOW010000036.1, on the reverse strand, counting down.
CGCCGTTTCGTGACCGGCATGGCCAAGGGACGCTTCACCCCCGCCGAGGGCGAGGCGACCCTGTCCGGCCTTTACGTGGAGACCGATGATCGCACCGGCAAGGCGCTGCGGGTAGAGCCCGTGCGCCAGGGCGGGCGGCTGGCCGCGGCAGGTCCCGCACCGCTGGCGTGAGCGCCCGCGCGGGTCTGCTGGCGATCCTGCTGATCGGGGCGACCTGGGGTCTGACCCAGCCGCTGATCAAGATCGCCGTCAGCACCGGGCACGGGCAATTCGGGCTGGTTTTCTGGCAGCTTGTTATGAGTGCCCTGCTGGCTGGCGGGATCTGTGCGGCGCGGGGCCGGGGCCTGCCGCTGACCCGCAGCGCGCTGCGGACCTATCTTGTCGTGGCGGCCCTTGGCTCTGTCCTGCCCAGCCTTGCGACCTATCGCGCGGCGGTCTTCCTGCCGGCCGGCCTGCTGGCGATCCTGATCTCGACCGCGCCGCTGATGGCCTTTCCGCTGGCCATGCTGATGGGCAACGAGCGGTTCAGCCTGCGCCGCCTGGCCGGGCTTTGCCTTGGGTTCGGCGGGGTGCTGGTGCTGCTCAGCCCCGGGGGCACGACGGTGAGCGGCGCGGTGGCGCTGATGTTCGTGCCCGTGGCCCTGATCGCCCCGGCGCTTTACGCGCTGGAGGGCAACCTGCTGGGCCGGCTGGGCATGGGCGGGGCCGATCCCTTCCAGGCGGTCTTCGGCGCGGCCCTGCTGGGGCTGGGGTTCAGCCTTCCGCTGGCGCTTGGCACCGGGCAGTTCATCCGCCCCTGGCAGGGCTTCGGCCTGCCCGAGGGCGCCATGTTGCTGTGCGGGCTGATCAATACCTTTGCCTATGCGGGCTACGTGCTGCTGATCACCCGCAGCGGGGCGGTCTTTGCCGCGCAGGTCGGCTACCTGGTCACCGCCTTCGGGCTGGCCTGGTCCATGGCGCTGCTGGGGGAAAGCTATGCGCCGGGCTTCTGGATTGCCGGGGCGCTGATCCTGGGCGGGATCATCCTGGTGCAGCCGCGCCGCGACGCCCTGGCGGCGGGCTGAGGCGCAGGGCTATCGGGCCCGGCCCGCGCCGCAGCCCCGGCTTAGTTGCACAGGTCCAGTTCGTTCGGGCAGGGTGCCAGCCCCATGGAGGCGCGCACGGTCTGCATGCGCTGCGCATTGGGCGGGTGGGTGCCCAGGAAATCCCCTGACGGATCGGGCAGCCGGTCGAAGTAGAGCGCGCCCTTCAGGGGATCGAACCCGGCCGCGCGGGCGATGCGGGTGCCCAGGTAATCGGCCTCAAGCTCGTACTGGCGGGAATAGCTGTGGGCCCCGAAGGCGGCGCCGACCTCTCCTGCCTTGCGGATCGCGTCCTCCGAAGCGCCGTTGCGGGCGGCGACCTCTGCGTAGACGCGGGCCTCTTCCTCGGCGTGGGCGGCCTGTTTGGCCAGGTGGTCCAGGATGTGGTGAGAGGCCTCGTGACTCATGACGAAGGCCAGCTCATCGGGGTTCCGCATGTCAGAGATCAGCGCCAGGGTGAAGATCAGCACCGGGTCGCCTTCGTCATCCACGGTCTGGAAGGCATTGGGCGGCTGGCGGCGGCGGCCGTCGATGGCGATGCGGAAGTCGCAGTGATCGTCCTGGCGGGTGGCCTGGCAGACGCTGTCGGCCACGGGTTCCACGGCGCTGACCACGGCGGCGAATTGCTTGGCCGCGGCGGCGGCGTTCAACCGCGATGGCGTGCCTTCGGGGTCCGGTGGCAGCGACCCCATGGGGGCACAGCCCGCCAGCCCCGCAAGCGCGGTCAGGATGATCACTGCCGATGCCTTCATTCCGTAGCTTCCTTGCCCTTTCCACCCATAGTAATGGCTGAGACAGGCGGGAACAGCCGGAAAACGCGCTATTGCTGAAATAGCAGATGTCGCGACTCGGGGAGAGGGGCTAGCCTGTACACATGTTTACGATTGAGCACGAATTCGACTGCACCGTCGTCACCCTGGTGGATGATGGCCCGTCGCCGCTTCAGGAGGACGTTGTGATCAACGCCTTCGAGGAATGCGTGACCGTGGAGCAGTACGATGCCCGCACCGATGAAATGCGCAAGGTGACCCTTTCGCTGGCCCAGCTGCGCGATCTTCAGGCGGCGCTGAACCTGCCGGAGGGCAGTTACATGCTGAGCAGCGCCAAACCGGGCTGAGCAGGTTCCTGCCGAGACCCGGCGCGCTTCGCCCCCAGGCGCCTCTGTGGGGCTTTCGGCAGGGCCAGGCCTAGGCGTCCAGCGTGAAGACCTTGTCCCGCGCGGTCTGGCCCCGGATCAGGGTCAGGCTGGTCTTGGGCACGCCAAGCGCTTTCGCCAGGATTTTCCGCACGGCCTCGTTCGCCTTGCCGCCTTCGGGGGGCACGGTGACATAGACCCGCAGGCTGTCGCCCTCCTGCGTGATCCGGTCGCGGGAGGCACCGGGGGTCACGCGCACCGCGATCTGGGCACCGGGGCGGGCTAGGTCTGACAGATCGGGCAGCCGGGGGGCCATGGGCGCATCCTTTCGCGCCCGGATGTACGGCGCGGCCTGCCAGAGGGCAAGGCCGGGAGGGCGCGCGGGGCGCAGGGCTTGCAGCCGCGGTGGTGACAGGCCAGTCTGCCCGCGACCGGACAGGAGGGGCAGATGGCGCAGACGGGATTTTACTGGGACGAGCGGTGCTTCTGGCACGCGGGCGGCAATTACGCCATGACCATGCCCATCGGAGGCTTCGTCCAGCCCATGGCCGCCGGCGGCCTGCCAGAAAGCCCGGAGACCAAGCGGCGGCTGAAGAACCTGATGGATGTCTCCGGCATCACGGCGGATCTGCATGTGGCCTCTGCCCCGGAAGCCAGCCGGGAGGACCTGCTGCGCGTCCATCCCGAAAGCTACCTGACCGCCTTCAAGGAGATGTCCGATGCCGGCGGCGGAGAGCTGGGCCTGCGTACCCCCTTCGCCCGCGGCGGATACGAGATCGCGGCCCTGTCGGCCGGGCTGGCCTGCCGCGCGCTCGAGGACGTGATGAGCGGCAAGGTGCAGAACGCCTATGCGCTGTCGCGCCCGCCGGGGCATCACTGCCTGCCGGACTGGCCCAACGGCTTCTGCCTGATGGCCAATATCGCCATCGCCATCGAGGCCGCCAAGGCCCGGGGGCAGGCGGGCCGCGTCGTGGTGCTGGACTGGGACGTGCATCATGGCAACGGCACGGAGGCGATCTATTATGGGCGCGACGACGTGCTGACGATCTCTGTCCACCAGGAACACAACTACCCGCTCGACACCGGGGAGATCACCGACGGGGGCACCGGCGCCGGGCTGGGCTGCAACATGAACATCCCGCTGCCGCCGGGCGCGGGCCACACCGCCTATCTTGAGGTCATGGACCGCATCGTCCTGCCCGCGATCGAGGCCTTCGCGCCGGATGTGATCGTGGTGGCCTGCGGCTATGACGCGGGGATCTACGATCCGATTGCCTCCATGCTCTGCACGGCGGAGACCTTTGGCGAGATGACGCGCCGGGTGAAGACCCTGGCGGAGCGGATCTGTGACGGTCGCCTGGTGATGGTGCACGAGGGCGGCTATTCGGAGGTCTACGTGCCCTTCTGCGGACACCGGGTGATCGAGGTCCTGTCCGGCTCTGACAAGGTGGTAGAGGATCCCATGGCCGCTACCGTGGCCAAGCGCCAGCCCAATGCCCGCTCAGAGGCCTTCTTCAGCGGGCTGATTGCGGAGATGGCCGAAGAGCTGGCCCTGCCGCTATAGGAAGGGCGCGCGGGCGCAAAGGCCCGACAATCCCGCGTGCCCCCGTGGACTTGCCCCCCCGGATCATGCTGAATGCGGCCTGCACCGGCGGGGGTCCCGCGCCGGGCCGGAACTGTCCCCAAGGGTGAATGCGACATGGAAAACCTAGACCTCTCATTGCTGACGCTGGGGGCCGTGGGCCTGCTGATCCTGCTGGTGCTGGTGGTGTTGTTCCGCCGTCCGGGCGGCGGTGACGAGGTGCTCAGGCAAGAGGTCGCCAGCCTGAAGGACGCGCTTGAGCAGCGCGACCGCGAGCTGGTGGGCGAACGTGACCGGGCGGCGCGCTCGGATGCCTTGGCCGGACAGCGCCAGACGGACCTGGAAGCCCTGCGCCGGGATATCGTCACCCTGCGCGAGAAGCTGGAAGAAAGCGGGCAGGAGCGGAACCGGCTGAGCAATGACATCACCCGCCTGAAGGCGGAGATGCATGCCGAGGGCGAGGCCGCGGATGAAAAGATCGCCATGCTGACCCGCCTGCGCGAAGAGATGACCGGCAAGTTCCGCGAGCTGGCCGCAGAGGCGCTCAAGGTCCAGGGAGAGCAGTTCTCCAAGGTGAACGTGGAGCGCCTGCAGGCCACGCTGACCCCGCTGAAGGAACACGTGGGCCACTTCGAGAAGGAGCTGAAGGAGGTCTACAAGGCCACCATCGACGACCGCGCGGCGCTGAAGGCGGAGATCATGCAGCTTTCCAAGCGCTCAGAGGCGATTTCCCAGGAGGCCGTGGCGCTGACCCGCGCGCTGCGCTCTGACCAGCAGAAGCAGGGTGCCTGGGGCGAGATGATCCTGGAAAGCATCCTGGAACGCTCAGGCCTGCGGGAGGGCGCGGAATATGAAACCCAGGCCCATCGCACAGGCGAAGAGGGCGGCCGCCTGCGCCCCGACGTGGTGGTGAAGATCCCCGGTGGCAAGACGCTGGTGATCGACAGCAAGGTCTCTCTCGTGGCCTACACAGATGCGGTCAACGCCGAGGAAGAAGCCGAGGCGCTGAGCGCGCGCCGGCGGCACCTGATTTCGCTCAAGCGCCATATCGACGGGCTATCGGCTAAGAACTACCAAAACGCCGAGGATTCCAGCGTCGATTACGTGATCCTCTTCGTGCCGATCGAGGGCGCGCTTTCCGAGGCCCTGCGCGAGGATGGCCAGCTGACCGAATATGCGCTGGATCGCAACGTGACCATCGCCACGCCGACTACGCTGATGATGGCGCTGAAGACCGTGGCCAATGTCTGGGCCGTGGAGAGGCGCAACCAGAACGCCGAAGCCATCGCGGATCGCGCCGGGCGGCTTTACGACAAGGTCGCCGGCTTCGTCGGCAGCATGGAACAGGTCGGCAGCCGGCTGGACCAGGCGCAGAAATCCTATGACAAGGCCTTTGGCCAGCTCTCGCGCGGCAGTGGCAACGTGCTGTCCCAGATCGACACACTGAAAAGCCTGGGCGCCAAGGCCAGCAAGTCGATCTCGGTCGATTTCGACCAGGTGGAGGGCGACCTGCCCGAGCTGGAGGCCGACGAAGAGCAGGACCAGGACCTCGCCTGACGGCCCCTTGGGGCGCGCGCAGGGGCAGCGCAGGGGCCCTCCCCTTCATCCAGGCAGGGGCGCTCTTGCGTAAAAACAGGGGTAAGTCCCCGGTTTGCAAGGCCTTCTTCCCGTGCTAGGCGGATCGCCCGTTCCCCGGAGTGAGTCTTGCCTGGATGCCGATGCGACCAAACCTGCTGCTGCGTCTGCTGCCGCTGCTCCTGCTTGTCCCGACGGGCTGCGTCAGGGATCAGGACCCCGCGGGCGACTGGCTGGGGGACGAGGTGCTGGTAAGCTGGCAGGCGGCGCCTTCGCTGGCCGGCGTTGTGCCTCCGGGCCTGACGCCGCTGGTCTTCACCTTCTCCCCGGCCTCCGAAGCGCTGGAAAACGGCGTCACCCTGGCCGACTGGCGGCGCGAGGCCGGGCGCCAGGGCACCTCTGTCGAGGCGCTTCAGATGGCGCTGGGTGGCAGTGCCTACCTGACCGCCAACGGCCACCTGGCCGCCTGCACCCCCTCGGCCCATGAGGCCGCGCTTTGCGGTCAGCCGCTGTCCCTGTCCCTCACCCAACGCTCCTGGCTGGCCGAAGAGGCGCTTGAGGCAACCGGCCTCTGCGAGTGGCGCGGCTTCGATCCGGTCTTTAACATCCAGGCGCGCGATACCCTGCAGCCTGAAGGGGCAGAGGGCGACCCGGTGCTGCATGTCGCGGCGGCCTGCTGAGCCAGCCGCAGTTCCGGGGCCACAAGCCGTTGAACTCCTGTCGCAAAGGCACGATATCGGGTCAGAGTGACGAGGAGACCCACATGCCAGACCCCAATTCCCAGGCGCTTGCCTTCCTGCAGGCGCGCCGGTCCCGCCCGGCCAAGACCCTGCAAGGCCCCGCGCCGACCCGCGAAGAGCTGCTGCCGCTGCTGACCGCGGCGGCCCGCACCCCGGATCACGGCAAGCTGGAGCCCTGGCGCTTCGTGGTGATCGAGGGCGCGGCCTTCGCGCGGCTGGCGGATCTGGCAGAGGCGCGCGGCAAGGCCCTGGGCAAGGACGAGGCGGCCCTGGCCAAGGGGCGCCAGCAGTTCGATCAGGGGATCCTGGCCGTGGCGGTGATCGAAAGCCCGAAAGAGCACCCCAATGTGCCGGCGCTGGAGCAGACCTACTCCACCGGGGCCGTCTGCCTGTCGCTGCTGAACGCCGCGCTGGCGGCGGGCTGGGGCGCGAACTGGCTGTCGGGCTGGCCCTCTCATGACCGGGGCTTCATGACAGAGGGGTTGGGGCTGGCCGATCACGAACGTATCGCTGGTTTCATCCATATCGCCACCGAAAAGGTCGTGCCGCCTGAACGCCCGCGCCCGGATATCGAGGCGATCACCAGCTGGGTCTCTGCCTGACATGGATGTGGGATTGATCGCACGCTCCTTCGTCCGCACCCTGGGGCAGATCCACGATCCGCGCTTCCGGAAGGTCTTCTTCCTGGGGGTCGGGCTGACCATCGCCCTGCTGATCGCGGTGACGGCCGGGCTGATGTGGGTATTGAACTGGCTGGTGGGGGATGACGCAACCCTGCCGCTGATCGGCCAGGTCAGCTGGCTGGGCGAGCTGGCCAGCGCGGGGGGCTTCCTGGTGATGTCCGTGGCCTCCATCTTCCTGATGGTGCCGGTCGCCTCTGCCGTCACGTCGCTCTTCCTGGAAGAGGTCGCCGATGCGGTGGAGGACGAGCATTACCCCTGGCAGCCAGAGGTCCCCGGCGTGCCGATCCTGGACACGGTGATCGATGCGCTGGGCTTCACCGGGGTGCTGATCCTGGCCAACATCCTGGCGCTGGTGCTTTACCTGGTCTTCCCGCCCTTCGCGCCGCTGATCTTCTGGAGCATGAACGGCTTCCTGCTGGGACGGGAATATTTCACCCTGGCGGCCCTGCGCCGCGAGGGGCGCGAAGGGGCCCGTGCGCTGCGCCGTCGCCACCTGCCCACGATCTGGCTGGCCGGGACGCTGATGGCGATCCCGCTGTCCATCCCGATCGTGAACCTGATGATCCCGATCCTGGGGGCGGCCAGCTTTACCCATATCTACAATGGTGTCGTGGCCCGCGGCCGCTAGGCGCGCGGGGTCCGGCAAGAGCTGACTGTGTCAGGCGGACAGAGAAAAGGCCGGGGCATCGCGCTCCGGCCTGTTTTTCTGGTGTCGTGTCGCGCCGCTCAGCAGGTGGAGCTGTAGAGACAGCCGTCCGGCCCCATGCGGTGGAACAGGTCCAGGTCGCGCACGGAAATCCAGCCCGACAGGATCAGCCCGGCGGCAATTGCGAAGAGCACGGTGCTGATGCCGGTGGTGATCCAGAGCTTGGGCTTGAGGTTATGCACCTCCGGCGCGCCGGACTGGGTGCCGGGGGTGACCTTGCCCATGTCGGCCTGGGTGCGCAGCTTGATCGGCACCACGCAAAGCAGCGTCAGCCACCAGATCACGGCGTAAAGGACGATGGCGGAAGTAATGCCCATCAGGTTTGCTCCAGTTCCACGAGACAGCCGTTGAAATCCTTGGGGTGGAGGAACAGCACCGGCTTGCCATGCGCGCCGATCTTCGGCTCTCCACTGCCCAGCACCCGTGCCCCCGAGGCCTTGAGCTGATCGCGCGCGGCCAGGATATCGGGCACCTCATAACAGATATGGTGAATGCCGCCAGAGGGGTTCTTTTCAAGGAAACCCTTGATCGGGCTGTCCGCGCCCAGCGGGTAGAGCAGCTCGATCTTGGTGTTGGGCAGGGTGATGAAGACCACCGTCACCCCATGGTCCGGCTCATCCTGCGGCGCGCCGACCTCTGCGCCCAGCGTGTCGCGATACTGCGCCGAGGCGGCCTCCAGGTCCGGCACGGCGATGGCGACGTGGTTGAGCTTTCCGATCATGGGGACCCTCCGATTCTCTCTCCCTGAGCGAGCCTAGCATGGGGCGGGCGCAACCGACATGCGGCGGAACGGGGCAGGGCGGGGCGGGGGCAGGGCGCGCGGCCTCCCCGCCGGGTTAACCATGCATTAGCCGCGCTCTCCTAGGTTTTAACCATCGCCGAATGCGAATCCCTCATGCGAGGAGGAACAGGCCCATGGAACCGCTTCAAACACTGACCGCCCCCACCGCCACCCGCCCCATGCTGGGCATGACCGTGCTTGTGGTGGAGGATTCGATCTATGCGTCCGAGGCATTGCGATTGCTCTGCCTGCGCTCGGGGGCGCGGATCCGGCGGGCGGATTGTCTGCGCTCTGCCCGGCGCCACCTGCAGGTCTACCGGCCCTCTGCCATCATCGTTGATCTGGGCCTGCCCGATGGCAATGGCACGGAACTGATCCGCGACCTTGCGCGCGCCGCGCCCAAGGTCAGCGTGATCGCCGCCCTGTCCGGGGATACCGGCGCGCAGGAGGCCGCCATGGCCGCCGGGGCCGATTGTTTCATGGAAAAGCCGCTGACCAGCATCGCCCGGTTCCAGTCCACCATCCTGGCGCATATGCCCCCTGAATACCGGCTGAGCGGCCCGCGCGCGCTGTCCCAGGACCAGGTGGAGCCTGACCAGATCGCCTATCTCGATGACATCACCCATGCGGCAGAGGTGCTCCCGGAAACCGGTGATCCGGGGATGCTGGCCTACCTGACCCAGTTCCTGTCCGGCGTGGCCCGCTGCGCGGGGGATGAGGCGCTGCTGAGCGCGGTCGAAGCGCTTGAAAAGGCCCGTGCGGCCGGCCAGCCGACCCATGCCGCGCTGGCTGTCCTGGATGAGCTTCTGCAGGAGCGGCTTCGCGAGCGCGTGGCGATCTGAGCGGACTGACATAGGGGCTGCTGCCAGGCCGGGACCAATCGACCATCACTCACGAAACGCGAAAGCCCCGCCGGCCCTGCTGGCGGGGCTCTTTTGATGGGGGCGCCGGTGATCCCCCGGGTACAAAAAGGCCCCGTCAGCACGAAGCTGTCGGGGCCTACCTTGCCGATGATCGCGTTTCCGTCCGCCAGGGGATGCTGGCAGTTGGACCCCTGGGGGACGATCAGGCGGCGACGGTCTCGGAAGCGGCGAGTTTCGCGGTCACTTCGACCAGGCGGGTGGCCTGGTGGGCCACGGCGGCCTTGCCTTCGTCACCGAACTGGCCGGCCACGGCGGAGTAACCGTAGGGGTTGCCACCTGCGGCGCCGACGGATTCATGGGTGAAGCCCGGTGCCACGACGATCGCGCCCCAGTGCATCACGGTCGGGTAGAAGGTCAGCAGCGTGCCTTCCATGCCGCCATGGGCGTTACCGGCAGAGGTGGTGGCGGTGACGGTCTTGTTGGCCAGCTTGCCTTCGGCCCAGACGCCGCCCAGCGTGTCGATGAAGGCGCGCACCTGGCTCGGCGCACCGCCGAAACGGGTCGGGAAGGCGAAGAAGTAGCCATCGGCCCAGGCCATGTCTTCCGGCGTGGCGACGGGGATGTCCTGGACCTTGTCGTCCTGGGCCTTCCAGGCGTCCTGGGTTTCGATCACCGCGCGGGGGGCGGTTTCGGGAACGCGCAGCAGGCGGACCTCGGCACCGGCTTCACGGGCAGCGCGGGCGGCTTCCTCGGCGACGGCGTGGTTGGTGCCATAGGTGGAATAGAAGATGATTGCGATCTTGGGGGTGCTCATGACGTTGCTCCTGAGTGTTGGATGCTTGCCCCCCAGATAGTCCGCTCACGCGCCCGTGGCGACTGGCGTAGACGCAATGTGACTGTGCGTGAACGCACGGCCTATTTTAGCGGAAAGCGGGTCCGTGCGCCCAGACAGTGAGCGAAATGCGCTCCCCTTCGGTAACGGGGCGCACCCGATGCAGCGCGAAAGAGGGGAAAAGCACCGCTGTTCCGGGCTCCAGCGGGGCCGTGCGGACATGAGAATCATACAAGACCTCAAGCTGCCCTCCCTGGTAGGCCCC
>NZ_JAATOW010000035.1 GCF_011806405.1 Pseudooceanicola sp. HF7 | reverse complement strand
TCACCCGTGAGACCGGCGCGATCGTCGGGCTCAGCGATGGCACCCGGGCCCGCGCCGCGCTGGTGATCGCGGCGGACGGGCGCGGCTCTCCCATGCGGGAGGCCGCCGGGATCGGGGTCAAGACAACGCGCTACGGGCAAAAGGCCCTGGCCTTCGCCGTCACCCATCCCCTCCCGCATGACAACATCTCGACAGAGATCCACCGCCGTGGCGGGCCCTTCACCCTGGTGCCCCTGCCCGATTACGAAGGCCGCCACAGCTCTGCCGTGGTCTGGATGGAGGACGGCCCGCGCGCGCAGGAGCTGGCCGCGATGCCGGTGGAAGACTTCGAAGCGGCCCTGATGCGGCGCAGCACCGGCCTGCTTGGCCCGCTCAAGCTGGAAACGCGCCGCTCCGTCTGGCCCATCATCACCCAGGTGGCGGATCACATGTCCGGCCAGCGCCTGGCGCTGATGGCAGAGGCCGCCCATGTGCTGCCCCCCATCGGGGCGCAGGGGCTGAACATGTCGCTGGGCGATCTGCGCAGCCTGCGCGACCTGGCCCGCACGCATGAACTCGGCTCGGCCGCGATGCTCTCGGCCTATGACCGGGCGCGCCACCGCGAGGTGAAGATCCGCCTTGCCGGCATCGACATGCTGAACCGGGCCTCCCAGGTCTCGGCCCAGCCGCTGCGCGACCTGCGCGCCGCGGGGCTTGAGGTGCTCTACGGCGCCGCCCCGGTGCGCCGCATGATGATGCAGATGGGCCTTGGCGCGCGGGAATGACCGCGCGCTAGCCCAGCGGGCCGGGCAGCCGTTCCTCTGACAGCATCACGTTGGCATCGACATTGCCGATCCCCGGCAGGGTCATGATCCGCCGCCGCAAGACCCGCTCAAAGTCAGAGATATCCCGCGCCGTGACCCGCAGCCGGTAATCATAGGCGCCCAGGATATGCTCGATCGTCTGCACCTCCGGGATGGCAGAGACAGCGCGTTCAAAGTCCTCAAGGCTCAGCCGTCCCTTGGCCGCCAGCTTGATCCCCAGGAAGACCGTGACCCCGAAGCCAAGCCGCTGAAGGTCCAGGTCCAGCCGCCGCCCCCGGATCGCGCCGGCGTCCTGCAAGCGGCGGATGCGCCGCCAGGTGGCGGGCTGGGACAGGCCCAGCCGGCGGCCAAGCGCGCCGGAACTCAGGCTCGCGTCCTCGCTCAGCGCGCGCAGGATGCGGCGGTCCGTGTCGTCCAGATCGATCATGCCGGTTGCCTCCTGCGAATTGGGCCCCCGCCGCCCGGGATCGCCGGGGGCACGGGCCAAGCGGTCATTCCTGTCTTGATAGGCGTCATAGCGGCACCGACTCCTCGAACTTGATGCGCGCGATATGCATCAGCGCATCCAGGTCAGAGATATGCGGCAGGGTCAGGATCCGGTGGCGGTAGATCTCCTGGTAGTGATCCATGTCGCGCGCGATCAGGCCAAGCCGCACGTCGACCTGCCCCAGGAAGGACTGGATCTCCAGAACCTCGGGGATCAGGCGGGCGGCGGCGGCGAATTCCTCGAAGGCGCGGGGCTGGGACTTGTCCAGGGTGACGCGCAGCGACACCTCCACCGTGTAGCCAAGCGCGTGCCAGTCGATCACCGCATGGGATCCGCGGATCACGCCCTCTTCCTGCATCCGCTCCAGCCGGCGCCAGCAGGTGGCCTGTGTCAGCCCGGCCCGTTCGGCAATCTGCGCCGCGCTGGCCGCCGGATCGGCCTGGTAATGGCGCAGGATGCGCCGGTCCGTATCATCAAGCATGGATTTTCACACATTCCGCAATCTGGCGAATAGAGTTTTCTTCCCATGCCCCATATCTGCAAGATTTGCAACGCACAGCGCGTGGAAACCCCTATGCTGCCCAGCATGAGATAAAGCCCGGAAAAGGGCATATGGAAGGAAGAGATCATGCGCGTTTATTATGACCGCGACTGCGACATCAACCTGATCAAGGACATGAAGGTCGCCATCCTGGGCTATGGCTCGCAAGGCCACGCCCATGCGCTGAACCTGCGCGATTCCGGCGCCAAGAACGTCGTCGTCGCCCTGCGCGAAGGCTCCGCCTCTGCCGCGAAGGCCGAAGGCGAAGGCCTCAAGGTCATGGGCATCGCGGAAGCGGCAGCCTGGTGCGACCTGATCATGTTCACCATGCCCGATGAACTGCAGGCCGAAACCTACAAGAAATACGTCCACGACAACCTGAAGGACGGCGCCGCGATCGCCTTTGCCCACGGTCTGAACGTGCACTTCGGCCTGATCGAGCCCAAGCCCGGCGTCGACGTCATCATGATGGCGCCCAAGGGCCCCGGCCACACCGTGCGCGGCGAATACACCAAGGGCGGCGGCGTGCCCTGCCTGGTGGCCGTGGACAACGACGCCTCCGGCAAGGCGCTGGAAATCGGCCTGTCCTATTGCTCCGCCATCGGTGGCGGCCGCTCGGGCATCATCGAGACCAACTTCCGCGAAGAATGCGAAACCGACCTCTTCGGTGAGCAGGCCGTGCTCTGCGGTGGCCTGGTCGAGCTGATCCGCATGGGCTTCGAAACCCTGGTGGAAGCCGGCTACGCGCCCGAGATGGCCTATTTCGAGTGCCTGCACGAAGTGAAGCTGATCGTGGACCTGATCTACGAAGGCGGCATCGCGAACATGAACTACTCGATCTCCAACACGGCCGAGTACGGCGAATATGTCTCCGGCCCGCGCATCCTGCCCTACGACGAAACCAAGGCCCGCATGAAAGCGGTTCTGCGCGACATCCAGACCGGCAAGTTCGTGCGTGACTTCATGCAGGAAAACACCGTTGGCCAGCCGTTCTTCAAGGGCACCCGCCGCCTGAACGACGAGCACCAGATCGAGGCAACGGGCGAGAAGCTGCGCGCCATGATGCCCTGGATCTCTGCCGGCAAGATGGTCGACAAGTCCAAGAACTGATCCCGCAGGGGATCACGCGTTCAGACATCAGGGGGCCCTGCCGGTTGGCGGGGCCCCTTTTCGTTGCCGCTGGCGCCAGCTGGCCGGCCTCGTGCCCGCTGTCCGGCCGTGCCCGGGGGCTCTGCCCCCGAGGGGCGCAGACCGCTCGATGCGGTCTGCGCCCCTCTCCCCCGGAGTATCTTCGGCAAGAAGAAGAGGCAGGGCGCGCGCTGGCCGGTTTTCCCGGTTGCGGTGCCAGCCCGCTTTGGATAGCAGGCGGGTTTCCCAAGAAAGAGAGCAGCAGGAGGCAGCCATGGGCGGGACAGGTCCGGGACAGGTATTGGCCGTGGATTTCGGCACGTCGAATTCGGCGGCCGCCGTGGTGCAGCAGGGCGCGATCCGTCGGATAGAGGTCGAGCGCGATGCCGCCACCCTGCCCACCGCCGTCTTCTTTCCCGAAGACCAGGGCGCCATGCTGATCGGCCAGGCCGCCGCAGAGGCGCTGATCGGGGGCGAGGAAGGCCGCTACATGCGGGCGCTGAAATCCGTGCTGGGCACCGGGCTGTTCCATGAACGCCGGCTGATCGGCGGGCGGCGGCGCACCCTTGCGGATATCGTCACCGCCTTCCTGGTCAAGCTGCGCCAGGCCGCCGAGGCAGAGCTCGGCCACCCGGTGACCCGCGTGCTGTCCGGGCGCCCCGTCCACTTCCATGACCGCGACCCGGAGCGCGACGCCCAGGCAGAGGCCGATCTGCGCGGCTGCTACGCCGCCGCCGGCTTTGAAGAGATCCGCTTCATGGCAGAGCCGGAGGCCGCCGCCCGCGCCGCCATGGGCCGGGACCGTACGGGCGAAACGGGGCTGGTCGTCGATATCGGCGGCGGCACCACCGACTTCACCGTCTTCCGCCAGGGCGCGGCGGGGCTTGAGGTCATGGCAAGCCACGGCATCCGGCTGGGGGGCACGGATTTCGATGCCGCCCTCTCCCAGAGCCATGTCATGCCGCTGCTGGGCCAGGGCGGTCAGCTGAAGCGCGAGATGGGCGCGGGCCTTCTGCCCATGCCCACCGCGATCTTCGTGGAGCTGGCGACCTGGGCCAAGATCCCCTTTCTCTATACGCCAGAGACCCGCCGCCTTGTCGCCGGGATGCTGCGCCAGGCGGTGGAACCGGCCAAGGTCGCGCGCCTGGCCAGCGTGCTTGAGAACGAGCTGGGCCACGACATGGCCTTCTCGGTCGAGCGCGGCAAGATCGCGGCCAATGATCATGAGCTGGCCCAGATCCGCCTGACCATGGTGGAGCGCGGGCTCTCGGCCGATATCTCGCGCTCGTCCATGGCAGAGGCCCTGGCAGAGCAGCGCCACGCGCTTGAAGTCTCTGCCGCCGAAAGCCTGAAGATGGCCGGTGTCACGCCGGACCAGATCTCGGCCGTGGTGCTGGTGGGCGGCTCCAGCCTGATGGGCATGGTCAGCGAGGTGGCAGAGGCGCTGTGCCCCGCCGCGCGGGTCGAGCGGGCGGCGGCCTTTACCGCCGTGGTCGACGGTCTGGCCCTGGCCGCGGCAGAGCTTTAGGGCGCGGGGCGACCCCAGCCCCCAAGCGGCCGTGCGAGCGCGCCCCGGGACCGGTAAGCAAGGCCCCCTCAGGCTGCCCCGTCGCGCACCGCCTGCCACAGGCGGATGGCCTGGGCGGTTTCGGCCACGTCATGGACCCGCACCATCTGCACCCCCTGGGCGATCCCGGCCAGGGCCACGGCGATCGAGCCCGGCGCGCGGTCGCGGGCCTCTGGCGCCTCTTCGGCCTGTGGGGCCTTGCCGACAGCCCCGATGAAGCGCTTGCGCGACACGCCCAGCAGGATCGGACAGCCCAGCCCGTGGAAAAGCGAGATCCGCTGCAGGATCTCCAGGTTATGCGCCCCCGTCTTGGCAAAGCCGATGCCGGGATCGGCCAGGATGCGCGCCCGGGGAATGCCCTGGGCCTCAACCGCCGCGATCCGCGCCTCGAGCTCGTCGTAGGTGTCCAGCAGCGCATGGTCGTAAGAGGGATCCAGGTGCATGTCCCCCGGCGTGCCGCGCATGTGCATGACACAGACCGGCAGCCCCATGGCGCTGGCCAGCCCCGCAAGGGCCGGATCATGGGTGAAACCAGAGACATCGTTGATCAGCGCCGCCCCCGCGCGGGCGGCGGCGCTAGCGACCGCGGCCTTGCGGGTGTCGATGGACAGGGGCAGGCCCAGGCCCTGCAAGGCCTCGATCACCGGGGCGGTGCGGCGGATCTCTTCTTCGGGGGGCACGTCGGGCGCACCGGGGCGGGTGCTTTCCCCGCCGATGTCGATCATGTCGGCGCCGGCGCGGGCCATCGCCGCCGCATGGGCGCGCGCCACCTCAAGCTCCGTGAAGGCCCCGCCGTCAGAGAAACTGTCCGGCGTGGTATTGAGGATGCCCATGATCCGGGGGCGATCCATCGCCAGGCCGGCCAGCGCCGGGCGCGGGCGGCAGAGGCGGCGCGACCAATCCTCGGGCAGCTCGGAGGCGGGCAGGAGGCGCGCGCCCTCGCGGCTGAGCGCCTCGACCTGGGAAAACCACAGCGGGCCACCGCAGAGCGGCAGCGCGCCCTCGGGTCGGGGGCCGGATTGGGGCAGCGGGCGATAGTAGATCATGGCAGCGGCAGGTGCTCCGTCTCGGGGTCGGCGGGGATCAGGCGGGTGGCCCCTTCGGGCGCGGGCAGCGCACCGCCCAGCACCAGCATGTCCGAGGCCCCCAGCAGACCGGCCAGCCAAAGCGCCAGCGCCGCGCCGTCGATCCGCTCCGGGCGGTCCCCGGCAGCATCCAGCACGATCTTGGACGGCGCCCAGAGGCAGATCTGCCGGGTCTTCATGGCATAGTCGATCTCTGTCCGGCTGGCGACGACCACGCAGCGGCGATCCCGCGCCGCCAGCAGCCAGGCGTTCTGTTCGATGGCCAGCAGGTCGATCCGGCGCTGCACAAGGGGATGGGCGGCATGGGAATGCGCCGCCGGGCCGCAGCACAGGATCACCGGGCGCGGCTGGCCTTCCAGCTGGTCCAGCCAGGCGGGCAGCTGGGCAGAGCCGGTGGCGGCATCGGACAGGTAGACCACCAGCGGATCGGGCCCCTCCTGCACGCGGGCGGCCTGGCTGAGCGGCAGGGCATCGCTGGCGGTGCGCAGGATCTCAACGCCCAGCGATCCCGGGCCACGGTCCAGCTTCTCGATCCGCACGAAGACACGCTCGGCGGCGGGTTCGCGCAGGATATAGGCGGCGATCCGTTCGGCCAGGGTCTCAAGCAGGTTCAGCCGTTCGGCGGCCAGCTCTGCGGCGATGGCATCGGTGAGCGTATCGTAGGACAGGATCCGGTCCACGTCATCGGCGATATCGGCGGGATTGCGCACCTCGACCACGATGTTGAAGCGCAGGCGCTGATGGGTGCCGCGTTCTTCCTGGAAGGCGCCGATCTCCACCGATTCAAGGTGATCGCGCAGGGCGATCCGATCCGCCGGGTGATCGCCCGACAGCGCCTGGGACCGCTCGGCCAGCGGCCCGAAGGCCTGGGAAATCTCGTCGCTCATCATCGCCCCCCGTCTTTCGGCGTCTTCATGTCAGACTGGTGACGGAAAGGCAAAGTCCTGTCTGCTAGCGCTGCGGCGCTCCGGCCCCGGCGGGCGACATCGCGCCGCGCACGGCGGCAGGCGCGGCCCGGGCTTGGGCCAGAAAGCAAAAGACCCGGCACCGCGTCGGGCGGGCCGGGTCTTTCCAAAGTCGGGTCCGTGGTCCCCCGCGCCGCCCGTCCGGGCGCCGGGATCAGTTGGAGGCCGTGCGCGTCGGGGCGCGGTAGAACTCATGCACCCCGATGGAGGCCGTCCGGTCGAAGCTGCGCGACCAGCGCGGGCTCACGTGGCGGGTGTGGTAATAGGTGGCGCCCTCGGTCAGCGCACGCGGCGATGCCTCGTCCAGCATGATCGCGGCCACCTTGGCCACGCGGGCATAGGCGCGCGGCTCTGAAATCGTCTCGGCCCGGCCATCGCAGGTATAGGTGAACTGGCAGGCGAACTTGCGCCCCGTTCCCTGGTTGATGACACCGCAGACCGAATTGGGGAAATCGGGGCTGTCGACCCGGTTCAGGATGACCTCTGCCACTGCGAACTGGCCTTTCACGCTTTCGCCGCGCGCCTCGAAGTACAGCGCCTCGGCCAGGCAGCGGAAGCTGTCGCCCCCCTTGCCCGCAGGTTGCCGGGCCAGCCAGTCCCGGGAATAGGTGATCTTCAGCGCATCCGAGGCCGCGGCCTCCGGCGCCTTCAGAAGGGCCGCAAGGCGCCCCTGGGGTACAGATCTCATCGCGCTCTGCTCAGCGTCCATCGCGTCAGCCATCGGGTTTTGCGCCACGGCGGGCGTGGCGAGAAGAAGGCTGGCAATCAGCAGGTGGGCAGCAATTTTCATCATTCGTGTCCTCTGGCGGGGCGTCCATTCGGTCGCGACCGGTCCGGTTCCCTAACGAAATGTGGCGGAACCGTCCACCCTCGGAGGCGTTAAGGAAGTGTTCACGAGCCCGCCAAAGACGGACGCCCGCGTTCGGAAACATTCTAAACTTCTGTTATCAGGAGGTTTTGAAGGCCCGGGGTGGCAGGGTCGGCCGCACGTTCAACTGAGCGGCAGCCAGCCGAGCGACCGGCACCCGGTAGGGCGAACAAGAGACGTAGTCAAAGCCCGCCGAGCGACAGAAGGCGATTGATTCGGCATTTCCCCCGTGTTCCCCGCAGATGGAAAGCACAAGGTCCGGCCGCGCCGCGCGCCCTCTTTCTGCCCCGATCGTAAGCAGCTCTCCCACGCCCTCGTGGTCGAGCGTGTGAAAGGGGTCCTCCTTGAAGACACCCTGCTTGACATATTCGGACATGAACTTGCCCGCATCGTCGCGCGACAGCCCGTAGGTCATCTGCGTCAGGTCGTTCGTGCCGAAGCTGAGGAAGGCGGCAAAGGGGGCGATCTCTCCGGCGCGCAGGGCGGCGCGCGGGGTCTCCACCATGACGCCCAGGCGGTAGGTGAAATCGCGGCCCGTCTCGTTGCGTACGGCGGCGGCCACCGCATCAACGCGGGTCTTGACCAGCTCCACCTCGCGGCGGGCAGAGACGAGCGGGATCATGATCTCGGGCACCACGGGCGCGCCCTGCTCAGAGGCGGCGATGGTCGCCTCGAAGATGGCGCGGGCCTGCATGTCGTAGATCTCGGGCACGGTGATCCCCAGGCGCACGCCGCGCATGCCCAGCATGGGGTTGTACTCGGTCAGCTGCTCGGTGCGCCGGGTGATGTCGGACAGGGGGCGCGACAGGCTTTCGGCCAGCTCGCGCATCCCGGCGCGATCCGTGGGCAGGAATTCATGCAGCGGCGGATCGAACAGGCGGATGCAGACCGGCTGGCCCTCCATGATCCGGAACAGCTCCGTGAAATCGGCGCGCTGCATGGGCAGCAGGCGTTCGATGGCGGTGCGCCGGTCATCAGGACCATCGGCAAAGATCATCTCGCGCATCACGGTCAGGCGGCCGGGTTCGAAGAACATGTGCTCCGTCCGGCACAGGCCGATCCCCTGGGCGTGGAACTTGCGCGCCACCAGGGCATCTTCCGGCGTATCGGCATTGGCGCGAATGCCGATGTCGCAGAATTCCTCGGCCCAGCTCAGCATCGCCTGAAAAGCCGCATCCTGAGAGGCCTCCAGCAGCGGCGCCTCCCCGGCCAGGATATCCCCGTGGGATCCATCCACCGTCATCAGCGTGCCCGCGCCAAAGCGGCGCCCGTCGCTGGTGACCAGCTGGCTGGCCTTCATGTCGAAGGTCAGGCCGGTGACGCCCACGACGCAGGGCAGCCCCAGCCCGCGCCCGATCACCGCCGCATGAGATGTCGCGCCGCCGCGCTCCGTCAGCACCGCGACAGCGGCATGCATGCCCCGGATATCCTCCGGCCCGGTCTCCCGCCGCACCAGGATGCAGGGCTCGCCCCGCGCGGCAGCGGCCTGGGCGGCGGCGGCGGAAAAGCACAGCCGGCCCGTGGCCGCGCCGGGGCTGGCGGCAATCCCCTGCCCCACCAGGTCGCGCGCCGCCTCCGGATCCACCTGGCGGTGCAGCATCTCGTTCAGCGCGCGCGGATCGACGCGGCAAAGCGCCTCTTCGCGCGGGATGATCCCATCCTCGGCCAGGCGCACGGCCATGCGCACCGCGGCGCGAGAGGTGCGACTGGCGCGCACCCCGTCCAGCACATGGACATTGCCGTTCTCGATGGTGAATTCGCATTGCATCTCTTCGCGTAGGCGGAAGCGCATCAGCTCGGCATATTCGACCAGGGTCGCATAGGCCTCCGGCGCCAACTCCTCCAGCGAGGGGCCGCGACTGTCCTTGGCCAGGTAAAGCGACCGGCTGCCGCTCTGCAGCGCCTCGCGCCCCTGCGACTGGCTCAGGTACCGCCCCGTGATCCGCGGCAAGCCGGTAGAGGAGGACGCCAGCTGGATCACCCCCGATCCGCATTCCCCCAGCTTGCCCAGCCCGAGGGCCATCTCCTCGACCACCAGGCCCAGCCCGGCATCCGCCGGCGCGCCCTTGGCCTGGCGCAGCAGCCGCGCGGTCGTTCCGCGCCAGGCCCGCGCCATGGATTTCAGCACCGCCGCCAGCTGCACGCCGGGATCCTGGGGGAAATCGTCCTCGGTCTCTTCCTGGTAGGCGCGGAAGCTTTCCTGCAAGGCCTCCATCCCGGTGCTGGGCAGATCCTCGAAGATGTCGGGATCCAGGCGTTCCACATGCACCGCGTAGCTGCGCACGAAGCGGATATAAAGCCGCGTCGCCGGCTCCTCCCCGATACGCTCGGACAGGGCCGCATGGGTGGTGTCGTTCATCCCGATGTTCAGCACCGCCGAGGGCCCGCCCCAGTCGGGATCCTCCGACGAGGGGCGCACGCACAACAGCGGATCCTTCCCGAAGGGCGCCAGGATTTCGTCGATATCCGGCATCTCACCTTCGGCGATCCGCTTCACCGCGCGAAAGGACAGCGCCGTGGTGCGCGGCACCGGCAGGCTCAGCCGGATCAGCCGCTGCAGACATTTCGCGCGGCCACCATGGGTCTTGGTGGCCACCGGAGCGGTCTGGGTGATCGGCGTGATGTCAGGATCGTCTTGCTGCACTGCGGCACCTTTCGGGAGTGGTCGCAGCATAACCGGGGCGGGAGACAGAGCAAGGAAATTGTCACCCCCGCCAAAGGAAGTCCGCCCCTGTGCCCGCAATGCTATCCCCTTGTTTCCCCGCGCTAAATAGCCCCACCTGCCACCAACGCTCCGCACTACTCCATCCCCGCGCCCGGCGCAAACGCCCTCGGACCGCATCGAGCGCTCCTCGCCCGTCTCCCTGCGTCCCGCAGGTCGGCCCGGCCCAAAGCCCCCACCTGGACAGATCCCCCCCCCGCCCCCGCCTCTTCTTTCCCAAAAACCCCCCCCCCCAGCCCCCCCCCCCCCCCCCCCCCCCCCCCCCCCCGCGGCCCGCCCCGCCCCAACCCCCCCCCCGGAACACCCCCCCCCCCGCCCTTTTTTTTTTCTTCCAAAAAACCCCCCCCCGGGGCCCCCCCCCCCCCCCGCCCCCGCCCCCCGCCACTCCCGCCAACCCCCAGCAACAGGCTCCCAACACCCAGCGCCAAAGGCACCGCCCGGCCTTCGCAAAAATGCACAAAGAATTCCCTGCTCCACCGCGCGGAGCGCACCGACGTCATACCGACGCGATACCGACAGGAAACAGACGTTCCACCGACGCCCCACGGCAGCCCCGGATCACTGTGCAACTCCGCACAATCAAACGAAAAAGGACCCCCAAGGGGGGCCCTTTCAAATCGTACCTTGCTGCGGGCAAGCCACCCGGCAGATCCCCCGGAGCTCCGCCGGTAAATTCCCCAAAAGGTCCACCGGACCTTTTGCCGGGCCCATGGCCCGGTGCGGATATCCCAGGGCTCCGCCCGTAAATTCCCCAAAAGGTCCACTGGACCTTTTGCCGGGCCTATGGCCCGGTTCGGGAATTTACCCCTCGATCTTCGTCAGGTCGGCGACTTTCAGAACGGTGCTGCGGATGGTGGACAGCAGGTTCAGCCGGTTGCGCCGCACGATCTCGTTTTCCGCGTTCACCTGCACGGCCTCGAAGAAGGCATCGATCGGCGCCCGCAGCCCCGCCAGGGCCGAGGCCGCGGCGGCGAAATCTTCTGCCTTCAGAGCCTCTTCGATCCGCGGGGCCGCAGCCTCGAGGGCATTGAAAAGCACCTTTTCTTCCTCGGCTTCGGCGAATTTCGGATCGGCGCCGAACTCGTAGGACACCCCGTCGCGCTCCTCGGCCTGGCTCAGGATGTTGTTGGCGCGCTTGAAGCCCTGGACCAGGTTTACCCCGTCCTCGGTGCCCAGCACGTCCGACAGCGCCTGCGCCCGCTTGACCAGCAGCAGCAGGTCGTCATTGCCCTCCATGGCAAGGCAGGCGTCGATCACGTCATGGCGCAGCCCCTCGTCGCGCAGGTGCACCTTCAGGCGATCATGGAAGAAGGACAGCAGGTTGACGCTTTTCGGCAGCGCCTCCTGACCCACGGCGCCGAAGGCCTCTGCCAGGACCGTCTGCATCTGGTCGCGATCCTCGGAGCGCGCCTCTTCCTCTTCTGCGATGGCAGAGAGCAGCTGGGCGAATTCCTCTTCGGGCATGTCGCGCTCTGCGGCAAAGTCCGAAAGGCGCGCACGCTTCTCGGTTTCCGAGGCATCCAAGGCCTTGAAAATATGGCGCATCAGCAGATCATCGAAGAGCGACAGAAGCTCCAGCCGCACGCCATTCGTCAGGATGATGCGGATCACCCCAAGGGCGGCGCGGCGCAGCGCGAAGGGATCCTTGGACCCGGTCGGCTTCTCGTCGATGGCCCAGAAGCCCACCAGCGTGTCGATCTTGTCCGCCAGCGCCACGGTGGCGGACACCGGCGCCTCGGGCACGTCATCCGTCGGCCCCAGGGGCGAGTAATGCTCTTCACAGGCCGCCGCCACGCGCGCGGGCAGGCCCGCCGCTTCGGCGTAATAGCGCCCCATCAGCCCCTGCAGTTCAGGGAATTCATAGACCATTTCAGAGGACAGATCGGCCTTGGCCACCCGCGCGGCTTCCTCTGCCATCGCGGGATCCGCCCGCAAGGCCGGCGCGATCTCTCCGGCCAGGCGCACGATGCGGGCGATCCGCTCTGCCTGGCTGCCCAGGCGGGCGTGGAAGGTCACGTTGGACAGCTGCGCGATCCAGGGGGCCATCTTCTCGGTCTTGGCGATGCGAAGATCGTTTTCCCAGAAGAACTTGGCATCCGACAGCCGGGCAGAAAGCACCTTCTGGTTGCCCGCCAGGATGGTCGCGCCGTTGTCGCGCGTCTCACGGTTGGCAACGGTGACAAAGCGCTCGATCCGCCCGGTCTTGGGATTGCGCACGGAGAAGAACTTCTGGTGCTCCTTCATGGAGGTCTGAAGCACCTCCGGCGGCAGCCCCAGGAAATCCGCGCCGATCTCGCCCATCAGCACGACGGGCCATTCGACCAGACCCGCGACCTCTGCCAGCAGGCCCTTGTCTTCCACCACCTCCAGGCCAGAGGCGAAGGCGGTGTTGGTGGCGTCCTGCCAGATATGCTCGGCCCGGTCGGCGGCATCCAGCACCACGAAACGGCGTTTCAACTCAGTGGCATAGCTGTCGAAATCCTTCACCGTGAAACGCCCCGGCGCCATGAAGCGATGGCCCTCCGTCGTGTCGGTGGTGGTGATCCCGTCCAGATCCATCGGCACGACCTCGGTGCCGGCCTCATCGCTGAGGATGCAAAGGATCGAATGCAGCGGGCGCACCCAGCGGAAGGTGCCGGTGCCCCACCGCATGGACTTGGGCCAGGGGAAGTTGCGCAGCACGCCTTCCAGCACCTCTGCCACGATCTCTGGCGCGCGGCGGCCCGGCTTTTCGATCACCGCAAAGAAGACACGCCCCTTCTTGTCGTCGCGCTCTTCCAGCTGGTCACGGCTCAGGCCAGCGCCGCGCAGGAAGCCTTCGATCGCCTTTTCCGGGGCGTCCACGCGGGGGCCCTTGCGTTCCTCGCGGATGGTGGGGCTTTCGGCCAGCAGGCCCTGCACGGTCAGCGTCAGCCGGCGCGGGGTATGGAAGGCAGCGGCACCGCCATAGGTCAGCCCCGCTTCGACGAGCCCGTCGGTCACGCGTTTCTTGAGGTCCTCTGCGGCGCGCGCCTGCATGCGCGCGGGAATTTCCTCGGAAAAGAGTTCGATCAGGAGATCGGGCATATGTCGGTCCGTCCGGGTCTGGGCCCGGGAGGGCCCGGGCGCGATTGGCCTTTGGGGAATAGCGGAGGGGCGCGCAAGGGTCTAGGGGGTGAGGGCAGGAAAGAGCGCCCGCGGCCCGCCTGCCCTTGCCGGCAGGTGTTCACAGGCTCCCGCCACGGATCCCAGGGGCTGGCCCTCGCCCCTGGATTCGGCTGACGACGGCCAGGATCCGGTCCGGACCTCCGGCGCGGTCATTTTTCTGGGAACCCGGAACCGATCCAGACCGGCAAAACACCGCTCAAACCGGCGTTCCCAGGCCCTTTTCAAGGGAGCCAGGATCACGTTTCTGACGTGAAACCCCTTGTCCTGTAAGGAATTCAGGCCATCTTCCGCCACAGACCGGCAGGAAAGCGCCGCCCTCACTCAAACTTTCTTCACGGGGTTGGGAACCGAATTATTCGGCATACGTTCTGTGACAGGAACCGGGAACGGAAAGCGCGCTTGCGAGCGTTGCAATCTACAAACCGGGTCATAGTTTCGACAAAGAAGGACCAGTCCATGAAACGTTTCCAACTGATGACCGCCGCAGCAGCAGCCTCCCTGATTGCCGCCGGCCCCGCTTTCGCAGGCGCCTACACTGAAGGCCCCGCAGACCCCGTCGTGATCACCCCCGCACCGGTCGTTACCCAAACGGGTAACTGGACCGGCTTCTACGCTGGTGGCAGCCTGGGCTACGGCAACCTCGACTTCGCCGAATCCGACGACGCGCTGACGTACGGCGTCCACGCCGGTTACGACTACGACTTCGGCACCTTCGTGATGGGTGGTGAAGCGGAATACATGGCCCGCGACATGTGGGAAAACAACGCTGCCGACTCCACCCGCCTGAAGGCACGCTTCGGTTACGACATGGGTGAAACCATGGTGTACGGCGTTGCCGGTGGCTCCATGATCGACGACCAGTGGGGCTACAACGTTGGCTTCGGCGCAGAGCACATGCTGACTTCCAACTGGAGCGTTGGCGCGGAATACCTCTACGAGAACATTTCCGATTACAACGACACCCAAACCGATCTGACCGGCAACACGGTCGCAGCGCGTGTGAACTACCGCTTCTGATCTATTCCAGGTCGCCGATGGCCCCGGCCATCGGAACCTTGAAAGGAAAGACCCCCGCAGCTCAGGCCGCGGGGGTCTTTTCGTATGTGCTGACGGCGATGCGAGCCCTTGCCATGCCGCAAGGGTCAATGGCGTAGGATCAGCGCTCCGGGCAGGCCTCTCCGACAGGGCTGCCATCATAGGCGGTCTCACCGCAATTGTTCAGCTGGTGCCAGATGAACCCGCGCCCGTCGGGCATCACGGCCAGCACGCGATCCACCCCGTAATGGACGTTCTTGCCCCCCAGGAAGGCCCGGGCGGTTCCCTCTTCGAGCGCGGTGCCGATCTCTTCTGCATCGAAGCAATCGAACCAGAAGGGCGCGTTGAGCGGCTCTGCCCTAGGATAGGGTTCGAATGTGGCCTCAAGCGCCGGCAGGTCCTGGGTGGTTGTGAAACAGGCGCGGTACCGGATCGGAGAGCTGTCCGCGTCAATCGCCTGGAAATCCGCGTAAGGCACAGGCACGGCGGCACTTTCCTCCAGCGGGACCATCGCCACGTCCTGCCCCGGCGTCGGGGTCACACGGTCGTAATAGCCGTAGACCTGAAGATACCACAGGCTGCCCCCGGCAAGCAGGGCACAGAGCAGGATGGCGAGGATGGCGATGCGTCCCATCATGAGAAGATACCTGCCTTTCAGAGCGTCGGAATATCCCCTTCCCTATAGGCAGATGTTCGGGGTTCTTCCAGCGGTTCATGGCCCCGTCAGGTCGCAGACCCCTCATGCGAAAGGACGCGCCCGGGGGCTGCCCGGGCGCGTCCTGTCATCCTGTGCGGCGTGCGAAGCTCAGCTCACGTGCGAAGCGGCCTTGCGTCCTTCCTGCTCAACCTTGTTGCGCGCCTGGGCGGCAAGGGTTGTCACATCGTCGCCTGCCCGCGCCGGAACGATCCGGTAGCGTGCCTCAACGAAGCAGTAGACCGCGAAACCGACCAGCCCGACGGCAAGCGCTGCCAGCAGGACCTGCCCGTAGGGCTGGGCGCGCACGGCTTCGAAGGCCTGCGTCATGCCGCCGGCATCGCTGGGATCAGAGGTCCAGCCGGCATAGGCCAGGAAGCCACCGATGATGGCGATGACGATGCCGTGGGCGACAAGGCCGCCCTTGATGACCGGGTCCAGCTTCTGACTGGTCGGGGTTGCGGCCATGTGTTCCTTGTAGCTTTCCTTCCAGGCTTTCACGCCATAGTAGGCGCCCGCGCCGATGGTGATCAGGCCGGCCGCGACGACCAGCCACTTGCCCATGGGCTGTTCCAGCAACCAGGAGGCCAGCGTGCGCGTGCCATTGCCGCCCCCGCCGCTGCCGCCCGCGCCCATGGCCAGACGGGCCGAGGTCACGGCAAGACCGCCATAGACCAGGCCGGAGACGCTTTGACCGATGCGGGCGATGATGCCCTTGGCATCGGTGCCGCGCCGCTCAAGGTCCATACCGGCACAGATGAAGCGCCAGGCGGAATAGGCCAGGAAGCCGATGGCCAGCAGCCACAGCAGGGCAGGCCCGAAGGGCTGACCGCGCAGGGTCGCCAGCGCCGACTGGGTGCTTTCGGCCTGGCCGCCGGTCATCGCCGCGGACAGGACAAGCCCACCCAGCAGCACGTAGGTAAAGCCACGGGCGGAATAACCGAAACGCATCATCGGAACCACCCAGGCAGGGGCACGGGATTGGGACATCTGGACCTCCTCAGGGACCGGGGCGTGGGGCATGTGCCGCCGCCCGGTTTCATTCTGTGCAAAACCAATGTTTCAGATCGGGGCAGGTTCCGTCCCAAGGGGCAATCGGCCTGAAAACCTTGGCCTTGCCTTGCAAGGACAGGCCCCGCCCTGCCCGCGCGGTGCATCACGGGCCATCCCAGCACGACTAGCGCAGGGCAGCTGGGCAAGGGGCTTCAAAAGGCCGGTCGTCCGGCAATCGCGCGCTCGCCTATAGGCAGTACGCTGCGAAGCTGCTAGGAGATCCCGGCACTGATGACCATGGGGAAGCACGCATGACCACCTTCGACGCCGTCAAGTTCTTCGGGGCGCTCTTCGCCATCATGAACCCGCTGACGAACCTGCCCGTCTTCCTGAGCGCCACGGATGGGATGGAGCCCGGCCAACGGCGTAGCACGGCGATCCAGGTGGCGCTTTACTGCGGGGTGCTGGGCGGGGTCTTCGCGCTGGTGGGCGATGCGCTGCTCAAGGCCTTCGGCATCGACGTGAACGATTTCCGCGTGGCCGGCGGCCTTGTGGTGCTGCTGATCGGGCTGGGCATGCTGAACGGGCACGACAGCTCTGCCCACCACGGCACCACCAAGGAACAGGGCAACTTCCAGGCCAGCGACGCGGTGGCCTTCTACCCCCTGACCTTCCCGATCCTGGTCGGCCCCGGCACGATCACCACGCTGATCCTTTACCGCCAGCAGGCACAGGGCACGACGGAGCTGATGCAATACGGCCTGGTCTTCGGCGCGATCCTTGCGATGCTGCTGGTGGTCTTCCTTTGCGCGAACTTCATCGGCAAGCACCTGAGCCAGACGGCGCGCGTGATCATGACCCGGCTGATGGGGATGATCCTTGCCGCCATCGCGGTCGAGATGATTGCAGAAGGGCTGAAGGCGCTCTTCCCCGCGCTGGCCGGCACCTGACCCAGCCGGGCCAGGAATGACCCGGGCATGAAAAAACCGGCGCTCCGCAGGGCGCCGGTTTCTTTTTTTCTGACAGGGTCTTACTGCGCCTCGGCGCGCCATCCCCCGGCTTCGGTCTGCACGAAGGCATCGGCGCATTGCTTGGCCAACGCGCGCACCCGGCCGATATAGGCCTGGCGTTCGGTGACAGAGATCACGCCGCGCGCGTCCAGCAGGTTGAAGACGTGGGATGCCTTGATGCACTGGTCATAGGCCGGGTGGGCCATGATGATGCGCTTGCCGGTCTTGGGGTCTTCATGGGCTTGCGACAGGATCGCCTCGCATTCCGCCTCGGCCTCTTCGAAGTGCTTCAGCAAAACCTCCGTGTTGGCCACGTCGAAGTTCCAGCGGCTGTATTCCTGCTCTGTCTGGCGGAAGACATCGCCATAGGTCAGCGCGATGGGTGCCTGGGGATCGTTGTAAGGCATGTCCATGACATGATCGATGCCCAGCACGTACATCGCCAGGCGTTCCAGCCCATAGGTCAGCTCGCCCGAGACGGGCTTGCAGTCATGGCCGCCAACCTGCTGGAAATAGGTGAACTGGCTGACTTCCATGCCGTCGCACCAGACTTCCCAGCCCAGGCCCCAGGCGCCCAGAGTCGGGCTTTCCCAGTCGTCCTCGACGAAGCGGATGTCATGCATCTCCATGTCGATGCCGATGGCCTCAAGGCTACCAAGGTAGAGCGCCTGAAGATCGGGCGGGCTGGGTTTGATCAGCACCTGGTACTGGTAGTAATGCTGCAGACGGTTGGGGTTCTCACCGTAGCGGCCATCCGTGGGACGGCGCGAGGGCTGGACATAGGCCGCCGCCCAAGGCTGGGAGCCAAGGCTGCGCAGCGTGGTCGCCGGGTGGAAGGTGCCTGCGCCCACTTCCATGTCATAGGGCTGCATAACCGCGCAGCCCTTGGAGGCCCAGTAGGCTTGAAGGCGCAGGATGATTTCCTGGAAGCTCTTGGGACGGTCGGCGATGGTCTGTGACATGGGGGGCCCCTGGTCTGCGAAAGCGGTCTGGAAAAGCAGCCCCAAAAGGCGGATTTCCGGTCTCAGGCTGGTTACCGGCAGGGTGCGATGAGGTCAAGGTGAGGCCAAAGGGCATCCATTCCACGAAGAGCCCGCCCATTCTGCAATATTAGGGTGCATGTAACAGGGGATTTGATAGTAAATCCGCGAAGAGTGGCGCGCAGCGCCCATGGACGAGCAGGCAAGGGGTTCCAATGACCATCCGAACGATCGTGACACTGTTTTTCGCGGTGTTCGCCACCCTGCGGGTGGCACAGGCCCAGGACCTTCCGGCCTATATCCAGATCCAGGCCTGGCCGACGGCCGAGGCCGCAGAAGCGGGGCTGGAAAACTACGCCTCCTACCTGCCCGATGTCGCGGGCTTCTCGCTTGGCAACGGGCTTTTCGCCGCCGTGTTGGGCCCCTACCCGCGCGATGAGGCCGTGAGCCGGCTGCAACAGCTGCGCGCCTCCGGCCAGATCCCGGGCGACAGCTACATCTCTTACCGGGCCTGGTATGACGGCGAATTCTGGAACGGACAGAGCGATACCACCGCTCCAGAGCCCGCGCCCGAGGCAGAGCCCCTGCCGGAGGTGGTCCTGGACGACAGCCTGCCGCAGGAAACCCCGGCACAGGCCCGCGCCAGCGAAGCACAGATGAGCCGCGCGGAACGTGACCAGATCCAGATCGCCCTGAAATGGGCCGGCTTCTACAATGGCGGCATCGACGGTGCCTTCGGGCGCGGCACCCGCAATTCCATGGCCTCCTGGCAATCGGCCAACGGGTTCGAGGCAACCGGCATCCTGACCACGGCGCAACGGGCCGCGCTGGTCGGCCAATACAATGCCATCCTGGATGGCCTTGGGCTGGAAGCCTATTCTGACGACAAGGCCGGGATCCGCGTGAAACTGCCGCTGGAGGTCGTTTCCTTCACCGATTACCAGGCGCCCTTCGTGCATTTCGACCCGGTCGACAGCGACCTGCCGGCGCAGGTGCTGCTGATTTCCCAGGCCGGGGATTCCAGCCGCCTGGCCGCGCTTTACGAGATCCTGCAAACCGTCGCCATCATGCCGGAGGGCGGCGCGCGTAACCGCTCGTCCCAAGGCTTCACGATGGAAGGCCGTAACAGCCGCATCATCTCTCACGCGGAAGCCAGCCTGCAGGGAGGAGAGATCAAGGGCTTCATCCTTGTCTGGCCCACCGGGGACGAAGAGCGCCGCACCCGCCTTCTGGCAGAGATGCAGGCCAGCTTCACCCGCCTGCCCGGCACCCTGCCCTTCGACGAAAGCGCCGGCGCGCAACAGAGCGTGGACCTGGTTTCCGGGCTTGAGATCCGCAAGCCGGCCTTCTCCCGCTCCGGTATCTACGTGACGCGCGACGGCGCCGTGGCGACCCTGCTTGATGGGCTGGACAGCTGCGGGCAGATCACCCTGGCGGGTGAACATGCGGCACGGATCGCGACCTCTGACGCGGCCTCCGGTCTTGCCCTGCTGAGGCCCGAGGCGGCGCTTGCTCCGATGGGCGTGGCGCAGATCGCGGCCTCTGCCCCCCGGATCGGATCGGAAATCGCCGTAGCGGGCTATTCCTACGAAGGCCTGCTGGGCGCTGCCAGCGTGACCTATGGCACGCTCGCCGATGTCCGTGGCCTTGACGGAGAGACCGGCCTGTCCCGGCTTGAGATCACCACGCTTGCCGGTGACGCGGGCGGCCCCGTGCTGGATGGCTCCGGCTCTGTCGTGGGTCTGCTGATGGGCGATACCACCGCGGGCCGCGACCTGCCCGGCGACGTGGCCTTTGCCGTGGATGGCACGGTGCTGGCCAGCTTCCTTTCAGACGCCGGGATCGCCGCCAACGCCGCCGTCAATGCCGCTGCGATCGAGCCCCTGACCCTGGCGCGGGAGGGGCGTGAAATGACGGCCCTCGTGAGCTGTTGGGAGTGAGCACCGATCCGGCATAGCCAGCAAACGTGCCAGTGGCGCGTTTGAGGTGCGAACGAGCGGAGCCCCAACCGGCCCGCCCAAGCAGCATCCAAGCCCACACCACAAACAACAGCCCCCGCGGCGATCAAACAAAAAGGCCCCTTCCCGGGGCCTTTTTTCGTCCACACTCCAAAGCCCGCACCCGTTACAAAAGCGCCGCTGTCAGCCCCCGATCAGGCTCGTCTGGGCGCGCTTTCCAGCATCGCGGCAGAGGGCACATCCGCAGCCGCCAGTTTCTTGGAATAGCGCAGCAACAGGATCGCTGGGCTCTGCACCTCTTCGCGCGCAATGCTCTCTGCCAGACCTTCCAGCGTCAGGTCCAAACGGCGTTCGCGCGGGGTGCTGGCAGAGGCGATGACCTCCACCGGGCAATGGGGCGGAACGCCCGCGCGCAGCAGTTCCTCTTCGACGAGGGCCGCCCGTTCCACCGCCATGTAAAAGGCCATGGCCGTGCCGGGCCGGGCGGCCGCGCTCCAGTCCGGGGTGTCATCGCCGGGGCGGCAGGTGCCGGTGGTGATGACCAGGGTGTCGGTCTCTCCGCGTTCGGTCAGGGGCCGCGTCGTGGCGGCGGCCACAGCGGCGGCGGCCGTGATGCCGGGGATGATCTCTATTTCTATCCCGGCCTCGCGGGCGGCGGCAATTTCTTCTGCCGCGCGACCGAAGATCGAAGGATCCCCGGATTTCAGCCGCACAACGCGGCGCCCCTTGGCGGCCTCTGCCACGATCACGCGGTCGATCTGGGCCTGGGGCCAGGCATGTGCGCCGACCTCCTTGCCGACATAGACGCGGTCCGCATCGCGGCGGGCAAGCTCAAGCACTTCCGGTTCGACCAGCCGGTCGTAGAAGATCACATCGGCTTCCTGCAGGCGGCGCACCGCACGCAGGGTCAGCAGATCGCGGGCGCCAGGCCCTGCCCCGACAAGAGAGATCAGGCCCTTTTCTTCTGGTGCCTCGCCCGCCGCGATGGCCGCTTTCAGCATGTCGGCGGCGGCATGTTCATCGCCGCGCCGATGCTTGGCAAAGGCCTCTCCGGTAAAGACCCATTCCCAGAACCCCCGGCGTGATTTCGGCGGGACAGCCTCTGCCACCGCGTCGCGCAGGCGACCGGCAAGCGCGACGAAGGACCCAAGCCGCGGGGTCAGCATCGTCTCTATCTCTGTCTTGATCATCCGCCCCAGGACGGGCGCGTTGCCCTCTGTCCCGATGGCCACGACGACCGGGTCGCGATCCACGATGGAGGGCGTGAAGCCATCACAATGTTCGGGGCGGTCGACCACGTTGACGACCGCGCCGGCGGCGCGCGCCTGGGCGGCGAGCGCAAGGTCGATGTCTTCTTCCCCCGTGGCGATGAAGGCGAGTGCGCAATTTGTGAAAGTGTGGGTGTCAGCTTCGGGCTGGTGCAGCGCACGCCCGCTGGCAACAAGGCCCGAGAGTTCAGGATCAAGGTCACGGCCGACAAGCAGGATCTCTGCCTCCGTCTTGAGGACAAGACGGGCCTTGCGGGCGGCTTCCGCACCGGAGCCGCAGATCACCACGCGCCGGCCGGCCATGGTCAGGAAGATCGGAAAGGTTTTCATATCAGCCTCTTGCCGGATCGGGAAAAGGGCCATCGACACACGTCACGCGACGCGAACGCGGGTCGAGCGGCCATGCTCAGGAAATCCCAATCGACGGGAGAGCGCCCGGCTCCGTTGCCGCTGCGTAGGTCAATTATGCCATTCCGGGACCGGGCCACGCAAGAGATTTGGCAGCAGGGCTCGCAAAAAGCATGTCCTCCGCGCATGTTTTCGACGCCGCCACCGGGACGAGTTGCAGGGCGTTCCCCGGACTGCCGAGCGCGGGAACCCTTCGACAGAGGGCCGCGGTCCGTGCTGCCTCCAGACCGAGCATCCTGGCCGTCGAAGCGTGCCAGGGGGTGCCGAAACAGCGCGACAAAAAAAACACAATCCTTCGTATCCCCATGATTTAAATCGCACATCAATATAGCTGACGCTACGGTCAAGAAACCTGCATCAATTTGAGTCGTCCAATGATTGGAGGGGCGGCGTGAAACGGAGGATTAGAAGGTGAAATTCGGGAAATTCATGTCTCGGGTGGCGGCAGCCGCCATTTCAGTGGCCCTGGCAGGCCAGTCTGCAACCGCCTGTACGGCGATCATTCTGCATGCGGAGGATGGCACGACGGTGCCCGCGCGCACGATGGAATTCGGTTTCAACCTGCATTCGGATCTCGTGGCCGTGCCCGCTGGCACCGAAATCACGACGCTTGTGATGAACCCCAAGGAATCGGGCTTCACCTACGAGACGAAGTACGGCTTTGCCGGCGCAAACGGCTTTGGCGCACCGATCGTGGTGGACGGCATGAACTCCGAAGGGCTCTACTTCGGGGTGTTCTATTTCGCCGGCCCGGCAGTGATGTCGAAGCTGACGGATGACAACCGTGAACACGCGATCTCCTCTGAAGAGATGGGCAACTGGATCCTGGGTCAGTTCGCCACGGTGGAAGAAGTCCGCAAGGCGATCCCCTCCCTGACCGTCGTGGGAACCGACATCGAGCAGATCGGCGGCCCCGCCCCTGTCCACTACGGGGTGACGGATGCTTCCGGCGACTCGATCGTGATCGAGTACACCAAGGACGGTCTGCGGATCTTCGACAACACGGTCAACGTCATGACCAACAACCCGCCCTATGACTGGCACCTGACCAACCTGCAGAACTACATCGGCCTGCAGGCAGATAACTTCGAGGAAATCACCGTCGGGCGACAGACGCTGAAACCCTTCGGCCAGGGCACCGGCCTTGTGGGACTGCCGGGCAATTCGACCTCGCCCTCGCGCTTCGTGCGGGCCGTGGCCTTCGCCAATACGGCGCTGCCGGCGGCAACTGCCGATGACGCGATCTTCGATGCCTTCCACATCCTCAACAACTTCGACATTCCGAAGGGCTCCATCCGCCAGGAGGACCAGGGCCAGGTGATCACGGATTACACGATCTGGACCTCGGCGTCGGATACCAAGAACCGCGTCTATTACTACAAGACCTACGACAGCCAGTCGGTGGAAAGCATCGATGTGCGCAAGGTCCTGGAAGGGCTGGACAAACCGGCGACCCTGAAGATGGAAACCGGCTTCGTGGTGACCGACCGGACCTCTGAATTCTGATCCCGACCAGATGAAGACCATTCCGGCAGGGGCACCTCTGCCGGAATGACACGGGCCCGTGGGCCCCAGGGCATCGCGGGCCCGTCACGCCCGGGCGAAACCGCCCCGCGTCAGCCGCGCCAGAACTGCACTGTCAGCATGGCATAGACCACCATCAGCTCAAGCCGGCCGCAGAACATCCCGATGCTTAGGATCCATTTCGCGGTGTCGTTCAGCGGGGCGAAATTGCCGGCCGGACCAATGATCTCTCCCAGCCCGGGGCCGATATTGGCCAGCGCGGTGGCGGCGCCTGAGAGCGCCGTGACGAAATCGAGCCCCGTCAGCGCCAGCAGCACCGAAAAGACGCCAAGCGAGACCGTGAAGTAGACGAAGAAGGACATCACGGAGCCCAGGACCTCTTCATCCAGGGAGCGCCCCTCGTAGCGCGGCTGGAAGACCGCGTGGGGCGCATGGATGCGGCGGATCTGCGCCCCGATGGAGGCCAGCAGGATCTGGTAGCGGAAGATCTTTACCGAACAGGCGGTTGAGCCCGCACAGCCCCCGATCAGCCCGATGAAGAAGAACATCGTGATCAGGAAGGGGCCCCATTGCATGTAGTCCACCGAGGCATAGCCCGTGCCCGAGATGATGGAGACGATGTTGAACAGGCTTTCGCGCACCGCCTGTTCCCAGTGGTGCGGGAAGATGTGCAGCAGCGCCACGGAAGAGACCAGCACCAGCACGCCGATGGTCAGCATGAAGCCCCTGACCTGGACGTCCCGGAAGATCGCGATCTTGTTGCCGTGAAGCATCTGCACGTAGCGCACGAAGGGCAACGCGGCCAGCACCATGAAGATGGAGGCCGCGTATTCCATCCGCCCCGAGAAGGCGCCGAAGCTGGCATCCTTGGTGGAGAATCCGCCCGTGGACAGCGTGGTCAGCGCATGGACCGTGGCATCGAAGACCCCCATGCCCAGCAGGATGTAGGTCAGCAGGCAGGCGAGGGTCAGACCGACGTAGATCACGGAGATCTGGCTTGCAATGGCCGTGGCGCGGGGCAGGATCTTGCCCATGGTTTCAAAGGCTTCGGAGCGGAACACCTGCATCCCCCCGACCCGCAGTTCAGGCAGGAAGACCATGGCGACGACGATGATGCCGATCCCGCCCAGCCATTGCAGGATCCCCCGCCAGAGCAGCAGCCCGCGGGGCATCTCGTCCAGCCCGGAGAACACGGTGGAGCCGGTCGTGGTCATGCCCGACATGGCCTCGAAATAGGCATCGGTAAAGCTGGCTTCGGTCGCGCCCAGCATGAAGGGCAGAGAGCCGAAGATCGGCAGCGTGGCCCAGACGCCCGAGGTCAGCAGGAAGGTCTGTTGCAGGCTCAGCCCCTCGCGGGTGCCGTTCTGGCAGGCCAGCGCCGTCAACGACCCGGCGACGAAGGTGATGATGGCGCTTTCAGCAAAGGCATGCCAATGGCCGCGCCCCTCGACGATATCGACGATCAGCGGCAGGAGCATGGTCAGCCCCAGCACCGCGACAAGCAGGCCGATCACGTAGCCGATGGGGCGGATGTCGATCAGGTGCGATCTGGTTGTGGCGCTGGCCATGGCGCTGGATCAGGCGGCGTGGGCTAGGCCACCGATCTCTTCGATCAGGGCCAGGATCTGGTCGATCCCCGCGCCGGTCTTGAGATTGGTGAAGACAAAGGGCCGGCCCTGGCGTTGGGCGGTGGCATCGCGCTCCATGACCGAGAGGTCAGAGCCGACATGGGGGGCAAGGTCGGTCTTGTTGATGACAAGGATATCGGACCGGGTGATGGCCGGGCCACCCTTGCGCGGGATCTCTTCGCCGGCGGCCACATCGATGACGTAGATCGTCATGTCCACCAGTTCCGGGCTGAAGGTGGCCGAAAGGTTGTCGCCCCCCGATTCCACCAGCACCAGGTCCAGGTCCGGGAAATCGCGGTTGAGCTCCGCGATGGCCGCCAGGTTGATCGAGGCATCTTCGCGGATCGCCGTATGGGGGCAGCCGCCGGTCTCCACGCCGCGAATCCGGTCAGAGGTCAGCGCCTGCATCCGCACCAGGGCCTGGGCATCTTCCTGGGTGTAGATGTCGTTCGTCACCACGGCGATCGACAGGCGATCGCGCAGCGCGCGGCACAGCGCGGCAGTCAGCGTGGTCTTGCCAGCGCCGACTGGGCCGCCGAGGCCGATGCGAAGGGGACCATGGGGTGAGGGCATGCGCGAGCGATCCTTGTGGTGCGGGGCGGTCCGGGGACCGCTGGTCAGGGTCAGGAGCGGAAGATCCGCGTGGTCAGGGCCTCTTGCCGCATGGCGGCGATATCCGACAGTACGGCACGGGAGCCCAGCCCGTCCAGATCGCCGGACCTGGCCTCTTGTGCCAGTGTTTCGCAGAGCTGTTCAAGCCCGGAGAGGGTCCGCTGCCCATCGGTCTGCCCAAGGGGCACCAGGCGAATGGCGGCAGAGGTCAGCGTGGAGGCGAAGGCCATCAGGAAAAGCCGCAGCGTCAGGTCCAGCGGCAGCCCCATGAGCCGCGCCGCGCGGCCAAGCGCCACCGGGTAGGGCATGGCCGGCAGTGTCAGCCCGTGGATCTCTGCCGTGGTGGCGGCGAAGGCGGCGCCCTGGGCCTCTGTCTCGAGCCGACGGGAGGCAGAGGGCGCAAGCGCCGTGGCAAGCTCTGCGATCTCCGGCAGGGCAGCGGTTTCGGCGTGGAAGGCCGCCGCCAGCAGGATCGCATCGTTGCGCCCTGCCCCGTGGGTCAGCACATCGGTGATCCAGTCACCCGCGGTAACGGCATCCACGATCCAGCCTTCGGCCACCGCCGCCTCGATCCCGTGGGAATAGGCGAAAGCCCCCACCGGGTAGGCCGGAGAGAGCCAGCGGTGCAGGATCAGCGCCGGGTCAGTGGTCATGGGTATGGCTGTGGGAATGGCTGTGCCCGTGATCATGGGCGTGATCATGGTCATGCCCGTGGTCATGATCATGCGCGGAGCCGTCATGCAGGGTCTTGCCATGTTCATGGGAATGGGTGCGGCCGTGGCCATAGGCGCCACCCTCGGGAATGAAGGGGGCCGTCACGGGCTCTACCTGCGCGCCAAGGTGGGCAAGCATGGCGGCGATCACCTTGTCCTGGCGGATCAGAAGGTGGTCCGGCGCGATCTGGCAGGGGGTATGGCGGTTGCCGATATGCCAGGCGAGGCGGGTGATCTGGTCACCGGTCACGCGTAGCAGGGGTTCGGCAGCAGCGCGGATGGCGATCAGGCGGCCATCCTCCAGCTGCAAGGCATCGCCGTCTTCCAGCGATGTCGTCTGAGCCAGGTCGACAAGCAGGCGTTCGCCCGCGTCGGTCTGAAGGCCCTTGCGCCGGATGAACCGGGCTTCGTAGTCGAGCGTCACGCTATCGGCGACGTTCGCGTCTTCTGGGATGCTGCCCTTGCGGAGGGTGGAGAGAGCGCGGTTCATGCCGCGCCCCCTGCCCCGAAAGCAACATCAGGAGCGGCGATCAGACGTAGAACAGATCGCGGAAGACGTGCGCGGGGATCTGGTCGCGATTGATGCCGAGCTTGGCCAGCTCCGCGTCGGACTTGGCTTGCAGGGCCGCGATCTGATCGAAGCGCGTGCGGCGCTCCATGTAGGCAACCATGCCGTTGCTCAGGCCAGCGAAGAAGCTGTTCAGCTTCGCGCCGAAACCGGACGTATGGGCGGGGGAGATATGCGTTGCGTTTGCCATGGGAGACCTCTTTCGATGTTGCTTCGGGGCGTTTCGCTCCGTTGCCAAAGAGATAGGTCAGTGATTGCGTCCTTACTACAGCCATTGCAGAAGAGCCGCCATGCACCCGCTGCAATGCAGAAAATGTGGTAAAAAGCCTGTTAATTGAAGCCCTTGCAGGTCCGCCTTGCAAGGGATGCATGGCTACGCCTCTCGTGGTTTCCGCAGTGCGGCAAGAGCCGGCAAACCCCGCGCCAGCTGCTGAAATTCCGGTCATTCCGATGCTCCGTCGCCCAGCACACGAATTTCGCCGGGCAGTTCATAGTCATAGCTTTCTTCCCCCACGCCACCGCTCACCAGCACGGAGACGGCGATTTCGGGCAGGTAGAGGAAGACATCGTGAGTCGCTTCGTCATCGCCTTCGACGATATCGAAGCGCACGGGCAGCGCCCGATAGGTGCAGTCCCCGAAAGAGATCGTCTCGTAATCGCCCACCGTCATCTGCCGGGTGCCACGGGCGCTGCCGTCGGCATCCACCACGTCATAGCTTCCCTGCCATTCCAGTCCCGGTGCGGGCTCGGGGATCTGCGGGAAGGGCGTGTCGTAGCTGTAGACGGAAGACAGGACCTTGCCGTCATAGAGATCGGTGGTCACCATCGGATGCACGCCGTGGCCGGTCAGCTCTGTATAGCCGGCCACTCCGTCGTTCATCATGTGATAGCTGATGAGCTGCGAGGAAATGCTGCGAAAGACCTCTGTCAGCACGTTGTCCTCTTCCCGCGTGACCAGGACGATGCCGATCTCAAGATCGGAATACATCGGACAGGCCGCCTGGGCAGCCGCCGGCAACAGCAGCGCCAGGGGCATGGCATGGATGGCGGTCTTCAGCAGGCGGGTCACGGGGCGGGCCGGCATCAGAACAGGAAGTAGCGCTGCGCCATCGGCAGCACCTCTGCCGGTTCGCAGGTCAGCAGCTCTCCGTCGGCGCGCACCTCGTAGGTTTCGGGGTTCACCTCTACCTTCGGCGTCGCGGAGTTCAGCTTCAGGTCTTTCTTGCCGATGCTGCGGGTGTTGAGAACCGGCACGGTCTGCTTGGCCAGGCCCAGCGTGTCGCGGATGCCTTCAGCCTGGGCCGCGGCAGAGACGAAGGTAACGGCCGAGTTTTCGACCGAGCGGCCATAGGCGCCGAACATGGGACGGGTATAGACCGGCTGCGGCGTCGGGATGGAGGCATTGGGATCACCCATCTGCGCACAGACGATGGTGCCACCGATCAGGACCATTTCCGGCTTCACGCCGAAGAAGGCCGGGTTCCACAAGACCAGGTCGGCGCGCTTGCCTTCCTCGATCGAGCCGATCTGGTGGGACAGCCCGTGGGCCAGCGCGGGGTTGATCGTGTACTTGGCGATATAGCGGCGGACGCGGAAGTTGTCGTTTTCGCCGGTCTCTTCGGGCAGTCGACCGCGTTGTTTGCGCATCTTGTCGGCGGTCTGCCAGGTGCGGATCATCACCTCGCCCACGCGGCCCATGGCCTGGCTGTCGCTGGCGATGATCGAAAAGGCGCCCATGTCGTGCAGGATGTCCTCGGCCGCGATGGTCTCGCGCCGGATCCGGCTTTCGGCAAAGGCGACGTCCTCGGGGATGGCCTTGTCGAGGTGGTGACAGACCATGAGCATGTCCAGGTGCTCATCGATGGTGTTGCGGGTGAAGGGACGCGTGGGGTTGGTGGAGGAGGGCAGAACGTGCTCTTCGCCGCAGATCTTGATGATATCGGGCGCGTGGCCGCCCCCTGCCCCTTCGGTGTGGAAGGCGTGGATGGTGCGGCCCTTCATGGCCTTCACGGTGTTCTCGACGAAGCCGGATTCATTCAGCGTGTCGGTGTGGATCATCACCTGCACGTCGTAGTCATCGGCGACCGAAAGGCAGTTGTCGATGGTCGCGGGCGTGGTCCCCCAATCCTCATGCAGTTTCAGGCAGGAGGCCCCGCCCTTGATCTGTTCTTCCAGCGCGGCAGGAAGAGAGGCATTGCCCTTGCCCGCGAAGGCCAGGTTCATCGGGAAGGCATCCGCGGCCTGCAACATCCGCCCCATGTGCCAGGGGCCGGGGGTCACGGTGGTCGCCAGCGTGCCATGGGCTGGGCCGGTGCCGCCGCCGATCATGCAGGTCAGACCGGAATGCAGCGCGTCTTCGATCTGCTGCGGGCAGATGAAGTGAATGTGGCTGTCGATTCCGCCGGCGGTAAGGATCCGGCCCTCTGCCGCGATGACCTCTGTTCCAGGCCCGACGATGATGTCGACGCCGGATTGGGTATCGGGGTTGCCCGCCTTGCCGATTTTCTGAATGCGCCCGTCGCGCAGGCCCACGTCTGCCTTGTAGATGCCACTCCAGTCGACGATCAGCGCATTGGTGATCACCGTGTCCACCGCCCCTTCGGCGCGGGTCGCCTGGGACTGGCCCATGCCGTCGCGGATCACCTTGCCGCCGCCGAACTTCACCTCTTCGCCGTAGGTCGTGAGATCCTTTTCGACCTCGATGATCAGGTCGGTATCGGCAAGGCGCAGGCGGTCCCCGGTGGTGGGGCCGAACATCGCGCCATAATCGGCGCGGGAAATCTGGGTGGGCATTGAAGGCTCCTGACAGGTCGGGCGGGGGAGACCCCCGGAAATGGATTGGCGCGCCGGGCTTGGGCCGGTGGGCGCATTAATGCGGGCGGGCGGGCCCGGGGTGCGAGGACAGCCGGCCGATGCGCTGCGCGGCCGGTCCGTGTTTGCGCATGGCCCGGTGGGGCCGGCGCCCGGCTGAGGCTTGTCTGGCGCGGGTGGCGGTCTTGGGCTGCGTCTTCTGTGGGGCCTCTGCGCGCCGCACGGACCCTTCAGGCGCTGGCCGGGACATTTCCTCCCGCACCGGCGCCGCGACGAAGCCCCGAGCGAAGCGAGTCTGCCAGGCCGCCAATTGCGCCGCCCCCAGCAGGACGCTGTGCATCATGTAGCCCTGCCGGA
This sequence comes from Pseudooceanicola sp. HF7, assembly GCF_011806405.1. Taxonomy (GTDB): domain Bacteria; phylum Pseudomonadota; class Alphaproteobacteria; order Rhodobacterales; family Rhodobacteraceae; genus Pseudooceanicola. Next base: position 19,717 of record NZ_JAATOW010000035.1, on the reverse strand, counting down.
TCATCAGTGTCGTCGGGTCCATCATTGCCACGCCTCTTCGTGAACGCTCCCGTTGAAAATCGCCACGGCCCGCCGCGTCAGAGCGGGCCCATGACCTTCTGATTGAAACCATAGATCCTGCGATCCCCGCCGATGGGGATCAGGTTCACTTCGCGCCGCTGACCCGGCTCAAAGCGCACGGCAGTGCCGGCGGCGATGTCCAGGCGCAACCCACGGGCCGCGTCACGATCGAAATCCAGCGCCTCGTTGGCTTCGGCAAAGTGGTAATGGCTTCCGATCTGCACCGGCCGGTCGCCGGTATTGGCCACCATCAGCGTCAGGGCCTCTGTGCCTTCGTTCAGGGTCAGGCTGCCCTCTGCCGGGAAAAGCTCACCGGGGATCATGGGCGTTTCTCCCAGAACTCCCGGCGGCGCGTGGCGCGGACCTGGACGGGGCTGGCTTCCGGCATCATGCCCAGGAAGCCGAGGAGTTTCTCCAGAAAAGTCATCGCGGTATGCTCCTTTCCTAATCTGCCGCGCGAGGATTCATGAATCTTCATCTCGCGCGTGAACCTGTGTCCCGAACCGCCTTCAGCGGATGGGGTTATGGACGGTCACCAGCTTGGTGCCATCGGGGAAGGTCGCTTCGACCTGCACCTCGTGGATCATCTCGGGCACGCCTTCCATGCATTGCTCAGCGGTGATGACCTTGGCGCCGGCCTCCATCATCTCGGCCACGGTACGGCCGTCGCGCGCGCCTTCGACCACCGCGTCGGTGATCAGGGCGATCGCCTCCGGATGGTTCAGCTTCACGCCGCGAGAGAGCCGCTTGCGCGCCACCTCTGCCGCCATGGAGATCAGCAGCTTGTCTTTTTCTCTGGGGGTCAGTTGCATGTCAGAGCGTCCAGGTTTTGGGAATGTCCTGCCCGGACAGGCGGGTGATGGCGGGGATGAGGCGCTTGCGCAGCTCAAAGCCATCCTCTGCGGTGATCCGGGCGAAAAGAAGATCGGGGGCGACAAGGCTGACGCCGCCAGTGGGGCCAAGGAGGTCGCGCAGCGGGGCCAGCAGGGTTTCGGCCCCCGGCGCCGAGAAGAGCAGCGATGCAAGGGCGCCGGCCCCTGCCCCGACAGCGGGGCGTTGCAGCACCGCCTGCACGTCCCCGGCAAAGGAAATGTTGTCCGCGAACAGCAGCTTGCCACCGCGGCGCAGGCGCCAGATGTCCGTCAGCCGCCCCTCGCGCACGACCTCGCCCATGGCGACGCGACCGAAGACCAGCGGCTCTACCGCCAGGAAACGGGCCCCCGGGTCCAGCGTCACGTCGAAGCGGCGGCGCACGCGGGCGGCATCGAAGAAGATCGTTTCCTGCGGCAGCCAGTCCAGCCGCCCGCCCGCGCCGACGCGCAGGCTGACCTCCATCTGGCCGATCTCATCGGGCTGGGCGCGGTAAAGCCGTTCGGCCGCCTGCGAGGTCACGCAAAGCCCCGCGCCCTCCAGCGCTTCGGCCTGAATGGCATAGCGATCCCCACCGGTCATCCCCCCGGCGGTATTCAGGAAGACCGCGTTCAGGATGCCATGGCGAGAGGCCGGAAACAGCGCCTTGAGGGAGCCGGATTGATGCAGATCGGCAATGCGTGCGCCGGGCTTGGCCGACAGCCGCAGGACCCCGCGGGCACGGGGCTGACGCATCGCAATCGGGCGCAGGTCTTGTACTTCGGCGTTGATGGCAGCGTGCCTCCCTTGGCTTGCAATCTAGCAAGCCGCCGGGGGGATGTAAGTGCAATTTCCGGACCCCGCCCGGAAAAGCGCCGCAATGCCCGCTATTTGGGCGTCAGCCGGCGTGGTGCAATGTGGCCAGGAAGCGCGGATCCAGGCTGCCCGAACGGAAGCTTTCGCCCTCTGTCAGGATGGAGACCGCGTCATGGCTGTGCAGGCTTTCCTGGTGGCTGGCGGCCACGCGGTAGTCACCGATGCGTGGGTCGTCCTGCAATTGCTCGCAAAACAGACGCGCCGCATCCTCGACGAAGATCGGATTGGCCGCGTTCAGCTCTGCAAAGGCCTGTTCATCCTCGCGCTTGACCATGACCTGGGTCTCGGTCGGCACGGCAAGGCGCGCCATGTCGATCAGATCTTCGAACCAGAGCACCTGACCCGGCAGCACCTGCACCGCGATCCGCGCGACGGAGCGCTGCGAATGCGGCGTGGCCAGCTGCCCCCGTTCGCGCCGGGCGTGCTCGGACAGCTCCAGAGAGCAGGGGCAGGTCGAGGAATAGACGTAATCGAGATGCATGAAGCGGTTGCGGGTGCCACCCTCATCCACAAGTTCAAGCGCGATGTCGTAGTACTGGTAGCCTTCCAACCCCGACCGCAGGCTCTTGCGCTTCACCGGGTAGGAGAAACGCATCATGATCCGCGCATCCAGGCTTTCCAGATCCGCCTTGTAATCATCAAGGGCGGCTTCGATCACCGCGAAGGAAAACTGTTTTTCCGCATGGGCATAGAAGCTGCGCATGATGCGGGACATGTTGATGCCCTTTTTGTCAGCCTCAAGGCTAACTGTCCCCGTGATGGAGGTTTCAAGCGTCAGCGGCGTGCCCTGGGGATCATGGTAGCGGATCGGCAGGCGGAAGTTCGAAATCCCCACGTGCTGGATCGGCTTGTTGGCCCCCCGGATCAGGCTGGCCGGCCCGTTCTGAAGGTCAGGAAGGGTCGCGCGATAGTTCGCGCCCGCCGTGAACTCTGCCGGGTAATCATTTGACAGAAGGGGATAATCCCCCTGTCCCGGCAGCAGGCGGCCGATCGCGGGATCCAAGGCATTGATCTCTGCGTCACTGGCATGGCTTGCCCATTGCCGCAGCAGATCCAGCGCCGCCTTGGCGTCGTCATCCTCGGGTGTCAGATCGCTCTGATGGATGTTCATGCGTGACCCTCCTTTGCGCGCCGGCCGGCGCCGTCCCAGATATATGCGCGGTTAACACATATTTCCAACCTCAAGAGGGCTTACGGGGGGCAGTGCCTAACGGATCACTAAATCGCGGGATTGGGGCCGGTCAGGGCGGGCCGCGCGTGGCGCCCGCCCAGACCGTCTGTCAGCGGCCTGTCAGGCCTGCTCGAGCGCCTGAAGCACATCGGCCACCAGGTCGGATTCATCCTCGATCCCAAGGGAGAAACGGATGAGGCCGGGGGTGATCCCCAGGACCTCGCGCTGCTCATCCGAGAGCGAGGCATGGGTGGTGGTGGCCGGATGGGTCAGGATCGACTTGGCATCGCCCAGGTTATTGGAGATCACGCCGACCCGGATCGCGTTGAGGAAGCGGAAGGCGGCCTCCTTGCCCTCTTTCATGTCGATGGCGATCACCGTGCCGCCATTGCCGCTGGTCTGGGTCTGCACCAGCGCGTGCTGGGCATGGTCCTCAAGGCCGGGATAGATCACGCGGGCCAGTTTCTCATGCCCCTGGATGGCCTTTGCCACGGCGGCGGCATTGCGTGACTGGGCGTCGACGCGCAGCTTGATCGTTTCAAGCCCCTTGAGCATCAGCCAGGCGTTGAAGGGCGAAAGCGCCGCGCCGGTATGCTTGAGGTAGGGCATAAGGGTCTCGCGGATGAATTCCTGCGTGCCCAGCACCACGCCGCCTAGGGCCCGGCCCTGCCCGTCGATATGCTTGGTCGCGGAATAGATCACAACGTCCGCCCCCAATTCGATGGCGCGGGAATAGACCGGGGTGGCAAAGACATTGTCCACCAGCACCAGCGCGCCCACCGCATGGGCCAGTTCCGAAACGCCCTTGATGTCGATGACTTCCAGCGTCGGATTGGAGGTGGATTCGAAGAACACCGCCTTGGTGTCCGGACGGATCGCCGCCTTCCACTGGTCAAGGTCGGTGCCGTCGACCAGCGTGATTTCGACCCCGTAGCGGCCCAGCACGTTCTGCAGGATGTAAAGACAGGAGCCGAAGAGCGCCCGCGCCGCGACCACGTGATCCCCGGCAGAGCAGACGGACATGAGCGCGCCGTTGACGGCCGCCATGCCGGAGGCCGTGGCAAAGGCATCCTCTGCCCCTTCCAGGGCGGCGATGCGTTTTTCGAACATGTCGACGGTGGGGTTGCCGTAGCGGGCATAGATGAATTCGTCCGGTCCGGCTTCCTCGAACCGGGCCTGAGCGGCCTCTGCGGTGTCATAGACGAAGCCCTGGGTCATGTAGATGGCCTCTGCCACCTCGCCATATTGCGAACGGCGGATGCCGCCATGGACAAGCTTCGTGCTTTGCTTCCAATCGGTGCTCATGCTCTTCCTTCCAGCCCTGCCAAATCGGGCACAAAAAAACCCCAGACGCGGTCAAGCGAAAGGGGTTTCCCATCCTCGACCTCTTTAGCGGTGTGTTTAACGTGGCCCGCAATCCGGTAACAAAGCGCCACGAGGGGTCGATTACCCCCGCCGTCGAGTCGGGTCAAGGCGTCACCCGACCGTTACGCCCTCTTCATCACCGGTTTGCAGTTTTGCGGTATGTCCTGGTCAGCATCGGGCAGCAGGCATGAAAAAATGGCCTTGATCAGGATGGACGCAATCGGGACCAAGGGGCGCCGCCACGGGGCCGGTCCCTTACCGCAAGAGGCTCTGAGCACACCGGGGCCGCTGGTGGTCATGGTGCACGGCTATCGCTTTGATCCCGCGCAGCCCCGTCACTGCCCGCATCAGCACATCTTTGCCAGTCACGACGCCCACCCCAGCTACAAGGCGCGCAGTTGGCCGCGAGGGCTCGGGATCGACTGTGCCGGCCCGCGGCAGCTTTATGGCCAGATCGGTGGGCAGCGCCACGGGCTGGCCTTCGGCTGGGGCGCAAGAGGATCAATCTGGCAGGCCCATGAGGAAGCCGCGCGCGCCGGGCTGGCACTGACCGGGCTGCTGCGAACCATTCACGAGCACGATCCGCAGCGCGAGATCCACGCGATCGGCCATTCGCTGGGCGCGCGGGTGATCCTTTCCGCCCTGCCCGCGCTTGCGCCGGGCACGCTGGGCCGGGTGTTGCTGCTGGCGGCGGCCGAATATGCCAGCGTAGCAGAGGCGGCCCTGGACAGCCCCGCCGGGCGCACGGCGCGTTGCCTGCATGTCACCAGCGCGGAAAACCGGGTCTACGACAGGATGCTCGGCTCCGTCATGCCGCCGGCTGCACCGGGGGACATGGTGCTGGGACTGGCCCGCCTGCCCGGCCTGCCCACCCTGCGGCTCGACGCGCCGGAGCACCTGGCCGGGCTGCTGGCCATGGGCTACGACATTGCCCCGCCGCAGCGCCGGATCTGCCATTGGTCCAGCTACCTGCGCCCCGGCGTTTTCGACCTCTACCGCGACCTGACCGGGCGGGGCGGCGCGGCCCTTCACGCCGAAGTGACAGGCCTTACCCTGCACGAATGCACATTTACGCCGCCGCGCAGTTGGTCCATCCCCTTGCCTTGGGGCGCCAATGCCTCATGATGGGTGGGGAACGGAGGACCCTCATGACCGCACCCATAGAGCTTTTCTACTGGCCCACCCCCAACGGATGGAAGATCTCCATCGCGCTTGAGGAAATGGAGCTGCCCTACAACCTCAACCTTGTGAACATCGGCAAGGGCGAGCAGTTCGAGCCCGCCTTCCTGCGGATTTCGCCCAACAACCGGATGCCCGCGATCGTCGATCCCGAGGGGCCGGACGGTGAACCGATCTCCATCTTCGAGAGCGGCGCGATCCTGCAGTACCTGGCGCGCAAGACCGGCCAGTTCTGCGGCCCCACGCAGCGCGACCGGATCGCCGTGGATCAATGGCTGATGTGGCAGATGGGCGGGCTGGGCCCGATGGCCGGCCAGGCGCATCACTTCCTGAAGTACGCCCCCGGCATGGAACCCCCGCAGGACCTGCCCTATGCCAAGGACCGCTACCGCAACGAGGTCGGCCGCCTGCACCGGGTGCTCGACACCCAGCTGGGCAAGACCGAATACGTGGCGGGCGATTTCTACTCCATCGCCGACATGGCGATCTGGCCCTGGGCCTGCCTCTGGGAAGGCCAGCAGCAGGATATCTCGGACAAGCCCAACCTGCAGCGTTGGCTCGACCTGGTGGGCAACCGCCCCGCGGTCCAGAAGGGCAAGGCTCTGGCAGAAGAGAAGCGCGCCAGCATCAGCAGCGCAGAGGAACAGAAGATCCTGTTCGGCCAGAAGGGCTGACGCCATTGAGGTTGACGCAGGCAAGCTGAAATGACCTGCCCCGATCGTCCCGCCTGCGCGGGGCGATCAAGGGCCACCAGGGCAGCCCGGATCAGATCCGCTGCAACTGCCCGAAGACTTTTTCCAGCGTCGCGTTGAGCTGGGCCAGCTCATCAGCAGAGACATCCACGAAAGACGCTGCCAGCACCCGGTTGGCCTCTTCCAGGCCACGAACCCGCAGCACATCGCCTTCGGGCGTCAGGCGCACCTGGGTCACGCGGCGATCCAGCGGGCTGATCCGAGTGGTGATCAGGCCATCGGCCTGCATCCGCTGCACGACCTTGGTGGTCGTGTTGAGCCGCATGGTCGAGATCTCCGCGATCTGGGAGACAGACAGGTATTCCTCTTCGTAGAGCGAAATCAGCACCCGCCAGCGCGGCATGTCCAGCCCCAGCGGCTTCAGCCGACGCTCCAGCACCTGCACGTAGCCCGCGTTGACGCGACTGACCCAGTAATAGGGCCAGTTGCGCTTCATATGCGTCAGGATGGCCAGCTGCCCGCTGGCGTCGGTCATCGGATCGGCCATGTCACCCCCCTGCCTGCGGTAGCCAGAGCGCCAGCCCCGGTACCAATGCCACGATCAGCAATACCAGAAGCTGTATCGCGACGAAGGGCAAGGCACCCAGGTAGATTTCCGACATCTTCACCTCCGGGCTGGCATTCCTGAGGTAGAACAGCGCCATGCCCACCGGCGGCGTCAGGAAGGAGCTTTGCAGGCAGAGCGCAAAGAGGATCGCCACCCAGACCGGATCAAAGCCGGAGGCCGTCAGGATCGGCAGCACCAGCGGCGCGACGATCAGCACGATCTCCATCCAGTCCAGGAAGAAGCCAAGCGCGAAGATCACCCCCAGCACGAAGGCCAGCAGCCCATAGGGGCCAAGCGGCAGCGCATAGAGAAGATCCTCGATCACCTCGTCGCCGCCATAGCCGCGCAGCACGACGGAGAAACAGGAGGCCCCGAAGATCAACAGGTAAAGGAAGGCGGTGGTGCGCCCCGTGGCGTAGCAGACCTGGCGCAAGTCGTTCCAGCTGAGCTTGCGGTTGGCCAACGCCAGCAGGGTCGCCCCCGCCGCGCCGATCCCCGAAGCTTCGGTGGGAGAGGCGATGCCCGCCACGATGGAGCCCAGTACCGCCAGGACCAGCGCCAGCGGCGCGACAAGGGCGGTGACGAATTCGCGCATCGCGCCCGGTGCGCCGGCTTCCTTGCGGTAGGGCGGCATGGCAGAGGGCTTGACCAGCGCCACGATGACCAGAAAGACCACGAAAGCCATGGCCAGCAGGGCCCCTGGGATCATCGCCCCCATGAAGAGGTCCCCGACAGAGATCCTCAGCTGGTCGCCCATGACCACCAGCATGATGGAGGGTGGGATCAGGATGCCAAGGCAGCCCGTTGCCCCCACCGTGCCCAGCGACAGCCAGCGCGCGTAGCCCGCTTCGAACATCGTCGGCAGGGCGATGGTGGCCAGCAGCACGACAGAGGCCCCGATGATCCCGGTAGAGGCCGCCAGCACCATGCCGATCAGTACGACAGAAATCGCCAGCCCGCCGGGCATCGGTCCCAGCACGCGGCGCATCGCCTTCAGCAGCCGTTCGGCGATGCCGGAGCGGTCCAGCATGTAGCCCATGAAGATGAACATCGACATCGGCACCAGCGAATAGCTTGAGATCGTGTCGAAAATCCGGTTGGCGACAAAGCCCACCATGCGCAGCTCTGCCACGTCAGGGAAGATGTCGAAGGGCTCGATGACCGTGCCAAGCGCGGCAAAGGCCACGCCGGTGCCGCCCAGCACGAAGGCCACCGGGTAGCCGGAAAAGAGCACCACCATGAAGGTGGCAAAGATCAGGAAGATCGGCAGGGCTTCCAGGGCGAGTTCGGACATCATTGCGACCTCACGATACGGGAGAGGGCGCGCAGCCCGATGGCGATGCCCTGCAGCACCAGCAGCGAAAAGCCCGCCGCCATCACGCCCTTGACCAGGTAGCGTGCCGGCAGGCCGGAAGGCATGGGAGAGCCTTCCTTGATCGCCCAGGAGAAGGAGAAGATCGTCCAGCCGTTCTTCGCCACCAGCCAGGTGAAGGGCAGCAGCAGGAAGATCACTCCCAGAAGCTCCACCCAGTCCTTTTTCCGGGAAGAGAAACGCGCGTGCAGCGCATCCACGCGCACGTGGTCATCGCATTGGTAGGCCCAGGCGAGGCAACACATGACGGTCAGCGCGTTCAGGTGCCACTGCAGTTCCTCAAGCTCGATCAGGCCAAGGTTGAAGACGTAGCGCAGCAGCACGTTGATGCAGATGGTCAGCACCAGCAGCGGCAGGACCAGCGCACCGGCCTTGCCGATGGCGGCTGCCAACCGGTCGATTAATGTGGCGAATGTCAGCATGGCGGTCTGGCCGAAGGCGGGGCCGGTTGCCCGGCCCCTGCCCCCTTAGCGCGTCGCGGACCAGTCGGCCGTGGTGGCCAGGTAATCCTGGAGCGAATTCCAGACCTCGGCGAATTCCGGGTCAGAGGCCGCCATGTCTGCCATGACCTCATCCGTGGCGGTCTGGAAATCGGCCAGCACCTCCGGCGGGAACTCCATGATCTGGGTGCCTGCCGCCTTGAACTTCTCGATCGCCTCGCCGTTGCTCTGCAGGGTCGAGGTGATGGACCAGACGTGGGTCTCGCGGCAGGTGCTCTCGATCAGGCCTTGCTGGGCCTCGGACATGTCGTCCCAGACGCGCTTGTTGATGATGAGCTCGTTGAAGGCCGCCGGCTGGTGCCAGCCGGGCAGGTAGTAGTAATCGGCCACGTCCTCGAAGCCCATGGCGACATCGATGGCGGGCATGGAGAATTCCGTACCGTCGATTACGCCGCGTTCGAGGTTGGGATAGATGTCGCCGCCGCCCAGCAGGACGATGGAGGCACCCATCTTCTTCATCACCTCACCGGCAAGGCCGGCAAAGCGGATCTTCTTGCCCTGAAGGGCTTCGGTGCTGTCGATCTCAAAGTTGTACCAGCCGCCGGCTTCGCTATCCATCAGCCCGCAGGGCACGGGGTGGACGCCCTGAGCCTCGTAGATCTTTTCCCAGATCTCCAGCCCGCCGCCGTTGTAGATCCAGCCAAGGTAATCAAAGGCATCCGGCCCGAAGGGAATGCCGCCGAACAGCTGCACGCCGGGGAAGCGGCCCGCGACGTAGAGCGGAGAGGTATAGCCGGCATCCAGCGTGCCCTGCTGCACCGCGTCGAAGATCTGAAGCGAGGGGACAAGCTTGCCCGCGTCGTAGACCTTGACCTCAAGCAGGTCGCTCCCGATGGCATTGATCTGTTCGGCCACGTGGGCGGCGTTCTGACCAGAGGCCGGCAGGGTCAGCGGCCAAGCCGATTGCAGGTCGATCTTGTCAGCGGCCAGCGCATTGCCGGCCATGACGGCCCCGAAGGCCAGTGCGAGGGGGAATTTGAGCGAAGAATTCAGCGACATTGGGACACCTCTGTTCTGTTGGACGTTGTCCGACCGCTCCGACGATTCTCTGTGCCGGTTCCGGCCGCGTGCCCTCATGGTAGAGGAAATTTCATATGAATGTTCACTTAAATTTTTAAAAAACACAAAGGCGGCGGAGGGCCTATGCCCACCCGCCGCCTTTCAGCGCGAAGCCTTTTTCCGGAAAATCCGGGGAAATCAGGAGGTTTCTTCATCCTCGACCGCGTAGTCCTGGAACACCTTGCCCTGGGTCATGAAGAAGACGAAAATTGCAGCAGTCAGGCCGAATGTCTTGAAATAGACCCAAATCTCGGTGCTTTGGGTGCGCCAGATCAGTTCGTTCAGGACGGCAAGCACCAGGAAGAAGGCGCAGAGACGGCGGGTCAGGATCATCCAGCCTTCGCGTTTCAGCGGCATTACGTCATCCATCACCGATTGCAGCCAGCTTTCCCCGCGCAGCAGCCCAAGGCCAAGCGCCCCCCCGAAGAGCAGGTAGATCAGCGTCGGCTTCATCTTGAAGAAACGGTCATCGTTGAGCCAGACGGAAAGCCCGCCGAAGACGGTGATCAGCACCGCCGTCACCAGCTGCATCTTGGACAGCTTGCCCGTCAGCGCCCATAGGATCCCCGTGCACAGCAGCACCAGCGGGATGAAGGCGGCGGTGACCAGGATGAAGCCGTCATAGCTGCTGCCGGCGATGACATAGCTCTGGTCCTTCACCTTGATATAGGCGGCGAAGAACAAGAGGATCGGGCCCAGTTCCAGGCCCATCTTCAGGATCGGGTGGATCTTGCGCGCTGCGCTGTCGTCGGCCACGTGGCTCTCCTTGGTTGTCCGCCGTCTGATGTCCCTAGTACCACGGGCGGGGCCGGGATCAATCGCAAGGGGACATGGAGGCGTTCACGTCTTCGCGGCGGCGGCCAGGGTGCCCCCCGATTGCCAGCCCGGCACCCATCGCGTGAAACCTCTTGGCGGGCTGCGGCGTTGACTGCGCATGGAAGAATTTCTCACCGTACAGCTCGCCTCCCCCGTCGCCGGCTTTGGCTGGTCCACCGTGATCCTGCGCCTTGGGGCCGCCATCATCCTGGGCGGCGTGATCGGCTGGGAACGCGAGTACCAGCGTAAATCGGCCGGCTTGCGCACCCATATCATGGTCGCGCTGGCCGCCTGCCTGTTCACGCTGATCATGCTGGGGCTGCTGATGGACCCGCTGGCGGATGACGATTCGATCCGCAAGGATCCCATCCGTGTTATCGAGGCCGTGACCGCAGGCGTCGCCTTCCTGGCCGGTGGGTCGATCTTTACCGCAGAGGACAAGGTTCAGGGCGTGACCACCGGGGCCGGGCTGTGGCTGGCCGGGGCCGTGGGCCTGTGCTGCGGGATGGGCAATATCGCCCTGGCCGCGCTGGCCTCTCTTCTGGCGGTGGTGGTTCTGTATCTGCTGAAAGTCGGCATCGCAGCCCGGAACGGTTAATCCTTAACATCTAGGGCGCGGGCCCTGCCCTGGCCCTGTCCGGATCTGCCTGGGGGGCTGGCGCCGAGCCAGTCTGTCGAAACCTGTCAGTCGAGGCCCGTAAGCGCACGGGCGAAATCATCGGGATCGAAGGGGGCCAGGTCGTCCAGCTGCTCACCGACGCCGATGGCATGGATCGGCAGGCCGAACTTGTCCGCCAGCGCCACCAGCACACCGCCCTTGGCCGTGCCATCCAGCTTGGTCATCACCAGGCCGGAAACATCGGCCAGCTTGCGGAAGGTCTCCACCTGGCTCAGGGCGTTCTGGCCCGTGGTCGCATCCAGCACCAGCAGCGTATTGTGCGGCGCCTCGGGATCCTTCTTGCGGATGACGCGCACGATCTTGGAGAGTTCCTCCATCAGGTCGGCGCGGTTCTGCAGCCGCCCGGCGGTGTCGATCATCAGCAGGTCCGCGCCTTCGGCCTCGGCCCGGGTCATGGCGTCGAAGGCCAGGCTGGCAGGATCGGTGCCCTGATCGGCCTTCATCACCGGCACGCCGGCCCGATCGCCCCAGACCTGAAGCTGCTCCACGGCCGCCGCGCGGAAGGTGTCGCCGGCGGCGATGATCACCTTCTTTCCGGCCGCGTTGAACTGGGACGCCAGCTTGCCTATGGTCGTCGTCTTGCCGGACCCGTTCACGCCCACGACCAGCACCACCTGCGGCTTCTTGGCATAAAGCGGCATCGGGCGGGCAACCGGCTCCATGATCCGGGTGACTTCGTTCGCCAGCATTGTCTTGATCTCGCGGGTGGAGACCTTCTGGCCAAAGCGCCCTTCGGCCATGTTCGCCGTCACGCGCAGGGCGGTATCCACCCCCATGTCCGACGCGATCAGCAGCTCTTCGAGCTGCTCAAGCATGTCGTCATCCAGCTCCCGGCGCACCACCGGCACGCCGCCATCGCGCCGGAACAGCCGCGACATCAGCCCGCTGGTTTCCCTTGGCAGCTCCTGCGGTTGCTCGATGGGCATTTCCAGCGGCGCGGGGCGCGGCGTTTCCCGGACCGGTGTCGGCACCATGTCAGGCCCCGGCGCGGGTACCTCCTGCGGGCCGGGCGAGGGCAACTCGGGCTCCGGCAGATCGGGCGCGGGCGGCGTGCTGGGTCGCGGCGGCAGGTCCGGTTCGGGCTGCGGGATTGGCGTGGGCTCGGGTTCCGGCTGGGGATCCGGTTCGGGCTGAGGCTGCGGCGCGGGGTCCGGTTTCGGTTCGGGCTCCGGCTGGGGTTCGGGAACCGGCGTGGGTTCCGGGGCCGGGTCAGGCGTCGGCTCCGGCCGGGTGTCCGGTTCCGTCGTTCCGCCATCCTCGACGATCGCATCCAGCCCGGCTTCGAGCTTGGAAGAGGATTTGAAGAGCCGCTCGCGCAGCTTGGTGAAAAGAGCCATCTTGGATCCGCCTGTGATTTGAGGAAGAAGTAGTGCGTAATGACCAGTGATGGAAGGCCCCCCACCGCAATCTGGCCGGCAAGGGGCTGAGAACCACGATGGACCGGAAGATGCGGCTTGCCCAGCCGGAAACAACCCCAGGGAGGGGGCCATGACGCGCTTTCTCATTGCCACCTGCCTGCCCCTGTCGCTGCTTGTCGCGGCGGCTGCCCTTGGCGGTGGCTGGAGCTGGGCGGCCTTCCTGTGGATGACCCTCGGCGTGGCGCTGATGGATCGGCTGTTGCCGCCGAACTGGCACAACGGCGATCCAGAGGCTGATTTCACCGCCGGAGCGTGGCTCTCCCTCCTGCTGGCTCTGGCTCACCTGGGGCTGGTGGTGCTGGCCCTGGTCTGGGTCTGCGGCGCGGGCACCCTCAACACCCCGGGCGTCAGCGGCTGGGCCGTGCTGCCCACGCTTTTGGCTTTCGCCAACTGGTTCGGCCAGGTCACCCACCCCAATGCGCATGAGCTGATCCACCGCCCTGCCCGCCCGCTGCGGCGGCTGGGCCGGCTGCTCTATGCCACGATGCTCTTTGGGCACCATGCCTCTGCCCATCCCAAGGTGCACCATGTCTGGGTGGCCACGCCCGAAGACCCCAATACTGCCCGGCGTGGAGAAGGGTTCTGGCACTATTTCCCCCGCGCCTGGGTCGGATCCTTCCGCGCCGGCCTGGCGGCAGAGCGGCGTGACCTCAAGCGCGCGGGCCGGTCCGTCTGGCGCAATCCCTACCTGGGCGATATCGCCGTGGCGGTGGGGATCCTGGCGGCGGCGCTTCTGCTTGGCGGTCTCCGGGGGCTGGCGCTCTGGATCGCGCTCTGCCTGCTGGCGCAGGGGCAGATCCTGCTCTCTGATTACGTGCAGCACTACGGGCTTGAGCGCACCCGGCGCGCCGATGGCCGTTACGAGCCAGTGGCGATGCGCCATTCCTGGAACGCGCCGCAGGCGGCCAGCCAGGCGATGATGCTGAACGCGCCGCGCCATTCGGATCACCACCTGCATGCCGGGCGACTGTATCCCGGGCTGCAGCTGGACCGCTCCATGCCGATCCTGCCGCGCGGCCTGCCGGTGATGGCCACCCTGGCGCTCTGGCCCCGGGGCTGGCGGCGCGTCATGGATCCCCGATTGGCGGAGTGGCGCCGCACCGCCGGGAATTCCGGCACGCCCATGCCAACTGCGTGATCCCCCGCGCATGGGTGTTCCCGACTCGACGCGCTTCTGTCAGGCTCTGCCCATGACACGCCCCCTGTTCCGCTCCGCCATGATCCTGTTGCTCAGTGCCGCGCCGCTGGCAGCGCAATCCCCTATGACCGCAAGCGAATTTGACGAGTACTCCCGTGGCAAGACCTTCTACTATGGCTCCGGCGGCCAGCCCTACGGGGTAGAGGAATACCTGCCCGGCCGCCGCGTGCGCTGGTCCTTCCTGGACGGCGACTGCAAGGACGGCAGCTGGTATGAACAGGACGGGCAGATCTGCTTCGTCTACGAGGACCCGGGCGATCCGCAGTGCTGGCTTTTCTTCCAGGGGCCCGACGGGATCTCTGCCAGCTTTCAGAGCGGCGAAAGCACGACGGAGCTCTACGAGATCCAGAAAACCCCCGAGCCCATGCAATGCATGGGGCCGGAAGTTGGCGTCTGATCAGAAAAGAGAGCCCTGCTCTGGCGGTTCATCGCCCTTGCGCGCCTTGGGGGCGGCTTTGCCGCCGCCCACGGCCACCCGGCCATCCGCGAATTCAAGCTCAAGCGCGGCGGCCTTGCCGGCCTCTGCCTTGCTGCGCAGGATCCGGCCCTCACCATCGCGCACCATGGCATAGCCCCGCGCCAGCGTCGCCTTGTAGCTGACCGAGGACATGAGGCGATCAAGGCTGTCCAGCCGGTCGCGGCGGCGTTGCAGGTCAGCTTCCGCGAACTGGCGGATCTGTTGCACCACGCGGGCGAAGTCCCGGCCCTGCCGGTCGATTTCACGCCGGATCGGCCCCAGGCTCAGGCGGTCCGCGCGCCGGCCAAGGGCTTCGCTCTTGGCATCCACCGCGCGGGACAGCGCCGGTTCCAGCCGGGCCGACAGGGCCTCCAGCCGGCGCGAATCTTCGGCCAGGCGGCGGGTCAGGATACCGGGGCGCAGGCTGCCGGCGCTTTCACTCAGCTTCACCTGGCGGGCCTGGGCCAGGCCGACCAGCGCCCGTGGCAGGCGCTCACCCAGGTGGTCCAACTTCTGTTGCGGCCCTTCCAGCAGGCTGTCCTTGCGCGGCAGACCGCGGCCCAGGTCGCGCAAGCGCTGGCTGCGCAGGTCCAGCGCCTGGGTTTCGGCGCGCACCAGGCGCGCGCCCTGTTCGGCCACCCAGCCCAAGAGCTCACCGCGCACCGGCACCGCCAGTTCCGCCGCCGCCGTGGGCGTGGGTGCGCGTCGGTCGCTGACGAAATCGATCAGGGTGGTATCCGTCTCATGCCCCACGGCAGAGATCAGCGGGATCTCAGAAGCCGCCGCGGCCCGCGCCACGATTTCCTCGTTGAAGCCCCAGAGATCCTCGATCGAGCCGCCCCCGCGAGCCACGATCAGAAGATCGGGCCGGGGCATCGCGCCGCCGGGGCTCATGCGGTTGAAACCTTCGATGGCGCGGGTGACCTCGGGCGCGCAGTTCTTGCCCTGCACGGCCACCGGCCAGATCATCACCTTGCGGGGAAAGCGATCCCGCAGGCGGTGCAGGATGTCGCGGATCACGGCGCCAGAGGGCGAGGTGACCACCCCGATGACCTCTGGCAGGTAGGGCAGCGCCTTCTTGCGTTCAGGGGCGAACAACCCCTCCGCCTGCAGCGCCGCCTTGCGCTTTTCCAGCATGGCCATCAGCGCGCCCATGCCGGCGGGCTTCAGGTCCTCGATCACCAGCTGGTACTTGGACTGACCGCCAAAGGTGGTGATCCGCCCCACTGCGACAACCTCAAGCCCCTCTTCGGGGCGGGTTTCCAAGCGCGAGGCGACGCCCTTCCAGATCACGGCAGAGATGACGTTCCGGTCGTCCTTGAGGTCCAGGTAGACATGGCCGGAGCGGGGAAAGCTGACGCGGCCGATCTCTCCACGGATGTGGACATGGCCGAATTCGCCTTCGATCACCCGCTTGATCGCCCCGGAAATCTCCGTGACGGTGAATTCCGGCGCGTTGCCCGGTGCGTCCTCTTCAAACAGATCCACTGCCCACCTCTTTGCTCTTGGTGCCACCATACCAGAGCGGGCGCGGACCAAAAGCCCCGCCCTGCGGTGTTGGGGGGTGTTGGGGTGCAGAACCTTGCACCCGCTGCGCCGATCCCCCTTCGGGGCGCTCAGCCGTTGGGCAGGATGAAACCGTTCACCGGGTAGACACTGCCAAGCGCACCGGGATTGCTTTCCAGGCGCACGCGGCTCCAGTCGTTGTCCTTAGAGACATCGACGACCCGCATCCCCAGGGACACCTTGTTGCGGTGCCAGTTGGCGTGATCGACCCGCATTTCGCGGTCCGAGATCACCTCCGACACCACGGCGACATGGCCCAGCGGCATCGATCGCGTGGCCGTGAAGCTCATCACGGATCCGACATGGGGGTCTTCGGTGCGGTGGAAGCGTTCCTTGGCCTGGGACCACCAGGTGCGGGCGTCCCCGAAGATGTCGATTCCAGAGGCGTTGCGCGCGAAGGGCACGCACCAGACGCGGGCACCGCGCGATTGCAGGGTCTCAACCTCCTGCATGGCAAAGGAAAGGCGGTTCGGGTCAAGGCCCGACATGTCCTCCCCAACCTGGCTGCAGGCAGCCATGCTGAGAAGTCCAATCACCGACAGGCCGCGCAAGGGCAGCTTCAGGCGTGTCAAATTCACGGATTAATTCCCCGTTGTCCCTCGAGTGCTTGTGACCGGATGTCCCGTCCGGCTTGGTAAACACTCTGACATCAATTGTGATCTGCCAAGGGGCTTGCCCCGGCGTTGGCGGGATTTTGCCACAATTGCCCCAAAGCCGCCCACGGCGGCGCCCGATTTCACGCCCTGGTTCGGGGGCTCATGACGGGCCCCGCATCGGCTCCACAGCGCCCCCTTATCCTTCCAATGCCCCTGCCCCGCCGACCCCGCGCAGCCCTGTGCCACCGGGCCCGCGCCCCTCTGTGCTTGCCCCGGATGCTGCCTGCCGCTAAACCGCGCAGGAACGCAGCGGAGGCCTCATGAACATTCTCATTCTCGGTGGCGGCGGGCGCGAACACGCGCTGGCCTGGGCCGTTGTCCAGAACCCGAAATGCGACCGGCTGATCGTGGCCCCAGGCAATGCCGGGATCGCCCGCGTGGCCGAATGCGCCGAACTGGACATCGAAGACAGCGGCGCCGTGGTGGAATTCGCCGAAGCCCAGACGGTGGATTTCGTGATCATCGGCCCCGAGGCGCCGCTGGCCGCAGGTGTCGCCGATGCGCTGCGCGATGCGGGCATCCTGACCTTCGGCCCCAGCCAGGCCGCCGCCCAGCTTGAAGCCTCCAAGGGGTTCACCAAGGCGGTCTGCGACGCGGCCAATGCCCCCACAGCCGCCTATGCGAAATTCGATGAACCCGAACCCGCGCGCGCCTATATCCGCGAGCAGGGCGCGCCCATCGTGGTCAAGGCGGACGGGTTGGCCGCCGGCAAGGGCGTCATCGTCGCCATGACCGAGGAAGAGGCCCTGGCCGCCATCGACGACATGTTCGGCGGTGAGTTCGGCGCCGCCGGTGCCGAGGTCGTGATCGAGGAATTCATGGAGGGCGAAGAGGCCTCCTTCTTCGTGCTCTGCGACGGAGAAAACGCCCTGCCCATCGGCACCGCCCAGGATCACAAGCGCGTCTTCGACGGTGACGAAGGGCCCAATACCGGCGGCATGGGGGCCTATTCCCCCGCCCCGGTGCTGACCGATGCCATCGTCGAGCGCGCCATGGCAGAGATCATCCGCCCCACCCTGGCAGAGATGGCCCGGCGCGGCACGCCCTACCAGGGGGTGCTCTACGCCGGCTTCATGATCAAGGACGACCAGGCGCGGCTGGTGGAATACAACTGCCGCTTCGGCGATCCCGAATGCCAGGTGCTGATGATGCGCCTGGGCGGCCAGGTGCTGGATCTGCTGCAGGCCGCCGCCGAAGGGCGCCTGGCCGAGGCCAGCGTCAACTGGTCCGACGATCACGCCATGACCGTGGTCATGGCCGCGAAGGGCTACCCCGGCGCCTATGAGAAAGGCACCGTGATCGCGGGCCTGGACGATCTGCCGGAAAGCGCCACGCAGATGTGCTTCCACGCCGGCACCCGGACAGAGGGCGGCAAGGTCCTGGCCAATGGCGGCCGTGTGCTGAACCTCACCGCGCGCGGCGCCTCCCTGCAAGAGGCCCGCGACAGGGCCTATGCGATGGTCGAAGACTTGGATTGGCCCGATGGCTTCTGCAGGTCCGACATCGGCTGGCGCGCCCTGGGCCAGGCATCTGACTGACCTGAAGCGGGCCGTCCCGACCGCATAGCGGGAACCACATGCAATCAAAGCCGGTGCGACAGCGCCGGCTTTTTTCATGGGGGCATGGTCAGATCACGCGAGAAAGAGCTAGGATCGCGGCATGATTCCCGTGCAAAAACCCTCTCAGTACCGATTAATCGCTCTCACAACTTGCGCGATAACGGCTTTTGCGTAACCTGCAGGCAAATGGACTCACCGCCCCCTCTTCCGGCTAGGACCTTTGTCTTCCGACCCGCTCCAGGCCGGTCGGCAGAGACATGGAAATTGTCGCCGGACCACCTGAGCGGCCCGGGAACAGAGATCGATCTGACCCGGATTGACGGCGCAGAACTGGTCCAGATGCGGCGGGGGCGCCGCCGTCTTCTGCGCTTTACCCTGCACACCCCGACGCGGCAGATCCGGCAGACGGTCGTCCTGTCGCCGCGTGCGGGGGGGCCGGAGGAGGATCAGCAGCAGTTTCTGGCGATGCTCTCTGCCCTGGCCGTGCGCCTATCAGAGCTCCGCCCCACCCTCACGTACCAGATGGAAGAGACGGGCCGCCGCAGGCTGGTCCTGTTCCTGATCGGGCTGGGGGTGCTCACCATCGGGCTGGCGCTGACCGGCGCAGCCTTCCTGAGCCTCCTTGACCGGATCGTCCTTCTGCTGGCCGCCCTGCCCTTCCTGGCGGCCACGAAGGTCTGCGGCGCGGTGCTGATCTGGAAGTTCTGGCCCTTCCGCCAGCCGGATGCCTTGCCGATCGCCAGCCTGCCCTACATCCTCTGGACCATGGGCGGGCCAAGGCCGCTGGGCCTTCCCGCCGATCAGACCCGGCCCACTGGTCCCTAGTCTCTGGCCCATAATCACGTGGCCCTAGTCGTAGCCCCCTAATCGCAGGCCATCTGGTCCCGCAGGCTCTCCGGCCCGGCATAGGCGGCAATCCCTCTTTGCCGCAGCTCGCCGCCCGGCGTCAGGGTCACCGCCATCACCCGCTGCCAATCACCATCGGCCAAGATCATCTCCGGCGCGCGGCCGGGGCAATCGCGGATCCCGCCGGGGATGAAATCCCAGCCGATCCGATGATTGCTGAAGCCCGGGCGCGCGGCGATCTCTGTCAGGCGGCTGCCGTCAAGGCGCCAGATCCGCAGGGTCTTTGCCAGGTGGGGGCGATCGACATAGGCGATCTCCATCCGGCCATCCCCGTCCAGATCCGCCGCACCCAGGGGCGCAAGCCAGCGAAAGGGGCGCCCGATCGCGGGCGTGGCCGTCAGCAGCCCCTCCTCGGTCCAGATGGTCAGCCGCGCGCCTGCCGTGGCGCTGCTTTCCACCGCCAGAACCTCCGGCGCGCCATCGCCATCCAGGTCCTGCAGCCGGGGTGCGGTATCCTCGAACACCCTCTGGGGCGGCAGCACAAAGCGCTTTACCCGACCGTCAGAGAGCGCCAGTTCAAGGATGGAATATTCGATCTTATCCCCCAGAACGCCGTGGGGGTAGCGATCCGTCTCACCTGCAAACCGGGCCGACAGGATCTCTGCCGCCAGGGGGGCGGCGGGCGCCGAAAGCGCCAGCGCGGCCAGCAACAGGCGGGCCATCCGACCGGCGCGGCGGGCGGCACCGGGCCGTGAGCGCAGCGGCAGACGCCGCGCCCCGGATCCGGTTGCC
>NZ_JAATOW010000034.1 GCF_011806405.1 Pseudooceanicola sp. HF7 | reverse complement strand
CGAGGGCGCGACCAGCATGACGCCTTCGGGATCGCCTTGCGCGACCCGCAGGGCGGCCGCCAGCACGGCGGGGGCGGTATTGCGGCCCTCCGGCTCGATCAGGATCGCACCGGGATCGATGCCGATGCCGGCAAGCTGCTCGGTGACGATGAAGCGGAAGTCGGAATTGGTCAGCACCATGGGCGCTTCGAAGCTCAGCGCGCCGCTGGTCCCGGACAGGCGTTTCGCCGAAGCCTGGAAGAGCGTCTCTTCCCCGGTCAGCGGAACGAATTGTTTCGGATAGCTTTTCCGGGAAAGCGGCCAAAGCCGCGTACCGGAACCGCCGCAAAGGAGGACCGGGGTGATGGTCGATAAAGACATGCCGTCAAAACCCATGAATAAAATGCGTCTGATGCAACTGTTAGCAGGGAATGCCCCGGGCTCAACCCCCCTCTCCGGTTATACCTGGAACCCCGGCCAACCCCCGCCGCATCGCAGCGAAAACAGGCATCCCAGGCCCTGTTTCGCAGCCCAGCCGGACCGCCCGGATAGGAGGCCGGTACGCCGGCTCAGGTACAGCGCCTGTGCTCAGGGGACACGCGCTACGGCTCTCCGCCCGGCATGCCGGGCCAACTGGATGCAACTGCCCCAGAGTTTCGGTTCAAGCTTCATAACAACGGAGCATTCCATCCTACGCCCGGCGTCCCCTTCACGGGTCATCAGCTCTCGGATGAACATGTCGAGTTACACACCTTAGGCTCTTACCTCATTGCGCTTCACAGCCAGTAGATGATGACTGCGGCGAGAGCGATGGCAAAAAGGAATATCGTGGGGCATTTGTCGTATCTGGTTGCCACACGACTCCACTCCTTGAGCCTTCCGAACATGATCTCAATCCGGTTGCGCCGCTTGTCGTATCTGCTGACAGTCGCCTTGCGCTGTTTTCGGCCATTGATGCAGGGGCGTATACCCTTGTCTTGCAGTGCTTCCCGGAACCAATCGGCGTCATAGCCCCGGTCCCAGAGCTCCCAAGCGACATCTGGCTGACTGCTGAATAGGAGCCGCGCCCCCCATGTAATCTCGCTCACCTGTCCGACAGACACGAAGAAATTGAGCGGCCGGCCTTTGCTGTCGCAGATGGCATGCAGCTTGGCGTTCATGCCGCCCATGGTGCCGCCAATCAGGCGGCCACGCCCGTCCGTCGGGAAAACGATCCTGGGGATCGTTGTCTGAACCTCCCAACTGTCGCACCCAAACTGAACGCACTGCCCCTCTCGCACATTCTTTACATGTGCGAGAGGGGCAGTGGATGTGCCTTGAGATACTTGAATAAGCTCACTCGCACGCATGGCGTTCGCCTGCTCACGTCGATCATCACCATTTTCTTTTCGCCGCGTTCGTCCGCCAGCCCAGCCATCATCTAAGCGAAAGTATCCTTATCGCTCTACCACTTCCGGCGATGGTAGAGTGTATTGTGGAGACCATACTCTTTTCGGTGCGTATCCCGCCACTTGGCCGGGGCTACGCCCGTTCGCGCCTCACAACAGCCTTGAGGACGTTGCGCCACCTCGTGGATCAGCTCTCGCCCCATTGCGATTGATGAAGATAATTCCGTTCAAGACACGGCGATCACCCACCCGAGGCTTGCCGTGCGTCTTTAGGAAGTAAGGCGCAAGACGCAGCATTTGCGCATCGCTCAACCAGAAGAGGTCAGACATGTCACCGCTCCGTTTAGGCGCGCTGAATCATCTCACGCCGTTGGAATCAATGGGGCCTGAGCCGAGGATGAAGATAGCCAAGAACAGGGACAAAAGGATCGCCTGGTAGTTGTTGATAAAGGCGATGTTGCATCGCAATATGTGAAAAACTCCAGAGTAGGAGAGAGGGGGATAATGGCCCGGGTATCCAGCGATGAAGATAAAGCCCACATGGTACTTGATGTGTTCAAGCACTTCGGGACGCGCTCTGGAGAAGTGATCATGCCTGAGCACGCGATGGCTATCGCGATGAAGCGTGACTGGTGCCGCGAGGACTTGGTCGACGGGCTCCAGATCGCAACCCTCCGTGGTTGGATCGAAGATGGGCCGAACCAAACGATTAGATTGACTGAAGAGGGTTTTTTTCAGGTAGAGAGGCTGCAGCGCCCACGAAAACTGGCAGCCTTGGCCTGCGGTGGGTCAGGCGTCATTCTGTTCAGGTACAGAGGGTAACATGACCTGCCATCGTTGGAGACAAGCGCACAACCCTTTGTCCTGAGTTGGCAGCGAGAACAAAAATGACGGTTTTTGACACATACCAAAAGAAGCCGTTGGGTAAAGGTGAGTTTTCAGTCTATTCTGTTGAAAAACTCTGCTTGCTTGAAGGGCTGGCCGCTGATTAAATTTGGCTGCGGCAGCTTCAAGTGAACGGCGATGATGGGGTCCTGGCCGGAAGCGCAAGCCGCTCTGTTTCTACGAGTTCTCGATTGAAACGCACGTTCCGCCCGATCACATACTCACATCGGTTGACCAGTTCGTCAGCCAAGCGTTCGAGCAGGTCCGGGTGCGGCTCAAACAGGTCACGCACCCTCTGTTCGAACTCCCAAAGCTTGACGCACACGCGGTCCCAATACTTTTCGGGTACCTGGGTCGTGCCAAGCTCTCCGAGCTAGGCGGGGCCGTAAATTCCAAGTCCGGATTGTCGGTCGAAAAAAATTGTAGACGCGTCGCCTGCTCGAGATCACTCACTGGACCACCGCCCCTGCCAGCACTGAAATTCCCGAGTACTAGGCACTCCACCGCGCCCTTAGACAGCAGCGGCGCGGCTCCGCCGGGCATTGCAAGATAGACGCAACCGATCTCCCTCATCGTCACCATGACCTTGTCACCGACGCCGCCCTTGCCGCCCACGGCATTCAGGCCGCGTTCGCGAACGAGAGTCGCCATGAAGGCGTCGAACCGGTCGAGGTCGAGGGATGGACGTAGTGCGGAAAGAACCGTTCCCCTGCTCATAGCAGCAGCTTCCCATGTTGAACAGGCTGCCGCCCGCCAGATCGCGGGGCAGAGGGGCGCCTGCCTCGACGGCGGTGACCATCCGTTTGTGCGCCGGAAAGCCCACCTTCAGTGTCGTGCTCCGCCGGACGTCATCGGTAGTGGGATGTGGATCGGCTCTGCAGCGTCACACCATGCGCTTGACCTGCCATTAGCGCTTTGAATTCAAATCCTCCTCAGTGCCAGTCTGTGACCCTGATGAGTGTTTTCAGAACATCCTACGGATCGAGGGTGATATTATGACACACAAGTAACAGAGAATGCTTCTGCTAAAATGCGGCGCTTTTGGAAGAATTATCCCGGAAAACCGCCGCGCTCTGCAGCTGACATTAATGTCCAATAAGTTTGTATTATCGGACATAGAAGGATATGCCTGCGACATGGCAGAAAACACCGAGAAGCCGAGTTCAAGGGGGGGCAACCGGTCTCCGAGCGACGAAAGCGACGAACCTCATCCCCTGTGCAGCGAGGCTCTAACGCTCACTTCTTTTGTGGCTGGCTCCGGCGCACTCGACCGGCTGGTTGACACCGCGCGCGATTATGCCGGTGCCGCCGCCTCGGGCAACACGCTGGCCGCCTATGCGGCGGACTGGGCACATTTTGCGCGCTGGTGTCGGACGAAGAGCGTTGATCCGCTGCCCCCCTCTCCCGAAATGATCGGACTTTACTTGGCGGATCTGGCGTCCGGATCGGGCCTTTCCCCTGCCCTCTCTGCGAGTACCATTGATCGCCGCCTCTCGGGCCTTGCCTGGACCTACACGCAGCGCGGGTTCAGCCTAGACCGCAGGGACCGTCACATCGACACGGTGCTGAAGGGCATCAAACGCAAGCATGGGCGCCCACCCGTACAGAAGGCCGCGCTCATGGCCGAAGACATCCGCGCCATGGTGGGCGCCCTGCCCTGCGATCTGCGCGGCCTGCGGGATCGGGCGATCCTGCTGTTGGGGTATGCCGGGGGTCTGCGCCGGTCGGAGATTGTCGGCCTTGATCTCCACAAGGACGACACCTTGGACAGCGGTGGCTGGGTTGAGATCATGGAGAAAGGAGCACTGCTGACGCTGAACGCCAAGACTGGCTGGCGAGAGGTGGAAGTCGGCCGGGGAGCGTCCACCCAGACCTGCCCTGTACATGCGCTCGAGCAATGGCTGCACTTTGCAAAGATCGACTTTGGCGCCGTCTTTGTCCGCACATCACGCGATGGCAAAAGGGCAGTCGAAACCAGGCTAAACGACCGCCATGTTGCCCGGCTGGTGAAACGGACGGTGCTGGCTGCGGGATTGCGGCCCGACATGACGGAGGCCGAGTTACTGGCACTCTTTTCCGGTCACAGCCTCCGTGCCGGGTTGGCAAGCTCCGCAGAGGTCGCTGAAGGCCATATCCAGAAGCATCTTGGCCATGCCAGCGCAGAGATGACCCGCCGCTACCAGCGCCACAGGGACCGCTTTTGCATAAACCTAACCAAAGCGGCGGGACTCTAGGTGTTCAGCTCCGGCATTTTGTGGATCGAATTGATCTTGAATCTGTCGGGCTCTAAAATCCAGATTTCGCAGATGTATTCGTATGGCGTGAGACCGCTGAGGGTCTTGAGCCTACGAGCGAAGTTGTATGCGTTCATGAAGTCGGCGAGGTGCGTTCGCAGCTGATCGTGGCTGCCGTAATGATATCGTCTCTGCGACAGCAAAGGCCACCCGATCAATTTCATCGTCTCAGCAGGGCAAGTCAACGATTAAATCGGGGCGCGTGCGCTGGTAAGCGGGTTGCCCAACGTGAAGTGGCTGCTCGGAGATCGTGGGTACAATGCCGACTGGTTTAGAGAAGCCTTGCGAGACAAGCGTCGCAATCGGATCGAGATCATGTTCGGCAAGCTCAAGGATTGGCGAAGGGACGCGACCCAGTACGACCGCTGCCGGCGAGACCTTTTTGTCAGTAATCGCACTCGCAGCAACCGTCATCTTATGGGTATGACTGAGAACGAGTCCTGTCCCTAGCATTGGCCTAGCGAAATCAACCTACGCACGGCACATTCACTTATAAAACGGCGGTGATACGGGGGCAGTCATTCGAACCCGCAAGGAAGGTTCCCTAAGCCAATAAAACTGACGACTTCAAATCACGTGTCATAGCCAATACCTTTTCATAAGGAAGGTCAGAAAAGGCTGACAGGTGGTCGACGATTTTCAGCTCGCGGAGCAGATATCAACTGCGTTACCCCGCACTCCAATAGGAAAGAATGTATATGACAACAGTACTTGTCACCGGCGGCGCCGGCTACATCGGCTCACATGCCTGCAAGGCCCTTAAGGCCGCAGGGTTCACCCCCGTCACCTACGACAGCCTGATCACCGGCTGGGAGGACGCGGTCAAATTCGGCCCCTTCGAGAAGGGCGACCTGCTGGACCGAGCGCGGCTGGACGAGGTCTTCGCGACCTACCAGCCCGTCGCGGTGATGCACTTCGCTGCCCTATCCCAGGTTGGCGAAAGCATGAAGATCCCCGGACTCTACTGGAAGAACAACGTCATGGGCTCACTCAACCTGATCGAGGCCGCGGTCGATGCGGGGGTGAAGAGCTTCGTCTTCTCCTCGACCTGCGCCACCTACGGCGAACATGACAACGTCGTCCTGGACGAGATGACCGAGCAGCTGCCGATCAACGCCTACGGCGCCTCCAAACGCGCGGTCGAGGACATCTTAGCGAACTTCGGCGAGGCCAACGGGCTCGACCACGTGATCTTCCGCTACTTCAACGTGGCCGGCGGCGATCCCGAAGGTGAGGTGGGCGAACACCATCGCCCCGAAACCCACCTGATCCCGATCATGTTGGAAGCCATCGACGGCAAGCGTCCAGCCCTGACCATCTTCGGCACAGATTACGATACCCCCGACGGCACCTGCATCCGCGATTACGTCCACGTCTGCGACCTGGTCGAGGCGCATGTGCTGGGCTTGAAGTGGCTGCTGGACGGCAAGGGCAGTCGGGTCTTCAATCTCGGGACCGGCGACGGCTTCTCGGTGCGCGAGGTGATCGACCGCTCCCGCGCCGTCACCAACAAGGACGTCCCCTACGAGGAAGGCCCGCGCCGCGCCGGCGACTGCACCAAGCTGGTCTCTGGTTCGACGCGCGCGGAAAGCGAACTGGGCTGGACCCCCGCGCGTTCGACCATGCAACAGATGATCGAGGATGCCTATCGCTGGCACCGCACCGGTCATTACAACAAGTGATCACCCTGCCCTGCGGAAGCTCCGACGCTCCGCAGGTCCTTCCCATTTCCAAGAGGACCTCCCATGGCTCCCAAATTCGGTACCAGCGGCCTGCGCGGCCTTGTCGTCGACCTGACCCCCGCCCTTGTCGCGGATTACACCCGGGCCTTCCTAGCCGCCTGCCCCACCGGCGGCGCAGTGCATGTTGGCTGGGACCTGCGCCCCTCTTCGCCCGAGATCGTCCAGGCGGTGATGCAGGCGATCCGCGCGGAAGGGCTGGCGGTGAAGAACGCCGGCGCCCTGCCCACCCCTGCCCTGGCCCTGGCGGCCATGACCACGGGCCATGCGGCGGTGATGATCACGGGCAGCCATATCCCGGCGGACCGCAACGGGTTGAAGTTCTACGTGCCCTCGGGGGAGATCTCGAAGGAGGACGAGACCGGAATCAACATCAACCTAGGCCGCGCTCCCGCGGGCGGCGCGGAAGGCGCGCTGGAAGAGACCCCCGGCGCGATCGATGCCTACGTGGCGCGCTATGTCGCGGCCTTTGGCGCCACCGCGCTTTCGGGGCTGAAGATCGGCGTCTACCAGCACAGCTCGGTCGCCCGCGACGTGATGATTGAGGTGATCGAGGCGCTTGGCGCGGAAACCGTCGCCCTGGCGCGCTCCGACATCTTCATCCCCGTGGATACCGAGGCGCTGGACCCCGAGACCCGCGGCATGCTGGCCGGCTGGTGTGCGGAGAACGGGCTTGACGCGGTGATCTCCACCGATGGCGATGCCGACCGGCCGATGGTCTCGGACGCCACGGGCCGCGTGGTGCCGGGCGATGTGCTGGGCGCGCTGACCGCCCGCTGGCTGAAGGCAGAGGTGATCTGCACACCGGTCTCCTCCAACACGCTGGTGATGGAGATGGGCTTCGACAAGGTGGTGAGCACGAAGATCGGCTCGCCCTTCGTGATCGCCGCCATGGAGGCTGCGCTGTCAGAAGATCCCGCCGCCCGCGTCGTGGGCTACGAGGCCAATGGAGGCTTCTTGCTGGGTTTCGAGGCCCAGGGCCCGGCTGGCAAGCTGGAGCCGCTGATGACCCGCGACTGCATGCTGCCGATCCTGGCGCCGCTGGCCGCCGCCCGCGCCGCGGAACTGCCGCTGGCAGACCTGGTCGCCAGCCTGCCGCCGCGCTTCACCGCCGCCGACCGGATCGCCGGCATCGAGACCGACGTATCGAAGGCCTTCATCGCGCGCCTGACGGAAGACGCCGGTGCCCGCGCTGCCTTCTTCGCCGACATGGGCGCAGAGGACTCGGTGGACTCCACCGACGGTCTGCGCTCCCGCTTTGCCGGCGGCGAGGTCGTCCACCTGCGCCCCTCGGGCAATGCGCCGGAATTCCGCTGCTATGCGGAAGCCGCCAGCGCAGAACAGGCCGAAGAGCTGGTCAGGACTTACCTGGCAAAGCTCGGCACCGACTTGGGCTGAGATCCCTTCGATCTGCGCCGGATTTTCCGTTGCCCAAGATGTTTCGCGCGCGAAACACCTTCGGCCGGCAGCCCTAGCTGCCGGCCTTCTTGCGTACGAACCCTAGGAAGGCCGCATCGGCCGAGCGCAGGCGGGGCCGACCGGAGGCGGCCCAGAAGTCGCGCCATTCGGCCTCGAGCGCATAGACATCCGCGCCGGGCATCCGGCGGCGGGCCTCGTCGAGGGCCGCGGCGGAGAGCGGCGGGGCCTCGGGGCCCGGCTCCACCACCTGGGCGCGGCGGGTGAAGCGGATGATGTCCCCCTCCTCCTCCGCCATCTCGTAATCGGGCAAGTGGTCGCTTTCGATCATGTCCCGCAGCATCCGGCGAAAGACCCGACGGGGGCTGGCGCTCCCCGACTTCTTCAGCAGCACCTCGACCGAGACGCGCCATTCGGGCTGGCGGCCGCAATGCTTGCGCGCCAGTTCGTAGATCCGCCGTTCCAGCGGTTTCCTCAGGCGGAAGTAATCGCGGCTGAGCGTCAGCACCGATTTGGACAGCACCGCCCGGAAAAGCCAGTCCGACAGGGTGACGGTGACAGAGACCATGCGCCCGCCGCGGGTCTTCTTGACGATCCGCCAGGCCTCGATCAGGCCGAAGCCGGTGGTGGCCTCCTCGTCGCCGGTGACGATATTGGTGGTGATCCGGGTGCCCGCGAGGCGCTCGAAGCTCTCCTTGAGACGCCGGTAGGCATCGCCCGAGGTCTCCCTGTTGGTGGCCACCAACAGGTCATGAGCACGCAGCGTCAGGGTCCGGCTGACCGCCCGGCCCGCATTCACCGCCGCCATCAACTGGCTGATGCAGAAGATCAGGATGTCCTTGTCGTGGATCGTGGCCAGGCCCTTCACGGAGGGCGTGACCTCGATCCGCGTGCCGCGATGCTCGTAGGAAAGGATGCGTCGGTCGGGCCGGGTCGAGAGCGAGAACACCGGGTGTTCCATCATCGCCATATCGCCCTTCGGGACGGCATCGAGAATGTCGCAGATGAAGAAATCCACCTGCCCGTGCTGGCCCGGAAGAAGGTAACCACCCTGCCCCGCCCCCCCGGGAACGCTGATCGCACTCATTGGCCTGCCCGCCTTGCTGCCCGTCTGCCTTGCCCCTTTCGGGACCGTCTGAACCCGGTCCGGATCGCCCGCCTACCTGTCGCGAAGCCCCCGGCCTTTTTCGTGGTTTCATTGACGCCCACCCTAGGGATGCAGCCCCCTCCGGTCCAGCCTTTCCATCGGGGGTTCGGAGTCGCTTTCTCGGGGGTTCAGAGTCACCTTATCGTGGGTTCAGAATCATAGGAGCTTTCCGCCAGGTCCGAAATCCTAGCAGAAACAGGGGATTGCGGCGAAGGCTCCTGACCCGTAACACAATATATAACACTGATCTAACTACCCATCTTTTTTCGGGAGCCTAAGAGCCCGGCGATTTTCCAAGGCAAAACCCCTGGATTTCCAAAGAAAATCGGAATCAGATGCGTGCTCCTGTTCCATATGCGCGTTTTTGTGATACCTTGTCGAAAACAGGGCATATGAAACGCAGAGATTCTTGGAAAATTCCCTTCCAGCCCTCTCGGAGGCAGAGATGAAAGACGAGCAACCTCCCTATTTCAACATAGACCCTGACCGTGCGCTGCGCGATCTCGGGACACCCGCGACCAGTGCGCGTTTCGCCGAGATCGCCGAGGCCTGCGCAAGGGGACGCTCGGACCTCGCGTCCCGGGGCCTGCAGGAAGGCGGGGGAAAACGTCTGCGCCTCTTCTCCACATGGGAAATCACCCGCTACCTCATCCCGGTTGCCACGCCGCATTTCCGCCGCGTGCTGAAGGCCAATCCCGACCTGCCCCAGGGCCGCTCGGAAACCGAGAGCGGCGCCAAATGGTTCACCCTCGACGAGGTGCTGCGCCTGCGCGCGCATTTCGCGGCCGAAGGGTCGAAGTCGAAGGAGTACCTGCCCTACCGCCCCGAGGGGCTGCCGGCCAAGATGGTGGCGGTGGCGAACTTCAAGGGCGGCGTCGGCAAGACCTCGACCGCGGCGCACCTGGCGATGTCCGCCGCCCTCGACGGCTACAAGGTGCTGGTGATCGACCTGGATTCCCAGGGCTCGATGACCTCGATCTTCGGCGGGCAAATCGAGGATGAATGGCAGACCGTCTTCCCGCTGCTGGCGCGCCACTACGGCGAATACCTGCGCCAGGACAACCAGCGCCGGATGGACCGCGGCGACCCGCCCCAGCCGCTGGACGACACGCTGTCCGAGGCGCTTTCGGTGAAGGCCGGGGATCTCATCAAGCCGACCCACTGGCCCAACATTGACCTGATCGGGGCGCAGCTGAACCTCTACTGGTCCGAGTTCCAGATCCCGGTCTGGCGCATGCAGGCGCGCGGCTGGAAGCTCTGGGATGCGCTGACAGAGGTGCTGGAGGCCGACGGGGTGCTGGACGATTACGACGTGATCTTCCTCGATACGCCCCCGGCCCTCGGCTACCTGACGATCAACGGGCTGTCGGCGGCGGACATCCTGCTGGTGCCGCTCGGTGCGAGCTTCCTCGAGTTCGACAGCACCGGGCGTTTCTTCGACATGCTGCATTCGACCTTCGCCTCGATCGAGGACGGGGAGAACGTCGCGGCCCGCGCCCTGGGCCAGCCCGAGCTGTCTTTCGAATGGGATGCGGTCCGGGCGGTCATCACCCGCTATGAAGGCGCCCAGCAGGGCGAGTTGGCATCGCTGATGCAGGCCTACCTCGGCCCGGTCCTCGCGCCCGAGCGGCAGGATTTCACGGCGCTGATCGGGCAGGCGGGCGAACAGGTCTCGGGGATCTACGAGGCCGATTACCGCGACTTCAACCGCGAGACCTATGCCCGCGGCCGCGCCACCTTCGACCAGACCTATGCCGCCTTTAAGCGCCTGCTGCTGGCGACCTGGCGGCGTGACGAACTAGCCGCGAAAGCTGCGGAGCCGGCGGAATGAAATCGGCGCCCGGGACAGGGGGCCAGCCCCCGTCCCCTCCGGGGACTCCCCCGAAGTATTTCCGGCCAGATGAAGCCTGGATCCCCGGAATGTTTCGCGTGCGAAACAACCTCCCCCGAGGTGCCGTTATCGCCAGCCACACTGCGGAGCCGCAAACCGGCAGGGCGCGGGGATCCCTTTCATCTGGCCGGAAATACTTCGGGGGTGAGAGCCGCAGGCTCGAGGGGGCAGGCCCCCTTCCCGCGAGGGTCACCGGGCGCAGCCCGAAGGGGCTTTTAACACAGTTGCACCAGCCTGCATCCCGATCCGCCCTCCGGGCGCGTAACTGACAAAGGAGGCCCAGGACATGGCCAAGCGCAAACGTCTGACCCCTGCCAACCCGAGCTTCCTCTCATCGGAGGAAGAGGCGGTGAAGGCCGATCTTCTGCCCGAGGACTTGGAAACCAAAGGCTATCCCCTGGGTGTGGCCCGGCGTCCCGCAAGGGCCAAGCCGCCGATTGCTCAGGTGGCAGGCGAAGCCTCGGCCGAGTCCGCGCTGAGCGAGTTGGCCGAAAGCATGCGGCAGGCCCGCGTCGAGGGGCGGCTGGTGCAGGTGCTCGCGCTGGCGGAGGTCGATACGGGGCACCTCGTGCGGGACCGGATCTTCGCCGATGAGGAAGAGCTCTCAGCGTTGATCGAGAGCCTGCGGGCGCGGGGGCAGCAAGCCCCCATCGAAGTGGTGGACCGGGGCGAGGGGCAGAGCCCGCGCTACGGGTTGATCTCTGGCTGGCGGCGGCTGGCGGCACTGGGGCGACTGGCGCAAGAGGATGCGAAGTTCGGCCGGGTCCTGGCGCTGGTCCGCGCCCCGAAGAGTGCCTCGGAGGCCTATGTCGCCATGGTCGAGGAAAATGAGATCCGCGTTGGCCTCAGCTACTACGAGCGCGCGCGAATTGCCGTAAAGGCGGTGGAGCAGGGGGTCTACCCGGATCTCAAGGCCGCGCTCAACGGGCTTTTTGCAAATGTTTCGCGCGCGAAACGTTCCAAGATCAAGAGTTTCACCCAGATCGTCGAGGTGCTGGACGGGCAGTTGCGCTTTCCCACCGCCATCGGCGAGCGGCTGGGGCTGGAGCTGGCGAAGCGCTTGGAGGATCCGGCAGGGGTCGATACCCTGCTCGGCGCGCTGTCGGCGCGCTCTGTCGCCACGGCGCAGGAAGAACAGGCCTGCCTGACCAGGGCGCTTGCCCCGGAGAAGAGCCGAACCGAAGGGCAGGGCGCGCGTGGGGCAGAGGCGCCGGCTGCAAAGGGCGCCATCGACGCGCGCTTCGATGCAAAGGCCAGGCGGATCAGCTTGGAAGGTCCCGGAGTGGACGCGGATCTCCTGGGCGACCTGCGCGCCTGGCTGCAGAAGCGGCAGGGATGATCTCGGGTCTCCGCCAGCCTGGTCGAAAGATTCCCGTCAGTCCTGACGTCACGCCAGGAAGATACCCTTCTGCACCATGCCCTGCACAAGCCGAGATTCCGCTGAATGCGTAAACGATCCTTCCTGCGCCTGACTGCGCTGGCCGCCCTGGTCCTGGTCGCGGGGGCCCTCTACATCTTCGGGTACGATCTGGGTATCGTCTCGCCTTCCGGCAGGTTGTCCAACCTGAAACTGTCAGCCCTGAAGCCGGAAGAGAACGGCTTTTCAGCGATCGAAATGACGCCGGACGGTCTGGGCTTCGCGGCACTCGGGGATCGCGGCACGTTCTTTTCAGGACGCCTTTTCCGCCTGGACAATGGTGTGTTGATCGGCTGGACAATCGACTATGCGGGGCGGCTGCGCAACAGCAACGGGCGGTTTCCACCCGTGTCAGGGCCGGATGCCGAAGGCCTGACCATGGGGTACCGCGACGGCTTTGCGATCTCGTCGGAAAAGAACCGCGACATCATGTATTTCTCTGATCCGCAGGCCTCGGCCGAGAACTTGCCTGCGCCTCCGGACAGCAAGGATCTGCCTCCGAACCAGAAATATGAATCCCTCGCCTTGGACGTGACCGGCAGGCTTTATACCATGCCCGAACATTCGCGTTTCCTTGACCGTGACTTCCCGCTCTGGCGGCTTGACCCCGGGGCGGACTACTGGGTCGAGGATCGCCGGATTTCCCTCGAGGCCGGATATCGCCCTGTCGGGGCGGACTTCGGTCCGGACGGTTTCTTCTACCTGCTCGAACGGTCCCTGAGGGTGGGGGTCGGCAACCGTGTTCGCCGCTTCGACTTGTCGGATCCCTTGGAGACGGGGCAAGTCGTCTGGGTCAAGCGCGGCCTGCGGCGGAGTAATTTCGAAGGGCTGTCCGTCTGGGAAAGGCAGGGGTGCATTGTTCTAACCATGATCTCCGACAACAATTTTTCGGCCCTGATGGAAAGCCGCATCCTTGAAATCGTGCCCGGTTCGACCTCGGGTGATCCCACTGTCTGCGGGTGACCTGCCACTGCTCTTTCATCCAGCCATGACCGGAATCCGATTGGTGCTGATCCGATCTCCAAGGTTGGCCTCCGGTCGCGCTGGATAAAAGTTTATTGGCAGGTCACGGGATCCACGACATCAACAACGCCTAGTAACACGCGCGGGTAGTGCTCTGTTTCGCAAATCGGGTGATGGCCGAGGTTCCCTTTTCCCCGGAGGGACTGATCCCACGGCTTCCGCGACCTGGCTGCGAAGCTTGAAGTCCTGTTCTGTGGTGATCATGACCTGCGCAGCATTCTCAGTGCGAGCCAGGAACAGGCGAAGAGGATCGCGTCATGGCTACCAGACGGCATGGAATGGAATGAAGAGGTTTCTTTGTGGTGAGGGCCGTGGATCGCCGCGATACCGCCCTCACCTATGATGAAGCTTAACGCACGGAAGGCCCGCGCTGCCTAATCGCCGGAGCTGCCCGCGAGGCGGTCCTCACAGAATTCGAAATGGGAGCGGAACAGTTGGCAATGGTCGGTAAACAAATTTGAAGTATCGATTCCCTGTGGCGCAGAACCAGTGTATCGACCCGCTGAAATTCTGCTCATGCTACATAGCGATGAGTATGACGATGGACGAGAGCATCAAACGGTGGACGGCGAAACATAAGACGGGGCTGATGATCGAGATCATTCAGGGCAAGGCGCCGGTCTCGGAGGCGAGCCGGTCGCTTGATCTCATTCCCTCAGAGATCGAGGGCTGGGTCGATAATGCCAAGGGTGTCAATCCGCTTGAAATTGCGCGAGCAATACGAGAAACAGTTCAAAGACTTTCAGAAAGCCTACGGCGGGGCCATGCTAGAGTTGTGTGCACGAAAAAATTTAGGCCCCGCTGGATGCGTAGGACGGGAATTGAACCGTTGCATCCAGCAGGTCATCTTGGTCGAAGGCATTGCTGTGTCTATCGCCAAGCTATGCGCGTGGTTCGGCATTCCTCGGCGGGGGGCTATTACGAGCCGGTAAAAGCCGCGCCGAAAGTCGATCCGCGTTTTTTTGGGCCGATCAAGAAGATGATCGAGGAGACGCCCTCGTTTGGCTATCGCAGTGTGGCGTGGCTACTTGGTTTCAACAAGAATACATTGCAGCGGATCTTTCACTTGCAAGGCTGGCAAATCCGCAAGCGCGCTGTGGGCATGAGACCCCGCATCCATCGACATCTCTTCGAGAGCAGCCAGCACGCGATGTGTGTACATTGGTTATTGGATCGTCTGTTACAACAGCCGCCCCCTCATCAAGCTCTTGCAATGCGCACTCCCGTCGGGGCATTCACATTAAAGGCTTGGCCGTAAAATACTCAGATGGATCAATATACTAGTGCCTTAAAATGTGGGCACTTTCAGTGCTCGCTTCTGCGAAAAGGCTGACGCACCTAGGGACACGCTACCCAACCGGGAAAAGGGCTCCAATGCGATTGATCCAATTTTACTAGGCCCCATCAACCGAGGTCCTACATGCTAATTGAAAATAGCTCGATTGAAGGCACCCTGCAGCACATCATTGGTAGGCTTAAAAGGCTCGAGAACCTTGATCGTGCACACCGGCATGTGACGCATCAGACACTGCGTGCACTGATTATTGAATGTGGAATAAGCCCGGCTCAGGCAATTTCGGTGCTAACAGGACTGCTGAAATCCGGACATTTTCTTGGAGAGGGACAGGATTTTATCAGGTCCCTTTCCGAAGAAATCGAAAAAGAGTTTATTCTAAATAGCATCCGGAAGACGAAGCAGAAAGACCATCTTCGAATTGTTTCTCCTCCGAATGACCCCTCAAACCTCAGCTAGATTGCTCAACCTGCCCCAGTAGCGGACCATTGTGTGTTTGATCACACGGTTTGATGGTGCGATCCCTTTTCAGGAGGCTCTGTCGATGGCATGGATGTCCTGTCAGACGACACTGGCAACTGGACCTCTCGCTAAACTGAGAGGGAAGTCTGGATGACCAATCGCGACCTTCCGCGGACAGAGGGTCTGTGGAGGAATGTGATGAAGGAGCCGGATGATGTTTTGGCCATCCCGCCTCGCAAAACCGCGAAGCCGTGGCTGACCGTCACCCCTAGTGGAGCCACGCGTTCCGAAATTCTACGGACCTCCAAATACCACCTCGGCCGCGCCCTATGGCGACGATGGAGCTGATACCCCCGCCGGATCTGCGTCGAGGCGAAGGTGCTTTGTGTGAAGCTGCTGATGCAGCGCCTCATGGTGCGGGACTTCGACCGCCAGGTCGCGGAACTCTAATTCCGCCTCTCTATTCTCAATGGTTACACCGCGCTCGGCATACCCGTCACGGAAGTCGCGGGATGAGACCGTCCGGGGGAAAGGGGAACCTCGGCCATCACCCGATTTGCGAAACAGAGCTACCTGAACGACATAAAATCTAGGTCGACATCACGTAATCAAGAACGCCATTGCGGAGATCTTCCAAAACCGGAATTGAGGGACGGGCGTTAGAAGATCACCCTCAGCGAGGTCCATAAGCCAAGCGCCGTCATCGCGTAGCCCGCGACGAACATGATGAGATCCGAAAGGGTTGGGGGCCTGCGTTTTTTCATGGGGAGAAAGTCGCACGGTCCGGTTTAGGAACGCAAGATATTCAGCAAAAGCGTCGCGGACAAGATAGGGAAGCGGAAGTGGCAAAATGCAGTAGGGCGCTGGAGCGATGAGATGACAATTACTGCCTAAAAAATCTTAATATATCATAAATAATCGTAGTTACATGCTGTCTTGAGACGTACGCTTAGTTTACTCATAATTCACCTTTAAGCAGCAATTTTCAGGGGCACTCAACAAGGGTATAGAAAAATGTCACAGTATGATTGGATTCAAAGCCTGCTACGCGATATAGACAGCTTCGCCCGGATGAATTGTCTGCCCAAGACTGCTAATTCGGTCCAGCAAACTCTCGTAGTTGCTGAAGCGGAATTAACAGCACTCGGTGTTCCCCTCAGTTCTCAAACAGCTGAAAATTGTTGGTCTCATACACCTCGGGAAAACTGAACAGTAGGCTCAGGACCCACTTTGTTGATGTAACCGCTGCCCGACGGGATCAACGTGCCAAGGTGGGTCTGCAACGATCCATACAGGAGAGCGGTTATGGCTGATATTATCAGGGTCAGGCTCGACCTGGCGGAGGATGTGTTCCAAAAGGCGGGTGGCAGTGTGCAGACTTGAGGCGGGACTTCCCCTTTCCCCTTCAGGCTCAGGCCACGCGGATTTGGATTTCGGCGGTTTTGCGGTCTAGGTCTCTCGCGGCGATCTACTCGCCGAAGGCCTTTAGTAGGCAGCCCCGGCTAGAGTTACACGAGGCTGGACGCGCACCGACCAAGGACAATCTCACCGTCTTTTACCTGCCGGACACTGAG
Organism: Pseudooceanicola sp. HF7; assembly: GCF_011806405.1. GTDB lineage: Bacteria > Pseudomonadota > Alphaproteobacteria > Rhodobacterales > Rhodobacteraceae > Pseudooceanicola. Next base: position 33,583 of record NZ_JAATOW010000034.1, on the reverse strand, counting down.
ACTTGGCGCGAAGGCGTGACGAGGATGCGAGCCGCAGGGTTTGAGCCCGTGCCTTCCTTCAACCCCTATTGGGATGTCAACGGCCGCACCTTCGAAGACCCGGACGGCTATCGAATCGTTCTGCAGAACGCTGCTTGGCCGTAATGATGGGTGACACGCAACAGTCCCCCCGTAACACTACGCCGTAGGTAACACTATTAACACTAAGCCTCGGATCGGGCCTCCGATACTCGGAGGTCTCCGGCCCGACCCAGATCAGCCGTCATCCCACAACTCGTCCATGAAACCCTTCTGATCGAAATCAGGATCAACAGGCCCGATCTTGGTGGCAAGTCTACTGGCTATCTTCCGGCGCGATGCCTTGAGCATGGGCAGAGAAACCTCGAAAACCTGCGTTGGCTCTCTGGGCATCTCAGGGCACCAACCCCATGCGAACTGGCGATCCAGTTGTGATAGAGCATCTTGGCCAAGGCAGCTCAGATAATCGCAGGTCACAACCCGCTTGCTATCAGAAAGCTCAGGGCCGGTCGTGAAAGGGCGACTGTCCGATAATCCCGATATAGGTGCCATCTGCTGGTCCAGATTTTCAACGGCAGCGTCGCCCTCTAACGTCAGGCCGATGCCCTCGAACTCCCAAGAAGGGAGGTGCCGGATTTCGACACGAATGCGCTCCGGAGCTGCAAGACCTGCAGCGACCAGATGCCGGGCGGCACCGATCTCGACATAGCCACAGCTGTTCAGCTGCATCAGGGCCTGTCCTATTTCTGTGAGTCTGGTCAGGATCATCGAATGCTGAAGGGGCTGGCTCATGGGGCGTCTCCTCGGAGCTGGTCTAAAATACACTGAATTATCCAGTTTTTAGATAATCTGAAAAGCAGATTATCGCTTGCGCCGAAAGAGGTGGCGCAGCGACATGGCGAAGACGATCAGAAGCACAGGACATGTGGCGTTATGCGAGGCGCTGATCGACGCTCGGAAAGCGGCGGGCCTGACGCAGGCTGGAATGGCCGAGCGCCTTAAGTGCCATCAGTCTCTGGTTGCTAGGATCGAGAGTGGCGAGCGCCGGATCGACGTCGTTGAGCTGGTGGTGCTTGCCCGCGCGATTGGTGTTGTGCCGTCTGTGATCCTAGAACAGGTAGCGGATGCGACTGAACCAGATCATCGGATCTGACTTCATCTTCCCAAAAGTATCCTCGGGGGAGCGCCGCCAGGCGCGGGGGCAGACAGCCCCTAGCTGATGCTAAGCGATCCTTGCTCCGTCTTCAGCCGCTCAGAAGCGCATACAGCGCGATCTGCGCGCTTGGCCCCATTCAGCCCCCCCCTACCACCGACCTGAGCAGGCCCTACTAGGGGCCTCTCAGCGTCTCTGAGGGGGCGCTTATGTGCGTGGGTGATCTTCACTCTGCGTTTCTGAGCCCTCGTCTGAAAAGACTTGATTTGGGTTGTGTGAAGATGGCAGGAAATAGTGACGTATGACATTTGTGACAAATGGCCAAAAAACTCGATTACACAACCCGGCAAAGCATTGCAAAGAAGGTCAGAGAAGGGGTCCGCCCGGCGGTCCTGGCGCGCGAATATGGCGTTACGGTTCGAACGATCTATCGCTGTGCCGAGACGATGCGGCAGATCCGGGAGGAGAGGAACAGCAGAACCGAAACCGTGGTCTGCCGTGTCTCCCCGGCCGATTTGGCTATTTTCGATGAGAAGATGAAGACAGCGGGCATACGTAACCGTAGCGAGGCCCTTCGGAACGTGATCCGCAACACGAACGGAATGGCGCTGCCAGACGCCGAGCTGGTCGAGGCTTTGAATAGCATGAAAGGCGCGCTCAACAAGGTTGGGAACAACGTGACCCAGATCGCCAAGCGGATGAACGAAGCCAAGCAGCGGGGTCAGCCTCTACCTTTTGCTGATGAAGATCTGACGGCGATCCGTCACCTGGCCGGCCATGTGCTCGATTTTGCAGATCAGGTGCGGTCGATGGCAGAGGGACGCCGCCAGAGGCTAGAACTCACGATTTCTGATGAGTTGAAGCGCCTAGCTGAATGCAACAGCTAGGCAAGCTGGTTGAGCGGACCGACGGCTTTGCCGGGGACTGTTGCATTAGTTGGGGCGGGCTGAATCGGGCCGGCCACGTGGCCGTTTGTCAGGCCGCTGCCTCGAACAGGCCGGCGATGAACGCGATTTCGCCGTGGACGCCCGGTTGTTTGTCATAGACATGGACGCGCTTGATGGTGCGGATTGTCTCGATGCCGCTCAGAGTCGCTTTGGCAGTTCGCAAGGACCGGAAGCTCTGCCGATATTCCAGGAGACGCTTCATCGCGGCGTGATCGCTTTCGATCAGGTTGTTTCGCCACTTTCGGTCGATGTGCCGAATGCTGTCGAAGTGCGGATCATACCGGTGATTGATCTCGCGGATCACAAGCCGGTAGGCGTGGGCTTTGTCTGTGCAGATCGTCACTGGCCGGTGGAGCCTCACACGTTCAATTGCCTTTTCTAGAAAGGCGTTGGCAGCCTTGGCATCCCGCCGGGCCGTCAGACGAAAGTCGACCATTTGACCGTTCGCATCTATCGCTCGCCAGAGGTAGCGCCACTTGCCGCCGACGCGGATGTAGCTCTCGTCCACGTGCCAATCGACGCTGGCGCGGCGCAGATGACGCTCGGTGCGCTTCGTCAGCTCCGGGCCGAACTTCTGGACCCAGCGATAGACCGTCGATCGATCAACCTTCACGCAGCGCTCGGCTAGCAGATCAACGACATCCTGGTAAGACAGCGGATAGCGCAGGTACCAGCGGACCGCGCAAAGGATGATGTTTCTCGGGAAGCGGTGGTGCTTGAACGGGGTTCGACGCGGCATGCTCAACCTCAAAACCCTAAAGCTGGCGGAAGCCTGAGATTAACGCAACAGTCCATCCCAAGGTCTGATGCGAAGCCAGCGCCCTCGCCGCAATCGATATTTATCGGCTATGAAATTACACCGAGTCCTCACCCTAACTTAACGTTGGCCTGCTAAGGGGCTGTCACGCCTCAGGCCGGGGTAAAGCAATAAGGCGCTACAAATGCACCTTGCATCTACATAGCCTAAAAAATAAAGTCTTCCGACGTTAAGTCAGAGAGCGCAAGATTACTTAACAGCAAGCTATTCTTGCTGTCGAAAATTAACAATACCCCCTCAGGCAACTGAACAGCATTTTTCGACATCATGCCGTCAAAATTCGTCCCGTAGTCTAGCCCGGAAAGGTCAATGCGCTCATATTTGTTTCCGACAGCAAAGTCAGCGATTTTATCTCTGCCTCCCCCTTTTGAGAAAACAAAAATATCAGCATTGTAGCCTCCGAATAAAACATCATTTCCTGGCCCTCCGTAGATGGTATCAAATCCAGATCCGCCACTTAATGTGTCATTTCCTGTGCCGCCAAAAATAGCGTCGTTAGATATTCCTCCAAAGCCCCGATCTTTACCCGCGCCGCCGTATAGAAAGTCATTGCCTGCTTGGCCAAAAACAGCATCAGCATGATTGCCGCCAAAAATAAAATCCTGTTCTGCACCGCCAAAAATCCGGTCAAGCCCGTCTTCACCAAAAAGACGATCGATACCGTCTTCTCCGTGCAAGTTATCCGCATTGGCTCCACCGAACTGCACATCATCTCCGGACCCACCGTAAAGAATATCGTATCCAACACCACCAAATAGTTTATCGTTTCCCGATCCACCAAAAATTGAATCAGGTTGAAATCCGCCATGAATGAAGTCATTTCCTCCACCGCCATCTAGTTCGTCTAACCCTCCATTTCCTCTAATAGTGTCATCCCCACTCCCTCCAAAAATAGAGGATGACAACGACGACCCCCTTATAAAATCATCTCCTTGACCTCCAAAAAAATGGTCTAATCCGCTTGCTCCCAAAATAGTATCATTTCCTTCGTCTCCTAAAACCACGTCACGACCATGACCTGCACGAATGATATCATCACCTCTTCCACCAAAAATAAGGTCATTGCCGCTACCTCCGTAAATTAGGTCGTCGCCTGACCCGGAAATGATTAAGTCATCACCCGAGGCAGAGACAATAGTATCATCTCCATCATTGGATTCTATGAGCTCGCTCTCGCGGCTCCCAATAACGTAGTTGTCGGAACCAGATCCGACTATCGATTTGCTAATGTTATTACTTATGGCGAAGAATTCTATGGGGAGCGGCGTGAAATTGTAAAATTTTTCTTCGGCGGCTTCGATTTTGGAGTATATTAGTTGGCCGATATAAGTTGAGCTATTATGTTTAATGTTCAGTCCAGTGTCTGACAGCTCTATTTTTTCAATGCTCCCGCCCCCCCTAATCAAAACTCCGTTTCTTGAGCTGGTGGAGCCCTCGATTTCTAAATTCTCGACGGAGAACGATTCCACAGTTTCGTGAACGACGAAGTAGTTTCCAGAAATTGTTGTTGGAGAGGTAACTTTCATAGTTCCAATTTTTAAACCAGTTGCCGCCACGCTAGGGCTTGCGGACCCCACTCTTACAAAGGCATTTTGTGGAGATGCGATGATATTTGCGCTGATTATCTCGATGTTTTCGTTGGCGATAAATAGTACATCGCCGCTTCCGTTCCAGCTTTCTGCGTTAATATCTATTTCTCGAAATGTGCCCGACAATCCTCTTTCGCCGGTTGCGATCATTGAACCGTGCTTGGCATCTCCCCCAACATATTCTCCTCGCATAGTTATATCGAAGTTCTCGGAGAATATCTTTATCTCATTATTGTCAGTAAATTTTCCGGAGACAACTACCTTACTATCTCTTTGGCCGTTTCCATAAACCAGCGATCTTCCCTCCACATAAAGGTCAGTTTTGGTGTTAATGCTTGCCGAGAAGTTTACTGGTATTGCGAGGTCGGAATAAATTTCACCTTTTAAGGTTACGTTTTCAGCAATATAAGTATTCCCCTCGCCACCGTACGGAACTTTACTATGGCCTAATGTGCCATATGAGATGAAATACTCGCCGTCTCCTGGAACGCCTTTATCCAGCTCTATGCCTTCGTCTGTGACTGAGACTATCTTTCTCAAAACTGAGTACGTGGGAACGGCTCTTTTTTCGTCATATGAAAGGTTGTCGGTTGTGCAGACGAAGACTAAGTCTCCTGCTTTGGGGGAATAGTTAGCGGGGTTTGTATAGGATCTTTCTTTGTAATTCCAAGATCCTTTTATACTTACAAGGCATTCGCCTTCTGATAGCTCTCCTAATAAATTAGCGGATTGTTCCACTCCTTGCATACGCGATACATCTGGCTTGGTTATTTGACCTAGCATGGTTGCGTTCGTGTTGCTCCCGGTATACCTAAGGCCGCCTTCGAATAAGTATTCTGCGTTTGATTGCCAGAATATGGTTTCGGAGAAATAAATTTGCTCATCATGGTCAAATATTACTTTCTCAGCCCTGCCTGACTGCACCATCTGCATCAGCTTGGAGATCACGGCACTGTTGTCAAAATCGGGCCCTGGTTGAGTGCCAAGTCCGGATGTGTATACAGTTCCATTTTCTGGCATGTATTCGAATTTGTGATTATCGATAATGACGTCTGCATCGGTTTGATGAGCGGAGACATACATCAGTTTCGAATTTGAATCTCGCAGCGTGATTTGGTCGCCTATTTTAAAATTGGCTATTTGGCTTATGCCTATGTTGTTTTGAAGGCTAGTATGTAGTTCGGAAAAAGATTCAAATGAAATGTTTTTCATCATGGGTTCGCTACATTTTTACCGATTTTCTTTCTTTAGTGTGCAATGTTAGTGTTGATGGCTTGTAAAAGTTGGTTTCTCTTTTGGTTGCATTAGAATTAATTTGAGTCCCTGAGGTTGTGGCGAACCCACAGCTTCACGTCTTCGCCCGGCACTTGGAATGGTCAGGTCGAGGCTGGTGCGCCCTTCAGGTCGCGCACGAAGAGCAAGTACGATTGCGTCGTCCGCTATGTGAAGAACAATGCAGGGGCGGGGCGCACCTTCGAGAGTTTCGCGGCACTGGAGGTGCATCTGCACAATGGTCTTGAGAGGTCGCCGACTAACGGATCCATAGCTCTTTCGGGTAGGCGTCGGACCTGTGCTTTGCGCGCGAGGAAGCCGGTCACTTGGAGCTCCTGCCGCATGGTGGATCGTTCATGGCGACGCGGGAACTAAGCTGTCGTGTTGCACCGGATTTTGCGGTTGAGATGGATACCAATGCCTATTCGGTTCCATGGCGCTTGTTCGAGCGGGTTCGTGTGCTGGTTACGAGCCAGACGGTGCGCATCACGCATGGTGGTGTGGAAGTAACTTGCCATCGGCGCAGCGCCGGCCGGCGTGGGCGTATCGTCGACGATGCCCAATCCTCAATCGATCATGCACAGATCGGGGTCTTTGCGACAGGGCGGTTCATTGCCATTGGAGATTCTCCGTTACTGCTTGGCCCTCCCGGCGTCGGCAAGACGTATTTGGCGGTGGGGCTCGGCAGGGCGGCAATCGTCGCCGGATACACGGTGCTCTTCACTCGCGCGGTGGAGCTGGTCGCCAATCTTGCAAAGGCGCAGACCGAGAACCACCTTGAGGAAAGGCTTACGCATTATGCCAGGCCGCAGCTGCTGATCGTCGACGAACTGGGCCACCTGCCGCTGGAGCCAGATGTGGCGCAACTGTTCTTTCAGTTAGTCTGCCGGCGCTACGAGCGCGGTGCGATTCTGATCACCTCAAACCGCGCAGTGGTGAAGGGGGAATTGTATTCAGCGATGCAGCCGTAGCGTCGGCGATCCTTGATGGGCTGCTTCACCACAGTCACTTGGTCACGATCCGGGGCGACAGTTACCGCTTCCGCGAGACCCCAAACAACAATTGCATCAAAATGAAGATGGGCCAATTCTTCATGTCGCCCCCGGGCCAGATCCGAGTGCCGCTGGACACGCGGGATCGTGCAGGTCTTGGGTGAATGTCCCGAAGGTGAGAAACTCCCCATTTCTTGGACAGGACCCGACCTTCGAACATTATACGAGCCCGCGGCATATAGGTGGCCCCATCAAAGGCCGGACACATGTCAGCACCCGATGGCGCGCCTGGATCAGCTCTGAACATACCTATTGCGTAAGGGGCGGTTACACATGTTGCATAAATCGAGTGGCGTCTAAGTTTCACTTTTCCCCGGACGGATTTATCCCACAGCCGTCCGTGACGGGGTATGCCGAGCGCTGTGTAGCAGTCGATCGCTGCGATCCGGATCTGGAGCTCAGTAACTTGCCGGTCGAAGTCCCCTGCCATGATGCGCTATCCCATCACCTGGCTCTTTCGTACCAGTGGGATTCGCCAGTGAACTCTCAAGGGTTCGGATCTCGAGCGTGTCCTCGCGGATCCCGAAGTGGTTCTTGCGGCAGAGCCACCGTTTTGAACCACATTGCTTACTGGCATGCCACTCGTCCTCGCAATCGACCTTGTTCCCGGTGCCATCTTTTGCCCGGCAGGGTATTGTGGAGCAATGTCCCGAGGTCGACCCAGTCCTTCAGCGAGCCACCGCGCTGCAGCGCTTCCTTTTCGGCTGGCCAGTTCCTGGTCTTTTGGGTTGTGGGTGTGGGGTTACTAATTCATCCCAGCCAAAATGCTGAGTTCACGAGATGGACACCTCACGGGATTTGTCCAACAGAGGCGAACTGGGCCAGTCTAGGCGGCATTGTTGATCGTCGAATTGCCGCAACTCGAAAAAAATGACACCACGTGAACCCGCTGCCATAAACGACTTGGCGCCAGTTTCCACATGACAGTGGGACTATGCGAGGCCACAGAATGATTGTAGGTGGACAACAGACTCAGAGACATATCCTAGAATCTCAATCCGCGCGAATAGACACAGTTTCTAGCGAGACCCAAGGGCCGGCGTATGACCGGCCCCGTTGCGCTTCAGCAGGGCAAAGCGGCTCTGGATCACTCGATCACCGATGCCGCGCTTGTCGTCAGCAGCGACGGGACGATCTGGTCCACGACGCGGTTCCACTTGGTCACCGGCTGCTCGGCCACGAAGATGATGTCGTTGGGCCGCAGTTCGAACCGGGTCGCCATGATCAGGTTCGTGGCGTTGCGTGCATCAAGGCGCCAGGCGGTGATGGCCGAGAACTCGCGCGGGTCGTCCGAGCCGCGCAGCACGTAGATCTGGCTGACATCCCCGGTGCGGGTCGGGACGCCCGCGCCGTTGTCATAGAGCGCATCGGCGAGGCTCGCGACCTTGTCGAAGGGCAGGGCGTAGCGCGACTGGGTCTTCACCTCGCCCGAGAGGTAGACGTAATCGCGATCGACCGAGTCCAGGTCGAGGCGGGTCATGTAGTTCTCGCGGGCCTCGTCCAGGTTGGCGCGGCGCAGGTTGACCTCCGCAGTCAGCTCATTGAGCGCGGAGACGCGCGCGTCCTGGCGATACTCGGCCAAGCGGATCTGCTCGGTGAAGTAGGCCTGTGCCAAGTCGAGGTCATAGGTCGTGTCGACAAAGACGCTGTCGCCATCGACCAGCTGGATCCGCTGCAGGCTGGCATTGGAATAGAGCTCGGTCAGCGGGATCTGGTAAAGGGTGCCATCCCGGTAGATCCGTATGCTGGCATAATCCAGGTCCGTCGTCGTGACGCCGCCCGCCGCGGTCAGCACCTCGTCGAGGTACCGCGGGGTCAGGGTCACCGGAACCACGGTGGGATTGGCGACGGCGCCGCCGACGGACACCCGCTTGGAATGGAACTCGGCGATTTCCAGGCTGAAGGTGGGGTCGATCTGGTTCTCGACCAGGCGCTGGAACAGGGTGGCTTCGGCTTCTTCCAGCGTCATGCCGGAGACATTCACCCGCCCGACGTTCGGGATCGCGATCGCGCCGTCATCCTGCACCGTGTAGCCTTGGCGCGAATTCTGTGCCGCCAGCAGGCCGGACAGCTGCTCGACGGTATTGCCCGTCTGGGGGGTAGCCAGCAGCACCACGTCGCCCACGCCGATCCGGTAGGGCCCCGGTTGCACGGCAGGGGGAATGCGGGTTTCCAGGCCGACGGGGCGGGTCAGCTGGTCCAGCGCCGGCTCGGGCCCTGCGCCCACGCCCCGCATGCCCCTGCCGGTTCCGGCGGTCTGGGAGAAGATCGCCGGAAGCGTCTTGGGGTGATAGGACGCGCGATTGGCCACCATGATGTTCTGTGCGGTCATCGGGATCACGCGGACCTTGCTGTCGCCGCGGCTCACGCTGTTGACGGACGGGCTGTGATAAATGACCCCGCAGCCCGTCAAGGTGAACACAGCAAACAGAATGGAAAAGAGGGCTCGCATTACGGTTTTTCCTCTCGGAGCTGAAAAGACTTTGACCCATGGGCGCTAGAGGCGGCCCCGGGTGTTCTATGAGTGGTCATGGCTTCGGGCAGGGTCATTGGCCGGCCCCCCCGAAGCTGAAATGGGATCCGCCGGGCACCGGGACTTGGCGCGAGGCCAGGACCGCGCCGGTGGGGGCCATGCGGTAGGTGTTAGTGAATGCCACGTCCACACCGGTACAATCCTCGATTGCCTGGCGTCCGCCTTCTGTCGCTTGGAAACTGACGGTGCAGACATAGCTGGTCGTGTCCAGAGCATTGTTGCCTTTAAGGGCCGAGTGAAAGCGCTTGGCAGTGCCCCCCGCTTGGCGTGACAACATCGACAGCAGTTCCGAGACATCCGCCGCCATCAGCGTGTCGCCGGCGCCGCGCGTCGCGACCAGCACACCGGAGCGGAAGGCGAAGCTCGCCCCATCCGGGGCGAGCCAGGTTTCCAGGCCGTCCTGCGACAGGCTCAGCCGGCGCAGGATGGAGCTGGTGCCGCTCTGCTCGTCCATCACGGTCATGGCCGGCCGGCCGACCTGCTCGAGCGCGACGTAGCGCGGCGTGGGCACCAGGCTGGCGCGCACGCCCGGGAAGATCCGTGCGGCGACCTCCCGCGTGACCCGCTGGGGTTCTCCATCCGAGGCACAGCCGGACAGCACCATGGCAAGGGCAAGACCGGCGAGGAGGGGCACGGCGGGAAGGGCGAAGGGACGGCTCATCTCCAGAACCTCCCCCAGCCATCCCGGAGCTCCTGCAGATGCCCGCTGCGAACTTCGTTGTAGAGTCGGTTGGAGATCTGCATCCTTGCACCGCCGTCGCCGTTGATCGGACGCCAGGTGGTGCTGGCCGTCCGGCGTGAGGGTTCGCCTGTCAGCCAGGTCAGCGGGATGGAGAAGCGGATGCCCTTGTCGAAGGAGCCTTCGCCGAAATCATCGAAGGGGACATCGGTCAGGGTGAAATAGGCGCCGAGCAGAAAGCCGTTGCCGAATTCGCGGTCCAGCGCCACGGTTGTCCCCCAGTCCTGCGCAAGGTAGCGCCCGGCATCGACGCGGCCCATGTAGCCGCCGCCGAAATCGTAATAGGCCGAGGCATAGCCCGTCATCGTATCGTAATCCCCTATCCCCAGGAGGCTGTCGGGGTCGCGTTTCTGGGCGTAGTTCAGTTCCAGCCCCAGGGCGAGCGGACTGGCGACGGGTTTCCACAGGACCTCGCCGGAAAGGCCGCCGTACATCTTTTCAAGGTAGCCCATGGAGAGGCGCCCGTAGAGGTCCACGCCCGGGCGGAAGAAGTAATCCGCCTTCAGCTCGGTGATCTCGGGATCCATGCTGTCTTCGAAAAGCCCGGCATCCGAGCGGACCGGGGCGATCTTGGAGGAGGTCCCCGTGGGGCTCTCGCCGCTGCCGGTGCGCAGGACGGGCTGGCGGATCTGGGTCGACAGGCTGAAGCCGGGCAGCAGTGTGTAGGAGGCATCAAAGCGCAGCCCGGCCTCGGCCAGCAGGCTGTCGGGGTTGGACAGGGTGGGCCCGCCGTAAAGGCCGACCCCGAAGCCGTAGCGCGGGAAATAGTCGCGCGGCATCGGGTATTGCGCGGCATCGACCACTTGGGCGCGCGCAAAGGTCTTCCAGCTGCCGTCGAGGTCCTCTTCTAGCTCTTCCAGGTCCGACCGGCGCAGCGTCACCGCAGAGAGGGCGATACCGTCGCGCGTGGGAATCAGCACCATGGTATCGACCTCGGGCGGCAGCACGGCGGTCAGCGCGCGCCCGGCGCGTCCGAGGGCCTGGGCCTCGCTCTGCCAGCGGTTGTTGCGCAGCCAGATCCGGACTGACGATCCGCTCTCGCGTTCGAACGCCAGCATCTCGATCCCTTGGCCGGCCAGGCTGCGGGACACGGCGCCTTCCAGCCCCTGCGCGGCCTGGCCGCCGCCGCTGGTCGAGAGGCCGAGGTCGGCGGACAGGCTGTCCTCCACCGGGGCGTCCGCCAGCTGCGCGCTGTCCCAGCCGAGCGCCGCGGCGCTACGCGGCACCACCTGCGGCCCGGGCCCTTCGCGGCCACCGGCCGGACCCGGCGGGGCCTTCGGGTTGAAATGGTAGCTGAGCAGCACCCCGGCATAGGAGCCGTAGAGATAGGCCGCCGAAAGATCGACGCCGTTGCGGAAGCGATAGGTCGCGGCGACGTTGATCGGGGAGTTGTGCTCGAACCCGGTCCGTTCGCTTTCCGTGACATAGGCATCCGAGGAATATTCCATGGACAGCACGACCTGGTCGTTCGGGCGGTACTGCAGCCCCCCGAAGACCGCGGCGGGACCGCTGAACCACTGTCCGAAATCCACCTGGCCCGTCTCGTCGAAACCCGAGATGCCGCCCCGGTCGTCGAACCGGTCCCCGAGGAACCCGAGCGGATTGCTGAAGCCGTTGTAGCTGCCCAGGCGGCCCCAGCCCAGCCCGAGCGAGGCCTGGAAGGTGTCGAAGGTCTTGGAGGCGACAAGATATTCGCTGGCATAGATCCCGGTACCGCCGAAATCCCTCAGCCCGATCTTGAGGCCCGGAGTCGTGGGGCCTTCCATGGCCAGCACGTAGTCGAGGTCGAAGCTGCGGTCGAAATAGCTGCCGCCCGAAGCCCGGAAATCGTCGATCAGGGCATATCGGAAACTGCCGCTCAGCCGCGGGGTAATCTGGAAGGTCAAAGCCAGTCGCGCCATGTCGGCGAAATAGTCGGTGCTCAGCGAGACCTCGCCATCCGGCATCGGGTAGGCGGTCGGCATGTCGATCAGGCCCGGCGTGCCGTAGAAGCCCAGGGCCGGCAGGGCCTGCATGCCGCTTCCCTCCTGCCCATGGGCAGGGGTCATCATCATCCCGAGAGCGGCCGCACATGCACAACGGCCCAGGTTCCCCCGCCCTCCTCTGCGTCTCATTTCAGTTCCGGTCCCTCGTGAAGTCTTGTTGGCATGACATAGCCGTAGTTTGCCGGTCAGGGCCACCCCCGTGGAGGCCTCGGCTTTCGCTGATATTCAAGAATCCGCCGTCTAGGCTTCTTTTCTGGCAGACATGACAGGCTTGAATAAATGGCCTATCCCGTGGCCATGAGATTCTTCAAACGCTTCCGTACCTCAAAACCCACATTTTCCGCTCCGTTGACCCCGGACGAGCCGTTTTTCGCCATAGGAGACATCCATGGCCGCGACGATCTGCTCGCGCGATTGCTGCCGCTGATGCAGGACAGGGCGCCGGGCATCCGGCAGGTCTTCGTGGGCGATTACATCGACCGCGGCGAGGAAAGCGCACAGGTGCTGCGCCGCCTGCACGAGATGCAGTCCGCGGAGCCGCAGAAGGTGATCTGCCTGAAGGGCAACCACGAGGACATGCTGCTGAACTTCCTCGATGCGCCGGCCCGCTCGGGGCCGCGCTGGATGCGCTACGGCGGGCTGCAGACCATGGCCAGCTTCCGCGTCGGCGCGGCCTCGGAGTCCGCCTCCGAGGAGACGTGGAACGAGGTCCGCGACATGCTGCGCCTGGCCATGGGCGACAAGCTCGAGACCTGGCTGCGCGAACTGCCGACCCTCTGGCAGACCGGCAACGTGGCCGTGCTCCATGCGGGGGCGGATCCTGCGCTGCCGCTCGAGGACCAGGATGAACAGACCCTGGTCTGGGGGCACCCGGCCTTCATGACCACCCCGCGCGAGGATGGCACCTGGGTGGTGCATGGGCACACGGTCGTCGACGAGGCCGCCTCCGAGGCGGGCCGGATCAATACCGATACCGGGGCCTATGCGACCGGTGTGCTGACCGCTGCCCATGTCACGCAGGACGAGGTCGCCTTCCTGCGGGCGTGAGCCTTCGCGCGTGATCCCGGGGGGACGGCCTTGCGTGGCCGTGGCCCGCGGGGATCAGACAAATCGTTCTCAGCCAAGCGGCCAGCGCAGCGAGATCGCGGCGCTGACGATCAGCCCCATGGACAGGTTCAGCGGGATGCCGATGCGCAGGAAGTCGGTGAACTTGTAGCCCCCCGGCCCGTAGACCAGCGTGTTGGTCTGGTAGCCGATCGGCGTGGCGAAGCTGGCCGAGGCGGCGATCATCACCGCGATGACCAGCGGGCGCGGGTCGATCCCCATGGCCTGGGCCAGCCCGACCGCGATCGGGGTCACCACCACCGCCACGGCATTGTTGGACACCAGCTCGGTCAGCACCGAGGTCAGCAGGTAGATCGCCCAGATCACCAGGAAGCCGGGCAGGTTCGCCATCAGCGGCGTCAGCCCCTGCACGATCAGCGACACGGCCCCGGTGTGTTCCAGCGCCGCGCCGATCGCCAGCATCGAGAAGATCAGCGCCAGCAGCCGCCCGTCGACGAAGCCGAAGGCCTCGTCCGCGTCGATGCAGCGCGTCACCAGCACCAGGGCCACCGCCAGCACCGACAGCATCAGGATCGGCGCCACGCCGAAGCCCGCCAGCGCCACGATGGCCAGCAGCCCGCCGATGGCAATGGGCGCATGGCTGCGCCGGTAGCCGCGTTCGCTGGGGTGGCTGACGTCGACCATGTCCATGTCGTTGGCCAGCCGCTTGATATCGGCCGGCGCGCCTTCCAGCAGCAGCGTGTCGCCCACCCGCACCACCAGCTGGTCGAGCTGCTGGCCGATGTTCTGGTTCCGCCGGTGCGCCGCCAGCGGGTAGACCCCGTAGCGCCGCCGCAGCCGCATCGAGCCCAGCCGGTGCCCGACCATCTTGCAGCCGGGCGTGATCAGCACCTCGACGGTGGTGGTCTCTACCGCGCTGACCTGGTCGACGCGCTTGAGGCTCTTGTTGCTCTGCAGGCTCAGCAGCTCGGTCATCTCGGTGCGCAGCACCACCCGGTCGCCGACCTGCAGCTCCACGCCCTTGAGGTTGTGCCGCAGGCTGTCGTCGCCGCGCACCACGTCGACCAGCCGCACCCCGTCGCGCTTGAACAGCTGCACGCCGGTCACCTCGCGCCCAATCAGGTTGCTGTCGGGGGGCACCACGGCCTCGGTGAAGAACTTCATCTTCGAGCGCGAGGTCAGCATCGAGGCCATGGAATCGCGTTCCGGCAGCAGCCAGCGGCCCACGGCCCAGAGGTAGAACATGCCCCAGGCCACGACGATGATGCCGACCGGCGTGACCTCGAAGATCGAGAAGGGCTCCAGCCCCTGGCGCCGGGCGACGCCGTCTACCAGCAGGTTGGTCGAGGTGCCGATCAGGGTCAGCGTGCCGCCCATGATCGCCGCGTAGCTGAGCGGGATCAGCAGCTTGGAGGGCGACAGCCCGAGCACCCGGGCCATCTGCACGAAGATCGGGATCATCACCACGACGACCGGCGTGTTCGACACGATGGCCGAGGAGACCAGCACGAAGGCGAACATCATGCCCAAGGCGAAGCGCGGCCGCTTCACCGTCTGGGTCGAGACCATCTGCGTGAAGGCTTCCAGCGCGCCGGTCCGCACCAGCGCGCCCATGACGATGAACATCGCCGCGATGGTCCAGGGCGCCGGGTTGGACAGCACCGAGAGCGCCAGGTCGTAGGGCAGCAGCCCCAGCATCAGCATCAGCGACACGCCCGCCAGCGCCACCACCTCGGTCGGGTAGGTCTCGCGCACGAACATGACGAACATGGCCAGCACGACCAGCAGGCACAGCGCGGCCTGCCCGGTCGGTCCGAGGTCAAGAAAGGACATCCGGACCCTCCGGCTGGTGGTGGCGGGACGAGTCCGGCAGGTCTCCCGGACCGCGAAGTCCGGGATCAGCAGTCATATGCGCCATGGGGCTTGCGCTCAGGCCTCTTTCAGGTCGACGGCCGGAGCATAGGCGATGAAGAACGGGTTCGCATAGCCTTCCTTGCCGTAGACCAGCGGGGAGAGGTCGTCGAAACGCACCACCTTGCCGCCGGCGCCCTGCAGAACGGCATGGCCGGCCGCGGTGTCCCATTCCATCGTGCGCCCGACGCGCGGGTAGAGATCCGCCTCGCCGGTGGCCACCAGGCAGAACTTCAGCGAGGAGCCCGCGCTCTTCATGTCCTTCACGGCATACTTGCCGATGTAGTCGTCGGTCGCCTGGTCGCGGTGGCTTTTGGAGGCCACGACCATCAGCGCGCTGTTGTCGCTGGCGGCGACGCGGATCGGCTTGAGCTCTCCGGCGGTCTCGCCGAAGGGGCCGAGTTCCTCGACCGAGGAGCCATCCTCCAGCGTATAGAACATGCGGTCGCGCGCCGGGGCATAGACCACGCCACGGGTCGGCGTGCCGTTTTCCACCAGCGCGATGTTGACGGTGAAATCGCCGCGACGGTTGATGAATTCCTTGGTGCCGTCGAGCGGGTCGACGATCAGGAAGGTGGCGGCACTTTCCTCGTGCGTGGCCGCCTGTTCCTCGGTCACCAGCAGCACATCCGGGAAGGCCGTGCGCAGCCCCCCCGAGATCAGCGCATCGGCGGCCTCGTCAGCGGCGGTGACCGGGCTTTCGTCGGACTTGGTCTTCACCTCAAAATCGTCGGCATCGTAGATCTCCATGATCTTCGCGCCGGCTTCCAGGGCAAGTGTCCGCATCACGGTTGTCAGCTTCTCGTAATCCAAAATGATCTCCAATCGAAAACCGGCCCGTAAATTTGGGCCATCGTAAAATTGGTGCAAGGCAAACCCTGCCGGGCGAAACCGCCCCGCGCCTGTGCCGGCGCCTCTGGTTCTTATCCATCGCGGGGGTACGCTCTGCAAGCCTCGGCCTGCCGCCAAGGCCGCGCAAGGCGTCAAGAGCGGCGCAACTTTCAGCAGCATGGCCAAGGGCCCCGTTCAGAGGCCCGGCGCGGTCCGGAAGGCAGCCCCGCGTGGCTGGGGGAGAGTAGCGGGCGATCAGTTCTCGTAGTACTTGCCGCCATAGGAGCCGTAGGCGCCATAGCCGCCGTATTTGCCGCCGTAGCCGTAGTTGCGCATGCCCTTAGGGTTGATCTGGTTCAGCACTAGCCCGCTGATCTTCTGGCCGGAGGCCTCGAACATGTGCAGCGCGGCCGTGACCTGGCTCTTGGGGGTGCGGTCCCAAGCGACGACGAAGAGCATGGCATCGACATGCTGCGCGACGATGCGGGCATCCGGCACGACCAGCACCGGCGGGGTGTCGATGATGATTGTGTCGTATTTTTCCCGCACTTCCGCGATCAGCTTGCTGAAGGCGGCGGAGGAGAACAGGTCGGCCGC
The DNA here is from genome assembly GCF_011806405.1 of Pseudooceanicola sp. HF7. Classification (GTDB taxonomy): domain Bacteria; phylum Pseudomonadota; class Alphaproteobacteria; order Rhodobacterales; family Rhodobacteraceae; genus Pseudooceanicola. The sequence goes on along the minus strand of NZ_JAATOW010000034.1, from coordinate 17,074 downwards.
GTTGACCGAAGAATTCTCGCCGATTAGGATATCGGTGCCGTGGCCCACGCGATCGTCCGTCAGGATGACCTCTTCCAGCGTCTTTTTGCCATTCAGCACGGTGATCAGCCCCTCTTGCTGGGTGCTGTTGAGGTACTGGCCGAAGACCCGGCGACGGATGTCGCCCTCGATGATCAGGACCTTCTTTCCCATGCCGGTGAAGTTCTGGGCCAGGGAGAGCGACATGGTCGTCTTGCCCTCGCCGGGTACCGAGGAGCTGGTCCCGATGATCTGCGGCGGGTTGGCGACATTTGAGAGCAGCACCGAGGTCCGCAGGTTGCGGACGGCCTCGGCCCCCGAGGAAGCCGGCTTGTCGACGAGGTACTGAAGCACGTCCCGGCGGGCACGGGCCGGCAGAAGCGGGATCTGGCCCATGACGGTGTAGCCGGTCTTGCGCTCGAGATCCTGCGCCATGCGGAAAGTGTTCTGGCGGATCTCGCGGATCAGGACAATGGCGCTGCTCAGCATGAAACCGAGGATCGCTGCCATGGCGACAATGACGGACTTGCGCGGCGCCGAGGGCATTAGGGGCTGGACTGCATGTGACAGCAGGCGGCTGTCGGCGCTCTGGATGCCCTGCTGCGCCGAGGTTTCTTTCAGGCGGGTCAGGAAGTGTTCGTAGAGCAGCCGGGTGGCTTCGGCTTCGCGGGTCAGCTGTTGCAGCTGGATCAGGTCGGCGTTCTGCGTTTCTATCTGCTGGGACAGACTCTTCTCGGAATTCTGCAGCACGGCAAGCTGGTTCTGGGCGCGCAGAAGCTCGGACTGGTCGCGGGTGACCAGCTGGGCATAGCGCGTATCGAAGGCCTGGGCGATGGCGGGCTCGTCGATCCTGGGCAGGAAGCCCCTTAGCTGGGCGTCGTTGAAAAGCTCGGCCTTCTCGGCGTAGGTGGTGGCCGAGGCTTCCTGCTCCTGGCGCTCGGTCAGGGCGGCGACAGTGGTCTTGGCGTCCTCGATCCGGGTGCGCACTTCCTTGAGTTGGCGTTCGCTGGCCAACAGCATTTCCGGATTGACAAGATCGGTACTGGCGTTGAACGCGTTGACACGCACCTCTGCCTCTTCAAGCTGGGTTTGCAGTTCTGCGACGCGCTCGGAAAGCCAGTTGGTGGCCTCGTCCATCTGGTCCAGTTTTACCTGGAGCTGGTCGTTGATGTAGGTCTGCACTATGGCCTCGGGCAGGGCCGCGGACATAGTCGGGCTGAAGGTCGTCGCGCGGACCTCGAAGACGAGGGTGCTGGGCAGGTTTCGGATGACGATCTTGTTCAGTACGGTATTGATCGCGCGGTCTCGAGCACGTTCCGCAGTCTCTTCTTCGGTGAGCTCACTAGCTAGGTCCGGTCCGCTGAGCATGTCAATCACGCGGAGCTTCAGCCTAGATACCAAGGACGGCGGTAATAAAGCGCTGTTGAATTCGGGGTTGCTCGTTAGGTCGAGTTGATCGACCACCCGACCGATTAGGACCCGGCTGCGCATCACTTCAACTTCGGAGTTGATGGCAGTATCGTCACTGCTCATGCCCGGAAATATGCTGCCAAGGTCGACGACCTGTTCTTGGTTCGTGTCAAGAATGACAACCGAGCTTGCCGTAAATTCTGGTCGAGCGACTGCATAGGCATAGTAAACGCCAACAAGCACGCTTGCTATGCACACGGTGGTGATCAGCCACTTGCCACGCCAGAGGGTGTTGAAAAGCGAAGCCAAGTCAACCACTTCGTCGCCGGCTGTCTCTTCATGTGACTTGGTTGTGCTGTTGGGGGAAAGATTTGAGATGGAACGATTCATGAAAAAACTTATATGGAAGGTGAAGTGCCCGGAACGTTCCAGGGCGTCTGCATGATGGACTTTGCACGTTAGGGTGGCGGCTGGGGATCCCGCTTCAGTTTCCGTACGCTATCACATGCGAACTCGGCGATTACAGACTAATTCCCTGAATGGTTAGGTCTATGGCGGGGGGGTGCCAAGCAATAAAGCTGGCGCGGCAGCGGTTTTCTGCCAAAAAGCAGGCCCCCGGGGGGGGGCTGTCTAGGGCTTGTGCGTCGTGGGCTCCTTGAGGGCGGGGAAGGGACCCTGTTCCTCAGCAATGTGGCGCCCACTTATGCTGCGTTGCGGCATGGCTGCGTGTCAGGCGTCTCGCCGGTCGGGTGCGGGAATGTTACCGCAATAATTTTCCTGTCTCTCCGGCTCGCGGCCCTTTGAGCGATGGGCTTTCGGCAGGGCGGGGCCCCGAGCGTGCCCGGAAGCGCGGACAGGGGCGGCGCTGCGTGAAAAATAGGCCCCGGGCGGTTTTTCTTGGTCTGAGCGGGGATATGCCCAGGTCTTGCTGCACCTGCATCTCGACACTCGCGGCAAAACTAAATACCCTCTTGAAAGGTAAGGTGCAGCCTCGAAAGTTTTCGTGTTATAGGACCTCATATTTAAGTAGTTACGTTTCAGTTGGCGCCGTAAGGAGGCTCATCGTGAAGACCTTTGATTTTAGAAATGTTGCCAGATCCGTTCCCGTTACCGACCGTGGACGCCGTACGGTGCTCCGCCGGGACAGCCAGACTTTCTACATGACCTTCGGCAAGCGTCTTTTCGACCTCGTCCTTGCCGTTCTCCTTCTTCCGATCCTGATCCCGGTCATTTTCGCGCTTTGGGTCGCCACGCGTTTCGACGGAGGGGTGGGCTTTTTCGGGCACCGTCGCGTCGGCCGCAACGGCAAGGCCTTCCGCTGCTGGAAGATCCGCACCATGGTCGTGGACGCCGAGGCGAAGCTGAAGGAATACCTGGCCGAGAACCCGGAGGCGCTGGCGGAGTGGCGCCGGGATCAGAAGCTGGCCAACGACCCCAGAATCACGCGCCTCGGCCATGTCCTGCGCGCGACCAGCCTCGATGAACTGCCGCAGATCTGGAACGTGCTGAAGGGCGAGATGAGCTTTGTCGGTCCGCGCCCCGTCGTGCGGGACGAGATCGTCCGCTACGGGGTCGACCGCACCGCCTATCTTTCCGTGCGTCCGGGCCTGACCGGCCTGTGGCAGGTCTCGGGGCGCAACGACGTCAGCTATGCAGAGCGCGTGCAGATGGATGTGCGCTACCTGTCCATGGCCTCCCTGGTGACGGATTGCACCCTGCTCCTGAAGACGGCACAGGCCGTTTTCGGCCAGACGGGGCGGTGACCGTAGCCCCGTCTGGGGCGCGCCGCCCGGCCCGTCCCGCCGCCCTTTTTCTGAGCGAAGCGGGGCAGGGAATGCACATTCGCACCGGAAAGAATATGGCAAAGGCTGTGGCCCGCAGCAGAACTGGTATTTTTCTCGCGAGAACAACTGCGTCAGGGCGCCGGAAGCTGTTTTCGACGATCGTCCGCATTTCTTAAAAGATTGGTTTTTTTCTTGTTTATCAAAATGTCGGATTGCTGCCTCCAGGAAGCGGAAAGGATTTTTACCGCTTCCGAAACGCGGCTGTCACCTGCAGGGTCCCGCCCGGCCTGCGCCGTTGACCGGAGGGTCCGATGCGTCTGCTGGTGATCTGCATCAACTATGCGCCAGAGCTGATCTCGACCGGGGTCTATACCACCGGCCTTGCGGAATGGATGGCAAAGGAAGGCGTCGAAACCGATGTGGTCACGGCCCTGCCCTATTACCCCGCCTGGCGGGTCTTTGATGGCTGGCGGCGTCCCTGGTGGAAGAGCCGGGTCAGCGAGAACGGCGTCAGGATCGCCCATTGCCCGATCTACGTCCCCTCCAACCCGACCGGCGCAAAGCGCATCCTGCATTACGCGACCTTTGCCCTGTCGGCCTTTCCGATTGCCATGTGGAAGGCTCTGCGCCGGCGTCCCGACGTGGTGATGATGATCGTGCCCTCGATGGCCGCCGCCCCGGTGGCTTGGATGGCCGCACGCAGCGTCGGCGGCACCGCCTGGCTTCACATCCAGGATTACGAGGTCGAGGCGGCCTTCGCCACCGGCCTGCTGAAGGAGGACAGCCGCATCGGCCGGATGGCCAAGCGCTTCGAGAAATGGGTCTTGGGCGGCTTTGACCGGGTCAGCTCGATCTCGGGGCCGATGCTGGACAAGCTGCGCGAGAAGAAGGTCCCCGAAGACCGGATCTACGAGCTGCGCAACTGGGCCAACCTCGAGAAGGTCCGCCTAGTCGAGGGCGTCTCGCCGATGAAGGCGGAGCTGGGCATCACCACGCCCTACGTGGCGCTGTATTCGGGCAACCTTGCCAACAAGCAGGGGCTGGAGGTGTTGCCCGAGATGGCGCGCCTGCTGAGCCACCGCGATGACCTGACCATCGCGGTGTGCGGCGATGGCCCGATGCGCAAGGGGCTGGAGGCGATGAGCGAGGGAATCCCCTCGATCCGTTTCTTCCCGCTGCAGCCGCTGGACAAGCTGAGCGACCTTCTTGGGATGGCCGATGTCCACCTGCTGCCCCAGATCGCCGGGGCGGCCGACCTGGTGCTGCCCTCCAAGCTGACCAATATGCTGGCGTCCGGCCGGCCGGTGGTGGCGACGACCCCGCCCGATACCGCCCTAGGCCACGAGGTCGACGGCGTCGGGCGTATCACCCCGCCGGGGGATGCCGCCGCGATGGCCGCCGCCCTGGAAGAGCTTCTGGAGGATCCGCAAGAACGTCGGGAGCTTGGCCGCCTGGCCAGGCTTAGGGCGATTGAACGCTGGGACATGGATGCCATTCTCAGCCGCACGAAATCAGAATTCGAAACCTTGTCGGGCGTATCGTCCGAAGGTGAAAACAAGTTTGAAAGTTCGAGGGATATCCAATGAAAAAAGCCCTGATTACGGGGATCACCGGCCAGGATGGATCCTACCTTGCTGAATTCCTGCTGGAAAAAGGCTACGAAGTTCACGGGATCAAGCGCCGTGCCTCGCTGTTCAACACCCAGCGGGTGGACCACATCTACCAGGATCCGCATGTCGATCATGCCCGGCTGAAGCTGCATTACGGGGACCTGTCGGATACCTCGAACCTGAACCGCCTGATCTCTGAGATCCAGCCGGACGAGGTCTACAACCTCGGCGCGCAGAGCCACGTAGCCGTGTCCTTCGAGGCGCCCGAATACACCGCCGACGTCGACGGTATCGGCACCCTGCGCCTGCTGGAGGCGATCCGCTTCCTCGGCCTCGAGAAGAAGACCCGGTTCTACCAGGCCTCGACCTCGGAACTGTTCGGCCTGGTGCAGGAAATCCCACAGCGCGAGACGACGCCCTTCTACCCGCGCAGCCCTTACGCCGTGGCCAAGATGTACGCCTACTGGATCGCGGTGAACTACCGCGAGAGCTATGGCATGTATGCCTGCAACGGCATCCTGTTCAACCACGAGTCCCCGCGCCGCGGCGAGACCTTCGTGACCCGCAAGATCACCCGGGGGCTGGCCAATATCGCCATGGGTCTCGAGCCCTGCCTCTACATGGGCAACATCGATTCCCTGCGCGACTGGGGCCATGCCAAGGACTATGTCCGCATGCAGTGGATGATGCTGCAGCAGGACGAACCCGAGGACTTCGTCATCGCGACCGGCGTGCAGTACTCGGTGCGTGAGTTCATCACCTGGTCGGCCCGCGAGCTGGGCATCGAGCTGGAGTTCACCGGCGAGGGCGTCGAGGAAACGGCGACCGTCAAGTCCGTGGACAACAACATCTCTCCGGCGCTGAAGGTCGGGGACGTGGTGATGCGGATCGACCCGCGCTACTTCCGCCCCGCCGAAGTGGACACCCTGCTGGGCGATCCCACCAAGGCCAAGGAAGTCCTGGGCTGGGTCCCCGAGATCACCGCGCAGGAAATGTGCGCCGAGATGGTTGCCTCGGATCTCAAGACCGCCAAGCGCCACGCCCTGCTGAAAGAGCACGGCCTGGAGCTGCCGGTCAGCGTGGAGGGATGAGCGCATGAGCTGGGACATTACCGGGAAACGCATCTGGGTTGCCGGGCATCGCGGCATGGTGGGGGGCGCCGTGGTGCGGCGTCTCGCCTCCGAGGAGTGCGAGGTCATCACCGCCGGGCGCGAGGTGGTCGACCTGACGCAGCAGGCTCAGGTCCGCGACTGGATGGCCGAGGTGAAACCCGATGCCATCGTCATGGCCGCCGCCAAGGTCGGCGGCATTATGGCCAACAGCACCCACCCGGTGGATTTCCTGCTGGCCAACCTGCAGATCGAGACCAATATCGTCGAGGCCGCGCACGCCAATGACGTGGACCGCTTCCTGTTCCTCGGCTCGTCCTGCATCTATCCCAAAATGGCGCCGCAGCCGATCCCGGAAGACAGCCTGCTGACCGGCCCGCTGGAGCCGACCAACGAATGGTACGCGATCGCCAAGATCGCCGGCATCAAGCTGTGCCAAGCCTATCGCAAGCAATACGGGCGCGACTGGATCGCGGCCATGCCGACCAATCTGTATGGACCGGGGGACAATTACGACCTGACCTCCAGCCACGTGCTGCCGGCCCTGCTGCGCAAGTTCCATGAGGCCAAGGAAAGCGGTGCCGCCTCGGTCGAGCTCTGGGGATCGGGCACGCCGCTGCGCGAATTCCTGCACTGCGACGACCTGGCCGATGCGCTAGTCTTCCTGCTGAAGGAATATTCCGGCTACGAGCACGTCAACTGCGGCTCCGGGTCCGAGGTCACGATCCGTGAACTGGCCGAGACCATCGCCGAGGTGGTGGGCTACGAGGCCGAGCTGGTCTTCGACAGCACCAAGCCTGACGGCACGCCGCGCAAGCTGATGGACAGCTCGACCCTGCACGGGCTGGGCTGGAACGACGCCCGTTCGCTGAAAGACGGGATCACCCAGACCTATGCCGACTGGCAGCAAGAGCTTAAAAAAAAGGAATCCATGGATGTCTGAGATCTTCCCCCTGGCTCAGAAGCCGGCACCGCGTGTCGCCCTTGTCGGCGGGCAATGGGCACAGAACGTAGGCAATGCCTTCTTCAACCTCGGTGGCGAATACGTTCTCAAGCGGGTCTTCGGCGAAGATGCCGTCGGTTTCTTCCAAGACCAGCCGAACTACCGGACCCTGCACAACAAGTTCAAGGGCAACCCGGAGACCTATGTCGACTTCGCCCAGTACCTGGATATCGACTACCTGGTCGTCCAGGGTCCGGTTCTGGGTGGCTGGATCCGGGAAAGCTGGGAAAAGGCGTTCCGCGCCCTGCGCGACAACGGCGTGAAGGTGATCTTCCTCTCGTCGGCCTTCTTCAAGTTCACCGACAAGGAGATCGCCGCGGTAAAGAGCTTCCTCGAGGAATACCCCCCCTATCTGATCTCGACCCGCGATGACCGCACCTACGGGATCATCAAGGACTGGCTGCCCGGCGTGCCGAAGTACGACGGCATCGACAGCGGCTACTTCCTGAACCGCTGCGTGAACCCGTTCAAGGTCCGGGAAGGCTTCAGGTACATCACCTCCAACTTCGACCGCTACCCCGAGCCGGAGCTTTTTTCCTCGGATCCGGGGGACAAGTACAACTCCCGCCAAGTCGAGATCGAGGGCAAGACCTACTTCGTCTCGGTGCCGAAGTTCCTCGACAAGTATGCCCACAAGGGCAAGATTAAGGGCTACCTGGCTGATTACTTCGACAAGCGGAAGCTGCCGGAGACCTTCGATGGCCGGCTGATCGTGCGGCCTGAGCACCGCTTCTTCCCGCACATCACCCACAAGATCTATCGCCAGTCGAACGCGACGGCATCGGACGAGCCTTGGACCTACATCAACATCTACGCCAACGCTGATTTCACCCTGTCGGACCGGGTTCATGCCTGCGTGGCGACCCTGGCCTTTGGGAGTCCGGCCATGCTGTTCACCCCGTCGCCTCGTTCGGCTTTGTTCGGGCGCGTGGGGGCAGGCGAAATTAGAAATAAGCTTGTCACGCTTGATCTTGGTATGCTCCACGAAGAGCAAGAGAAAGAAATAGAATGGCTAAAGGACCACGTCTAACCTGAACAAAAAGGAGAAGCGATATGTCCAGTCTGCCCCGCATGTTCCGCGATTCTCTCCGGGCCTCCCCCGTCGTCTTTCCGTTGATTGGTCGCCAAGGTGAATCCCCTGATTTTGAGCGCCGGGTCGTTAGGCCCGGCGACTCTGTCGTGATCGAGGGATATCCCCGGTCGGGAAACACTTTTGGCACCATGGCATTCCGGCGAGCACAGCTAGGGCCGTTGAACATTGGCAATCATTTCCACGCCCCTGCCCAAATTTTGTTGGCTAACCGATACGCTATTCCCGCATTGGTGGTCATCCGGGCGCCCAAAGCCGCCGCGTTGTCGCTCTGTGTCTACCACGGCGGTCGGATGTCAGCGGCACGGGCCGTCGAACTTTACATCGCTTTTCACCGTCCAATTTTGCGCATTCCTCAGGCTTGGACCCCGGCTCTTTTCGAAGAAGTCATTGCGGATTTCGCCCCGGCGATCCGCCGCATGAATGCTCAGTTTGGCACCAACTTTATACCCTATGAGAATTCACCTGAAGAAGACGCACTGACGCGGGCAGCCGTTGAGAAAAAACGACTTAGCCGGCTGGCTAAGCGCGGCGACATGGAGGCTAGTATCGCCCGGCAGACCGTACCCTCAGCTGAGAAAGAAGCGCTTAAATCTCGCTATCGTGACGAGTTCGAGACCGTAAAAGTCCGCAGACTTCTGAGTGCCGCGCAGGATTACTACGAAAGCATACTCAATCATAAGTGCCTTAAGCAGGACACCGCCGTTCAATGACAAATCGCGTGACGATCTGTGGTGCCTTCGGGGGTGTAAACATTGGTGATGAGGCTATTGCTGAAACCATGCGGGCACAAGTTAGCCGGGCCTTCCCAGGCGCCCGCATCGGGCTCGACTGTTTCGTCTCGCGTGCGGTACTGGACCAGACCGGCTATACAATGTCTGAGACCGATATAGCCAGCCGCGAGGATTGGCGCACCATTATTTCTTGGCTGCGTCAAGGTCCGCTCGTCATTGGCGGTGGCCAGATGTTGAACGGCTCGAAGAACGGCAAAGGTCCAGGATATCTATTCTCAATTGCACTCTTGGCTCGCCTCTTCGGTCAGAAAGTAATGCTTCTGGGTGTTGGCACTAGGGCTGTTGAGAAATTCCCGGCCTCAAGGTTCTTCATGCGGCGGCTAGCGAAGTTAGCCAATGTGATCCGTGTACGCGACATCCAGTCCCGCGAGGCGCTCATTGCCTGCGGCGTGTCAAGTGACCGTATCGAAGTGACGGCCGATGTAGTGTTCTCAGGTGTTGTAGCCGCGGATGCTTGCTCATCGCGCGATCATAGGCACATGTGCTTGGCAGTTCATCAAAGCCCTTTAGTAACCCATTACACCGCCGGTGATTACGCCCGCTTGGCCATACGTCTGGCACAGGCGGCTGGAAGTGCTAAGCTGGATTTAGTATGCCATGATGTCCGACCTGGCTACGACTTAGAATTTGCCAATGCTGTGCAGAACGAGATAGAGGCGCAGTCGGATTTGGCCGCGCAAGTTATAATTCCAAAAACCGTCTCGGAGGCGATGTCCCTATATAGTGCTGCGGGTATTGTGGTCAGCTCGCGCATGCACCCTTTGATCCTGGGCCTCGCAGCTGGAGCCCCGGTCCTGCCGCTAGCGGGGAGCGCTAAAGTGCGGGATTTAGCCTCGCTCTACGGTGCGGGTTCGCTCCTAGGTATTGAGAGTACGACTGAACAACTTCTTGTCGGGCTCCGGCCTATAGCAGAGGGAGGAGTGCTTATGGCCGGCATTCCAGAAGAACTTCTGGCTAGATCTCAATACAACTTTATCAATTTGCCAAGAAAAGAATGAGGCATTTTCAGTGCGCTCCCTAAACTATGTAGGGCCATTCCCCGGCCCAATCACCGGTCAAACCGTTATGACACTTCACATCCATGACAGGTTGATTCGTGAAGCGCCAGAGGGCGTTAGTGTGATTGCCTATGATATCGTACGGGGCGATACTGGCAGCAAACCAAAGGATATGCTGATCAAGGCCGGTAGAGCCCTTGGGACAATTTCGGGCTTAGTCTTTGGTGGGCGTGGCAGGAATTGCTATATTTCGGTTGATGCAAACCGTGGGATGGTCAACACCGTAGCTTATGCCGCTGCTGCCCGCTTAGGTGGTGCGAGGCGTATAGTCTTGCATCATCACACCAGAGCTCATGTGGACAGGGCGCTCCCTCTCATGCGCATGCTAGCCAAAACAGCGGGTCCACGGGCAGTTCACCTGTGCATCTGCCCTTCAATGGCGGCAAACTTGGCACAGCGCTACCCGGCGATTAATCATACTACGTCGATGTCAAATGTTATCAGTCTCGACACCGATAGGCCGGAGACACGAAGCGCCCTACGCGCCTCCCACCCCGAGGTCTGGCGCCTAGGGCATATGTCTCGTATGAACATGGCGAAAGGACTCGGTCGTGCGGTAGAAACGCTTGAGACCTTGCTAGAAGCGGGCATTCCTGCGCGTCTGTCCTTAGCAGGGTCATTTTCCAGCCAAGCAGACCGGGATTTCGCCGAGTCGGCGGCGGAGCGGCTCGGTCCAGCTCTTGAACTGGTCGGCCCCATCTTTGGGGAAGAGAAGACGGCGTGGTTTCGCGAGCTTGACATCTTCCTGTTTCCTTCATTGTACCGGAACGAGACCCAAGGCATCGTTAACCTCGAGGCTTTGGCCGTGGGGACCCCTGTCCTAGCCTATGGTGGTCATTGTATTGCTGACGACCTAGCTGGACTGACAGACTGGTGCCTGCCACCCGATGCCGATTATCCGGCCGAGGCCTTAGCCTTCATCTCGCGGGTGAAAGCCTCAGAGGCCGGCCTGACTCCCTTGCGTGCGCAGGCTGGCGAACGGTTCCATGGTCTCGTGGCGAATGCAAATGGTGCCTTCGGACAGCTGGTTGACTTCTGTTTCGGAGAAACTGAATGAGCGTACTCAGGGCGAAACTGCGCGGACAATTCCTCCGGGCTTTCGCGGGGTCCATGGCTGTTGCTATACCGGCCCGTTTTGCCCAGCTTGGTATGGCTGTCCTTCTGGCCCGGCGCTTCGGTCCGGAAGGATACGGCCTCTTCACCTATGCGCTTGGGCTCGGACTCTTGGCTGGGCGACTCGGCGGGCTTGGCTGGCCCACCCTGGTGACACGGTTCATTCCCTCCTATGTAGCCGGACAGGACTGGAACGGGCTGAAGGGGTTGCTTCGCGCCGCTTATCCCGTCGCGATCACTGCCGCATTAATCTGTAGCGTGCTTCTGGTCGCACTCGCCTACGGGCTGGGGCCAGAACACAAGTTGTTCACTGGTCTCGTTTTGGGTGCGATCCTGATCCCGATGATGTCTCTACGCAGCCTCGTGCGTAACATGTTAGCCGGCTACAGGCGACCCAGTGTAGGCATCGCGGTGGACGAATTGCTGCCCCCTTTGCTGATCTGCCTGCTGGTGGTCGTGCTTAACATCCAGAGTGCGAGCACGGCAGTCTACGCTTATGCAATCTCCAGTCTCATCGCAGTCGGCTATGGCCTGTTCTGCATGAAAGGTTCCCATCCCGCTGAACTGGCGCAGGCTGCGCCCCACTATCGCATGCGCCTCTGGATGGGTATCGCCCTACCTGCTCTTGTGGGTATGTCGGCCAAGCTGATTATGAACCGTACTGACGTAATCATGATCGCTCCACTTTCCACCCTGGAAGAGGTGAGCCTCTACGGCGTGGCGCTGCGTGTTACTTTTGTCCAAACTTTCCCCTTGGTGGTACTAAGTACCGTGCTCAGCCCGCAGATTAGTAGCTATATCTCCTCGGGACGCATGAAGAAGGCTGAACAGCTCTTCTACGGGAGCCTCCTCTTTGCTTTCTTGCTCCCTGGGGGGATTACCATCGGCCTGATAGGTTTCAGTGAACAGATCATGTTTTGGATCTTCGGCAATGACTACGTTACCGCAGCGCCCACTCTTCGAATCTTAGCCATAGCGCAGATTTCCGCCTGTATGGGGATTCCGTCCACTTCCTTCATGCTGATGAATGGCTACCAGAAATCTTTCGGCGTAATGACTATCATTGCGCTAGTCCTGAACATCGGCGGGAACTACCTGCTGATCCCCCATCTGGGCTCCGCCGGGGCGTCTTGGGCCACGCTCACCTCGGCTACCCTGCTGGCGATCATGCAGATTTGCGCTTGCATCAGAATCATCCGTAGGAACCGTCACCACTCGACAGGAGCGGCGGCATGATTATCTCCTGGCTTCCCACTAGCATCACAGAGAGCACAGAACCATGATCCAGAAACCCAGCTTCCTGATCATCGGTGCAATGAAGGCTGGCACTACGACCCTTTACGAGGACTTGGTGCATTTGCCCGGGATTTACATGCCTCCTGACAAGGAGCCTGAGGATCTAATTGACCCGGCCGTAGAGACTCCCGATGGGCTTGCCCGGTACCTAGCAAAGTTCGAGGGCGCCACCGCTGGGGCCCTCTGCGGTGAGGCATCGACGGCCTATTCCAAGCGCCCAACCTACGAAGGTGTAGCCCCTAGAGCAAAGAGGGTATTGGGAGAGAACCTTAAGATCATCTATATGACCCGCCATCCGGTGAAGAGGCTGGTTAGCCAGTACCATCACCAATGGGGCATGGGATTCGAGAACCGTCCGATGCGTGAAGCCCTTGTAGAAAGCCCCGAATACCTTTCTTACAGCCGCTACGACTGGCAGCTTTCTCCTTGGCGCGAGACCTTTCCTAACTCTCAGATCCTTGTCGTCCGATTCGAGGATTACCTAGCGGACAGGCCCGCGGTTCTTTCGAAAATCTGCGCCTTCCTGGGCGTGGCCGCTCCGGCTCAGGGGCCTGACGGATCACATCGCAATAAGTCGGAAGGCAAGCGTTACATTCCACGCGGCGGGATGATGGAGCGCATATCGCGCTCGCGGCTTTACCTCTACGGGGTCAAGCCGTTGCTTTCCTCAAAGATTCGAGACCGGGTCAAAGGCATAATTTTGCCCAAGACACGCAAACTCGAGGAAAAGCTTGATGTGAAGACCGAATTGCTTATCACGAAGGCGTTAGAAAACGATGCCTTGGCCATGGTGTACTTGGCTCCCCCCACCACCAGACAGTAGAAGCTCGCTCATGTCGTGATGCGTGACACCTGCCCCCCATGTCAGGAAGCTGAATGATTGCCTCCGACTGATACGTAGGGACAAGGGCGTATGCTCCCGTGGGCATCTTGGATATGCTGACACGGAAATGTGTTTGGAGATTTTTCGTGAAGAAAACCTTGCGGCTCCTGCTTTCAGTGAACATAGTCTTCTTCTTTGTTTTGGGGGTGACAGGTATCCTAGGGGTAGACGAGCGCTATCTTCTGGTCGCTGTCGGACATCTAGCGGTAGTCTGCATCCTGTTCTTTCCAATAGCGACTAACCGCAAGATCGTCGGGTTCGAGCCCTACACGTTCTTTGTCCTCTACGTGGTCATTGGCACGCTGGGAACCAGCTATATCATTAGTTTCGGGGAAGGACATCGACGGGATGTGATCATGCATGGGGACCCGGTTGGCTTCTTCCTGTCTGGTGGGCTCTGGCTGTCGTTGGCGTTGTTGTTGGTGGGGGCAGGATACGTCTCTTGCAAAAAACGAGTGGCGGTCGAAAAGTTGCTTCCTGATGATTCTCGTTTTACCAACCGAGGTCTTCATATAGTTGCTCTATTGGTCTTTGTGATCTCTATGCTTGCAACCTTGGCTTTTATCCAAAGCACCGGCGGTTTCTCCTTCCAGGCGCTGTCGCGTAAGCGCGCAATTGAGATCCAATCCGGCGGGGAAGTGGTCTATGGAAATGCTGGGTATCTTCGCCTAGCCGCAGGCCTAGCAATGACGATGCTTTATGTGATGCTCGCAAATTACATGCAGCGCCCCTACAAGCTCAGTTGGTCGGCCCGCTCAGCTGTTATATTGCTATTTTTGCTTAGTATTGCCTTGCCCTTTCTATCCAGTTCAAGGGCTACTATCCTCTACACACTGCTTGGATTTATTTTAGTCTATACAGTCTATCGTAAGGTATCGATTGTTTTCGCGGCCACGATAATTATATCGGGGCTGGTTTTTTTCTCTGCGATGACGGGTCTCCGTGCGATAGCTCAAAGAGGCGAGACTCAAGTATTTGTCAATCCGATCGCGGCGCTTGCGGAATCTGGAAATGGAATGTCTTTGAATGGAACTGCCCACATTTTGGACGGCGTGCCGACGAGGATGGAGTACAAGTTGGGCTATAGCTACCTCACGTGGATCACTGCCCCAATTCCTCGCAGCTTCTGGCCCGGCAAACCAGACGTAAGTATGGGTAAAGAGATTAAAGAGAAGGTGTTCCAGGAGACGGTATTGAAGAGTGGTCGTCCTCCGAGCCTTCTCACAGAAGGTTACATAAATTTCGGATGGGTCGGGTTATTTGGCTCCGCTTTCCTTTTTGGATATATATTGCGCTTGGTGGCTACTAGTTTCCAGCCCGTTATGCAAAAATCAGTTTTTGTAGTAGCGATCTATTTCCCATTAGTTCTTCACTTGGCCTCGTCAGCAAACGGGGCTGCATCTCAGGTCATAGTGAGAATCCTGTCGGATATCATCCCAGTATATATGATGTATTATGCGGCTGTATTCTTCAGCAGCCGCAGAAATTTGTTGAGTAGGACAGAACCCAACTGCATTCCCGGAGAATAGTTTTATCAAATAATGAGCGCACGCTGTCAGTCCAGACCAAAGATATCCCGCGTGAAAGTGCGGGCGACCACATCTTCTAGATCTGGGCTCCAACGGTTAGTGATGATTATGTCAGCCTCTGCCTTGAATGCGTCCAAGTCTCGGATTACACGCGAACTGAAAAAATGCTCTTCTTCTAGGTTCGGCTCGTAGACGATGATCTCAATCCCCTTGGCCTTGATCCGCTTCATGATCCCCTGGATTGAGCTTTGCCGGAAATTGTCCGACCCCGCCTTCATGGTCAGCCGGTAGATCCCCACGACCTTCGGGGCCCGTGCGATGATCATGTCGGCGATATAGTCCTTGCGGGTGCGGTTGGCATCCACGACGGCGCGGATCAGGTTCTGCGGCACCTCGGTGTAATTGGCCAGCAGCTGCTTGGTGTCCTTGGGCAGGCAATAGCCGCCATAGCCGAAGGAGGGGTTGTTGTAATGGTTGCCGATCCGCGGATCAAGGCAGATCCCCTCGATGATCTGGCGCGTGTCGAGCCCGCGTGACAGGGCATAGCTGTCGAGCTCGTTGAAATAGGCCACCCGCATGGCAAGGTAGGTATTGGCGAAAAGCTTGATCGCCTCGGCCTCGGAGGTGTTGCAGAGCAGGACCGGCACGTTCCGGTCCAGCGCCCCCTCCTGCAGCAGCTTGGAAAACCGCACCGCCGCCTGCGACCGGCCGCCCACCACGATCCGGCTGGGATGCAGGTTGTCGTAAAGCGCCCGGCCCTCGCGCAGGAACTCCGGGCTGAAGATGATGGTCTCGAACCCGGTGCGGGCGCGCAGCTGGTTGGTGTAGTTCACCGGGATAGTCGACTTGATGACGATGGTCGCGGCCGGGTTGACGCGGATCACGTCCTGCACCACCCGGTCGACCGAGCTAGTATCGAAGTAGTTGGTTTCGGCATCGTAATTCGTCGGCGTCGAGACGATGACGTATTTCGCGCCCGCATAGGCCTCTTCGGGATTGGTGGTGGCCGTCAGGTCGAGCGTCTTCTCGGCCAAGTATTCCTCGATCTCGGGATCGACGAGCGGACTGACCCGCTCGTTCACCATGCGCACGCGCTCCTCGGAAAGATCCAGCGCCACGACTTGGTGACGCTGCGCCAGCAGGATGGCGTTCGACAGTCCGACGTAGCCAATCCCGGCAACCGCGATCTTCATCTGCCCGCTCCGACCTCCAGGCCCGGCTCAGCTGCGGGCGTAGACGTCTTCATATCGGACAATGTCATCTTCGCCAACATAAGCGCCGGTCTGCACCTCGATCAGCACCATCGGCACCTTGCCCGGGTTCTCCATCCGATGGACGGCGCCAAGCGGGATGTAGACGGACTGGTTTTCCGTCACCAGCTGGACGTTGTCGTCCACGGTCACCTTGGCGGTGCCCTCGACGACGATCCAGTGCTCGGAGCGGTGGAAGTGGCTTTGCAGGCTCAGCGAGGCGCCGGGATGCACCAGGATCCGCTTCACCTGGAAGCGCGAGCCCACGACCAGGCTTTCGAACCAGCCCCAGGGCCGGTGATCCTTGGGGAAATGCGTGGCCTGGGGCGCTCCCTTGGCTTTCAGCGCCGTAACCGCTTTTTTGACGTCTTGGGCCTTGGACATGTCCGCCACCAGCACCGCGTCGTTCATCGCGATGGCCATGATGTTGTCGAGGCCAATGCCCACGACTTCCAGCCGCTCGCTTTCCGACCGCAGCAAGGTGTTGGTGCAGTCGATGGCGGTTGCGTCACCCGACAGGGTCACGCCGTTCGCATCCGGACCGCCCTCGCGCCAGACAGCATCCCAGCCGCCGAGGTCCGACCAGCCGCCCGCGAAGGGCACGACCGACAGGTTGGCGGCCTTTTCCATGACCGCGTAGTCGATCGAGATATCCTCGGCCTGGCCCCAGGGCCCGGGCGCCAGGCGCAGGAAGCCGAGGTCGACCTTGGACTCTGCCAGCGCGGCCTTGACCGGGGTCATCAGCTGCGGCGCATGGGACTCGAAGGCCTCGACGATGGTCCGGGCCTTGAACAGGAAGATCCCGGCGTTCCACATGAAGTTGCCGGCGGCGAGCATCTCGGCGGCCATGGCGGCGTCGGGCTTCTCGACGAAGCGCGACAGCCCCACCGCATCGGTGCCCGAGGGGGCCGAGGCCAGCTCGAGGTAGCCATAGGCGGTTTCGGGATGGGTCGGCGTGATGCCGAAGGTCACCAGGTTCCCTGCCTCAACGGCCGCGAGGCCTGCCTCGACGGCCGCGTGGAAGGCCGCGGCATCAGGGACCACGTGGTCCGAGGGCGCGACCAGCATGACGCCTTCGGGATCGCCTTGCGCGACCCGCAGGGCGGCCGCCAGCACGGCGGGGGCGG
>NZ_JAATOW010000003.1 GCF_011806405.1 Pseudooceanicola sp. HF7 | reverse complement strand
CCCCTGACCGCGGGGGATCCCAGGCAGGCCGCCGGGCCCGGGGCCAGGACCCCCGGGGGCGTCCGCCCCTAGGACGGCGCCCCCCACCCCGCCTTCCCCCTGGACAACCGCCACAAGCTCGAGATTTCCGTTTCCGACAACGGCCCGGGCATGAACGAAACCGTGCGCCGCCATGCCACGGATCCCTTCTTCACCACCAAGGACGATGGCGGCGGCTCCGGCCTGGGGCTGTCGATCGTGGCCAGCTTCGTGCATCGCGCCTCTGGCGACATGTCGATCTATTCGGAGCCCGGACAGGGCACCACCGTGCGCCTGCGCCTGCCCCGCGTGACGGCAGAAGGGCAGCATCAGCCGAACTCGAACGAGGCCGTCCCCCATGGCGCGGGTCAGCGGATCCTGCTGGTAGAGGACCAGGTGGATCTGCGCGAACCGCTGGCCGCCATTCTGCACCAGATCGGCTATACCGTCGAAGACGTGGAAACCGGGGCAGAGGCGATCGACCTGCTGGAAGGCGGCGCGGCGTTCGACCTGGTGCTGAGCGATATCGTCATGCCCGGCGGGATCTCCGGGGTGGAGCTGGTGCGCGCGCTCTGCACGCGCTTCCCCGATCTGCCGGTGATCCTGATGACGGGCCACGCCAATATCAGCACCGAAGAGCTGCGCCAGCTGGACGTGCCGGTCCTGCAGAAGCCGGCCCCCGTGTCAGAGCTTGCCCAGGCCATCGCGGATGCGCTTGGAAAAGAGGGCGACGCGGACGCCGTTTCCACCTCCTGACCTGACACGGCAATCGCCGGCGCGTACAGCCCCCTGCCCTGCGTTATCTACCGTTGACGCCCGCTTGCAGCATCAGCCCCAAGGGCCCGCCCCTTCCACCTGGCGCCCCCGCGCCACTGGCGCGGGCCGGGATGCGCAGCAGCCCGACGGGCGCGTGGGGCTCGATGCCCTGCGCGCCCGTTCCCGGTCTGTCGTGAGAGGTGGTTCCGGGAGCCGGGCGCGCCGTCCCCAAGCGGGTCAGCGACCCTTGTGGCGCGCTCCGGCTCCCGGAAATCGGGCAGGTTCGGCGGGGCGGGGGGTCACGCCGCGCCGGTCCGCCAGGATGGCCGCGCGATTGCGGCATCGGCGGCGGGCGTTCGGGGGCGCGAAATTGCGCCGCGCCCGATGGCCCGCCGGACCTGCTGTCCTGTGGAACGGTCTCCCGCCCGCCTCGACCTCCGGTGAAATCTGCCCGATATCCGAAGGGAGGCGCAGGGCGGGCGAAGTTGCCTTCGCCCGCCCGTTCATCGCGGCGCATCATGCGCGCCGCGATATCTCTGGTTTGCTTGCTCTCAGTCGCCCAGGACGACCACGTCCAGTGGCGGGAAGCCGTTGAAGCCGATCGAGGCATAGGTCGAGGTATAGGCCCCGCAGCTGCGGATGATGAACTTGTCACCCGAGCGCAGGCCCAGCGGCAGGTCGACCGGGCGCTTTTCGTAAAGCACGTCGGCGCTGTCGCAGGACGGACCTGCCAGGATGCAGGGGCCGTGACCTTCGTGCTCGCGCTCGGTCAGGAACTGGTAGCGGATCGCCTCGTCCATGGTTTCGGCCAGGCCGGAGAACTTGCCGATATCCAGGTAGACCCAGCGGTGCAGGTCGCTGTCGGACTTGCGCGACACCAGCAGCACCTCTGCGGCGATGGCGCCAGCTTCGGCCACCAGGCCGCGGCCCGGCTCTGCCATGATGTCGGGGACATCGCCGAAACGCTCTGCGATCAGCTCCATCACGCGGGCGGCATAGGGGGTCGGGCCCTGGACGGCTTCACCGTAATAGGCCGGGAAACCACCGCCGATGTTGAGCAGGCGCAGCTCGTGGCCGGCCGCGATGGCGGCGTGCCAGACGGCGGCCACCTGGTCCAGCGTGGTGGTCCACATCTCTGCGCGCTTGGTCTGCGACCCGACGTGGAAGGACAGGCCCACGGGCGCCAGGCCCAGGGAAACGGCATAATCCATCAGGCGGATCGCGCCTTCGCGGGCCACGCCGAACTTGCGCGACAGGGGCCAGTCGGCCTCGGAAGCGTCGACGATCAGGCGAATGTAGACCTCTGCGCCGGGGGCGTGCTCGGCGATCTTCTCCAGCTCTTCTTCCGCGTCGGCGGCAAAGAGGGTGACACCGGCGTTCCAGGCGAAGGCAATGTCGCGCGGTTTCTTGACGGTATTGCCGAAGGAGATGTGATCGGGATGCGCGCCCAGGGACAGGCAGAGCTCGATCTCGGCGCGGGAGGCCGCGTCGAAGCCAGAGCCCATGGAGACCAGGCGCTCGATGATCTCGCGCTGCGGGTTGGCTTTCACGGCATAGTGGATGCGCGCACGGCCCAGGCCCGCTTTCAGGGCGTGGAACTGCTCTGCCACGCGATCGATATCCAGAACCAGCGTCGGCCGGTCGAATTCGTTCTGGCGGATAAAGGCTTCAACCCGGCTCTCTTCGCGCACGGATTTGCGGGCCGCGAAATCGGCTACGTATGCGTTCATTGGTCATCTCCAATAGACCCGGCCATATATGACCGCTCAGTTCCAAGGGAGACGTTACCGTCGCTACGTAACCGCAGGGGATTTGTAACCCCTCTCGCCAGAGGCGCGTGCGTTGGCGTCTTGAGCCGGCATATCGTTCAAGTCGGGGATTCGATCAAGGGGTGAATTTGCATTGTAAGCGAAAATTTTCCTGCAACTTTCGCCTGTGGTTTTTAGGGCTCACGCTGCGTCAGCTTTTCCGACGCAGATCTTCGGCGGCGCCCCGTCTTCGGACAGGTACTCTGCACCGCAATGGGTACAATGAAGGTAGGTCTTTCCGTCACGATTCAAGGCCCGGTTCATCCGCCAGCGGCAATCCCGCGTGCCCGGAGAGTACATCTTCCAGGCGATGTAGAAGAACAGGGCGATGATGATCGGGGCCAGTAGGACCATGGGTTTCTCCTGCCAGTGGCACATGGAGCGAAGGGCAGCCGGGACAAGACCCCGACGCGGCCCCCGCCTAGCACCGGGCGCGGCGCGGCACCAGAGCAGACCGGGCCGCTTTCAGGGCGTGGTCCCTGCCGGGGGCGAAACCGCCCCCTTCAAACGCAAACCGCGCAGCCGAGGGACTGCGCGGATGGCGACATCGGGATGGGTCTGCGGTCAGGCCGCATAGGGGACATATTCCGGTGCCGGCTTGGCAGTGTCCTTCTGGGCAGAGGGGACTTCTGCGCTGTAGTAGGACAGTTGCTCTTCAAGGACGCGCAGCGCGTCGGCGGCTTTGGATTTCTCGGTATTCATGACTTTGGGCCTTCGGCGTTTCGATCGGCTCCTCCCTCTCGGGTGCTATCTAGGGCATCGGGGGCGAAAAGAGGCGCGTAAAGGCATCAAGACCGCTATGCTGCATGTGCAAAGGTCGCCTGCTGCATCTTGTGCAGGGCATGGGCTTGCGGCTAAGAGCGGCGATCACGTATCCAACCGGGAGGATCCCATGGACTACAGCAAGCAAGGCGGGCTGAAGGTCGGCAAGAACGCCCCGCGCTTCAAGGGCGACAGGTCGCAGGAAAAAGACAAGCAGCCGGGCGGGCGGTCCTCGAAAGAGGAACTGCTGGCACGGATGAAAGCCGCGGCAGAGGCCAAGAAGGCCGAGTGACGCCGTCGCGCCGGCCTCTCGGGCCCGGCGCACAGGACCGGCCCCGGCACCCGCCGGAGGGCCGGCCCCACCTGATCGGCCCCTGCCCGGCCTGCGGGCAATCCCGCGCCCCTCGCGCAGGGTTTTGCCGCACCGGTCCGCTTTCAGGCCCCCGTTCCAGGCCCCCTGGCCGCAGCGCCTTCGGACCGGGTTGACAGAACGCCCCCCACACCCCGTTAAAGTTGCATGACAGCCGCGCCGATGGTGGCCGCAATGCCCAGCGCGTGATAGCTGCCGCTACGACACCTGAGTCGACAGCCTCGGAAAGGGGTGAAGATGAATTCTCTGACACAACACGGCGCGGCCCTTCAGGCTGACCTGAGCCAGCGCTATGGAATCAGCCAGGACGCCGTGCGCTGCCTGATGGATGCGGTCAGCCGCGGGGGCGGCAACCAGGCGCAGTTCAGCCATCCTGAGCTGGGCGGCATGGGGCAATGGTCCTCTGGCGGGATGACCATGGTTGGCGACATGTTCAACAACGGGCTGAAAGCCATGGTTGCGAACCTCTGCGGCGAGATCTCCAACGGCTACTTCCAAGGGGCCTTCTACCCCCCGGCCCCGCAGCAGACCGGCGGCACTTACCAGGGCCAACAGCAGGGCGGGCCGTCGATGTCCTTCGGCAATGGCTTTGGCGGCGGCACCTGGTGGCCGGCAGAGCTGGGCTCTCCCTCCTCCTCCGGGTCCCAGAACAACCTCAGCTACGCGATCTTCCCCAACATGCGCCGCCTTGCGGTGAACCTGAACGGGCAGGTCACGATCTACGACACCGGCGATCACATCATCGGCGGCGTCGGCCAGCAGCAATCGGGCGGCGCGGACTGGACCTTTACCAGCCAGTTCGGCACCGTCTACGTCAGCCAGCTGCCCGTGGTCAGCGGCACGGGCCAGCAGCCGATGCAGCAACAGCCCGGGGCCCCCGAACCGGAGCAACCGGCCCCGCAACAGACCGCGCCCTCTGCCAATTCGGACCAGATCTTTGCGGCGCTGGAAAAGCTGGGTTCCCTTCGCGACATGGGCATCCTGTCGGACGAGGAATTCAGCGCCAAGAAGGCCGAGCTTCTGGCGCGGCTCTGACCGCTCCCCTGCCCCAGAAACAAAAAACCCGGCCAACTGGCCGGGTTTTTCATGTTCAGTGTCGATCTGCGATCAGACGCGCCGTTCCACCATCATCTGCTTGATGTGCGAAATGGCTGCGGCCGGGTTCAGGCCCTTGGGGCAGGTCTTCGCGCAGTTCATGATCGTGTGGCAGCGGTACAGCTTGAAGGGATCCTCCAGCTGGTCCAGGCGCTCGCCGGTGGCTTCATCGCGGCTGTCGATGATCCAGCGGTAGGCGTGCAGCAGCGCGGCCGGGCCCAGGTAGCGATCGCCGTTCCACCAGTAGCTGGGGCAGGAGGTCGAGCAGGATGCGCACATGACGCATTCGTAAAGACCATCCAGCTTCTTGCGATCCTCGATCGACTGCTTCCACTCTTTCGCGGGGCGGTTCGTCTTGGTCTCAAGCCAGGGCATGATGCTGGCGTGCTGCGCGTAGAAGTGCGTCAGGTCCGGGATCAGGTCGCGCACCACCGGCATGTGCGGCAGCGGGTAGATCGACACGTCGCCCTTGATCTCATCCAGCCCGTAGATGCAGGCCAGCGTGTTGATCCCGTCGATGTTCATCGCGCAGGAGCCGCAGATCCCCTCCCGGCAGGAGCGCCGGAAGGTCAGCGTGGGGTCGATCTCGTTCTTGATCTTGATCAGCGCGTCCAGGACCATCGGACCGCATTTGTCCATGTCCAGGAAGTAGGTGTCGACCGTCGGGTTGGAATCGTCGTCCGGCGACCAGCGATAGATCTTGAACTTGCGGATGTTGGTCGCGCCCGCGGGCTTCGGCCAGGTCTTGCCCGTCTTGATCCGGGAGTTCTTGGGGAGTGTAAGTTGTACCATATGGCGTCCTCCTTAGAACGTCCGCGCCTTGGGCGCGATTTTCTTGAGCGCAATGCCGCCCTCGTCTTCGGTCGTCAGCGGGTCCGTGACCACGGGGCGGTAGCTCAGTTCCACCTTCGGGCCGTCGACGCGGCTGATCGTGTGCACGCGCCATTTCTCGTCATCCCGATCCGGGAAGTCCTCATGCGCATGGGCGCCGCGGCTTTCGTGGCGCGCTTCCGCACCGACGATGGTTGCCATGGCATTGGGCATCAGGTTGGCCAGTTCCAGCGTCTCCATCAGGTCGGAGTTCCAGACCAGGCTGCGATCGGTAACGCCGACATCGGGCAGCTTGGCCGCGATGGCTTCCATCTTCTCCACGCCTTCCTTGAGCGTCTCGGAGGCCCGGAAGACCGCCGCGTCGCTCTGCATGGTGCGCTGCATTTCCAGCCGCAGTTCTGCGGTGGGGATGGAGCCCTTGGCGTTGCGGTAGAAGTCGAAGCGATCGAAGGCCTTGTCGATGGAGACCGTGTTCAGCGCCGGGGGCGGCGTTTCGGGATCCACCACCTTGCCGGCGCGGATCGCGGCGGCGCGGCCGAAGACGACGAGGTCGATCAGCGAGTTGGAGCCAAGGCGGTTCGCCCCGTGCACGGAGGCACAGCCGGCTTCGCCCACGGCCATCAGGCCGGGCACGACGGCGTTGGGATCCTCGGCCGTCGGGTTCAGCACTTCGCCCCAGTAGTTGGTGGGGATACCGCCCATGTTGTAGTGCACGGTCGGCAGAACCGGGATCGGCTCTTTCGTGACATCCACGCCGGCGAAGATCTTGGCCGATTCAGAGATGCCCGGCAGGCGTTCGGCCAGGGCTTCCGCGGGAAGGTGGCTGAGGTTCAGGAAGATGTGGTCCTTGTGCTCGCCCACGCCACGGCCTTCGCGGATCTCCATGGTCATGGAGCGCGAAACGTAGTCGCGCGGGGCAAGGTCCTTGTACTGGGGCGCATAGCGCTCCATGAACCGTTCGCCTTCGGAGTTGGTCAGGTAACCGCCCTCGCCGCGCGCGCCCTCGGTGATCAGGCAGCCGGAGCCGTAGATGCCGGTGGGGTGGAACTGGACGAATTCCATGTCCTGCAGTGCCAGGCCCGCACGGGCCACCATGCCGCCACCGTCGCCGGTGCAGGTATGGGCAGAGGTGGCGCTGAAGAAGGCGCGCCCGTAGCCGCCGGTGGCCAGAACGACCATCTTGGCGTTGAAGACATGCATCGTGCCGTCATCAAGCTTCCAGCACACGACGCCGGTGCAGACACCGTCATCGGACATGATCAGGTCGATGGCGAAATATTCGATGTAGAACTCGGCGTTGTTCTTCAGCGACTGACCATAGAGCGTGTGCAGGATGGCGTGGCCGGTCCGGTCGGCGGCGGCACAGGTCCGCTGCACGGCGGGGCCTTCGCCGAATTCGGTGGTGTGCCCGCCGAAGGGCCGCTGGTAGATCTTGCCCTCTTCGGTGCGCGAGAAGGGCACGCCGTAGTGCTCCAGCTCGTAGACGGCCTTGGGGGCGGAGCGCGCCAGGTATTCCATCGCGTCCGTGTCGCCCAGCCAGTCCGACCCCTTCACGGTGTCGTACATGTGCCATTGCCAGTTGTCCGGGCCCATGTTGGACAGGGACGCGGCGATACCGCCCTGGGCGGCAACCGTGTGCGACCGGGTCGGGAAGACCTTGGTCACGCAGGCCGTGCGCAGGCCCTGTTCGGCCATGCCGAGCGTGGCGCGCAGACCCGCGCCACCGGCACCGACAACGACCACGTCATAATCATGCGTTTCGTATTCGTAAGCAGCCATGGGAACCTCGGGTCTTAAAGGGCGATGCGAACCAGCGCGAAGACGCTGACCGCGGCGATGGCGTAGGAGAGGCAGGTGATGAAGATCACCAGCAGGCGACCCACCAGGCCGTGCACGTAATCCTCAAGCGCCATCTGGCAGCCATTCTTGAAGTGCATCATGCCGACAACCATGGTCAGTGCTGCGATCACTGCCGGTGTCGGACGGGAATAATAGGCGACGATCTCTTCATAGGTACCGCCAAGGACGGGACCGAAGGTGAAGACGAAGAGCGGCACCAGGACGATCAGGGCAATGGAAGAGACCTGCATGAACCAATGGTGTTCGGTCCCGGTCTTGGAAGCCCCCATGCCTACGGCGCGCTTGCGGTCGGTCAGGTAACGCATGTTCCGGGCCTCCTCAGACGAAGATGATGGTGATGAAGGACAGGATGGCGGTGCCGATGATGATCGCCCAGCCCAGCTTGTCTGCGCTCTCGACATCCAGGCAATAGCCATTGTCCCACAGAAGGTGCCGCACGCCGGCCAGGGCGTGGTACCACAGCCCGATCATCGACAGCAGCAGGATGATATCGCCAACCCAGGACGTGATCACGAAATTCGCGACATCGAAGTAGTCGGGTCCTGCCGCGGCGGCAAGAAGCCACCAGGCGATCAGGAAAGCTTCAACCACCAGCGCGTTCCCCGTGATCCGGGTCAGGATCGATGTGACGGAGTTGAGCTGGAACCTGTAGTACTTCCCAAGCATGAAGGGAGAGAGTGGGCGGCTGCCCCGGTTCACATCGGCCATGACATGTCCTTTCGGTTTGCCTTGGCCATGTTCTACCAAAGTTTTGCCCGGTGTCATCTGCCCACAGCGCCGCAGTGGCCATTTTCTGCCCCTGAATAGGGCGCATTTGTCATATGCGTGATCACAAGCCCAAATTGCGTGATCACAAATACGGACGCAGGCAATTCCGACTGATTTTCTTGGTTATTTTTCTTGATTCTGCGTGCATTTCGCCTGCCGCCGTCAGCGCGGACCGCAAGCGAGCGGTTTTTCAGGCAGGCTGTGCGGCGACCAACTTGCACCGCATCGCGCCGCCCCGCGCCGCGCCGCCTTGGGGTGCGAAGCCCTTCATCCCGCCGGATAAAACGGCCCTCAAGGGGACTCGGTTCATCCCGCCCTGCCCCGGCTTCAGATCGGCATCAGCGCCCAGATATCCAGATCAAGCAGCACCTCCGGCAGGTACTTCCCGTCCTCACCCTTCAGCGCAAAGGGGGCCCCGCCGCTGGTCGCCACCAGGCGCAGGCGGATCGCGCCAACGCCGGGGGCAGCGGTTTCCGCCTTGTCCAGCACCTCGGACCAGGCCTTGATCGTGGTGCCGGCGAAACAGGGGTTGGCATGGGCGCCGCCGTTCAGCCCCACGATCATCTGCGCATTGGCCAGCCCGTTGAAGCTAAGCGCACGCGCCATGGAGATCACGTGACCGCCATAGATCAGGCGGCGGCCGTCCTCTCGCAGGGTGGCATCGAAATGGACCTTGGCGGTGTTCTGCCAAAGCCGCGTGGCCAGCATGTGTTCGGCCTCTTCCACGGTGACGCCATCGACGTGGTCGATGGTCTCTCCCACCGCGTAATCGCCCCAGCGATGCGGCTCTCCTGCCAGGGTGAAATCATAACCGGTGAAATCCAGCCCCCTCGGGATCACCAGGTCACCAGGGGCGATCACCGGTGCCAGCTTGGGCACCGTCGTCTCCGGTGCCGGTGCCTCCGGGTTGGCCTTGCGCACCATGACCCAGCGCACGTAGCTCATCACGGCCTCGCCATGCTGGTTGTGCCCGGTGGTGCGCACCCAGACCACACCGGTCTTCCCGTTGGAGTTCTGTTTCAGCCCGATGACCTCTGACGTGGCGGTCAGCGTATCACCGGGCCAGACCGACTTAAGCCAGCGCCCCTCTGCATAGCCAAGGTTCGCCACGGCATTCAGAGAGACATCCGGCACGGTCTTGCCGAAAACCACGTGGAAGGCGGCAAGATCGTCGATCGGCGCAGCGTTCAGGCCGCAGCTCCGGGCGAATTCATCCGAGGACTGCAGCGCATGGCGCGCGGGATAGAGCGCGTGGTAAAGCGCCCTTTCGCCGCCGCTGATGGTGCGCGGCACCGCATGGGCGATGGTCTCGCCCAGGCGGTAATCCTCGAAGAAACGTCCCGGATTGGTTTTCATCAGTACTCGCCCAGTTTCATGTCAGGTGAATAGGTGCCCTCTGCCACCTCCTTCACCACGGCCTGGCCGCAGCGCATGGTGCCGTTGGCCGCGTCGAAGGCATAGCTGGGGCTGCCGTGCAGCTCCCAACCATTGTTCAGCGCCTTGGTGACCTTGTGGCAAAAGGCAGAGGTGTCGTCTTCGGAGAGAAATCGGTAAAGCTTCATGGCGGTCCTCGTCAGAAAATCGGAAGGGGCTGTGGGCCCACCCATCCGTGTATCAGGACGATGACCACGAAGGCCACGATGGTGATCAGCAGCAAGCGCAGATCCCCCGCCAGCGATCCGCCCTGCCAGGGGGTATAGCCGGGGTTGTTGCGGTTGGTGACAATCCAGCCCGCCAGCGCCCACAGGATCATGCCGCCGAACAGCACGACAGAGGCCAGGTCGCCGCGCACCAGCAGGTGGCCGACGCCCCAGAGGATCACGCCGGTGAACATCGGATGGCGGATCTTGCCGCGCAGGTGCGACTTGGAATGCCCCAGGCCCATGGCCGCGACCGCAAGCACCAGCAGCAGGTAGGTGGCGTGGCGTGCCTCGTAGACCGGGGTGTAAAGCGGCACGAATTCGGCTGTCTTGTAGCCGATGACCATCAGCACGATGGCCAGCAGCACAGAGAGCGCCACCAGCGGCTTGGCCTTCTTCTCTCCCACCCGGGCGCGCAGCGCGGGGGAATATTCCTTCATCAGGTGCGGCCAGGTCCAGAGGATCAGGCCGAGGATGATCAGTGCCATGTCGGTGCCTTTCGCATATGTGAATCAATTTCACATTGCGCCTTTCAGCTGCGCGCGGCAATGGCCTCTGCCCGGGCCAGGGTCTTTTTCGCGATTTCGACGTGCAGGTTCTCGACGATCTTGCCGTCGACCACCGCGACCCCCTGCCCCGTGGCTTCGGTTTCTTCAAAGGCGGCGATCTGGCGGCGGGCCAGCGCCACCTCTTCCTCTGCCGGGGCAAAGACCGCGTTGGCGATGTCGATCTGGGTCGGGTGGATCAGCGTCTTGCCGTCAAAGCCCAGGTCGCGGCCCTGTTCGCATTCCGCGCGCAACCCTTCTTCGTCCTTGAACTGGTTGTAGACCCCATCGGCGGCGATCACCCCATGGGCGCGCGCGGCCAGCAGCATGGTCTGCAGCGCCATCTGCATGGGCAGGCGATCCGGGCGGTTGCGGCAACCCAACTCTTTCGCCAGGTCATTGGTGCCGGCGACAAAGCCTACCAGCCGCGGATGGGCGGCGATTTCCAGCGCGTTGAAGATCGCCAGCGGCGTTTCCATCATCGCCCAGATCGGCAGATCCGTCAGCTGGGCCAGCGCCTCGATATCGGCGGCGTTGTCGACCTTGGGCAGCAGCAGCGCCTCTGCGGCACTGTCGTTCATCGCTGCCACGTCATCGCGGCCCCACTCCGTGTCCAGCCCGTTGATCCGAACGATCCGCGCACGGTTGCCATAGCCGCCCTCAGCCAGGGCCGCCGTCAGAACCTCGCGCGCTTCGCCCTTGGCATCGGGGGATACCGCGTCTTCCAAATCGAACAGGATCGCATCCACGTCCAGCCCCCGCGCCTTTTCCAGGGCCCGCGGCTTGGAGCCGGGAATATAAAGCAGCGAACGGTAGGGGCGGAACTGGGCATCCATGGGTCACGATCCATCAGGTAATTTTCTTGCGCATTGATGGCATTCCCGGACGGATTAATACAAGGCAAAATTGCGCGGCCGCAGAAAGTTTTCGCTGCGCGCGCAAAGCCGGCGCCAAGAATGGCAGCGGCAAAAAGCAGCAGAACAGCGGCAAAATAGACCCAATCCTAGAGATCGCCCTGCCCGTTAACCATTTCTCAGAATCTGCGGCGCAGCCTGACCGCAAGACAGGGAATGCACAGAGATCCGGGCAGGCTGTCGCACAGGGTGCGAAGCCAAGGCAGTCAGCCCATGCTGAATCACCGCTTCGTTCTCAGGCGGCTTGCTCACTGGCCGCGCCCCGGCGCGCCGCAGCTTGAAGGGACAGACCATGACCCCGAATGCCCTCCTTCGCCCCGCCCTGCTGGCGCTGGCGCTTCTTTCCGGCACCACCGCCCTTGCGCGGGACCGCGCCTGCGCCCCGCGCGACGTGGTCCTGAACCGGCTTGCCGCCTCTTACGGGGAGACCCGGCAATCCATCGGCCTGGGCGCCAACAACCAGGTGATGGAGGTCTTCGCCTCCAAGGAAAGCGGCAGCTGGACGATCACCGTGACCTCTGCCGCCGGCATCACCTGCCTCATCGCCTCCGGTCAAAGCTTCGAGACGCTGGCAGAGGCCCTGCCGAACATGGACCAGGACGCCTGACAGCGCGCCAGACGCGGCCCGAACGGCGCTAATTGCGCGCCCGTCCCGCCGCCTGCTTCCTACCCCATTCAGCCGCCCGTGCCGCGCCGCAGAATCGCGCAGCGCCCGCAGGCAGGCGATGATCCCACCCCATGTGGGCGCTAACACTGCCTGATTTAGACGCCGCGCCATGTGCCGCAGGCCTGCGGCCAGCCCCCTGCCGGTGTGCAGGAAAGAGGCGCAAACACCTGACAGACATGGCCATTCTCTGGACCGCCCTCCGCGCATGCAGGCGGGCACCCCCGCAGGACCCTTGCGCATTCTTTGCAAAAGACCTACGCCTGCCACGACGTTTTCTAACCGGAACCGGAGACATATTCATGGCCAGACCCAAGATTGCTTTGATCGGCGCGGGCCAGATCGGCGGAACCCTCGCCCATCTCGCCGCCCTGAAGGAACTCGGGGACGTCGTCCTTTTCGACATCGCTGAAGGCATTCCCGAGGGCAAGGCGCTCGACATCGCGGAATCCGGCCCGTCCGAGGGCTTCGACGCGACGCTGAAGGGCACCCAGTCCTACGCCGACATCGCAGGCGCCGACGTCTGCATCGTGACCGCCGGTGTGCCGCGCAAGCCGGGCATGTCCCGTGACGACCTGCTGGGCATCAACCTGAAGGTCATGAAGGCCGTGGGCGAAGGCATCCGCGACAACGCGCCGGACGCTTTCGTGATCTGCATCACCAACCCGCTGGACGCGATGGTCTGGGCCCTGCAGAAGTTCTCGGGCCTGCCCGCGAACAAGGTCTGCGGCATGGCCGGCGTGCTGGACTCCGCACGCTTCCGTCACTTCCTGGCGACCGAATTCGAAGTCTCCATGAAGGACGTGACCGCCTTCGTGCTGGGCGGCCACGGCGACACCATGGTGCCCTCGCAGCGTTACTCCACCGTCGCAGGCATCCCCCTGCCCGACCTGGTGGAAATGGGCTGGACCACGCAGGAGAAACTGGATGCCATCATCCAGCGCAC
This sequence comes from Pseudooceanicola sp. HF7, assembly GCF_011806405.1. Classification (GTDB taxonomy): domain Bacteria; phylum Pseudomonadota; class Alphaproteobacteria; order Rhodobacterales; family Rhodobacteraceae; genus Pseudooceanicola. Next base: position 277,621 of record NZ_JAATOW010000003.1, on the reverse strand, counting down.
CCGTGACGGCGGCGCAGAGATCGTCGGCCTGCTGAAGACCGGCTCCGCCTTCTACGCGCCCGCCACCTCCGCCATCGAGATGGCAGAGAGCTACCTGAAGGACCAGAAGCGCGTCCTGCCCTGTGCCGCAGCCTGCAACGGCGAATTCGGCCTCAAGGACATGTACGTGGGCGTCCCCACCGTGATCGGCGCCGGCGGCATCGAGAAAATCGTGAACATCAAGCTCAACAAGGAAGAGCAAGTGATGTTCGACAAGTCGGTCGACGCGGTGAAGGGCCTCGTGGAAGCCTGCAAGGGCATCGACGCCTCCCTCGCCTGATCCCCGACCGGGACACAGAACATGGAAAGGGCCGGAGCATCGCTCCGGCCTTTTTCGTTTCCGCCCCGCCAAGGCACCCCGTCCCCTGAGTCGCGGCGCCTCGCATCGCCCAGGCGCGCGCCCCGAGGCCGGCCAGCCAGCGAATACAGGCGTTTCCGCCCCATCCCCCTGCGCGAAGACATGCCAGCCTGACATTTGGCGAATTTCCCTCACCCGCCACCAACTGCCTTGTCAGAGGTCAGGAGTCGCTGTGCGCGTGCAGCATGTGATCACACGAAATCCGCGTGTGATCACAAACATGGGAAAATCGGCAAAATTTGTCCCATCGCCGCAGAAAGCTGTTCATTGCTTAAGAAACCTGTGCCAAACCCGAAGGCAATCGTAGCAACGAGGGATGGATTCATGAATATCCATGAGTATCAGGCGAAGGCAATTCTTCGCGAGTACGGCGCCCCGGTCTCTGACGGTCGTCCGGTCACCAAGGCCGACGAAGCCAAGACCGCCGCCGGTGAGCTGGATGGCCCGCTCTGGGTCGTGAAGGCACAGATCCACGCAGGTGGACGCGGCAAGGGCACCTTCAAGGAAGCCTCCGCAGGCGAAAAGGGCGGTGTCCGCCTTGCCAAGTCGGTTGAAGAAGCCGCCGAGGAAGCCAAGAAGATGCTTGGCAAGACCCTCGTGACCCACCAGACCGGCCCCGCCGGCAAGCAGGTCAACCGCATCTACATCGAAGCCGGTTCCGACATCTCGACAGAGCTTTACCTGGCCCTGCTCGTGGATCGTCAGACCTCTTCGGTTTCCGTCGTCTGCTCCACCGAGGGCGGCATGGACATCGAGGAAGTCGCGGCATCGACCCCCGAGAAGATCATCACCTTCTCCATCGACCCGGCCACCGGCTACGCGCCCTTCCACGGCCGCAAGGTCGCCTTCGCGCTCGGCCTCGAAGGCCCGGCGGTGAAGCAATGCGTCAAGCTGATCGGCGATCTCTACCGTGCCTTCACCGAGAAGGACATGGAGATGCTTGAGATCAACCCGCTGATCGTCATGCCCGACGGCAACCTCAAGGTGCTGGATGCGAAGCTCAGCTTCGACGGCAACGCGATGTACCGTCATTCCGACGTCGCCGCCCTGCGCGACGAAACGGAAGAGGATTCCAAGGAACTGGAAGCCTCCAAGTACGACCTGAACTACATCGCGCTCGACGGTGAAATCGGCTGCATGGTGAACGGCGCAGGCCTGGCCATGGCAACGATGGACATCATCAAGCTCTACGGTGCAGAGCCGGCGAACTTCCTCGACGTTGGTGGCGGCGCCACCAAGGAGAAAGTGACCGAAGCCTTCAAGATCATCACCTCGGACCCCAACGTGAAGGGCATCCTGGTGAACATCTTCGGTGGCATCATGCGCTGTGACGTGATTGCCGAAGGCGTGATCGCCGCGGTGAAGGAAGTTGGCCTGCAGGTTCCGCTCGTCGTCCGCCTGGAAGGCACCAATGTCGAGAAGGGCAAGGAGATCATCGCGACCTCCGGCCTGAACGTCATTGCCGCCGATGACCTCAGCGACGGCGCCGAGAAGATCGTCAAGGCGGTCAAGGGCTAAGCGAGTGAGCGGTTTGGAAAGCAAGGTCATCCCGACCAGAAGCATCGGCAAGCAGCCCGTCATCTTCGGGCTGGTCGTCTGTGTCTTCGCGGGCCTGTTCGCCTTTGGCGTGATCGGGCTGCGCGGGCGCGGCGGCGACGAAGCCGCGCTGATCGTCGGGCTGGTCTTCATGGCCATCGGCCTGCTTCCCATCCTCTGGGGCCTGCGCCTCATGTCGATCAAGCCGAAGGGGCTTCACCTGACGCCCTCCGGCTTCCTTGATCGTCAGCTCTTCCGGAACGAGATCCCCTGGACGGCCCTCACGGCCGTCCGTTCGGGCAAGGCCGTCGACGGCAGGAACAAGGCCGTCTGGCTGGAAATCCCGCCCCAGGCCCAGGCCGCGGCACGGGTCACCGTGATCGGGAAACTTCTCTCGGCGCGGCCCGGCCAGGGCATCTCCTATTCCGGCAAGCTGGTTCCAGCGCCGCTCAAGGACTTCGCGGACGAAGTCCACGCCTATGCCAATGCCGCCTTGAGACAAGGCCGCCAGTAAATCACGCGAGCCGCGGTGCGCGCGGCTCATCGTTCACGCGGGACCTGCCCGCGATATCAGCAAGGAGAACGCCGCCAATGGCCGTACTCGTAGATGAAAACACCAAGGTGATCTGCCAGGGCTTCACCGGCTCGCAAGGTACCTTCCACTCTGAACAGGCCATCGCCTATGGCACCAAGATGGTCGGCGGCGTGACCCCCGGCAAGGGCGGCACCGAGCACCTCGGCCTGCCCGTCTTTGACGGTGTCGCCGAAGCGATCGACCGCACCGGCGCCAATGCCTCCGTGATCTACGTGCCGCCGCCCTTCGCGGCCGACTCGATCCTGGAAGCCATCGACGCCGAGCTCGAGCTGATCGTCTGCATCACCGAGGGCATCCCCGTCCTCGACATGATGAAGGTGAAAGCGGCGCTGAAGAACTCCAAGTCGCGCCTGATCGGCCCGAACTGCCCGGGTGTCATCACCCCCGGCGCCTGCAAGATCGGCATCATGCCCGGTCACATCCACAAGCGCGGCTCCGTCGGTGTCGTGTCCCGTTCGGGCACGCTGACCTACGAAGCGGTGAAGCAGACCACGGATGCCGGCCTTGGCCAGTCCTCCGCAGTCGGCATCGGCGGCGACCCCATCAAGGGCACCGAGCACCTGGAAGTGCTCGAGATGTTCCTTAAGGATCCGGAAACCGAATCCATCATCATGATTGGTGAGATCGGTGGCTCCGCGGAAGAAGAAGCCGCGCAGTTCCTGGCCGACGAGAAGAAGAAGGGCCGCTGGAAGCCCACCGCCGGTTTCATCGCCGGGCGCACGGCCCCTCCGGGCCGCCGCATGGGCCACGCAGGCGCAATCGTCGCCGGTGGCAAGGGCGGTGCCGAAGACAAGATCGAAGCGATGAAATCCGCTGGCATCGTTGTCGCCGACAGCCCCGCGGGCCTTGGCGAAGCCGTGCTGAAAGCCATCGCGGGTTGATCCTGCGCTCTCATGACCGGCCGGCTACGGCCGGTCGCCCGCCCGAGCGCCTTTCCGGCACCTCTGCCGCAGGCCTCATAACCCAGATTGATGGCCCCTCCCCTCGCAGCGGAGACCCGGCCCCAGGAGTTGCGAGACATGAGTTTTGGTGACGCGATCAAGACCTGTTTCCGGAAATACGTGACCTTCTCTGGCCGCGCGCGTCGGCCTGAGTACTGGTATTTCATGCTTTTCCTCTTCCTGGCCTCGATCGTGCTGGGCATTGCAGATTCCATGCTTTTCGGACGCGGCGGGCTTGAGGCCCGGTCGATCTCCGGCGCGGGTGGGTTTGCCGGCGGGGTCTCCTACGGGGATGGCCCGCTTTCCAGCATCTTCAACCTTGTGATCCTGCTGCCCACCCTGGCCGTCGGCTGGCGGCGCATGCATGACAGCGGTCGCCCCGGTTACCTTCTTCTGTTCCCGATGCTGCTCTCGCTGGTCCTGCCCCTGGCTGTGATCCTGCTGGTCGGCTTCGACGCGATCTTCACCCAGGACCCCGGCATGCTGATGACCGGCTTTGGCGGCCTGCTGTCCGGCCTGAGCGGCCTGGGCCTGATGATCGGCCTCTTCGTCTTCCTGCTGTCGCCGCTGCTGGTCCTGTGGTGGCTGACCCGGCCCACCCAGCCGCATCCCAATGCATGGGGGGTTGTCCCCACATGATCCCGGCCCACATGACCCATTCCGACCTGAAACACGACCGCAGACATCCGCCACCCGACTTTCTGTGCGATGACCGACATCGCAGACCCCAACGCCCCGCTCGGCCCTCTCGACGCCCCGTACCCGCCAAACTTTCACTCGCCCGTACCACCCCTGAGGTGCTCTCATGACAGACCAAAGCCCAAACGACATTTTCCATGCCTCCAGCTTCATGCAGGGGCATAACGCCGAGTACCTCGAACAGCTCCAGGCCCGCTGGGCCGCGGATCCGTCCTCCGTGGACGATGGCTGGGCGGAGTTCTTCCGCCAGCTGGGCACCTCGGAAAGCGATGCCCGGCAAGAGGCCGCCGGCCCTTCCTGGGCGCGCGCTGACTGGCCGCCCGCACCAGAGGACGATCTGACCGCGGCGCTGGACGGCATGTGGCCGGCCCCGAAAGAGGCCGCCGACAAGGGCAAGAAGATCAAGGAAAAGGCGGCGGACGCCGGCGTGAAGGTCTCTGACGAGGCGGTGAAACGGGCGGTGCTCGATTCCGTCCGCGCGCTCATGCTGATCCGCGCCTACCGGATCCGCGGCCACCTGATCGCGGATATCGATCCGCTCGACAGCCGCGACCAGACCCCGCATCCGGAACTCGATCCGGCCACCTACGGCTTTACCGCCGCGGACATGGATCGCCCGATCTTCATCGACAACGTCCTGGGCCTCCAGGTCGCCTCGATGCGCCAGATCGTGGACATCGTGAAGCGCACCTACTGCGGCACCTTCGCGCTGCAATACATGCATATCTCCGATCCCGAACAATCCGCCTGGCTCAAGGAGCGGATCGAGGGCTTCGGCAAGGAAATCACCTTCACCCGTGAAGGGCGCCGCGCCATCCTGAACAAGCTGGTCGAGGCCGAGGGCTTCGAGAAGTTCCTGCACGTCAAGTACATGGGCACCAAGCGCTTCGGCCTGGACGGTGGCGAAGCGCTGATCCCCGCGATGGAACAGATCATCAAGCGCGGCGGCAACTTGGGCGCCAAGGAAATCGTCGTGGGCATGCCCCACCGTGGCCGCCTTTCGGTGCTGGCCAACGTGATGGCCAAGCCCTACCGCGCGATCTTCAACGAATTCCAGGGCGGCTCCTTCAAGCCCGAGGACGTGGATGGCTCGGGCGATGTGAAATACCACCTCGGCGCCTCCTCGGACCGTGAATTCGACGGCAACACCGTGCACCTGTCGCTGACCGCGAACCCCTCTCACCTTGAGGCGGTGAACCCGGTCGTGCTGGGCAAGGCGCGCGCCAAGCAGTTCCAGAACAATGACGCGGACCGCACCAGCGTGATCCCGATCCTGCTGCACGGCGATGCGGCCTTTGCTGGCCAGGGCGTCGTGGCGGAATGCTTCGGCCTGTCCGGGCTGGTCGGTCACCGCACCGGCGGCACGATCCATATCGTCGTGAACAACCAGATCGGCTTCACCACCGCGCCGCATTTCTCGCGCAGCTCGCCCTACCCCACCGACCTTGCCCTGATGGTCGAGGCGCCGATCTTCCACGTCAACGGGGATGACCCGGAAGCCGTGGTGCATGCGGCCAAGGTGGCCACCGAGTTCCGCCAGAAGTTCCACAAGGACGTGGTCATCGACATCTTCTGCTATCGCCGCTTCGGGCATAACGAAGGCGATGAGCCGATGTTCACCAACCCGATCATGTACAAGAAGATCAAGGGTCACAAGACGACCCTGTCTCTGTACACCGAACGGCTGGTCAAGGACGGTCTCATCCCCGAGGGAGAGATCGAGGACATGAAGGCCGCCTTCCAGTCCCACCTCAACGAAGAGTTCGAGGCAGGCAAGGAATACAAGCCCAACAAGGCCGACTGGCTGGATGGCAAGTGGTCCGGCTTCGAGCGTGAGAAAGAGGATTACCAGCGCGGCGAAACCGCCATCTCCGAAGAGATGATGCAGGAGGTCGGCAAGGCGCTGGTCACCGCGCCCGATGGCTTCCCGCTGCACCGCACCGTGGGCCGTCTGCTGGATTCCAAGAAGCAGATGTTCGAAACCGGCGAAGGCTTCGACTGGGCCACGGGCGAGGCGCTCGCCTTCGGCTCCCTTCTGGCCGAAGGCTACCCGGTGCGCCTGGCGGGCCAGGATTCCACCCGCGGGACCTTCTCCCAGCGGCACTCGGCCTTCATCAACCAGGAGACGGAAGAGCGCTACTACCCGCTCAACCACGTGAAGCCGGGCCAGCCGCGCTACGAAGTCATCGACTCCATGCTGTCGGAATACGCGGTGCTGGGCTTCGAATACGGCTACTCGCTGGCCGAACCCAACGCGCTGGTGATGTGGGAAGCCCAGTTCGGCGACTTCGCCAACGGCGCGCAGATCATGTTCGACCAGTTCATCTCCTCGGGTGAATCGAAATGGCTGCGCATGTCGGGCCTGGTGATGCTGCTGCCCCACGGCTACGAAGGCCAGGGGCCAGAGCACTCCTCGGCGCGTCTGGAACGCTTCCTGCAGCAATGTGGCCAGGACAACTGGATCGTCGCCAACTGCACGACCCCGGCGAACTACTTCCACATCCTGCGTCGCCAGATGCACCGGACCTTCCGCAAGCCGCTGGTGCTGATGACCCCGAAATCCCTGCTGCGCCACAAGCTGGCCGTCAGCAAGGCCGAGGAATTCACCACCGGCTCCAGCTTCCACCGCGTTCTCTGGGACGATGCCCAGCAGGGCAACTCTGACACCACCCTGGTGGCGGACGAGAAGATCAAGCGCGTCGTCATCTCCTCGGGCAAGGTCTACTACGACCTGCTGGAAGAGCGTGACTCCCGCGGGATCGACGACATCTACCTGATGCGGCTGGAACAGTTCTATCCCTTCCCGGCGATCACGCTGGTCAAGGAGCTGGAGCGCTTCAAGGGCGCCGAAGTCATCTGGTGCCAGGAAGAGCCGAAGAACCAGGGCGCCTGGACCTTCGTCGAACCCAACCTCGAATGGGTGCTGGGCCGCATCGGCGCCAAGCATCCCCGCCCCCGCTACGTGGGTCGCGCCGCCTCTGCCTCGCCGGCCACCGGCCTGGCCTCCCAACACAAAGCTCAGCAAGCCGCCCTCGTTGACGAGGCGCTGACCATCGAAGGAAACTAAGGACCCATGAGCACCGAAATCCGAGTCCCCACCCTGGGCGAAAGCGTCACCGAAGCCACCGTCGCCACCTGGTTCAAGAAACCCGGTGATACCGTGGCCGTCGACGAAATGCTGTGCGAGCTGGAAACCGACAAGGTGACCGTCGAGGTCCCCGCGCCGGCCGCCGGCACGCTGGCCGATATCGTGGCCAAGGAAGGCGATACCGTTGGTGTCGACGCCCTGCTTGGCAACATCGCGGAAGCCGGCAACGCCGGCCCCGAAGAAGTGAAACCCAAGGCCAGCGCCTCTGCGGAAACCACCTCTGAACCGGAAACCTCCTCCGGCGGCGGGGAAACCATGCCCATCATGGTCCCCACCCTGGGCGAATCCGTGACCGAGGCGACCGTCGCCACCTGGTTCAAGAAGGAAGGCGAAAGCTTCGCGGCAGACGAGATGCTCTGCGAGCTGGAAACCGACAAGGTGTCGGTCGAAGTGCCCGCGCCTGCCGCCGGTACCATGACCAAGATCCTGGCGGCCGAAGGCTCCACCGTGGAAGCGGGCGGCCAGCTGGCGGAAATGACCACCGGCGAAGGCGGTGCCTCCAAGGCAGAAGCCAAGTCCGATGACGCCCCCGCCAAGGAGACCGCGCCGGCCTCCTCCGGCAAGGACGTCGAGGATGCGCCCTCAGCCAAGAAGGCCATGGCCGAAGCCGGCCTTTCGGCGGATGAGGTCACCGGCTCCGGCAAGGACGGCCGCATCATGAAGGAAGACGTGGCCAAGGCCCTGTCGGCGGCGAAATCCGCCCCGGCCCCTGCCGCCGCCGCGCCCCGCGCGCCGGTCTCGGCCGACGATGCCTCGCGTGAGGAACGGGTGAAGATGACCCGCCTGCGCCAGACCATCGCGCGCCGCCTGAAGGAAAGCCAGAACACCGCGGCCATGCTGACGACCTACAACGAGGTCGACATGACCGAGGTCATGGCCCTGCGCAACGAATACAAGGACCTGTTCCTGAAGAAACACGGCGTGAAGCTTGGCTTCATGTCCTTCTTCACCAAGGCCTGTGTTCACGCGCTGAAAGAGGTCCCGGACGTCAACGCAGAGATCGACGGCACCGACGTGGTCTACAAGAACTACGTCCACATGGGCATCGCCGCCGGCACGCCCACGGGCCTGGTGGTTCCGGTGATCCGCGACGCCGACCAGATGTCCTTTGCCGAGATCGAGAAGGCCATCGCAGAGAAGGGCGCACGCGCTCGTGACGGCAAGCTGTCCATGGCGGAAATGCAGGGCGGCACCTTCACCATCTCCAACGGCGGTGTCTACGGCTCGCTGATGTCCTCGCCGATCCTGAACCCCCCGCAGTCCGGTATCTTGGGCATGCACAAGATCCAGGACCGTCCGATGGCCATCAACGGCAAGGTGGAAATCCGCCCGATGATGTACCTGGCGCTGTCCTACGATCACCGCATCGTCGACGGCAAGGGCGCCGTGACCTTCCTCGTGCGCGTCAAGGAAGCGCTGGAAGATCCCCGTCGCCTGCTGATGGACCTGTAAAATTGCAAGTCGCGACCGAAGTTCTGAGTGCGATCACCTCGTGGTGCGAAAGAACTTCGGTCGTGTCCAAAGCGTGGGTGTTTGGATCACGTTCCAAAGGAAAGGCTAAGCCCGAAAGTGATCTAGACCTTGCGATAAAGCTGGAACCAAAAGACGGAGAAGTTCTATCCGAATGGATCTCGTCAGCGAAACAATGGCGCGAAGAACTTCGACTTGCTGTCGGACCCGTGCCAAAGATCCATCTGGAATTGTATAGCCCAGAGGCCGACACAGTCGTGTTTCCTTCCGTTACGGAGCACGGGCAATTGATTTTCGAGCGGGGGACAGCCCCTTGCGAAAATGACTGGCGTCTGCATCGTTGAACCCAGAAAGGCTTGGACCATGCCCCTTCAACTGCTCTTGCGCTACGACAGCTTCGACCGCGACGCCCATGAGACGGGGACGGAAGGCCGCGCCAATGCCGGGCTCAGCCAGCTTCAGCTCTGGAAAGAGGGCAGCGGCACCCACTGGGCGCTCTTCTCTGTTGCCAACCGCGCCAAGGCACAGGACTGGGTGGACAAGGCCGAAGCGCTTGGCCAGGCCCCCACGGACCATCATTTCCTGGAGACGCTATGACCATCGAACTTCTCGCCCTGGCCCTGGTGGCCCTTGAACACCTGGTGCTGGTCGCCTGGTCCCAGGCGCTGCTGACCCGCGACGTGGGCAAGGAGGGCAACGAAAGCCCCCGCGACGACCTGCCCGAGCTCAGCCGCGATACCAAGCGCCTGCGCCGGGCGCTGGACAACCATGTTGAGAACTTCCCCCTCTTCATCGGCGGCATCGCCATCGTCTCGCTCACCGGTGCGAACTCCTGGTTCACCGCCGCCTGCGCCCTGCTCTACGTGGCGGCCCGGGCGATTTACATTCCCGCCTACCTGCATGGCTGGGTGCCCTGGCGCTCCTGGATCTTCATGGTGGGCTTCCTGGCCACCCTGGCCCTCTACGTGGCAGCGTTTTTCTGATGGATGAGACCGCCCCCCTCCTGACCCTCACGCCCGAGCTTCGGGTTCTGGCCCTGGCCGGTCTCCTGCAGGTCGTGCAGATCGCCCTCATGGCGGTGCGCGCCAACCTGGAAGTGGGCACCGCCAAGACCCTCTCGCCGCGCGATCCCGGCCGGCTGGGCAAGCCGCTCGTGGAACAGGTCAGCCCCGTCACCGGCCGGCTCTACCGGGCCATGAACAACCACTTCGAAGGGCTGATCCTCTTCACCCTCGCGGTGGTGGTGGTCAGCCTTGGCGGCGCCTCCTCGGCGCTGACGGCCAGCTGCGCCTGGATCTACCTGGGCGCACGCATCCTTTACGTGCCCGCCTATGCCTTCGGCTGGGTGCCCTGGCGGTCGCTCTTGTGGTTCATCGGCCTTCTGGCCACCACGGTGATGATCCTGGCGGCGCTGCTGTGAACGGCCCGGGGCAAAAACGATATCCCGGGGGACGCCCGACGGGGGCATCGAACCCCCGTCGGGCGTGGGGGCCTGCGGCCCCCGGGCCCTCACTGAAAGCTTAACCCACCGCTCGGAGCGCACCGACGCAATACCGACGTGATACCGACACGATACAGACGTCCCACCGACGCCGAAAAAAGACCAAGGAGACCCCAATGTCCCAATACGATGTGATCGTCATCGGCGCAGGCCCCGGCGGCTACGTGGCCGCCATCCGCTGCGCCCAGCTCGGCCTGAAAACCGCCTGCGTGGAGGGCCGCGAGACCCTCGGCGGCACCTGCCTGAACGTGGGCTGCATCCCCTCCAAGGCACTGCTGCACGCCTCTCACCAGCTGCACGAGGCAGAGCACAACTTCGCCACCATGGGCCTGAAGGGCAAGTCGCCCTCCGTCGACTGGACCCAGATGAAGTCCTACAAGCAGGACGTCGTGGACAGCAACACCAAGGGCATCGAGTTCCTGTTCAAGAAGAACAAGATCGACTGGATCAAGGGCTACGGCTCCATCCCCGAAGCGGGCAAGGTGGTCGTGGGCGACACGACCTACGAAGCGAAAAACATCCTGGTTGCAACGGGTTCCGTGCCCTCCTCCCTGCCCGGCGTCGAGATCGACAATGACGCGGGCGTGGTGGTCGACAGCACCGGCGCGCTTGACCTGCCCAAGATCCCCAAGAAGATGATCGTGGTCGGCGCCGGCGTGATCGGCCTGGAAATGGGCTCTGTCTACGCCCGCCTGGGGACCGAAGTGACCGTGGTCGAATACCTCGACAAGATCACCCCCGGCATGGACGGCGAAGTGCAGAAGAACCTGCAGAAGATCCTGGCCAAGCAGGGCATGACCTTCATCATGGGCGCCGCCGTGCAGGGCGTGGAGACCTCCAAGACCAAGGCCAAGCTGACCTACAAGGCACGCAAGGACGACAGCGAACACCAGCTGGACGCAGACGTCGTCCTGGTCGCCACCGGCCGGCGCGCCTATACCGATGGCCTCGGCCTGAAGGAGCTCGGCGTCGAGATGACCGACCGCGGCGTGATCAAAACCGACGGCCACTGGCAGACCAACGTCAAGGGCATCTACGCCATCGGTGACGCGATCCCGGGCCCGATGCTGGCCCACAAGGCCGAGGACGAAGGCATGGCCTGCGCCGAGGTCATCGCGGGCAAAGCGGGCCATGTGAACTACGACGTGATCCCCAGCGTGATCTACACTTGGCCCGAGGTCGCCTCCGTCGGCAAGACCGAGGAGCAGCTGAAGGAAGAAGGCCGCGCCTACAAGGTCGGCAAGTTCTCCTGGATGGGCAATGCCCGCGCCAAGGCCGTGCTGGCCACCGAGGGTTTCGTGAAGATCCTGGCGGACAAGGAAACCGACCGGATCCTGGGCTGCTCGATCATCGGCCCGTCCGGCGGCGACCTGATCCATGAGGTCTGCGTGACCATGGAATACGGCGGCTCCGCCGAGGACCTGGCGCTCACCTGCCACGCGCACCCGACCTTCTCCGAAGCCGTGCGCGAAGCCGCGCTCGCCTGCGGCGACGGCCCGATCCACATGTGATCGACGCTCCCGGCGGCGCGGCCGCCGGGGGTCCGCCTCCGGCGGGAGTTTTCCGGCAAGAAGAAAGGGATAAGTGATCCAATTCTTCTTGCCACGAGTACTCTGGGGGAGAGGGGCGTCAGGCCCTCGGGGGCAAAGCCCCCTCCCCGGTCGCCAGACGCTCGGGCCCCGCTCTGTTGCGGGGCCTTTTTCATGAGGCTAGATTTCGACATGGTACAACCGCTGGTCTCCGTCATCCTGCCTGCCTTTCGCGCCGAGGCGACGCTGCCACAGGCGCTTGCCTCGATCCAGGAGGCGGGGCTGCCGGAGCACCGGGTCGAGGCCATCGTGGCCTCTGACGACGGGCGCGATTACGCGCCGCTGCTACCTGATCTGCCCTTCCTGCGCCTGACACCCGCTGGCCCCGTGCAAAGCGGCGCGGGGGCGGCGCGCAACCGGGCGCTGGCCCATGCGCGCGGCGAGATCATCGCCTTTCTCGATGCCGACGACAGCTGGGCGCCCGGCTATCTGGCAGAGCTGGTGCCTCTGGCCCGCCGCCATGGCGCGGCCTTCGCCCGCACGCGGGTCTTCGACGGCGCGCGCTGCCTCTGCACCCTGCCCGCCCATGACGGCCCCCTCAGGCTTGAGGACCTGGGCCATACCGGCGCCAGCTTCCACCCGGTGCTGGATCGCCGCCAGTCCCGCATCTTTACCGATCACCTCAGCCAGGATGTCCGCCATGCCGCAGAGCTGCTGGCGCGCGTCGGTGGCGCCGCCCCCCTGGGAGAGGCCTTTTACGAGCTGCGCCTGAACCGGACCAGCACCACCGCAGGGGCGCATTTCGCCGCCCGCGTGGCCCGCGCCTACGAGGCGCATGTCAGTGAAGTGCTAGCGGGCAAGGGCGATATCCCGGCAGGGCTGCGCCCCCGCGTTGCCCAGGTGTTCCGCGACAAGGCTGCGCTCAATGCCGCTTTCGCGCAGCAGGCCGCCACGGGCCAGGGTTTTTACGAGTTCGTCGCCGCCCGGCTGTCGCGGCAGACCGGTGGGCAGGCCACCCCGCAGATCAGCCGGCAGACGGCGCTCTGATCACCACATGGTGCGGGCGGCGCGGGCGGCCCAACTGTTGTCATAGTCGGCCCCGCCTTCCGCGCCGTCTGTCATGGCGGCCAGGATCTCTCCGACCGTGGGCAGGCCGGCGCTTTGGTCCTCTCCGGACCAGAGCCGGGCGCGCATCATGGCGCGGGCGCATTGGCTGTAGATCTCGTGGATCTTGATGACGATCACGGTGGTGGGCTGCTTGCCGTCCTTTTCGAAGCGGGCACGCAGATCCGCGTCATCGGTCAACCGCGCCGCGCCGTTCACGCGCACCGCATTGTTGGAGCCCGGGATCATGAACATCAGCGCCACGCGCGGATCGCGGATGATGTTGCGCAGCGTGTCCAGCCGGTTGTTGCCACGCCAGTCCGGCAGCGCCAGGGTGCCGGGGTCCAGCTCCATCACCACCGGGCCGTCATCGCCGCGCGGCGATCCGTCCGCCCCTTCGGGCCCCACCGTCGAGACCACGCAGAAGCGGCTGGCCATGATCCAGCGCCGGTATTCCGGCGTGATCTGCGTGGCCACCTTGCGCAGGGCCGCGGCCCCGGGCGTGCCGTAAAGCGCCTCAAGCGCCTCGATCGAGTTCAGGTAGTTCATCGGGCGCGTAGCCTCCCTCGAGCAGCAGCGCGTTCGAGCGCGCCTCCACCACCGTTTCCAGCGTCTTGCGGAACTCCTGGCGTGGCAAGCCCGCCGGGATCGGTTCAAGGAATTCTACCACGGCAGTGCCGCGCCGGCGCAACAGGCCCCTGCGGGGCCAGAACAGGCCGACGTTGACCGCCACCGGGTAGCAGGTCTGGCCGGTCTCTTCATAGATCACGGCAGCGCCCACCTTGTAGGGCACCTGGGCCCCGGGCGCGGTGCGCGTGCCCTGGGGGTAGATGATCAGCTGGCCCGGAGGGGCCTCTCCGGATTTCACGTCCTTCATCATCTGGCGGATCGCCTCTGCCCCGCGGCCGCGATCGACCGGAACGCAGCCGATGCGCAGGGCGTACCAGCCCAGCACCGGTGCGTGGCGCAGACTGGCCTTCATGATGAACTTCGGGTTGGGAAGCTCGCTTACCATGATGATGATATCAAGAAAGCTCTGGTGTTTGGACGCCACCAGTACCTCTTCGCGCGGGAGGGTGCCGCGCAGTTCCGTCTTCAGCCCGCAGATCACGCGCAGGCTCCAGCGGATGTACCGGCAGTAAAGCCGCGCGCCAATGGTCGCCCCGTCCCGTTGCACCAGGGCCCAGGGCAGGAAGACCACGCCGAACAGCGCCATCGCCAGGTACATCTGGATCACGAAGATCAGCGAAAGCAGGTATTGCAAGGCGATCATGCCAGACCCCTGAGGTTGCGCCGCGCGGCCGCGCGGGTGGCGAAGAAGGCGGCCATCGCCGCGACAAGCGGGATCGTCAGGCACCACAGCCAGGCGGCGCCGTGAAAGCCGATCCCCGTCAGCAAGGTCCCCTCTGTCGGCATTCCGGGCAAGAGAAGGATTGCCATCGCCCCAAGGAAAGTGCCCGTCATGGACCCCCAGAGCGCGCGCAGGGTGAAGCGGCGCACGAAGGCCCGCGCGATGAAGGCATCCCGCGCGCCCACCAGCCGCAGCACCGCGATGACCTGGGCATTGGCCGAAAGCGCCGCATGGGCGGCCAGGGTCACCATGCCCGCCATCACCCCGGCGATCAGCAGCAGCGACAGCAGCCCAAGCGCCCGGATCCGCTGAGAGGCCTGGACCACCGGCCGACGCCAGCGCCCGTGATCATCCAGCACCGCGCCCGGCACCTCGGCGCCCAGCCGCAGGCGCAGGCCTTCAGCATCGTAGCCGGCGCGGGTTTCCCTGAGCTCGATCAGCTGGGGCACCGGCAGCGCCTCGATCGGCAGATCGGAGCCGAACCAGGGCTCCAGCAGGGCCTTCTGTTCCTCAGGTGTCAGGGCGCGCGCGCTTTCCACGCCCTCGGTGGATCGCAGCACGCGCAGGGCGGCCTCTGTCAGGGCCGGCATCTCTGCGGGCGCGGCGGTGATGCGCACGGTGGCGGTGCGGGTCAGCTCATGGCTCCACTGGCTGGCGATGCGCCCGGTCGCGAGCGACAGGGCCAGGGCGAAGACCGCAAGGAAGGCCATGGCCCCGGCCACAGCCAGCGTCAGCCGCGCAGCCATGCCCGAGGGCGGCACGACCCGGTCTGCGCGCACATCGCCGCGCAGCAGGTCCCTGAACTGGTCCAGCAGGCTCACAGGTCCGCCCCCGCCAGTTGCAACCGCCGGTCCGTGATGCGCAGGACACGGGCCTGCACGCGCTGCTTGGCCAGGCGGATCAGGGCCAGGTCGTGGGTCGCCACGACCACCGCCTTGCCCATGCGGTTCAGCTCCGTCAGCAGGGCCAGCAGGCGTTGGGACATCTCCCAGTCCACGTTGCCGGTAGGTTCATCGGCCAGGATCACGTCCGGCGACAGGATCAGCGCCCGCGCCAGCGCCGCGCGCTGACGTTCCCCGCCCGAAAGTTCCGGCGGGCGGGCATCGGCCCGGTGGCTCAGCCCGCACCAGGCCATCAGGTCGCCGATGTTCTGCGCCTCTGCATGGGGGCTGCGCCCGGAAACCGTCAGCGGCAGGGCGATGTTTTCCGCGAGGCTCAGGTGATCCAGGAAGCGGCAGTCCTGGTGCACCACGCCGATACGGCGGCGCAGCATGGCAATGTCGTCCCGGCTCATCTGCGCCAGGTCGCGGCCATAAAGCGTGGCGCGCCCCTCTGTCGGGATCAGCTCTCCGTAGCAGAGCTTGAGGAAGGTCGTCTTGCCAGCCCCCGAAGGTCCTGTCAGGAAATGGAAACTTCCCGGCGCGAGCGACAGGGAGACATCGCTCAGCAAGTCTCCGCCCCCGTAGGAATAGGCAATTTTGTCCAGGTCGATCACTCGGAGCCTCGCGATTTGGCGCCCTTTTGGCACGGGGGCACGCTGCGTTGCAATCGGCCCCGACAGCCGAAATAGCGCTTTTCCGCCGGAACCGGGACCTCTATGTTTGCCCGCGTTGGGCCTTGGGGTATGCATCCGATGAGGCCCGCTTCCCGCATGGCCCGCAAGGGGTCGCGGGACGGAAAACCGGAGCGGGACACTCCGGAGGAAATCATGGGGGCGGAATGCGGCTGACTTGCCCGAATTGCGGCGCAGAATATGACGTGCCAGGGGATGCGATCCCCTCGGCTGGGCGGGACGTTCAATGTTCCAATTGCGAAGAAGTCTGGTACCAGACCGGCCCCGGCATGATGACGCCGGGCTTTGCAGCGGCAGCGGCGGCGGTCTCCGTCCCGGCGCCGAAACGGGAGCTTGACCCGGCCGTGCGTGACATCCTGCGCGAAGAGGCCTCCAGAGAGGCCGAGGCACGGGCAGAGGAACAGGCCAGCCGCGCCTTCAGTGGCCCGGCGGCAGAACAGCCCGCCGCCCCGGCCGAGCCGCCCGCGATGCAGGTACAGCCCCAGACGCCCGCCAGCGCAACGCCCGCGACCAGCTCCGACGAACGCGCCCCGGTGGAGCCGCAGGAGGCCCCCGCGCCGATCGCGGAGCCCGCGCCTGCGCCCGAGCCCGCCCCGCAAACCCCGGCAGAGCCCGAGGTGGAACAGGCCCCGGCAGAGCCCATCGCGCCCCAGCCGCCTGCAAAGCCCATTCCGCCCGTGAAACCCGCGGTTTCGGAGGAAAGTGCGCGCCGCCTGCGAGAGGCCGCCGCACGCGCCGCCGCCCTGCCCAAACGCCCGCAAGAGGCCGCGACCCCGGCACCCGCGACACCCGAAACGGCAGAGCCCGCCAAGGCAGCCCCCCGCCCGGCCACCACGGCCACCGGCGCCTCGGCCAAGGCACCTGCGCCGATGACCGGCAACGCCCTGGTCCGCCGCCCGGAGCCAGAGCCTGTAGAGGCCGACAGCCTGCCCGTTGCCTTCAAGGAACGCCCCGCTCCCAGCCGCACGCCGAAACGCTTTGGCTTTGCCGTGCCGGTGGTGATCGCGCTGGCCTTCCTCTTCGTCTACGGACAGGCGGATCGCATCGTGATCTCCATCCCCGCCAGCGAAGAGACCATGGGCCAGTTCGTGACCGGCGTCGACACGCTGCGCGACAGGGTGACCAGCGAAGGCAGCCGTTTCGTCAGCTGGCTGACCGCCCGCGAAAGCTGAGCGCGGCCGCCAGTCCCGCCATCACATGAAAGGGCCCGGGTCGCTCAATGCGCCCGGGCCCTTTTCGTTTGGTCTGTCGTGGATGGGTGCCGCGATCGCGCGCCGAGGGACGGCAGCTCAGAAACGGTCGAGCAGCCGTTTCAGGTAATCGCGCTCTTCTTCGGAGCGGTCGTTTTCACCGGAGCGGCGGCGGATCTCATCCAGCAGGTTCTCTGCCCGGCGATAGACATCATCGCCCTTCAGCATTTCCCGGCTGTTGC
Source organism: Pseudooceanicola sp. HF7 (assembly GCF_011806405.1). Classification (GTDB taxonomy): domain Bacteria; phylum Pseudomonadota; class Alphaproteobacteria; order Rhodobacterales; family Rhodobacteraceae; genus Pseudooceanicola. The sequence continues at coordinate 260,345 of NZ_JAATOW010000003.1, read as the reverse complement.
CCAGGTCGCCATTGGTGCCGGTGCTGCGCCCCAGCGGATCGTTCTGCCGGCCTTCGTTCTCACCTTGGGACTGGCCCTGCTGGCCGGCCATCTGGTTATCTTGCTGGGCCATGGCGTCGCCCATCTGGCGCATGCCTTCGCGCAGCGCATCCATGGCCTGGCTCTGCTGGTCGATGGCCTCGGCCAGGTCGCCGTCGCGCAGCGCCTCTTCAGCCCCGCGCATCGCGCGATCCGCGTTTTCCAGCGCCTCGCGGGCCGCGCGGCCCTCGGCGCTGTTGCCGCCGGGCAGGTTGCCACGCTGGCGCTCCAGCTCTTGGCGCAGCTGTTGCTGCCGCTGGGCAAGCGTGCCCGCATCGGCCCCTTGACCGCCGCCGGGTTGGCCCTGCTGACCTTGCTGCTGGCCCTGTTGATTGCCGGGCTGTTGGCCCTGCTGTCCAGGCTGGACGGGCTGCTGTCCCTGTTGGCCCTGTTGGCCGAACTGCTGCCCTTGCTGGCCCTGTTGCCCCTGCTGACCTTGCTGGCCCTGCTGCTGCTGGCCTTGCTGCTGGCCGTTGAACTGCTCCTGCAATTCGCGGAAGGCCTCGTCCGACAGGCCCTGCTGGTCGCGCAGCGTTTCCGCCAGCCCTTCCATGGCCTGCTGACCGGGGCTTTGCTGACCCTGGCCGCCCTGCCCCTGCTGCACCTGCATGTTCTCCATCAGGCGCTGGAGCTCCTCCAGGGCTTGCTGGGCCTCGGCCATGCGGCCCTCTTCCATCAGCTCCTGGATGCGGTCCATCATGCGCTGCAGATCGTTCTGGTTCATCTGCATCGCGTTTTCCATGTTCATGTTCGGCATGTCCGGGTTGGCTTCGGACTCCCGCGCGGCCTGCTGGCTGAGCTGGCGCATGTAATCCTGCGTCGCGTCGCGCAGCTCCTGCATCAGGCGGGCGATCTCATCCTCCGAGGCCCCGTTGCGCATGGCTTCGGACAGCCGTTCCTGGGCGCGTTCCATCCGCGCCTTGGCATCTTCCAGGTCGCCTTCCTCGATCTCGATCGCCATGTCCCAGAGCGCCTGGGTCACCTCTGACACCTGCTCATCGCTCAGGGTGGTGAAATCGGAAATCGTCTCGATCTTGCGGATCAGGCGGCGCAGACGCAGGTAGGTCGTCTCTTCGTCGAAAAGATCCTCTCCCTGCCAGGTGATGGCCTTCATCACGTCGGCCACGCGGGCGGCGTTTTCGCGGTTCCACAGCAGGTCGCGCCGCATCTCGATCAGGGCAGAGGCCAGCGGATCGAAGAAGCGCCGCGCATCCAGAAGCATCTTGTAAGGTGCGCTCTGCCCCTCCTGGCCCAGGGAATCCGTGACGCTCAGAGAGATTTCCACCGGCATGTTCGCCCAGGGGTGCTGAGAGAAGTTCTCGATCATCACCTCCGAAAACTCGCTGCGGCTGCCTGAAATCGGCATCGGCAGCGGCACCTCGATGGCCTCGCGCGGCTCAGGCTCCAGCGCCAGGCCATAGCGGCGGTCCAGCGCCTCCAGATCAAGGGAGATGAGGGCGCGCCCGTTTTCCACGCCGTAGTCATCCGTGGCCGAAAACGGGATGGAGATATCGCCATCCACGCTGGCCTCGCCGGGCGCATCGACGCTTGCGGTGGGGGCGGCATCCGGGATCATGGCGATCTGCCAGCTGCGTCCGCCGGGGCCGTCGATGGAGATGTCGCCAGCGCGGGCGATGCTGAATTCCTGTGCAGCTTCGGTGCCCGGCGGCAGGTCCCCGATCCGGCCAGAGACCGATTCCGTGACGTTCAGCCGCCCTTCGGGCCCCTAAAGGCGCAGCGTGACCAGCGCCCCTTCGGGGGCGGTCAGCCGTTCGCCCGTGATGTCGGGCAGGTAGATCGTGGGCAATCCGGTATAGGCGGGGGGCGAGACCCAGCCTTCCCAGCTGGGCCCGGCCGCGGCATTGGCAGAGCCGCCGGGGGCCATGCTGCCCACCGATCCCACGCGCCAGAAAGAGCCGAAGAGCAGCGCCACCATCAGCCCCAGAAGCGCCACGTAGCGCAGCCCGAAGGGATCGCGCGACGACAGCCGCAGATCTGCCGGAACCGCCCGCGCGGAACTGGCGCGGGTGGCCATGCGGGATTGGTGCGCGGCCCAGAGGTCAGAGGATCCCTGATCCCCCTGCCCGATGGCCTGCCCATCCCTAAGTGCCTGAATAGGATTGCCTTTCAGAGAGGCATCCAGCCGCGCCACGGCCTCTTCCCGGCGTGGAAAGCGAAAGCGCATCGCGCCCATCACCAGGAAGACCAGCACGCCGATCAGCGTCAGCGCGGCCACCGACCACACCAGCTCGATCGAGGTCGAATCCTGCAGGCCCAGCATCAGCAGGGCCAGAATGGTGATGCACAGGGTCCAGAGTGGCCAGAAGGCCCGCGCCATGCGTTCGGCAAGCATTCCGGTGCGGGTCAGGAAAAGAGGCCACCTGAGGCGGCGCAAGAGGGCGTCGTATCTCGTCTGCTCAGCCATGCTCTTTCCCATGGGCCTGGCGCATTCTGCGCGCTAAAGCCACTGGGGTATCGTATCGCGGTTAATGATCTCCTCATAGGAGGGTCTTTTCCGGATGACGGCAAATTGATCGCCGTTGACCAGCACTTCGGGGATCAGCGGGCGGGTGTTGTATTCGCTCGACATCGCCGCGCCGTAAGCCCCGGCAGAGCGGAAGGCGACCAGGTCCCCTTCCACCAGCGGCGGCATCATGCGGTTCTTGGCGAATGTATCACCGCTTTCGCAGACCGGGCCGACGATGTCATAGGGCTGTTGATCCACCCCCGCTTCGGGTTCGACCACGGGCACGATATCGTGCCAGGCCTCGTACATGGCCGGGCGGATCAGGTCGTTCATCGCACCATCCAGGATCAGGAAATCGCGCCCCTCGCCCTGTTTGACGTAGACCACTTCGCTGACCATCAGCCCGGCGTTGCCGGCGATCAGGCGGCCCGGCTCGATCTCGATCTCGCAGCCCTTGTCGCCAAGCACCTCCTGCACCACGGCGCCGTATTCCAGCGGCAGCGGCGGAGCCTGGTTGTCCCGTGCGTAAGGAATGCCAAGGCCGCCGCCCAGGTCCAGGCGGGTGATCTCGTGACCGTCCGCGCGCAGGGCATCCACCAGTTCGCCGACCAGGGTAAAGGCCTGCCGGTAGGGCTCCAGATCCGTCAGCTGAGAGCCGATGTGCACGTCGATCCCCACCGCCTTCAGGCCGGGCATCTGCGCGATACGGGCATAGACCTCCCGCGCGCGGGTGATCGGGATGCCGAACTTGTTCTCGGACTTGCCGGTGGCGATCTTGGCATGGGTCTTGGCGTCGACGTCCGGGTTCACCCGCACGGTGACCGGCGCCACGACGCCCATCTCCAGCGCGACGGCGTTCAGGCGCTCCATCTCCGGCTCGGATTCCAGGTTGAACTGGCGCACCCCGCCCGACAGGGCCGCGCGCATCTCTTCGCGGGTCTTGCCGACGCCGGAAAAGACGATCTTGTCACCGGGCACGCCGGCGGCGATGGCGCGGGCGTATTCCCCGCCCGAGACCACGTCCATCCCCGCGCCAAGGCCGGCCATGACCTTCAGGATCGCCTGGTTGCTGGCCGCCTTCATCGCGTAGCAGATCACGTGATCCACGCCCGACAGCGCCTCTTCAAACAGCTGGTAATGCCGGGTCAGCGTGGCGGTGGAATAGACGTAGAAAGGCGTGCCGACGGCCGCGGCAATCTCTGCCACGGGCACGTCTTCGGCATAAAGGGCACCGTCACGATAAAGGAAATGGTCCACGATGGTCTCCGGTCACTGGGCGCCCCCGCCTACACGGGGCGGGTGCGAAGGAAAAGATAAAGCGGCAGGCCGACGCCCAGCCCAAGGGCCCAGGTCGCCGCCACGGCCCAGAGCGCGGACCAGTTGCCGCGCACCCGGGTTTCCGCCAGCGCCCAGAGGGTCAGCGCCACCGATGCGGCCATGAGCTCCCAGAACATGCCGGCCACGGCCAGGTTCGCGCGCCAGGCTCCCAGCAGCGCGACCAGCGAAAAGCTGTTCTGCGCCATCCAGGTCAGGAAAAAGCCCAGGGGCTGCACCAGCCCCCAGGCCGCCAGCGCCAGGTAGGCCCACCGCAGGGCCGAAATCCCGCCGGGCCGCATCAGATCGACAGCCCGTAAAGGTCATTGTCGGACGAGCCGATGCCGACGCCGGTCACCGGGCTGACATCCAGCCCCGCCCCCGGCTGGGGCCATTCGTTCGGCTCCGGCGCGGCGGGCGCGCCGTCGATCCCGCAGGCCGACAGCAGCGCAACCAGCGCCCCCGCCAGCATCAGCCGAGTTTTTGCGTCCATGCTGCCACCTGCTCCCGCACGCGTTCCGGTGCCGTGCCCCCGTAAGACATACGCGAGGCAACGGAGTTATGCACCCCAAGGACGTCATAGACCGCCTCGGTGATCTGCGGCTCCACCTCCTGCATCTCCGACAGGCTCAGCTCTGGCAGGTCGCAGCCCTTGGCCTCTGCCTTGGCAACAAGCGAGCCGGTGACATGGTGGGCGTCGCGGAAGGGCATGCCCAGCACGCGCACCAGCCAGTCGGCCAGGTCCGTCGCGGTAGAGAAGCCCGCACCGGCGGCAGCTTCCAGTGCCGGCTTGTTGGCGGACATGTCGCCCACCATGCCGGTCATGGCGGCCAGGGCCAGCATCAGGTTGTCGGCCGCATCGAAGACCTGTTCCTTGTCTTCCTGCATGTCCTTGGAATAGGCCAGCGGCAGCCCCTTCATCACCGTCATCAGCGCGACATTGGCACCGAAGATCCGGCCGATCTTGGCGCGGATCAGCTCTGCGGCATCGGGGTTCTTCTTCTGCGGCATGATGGAAGAGCCGGTGGAGAAGCGATCGCTCAGCACCACGAAGCGGAACTGGGCAGAGGACCAGATCACCAGCTCCTCTGCAAAGCGGCTGAGGTGCATGGCGCAGATGCTGGCGGCGGCCAGGAACTCCAGCGCGAAATCGCGGTCCGAGACCGCATCCAGAGAGTTGGCGCAGGGCCGGTCAAAGCCAAGCGCCTCTGCCGTCATCTGGCGATCCAACGGGAAGCTGGTGCCGGCCAGCGCGGCCGCGCCCAGCGGGCTTTCGTTCATGCGCACGCGGGCATCGCGGAAGCGGGACAGGTCGCGGCTGAACATCTCGACATAGGCCATCATGTGATGGCCCCAGGTGACGGGCTGGGCGGTCTGAAGATGGGTGAAGCCGGGCATGACCCAGTCCGCCCCTGCCTCTGCCTGCAGCAGCAGCGCCTTCATCAGGGCTTCCAATCCGCCGATGGCCGCATCCGCCTGGTCACGCACCCAGAGCCGGAAATCGGTGGCCACCTGGTCATTGCGCGACCGGCCGGTGTGCAGACGGCCCGCGGGCTCTCCCACGATCTCCTTCAGGCGGGCCTCCACGTTCATGTGGATGTCCTCAAGCGCGGTGGAAAAGGCGAACTGCCCGCCCTCGATCTCTGACAAGATCGTGAGAAGCCCTTCCCTGATGGTCTGGGCATCTGTATCGGAAATGATGCCCTGGGCTGCCAGCATGGCGGCATGGGCGCGCGAACCGGCAATATCCTGGGCTGCCATGCGCTTGTCGAACCCGATCGAGGCATTGATCGCCTCCATGATCGCATCGGGGCCTTCGGCGAAACGGCCGCCCCACATCTGGTTTGCGTCTTTGTCGGTCATCGGGCCACCTGTCACGGGATCAAGAGGGGATCATGTTCGTAAGTCTGCAAAAGCGCCTACGGTCCGCGCTCGTTTATACGGGCCTCGGCCTCTGTGCAATCTTTGCCCCGCTCCCGGCGGTGGCGCAGGAGCTGGACCCGGCCCTGATCACCGGGGAAATGCGCAAGCTGACCCTGACCAGCCCGGCCAAGCAACTGGCCACGGACCTGCCCTGGCAGGGGCCGGAGGGCACCGGAAGCCTGGGCGATTACGCGGGCAAATGGCTGGTGCTGAACTTCTGGGCGACATGGTGCGCCCCCTGCAAGGAAGAGATGCCCACGCTGGCCGCGCTGCAGGAGCGGCGCGGGGGCGATGATTTCGCGGTGGTTACCCTGGCATCCGGTCCCAACCCGCCAGAGGCCGTGGCCCAGTTCCTGGAAAGCACCGGCGCGGATGGCCTGCCCCAGTGGCGCGATCCGAAAGCCGCGCAGGGGCGCGGCGCGGCCGTCCTGGCCATGCCCGTGACGCTGATCCTGGACCCCGAGGGGCGCGAAGTGGCCCGGCTGATTGGCGGCGCGGACTGGGATGCCCCGGAAGCCCACGCCGTGCTGGACGCCTTCGCCGCAACCAACTGATCCGGCATCCCTGTCGCAGATAGACCGGGGGAAACGGCCGCCGGGGGCATCGAGCCCCCCGCGACCGTGGCCGGGGGGATCCCCCCCGGCGGTGCCCGGCTTTGAGCGTTCGCCCCGTTAACCCGGCCAGATACCGACACGGACACCGACGTAATACCGACGCGATACCGACGTAATACAGACGTCGCCCAAGCCCTCTTTTTCCCCCGTTAACCAGGGATTTGCCCCTGATTCGGGGCGTCCCCGGCACTCAGGGCAGCGCACGGCCCGGTCAGATCCGCTTAAGGCGTCGAAAGAGCCCCTCAGCCCTTCATCGCCGCGATGCGCTCATGGCAGTGGCAGCCGGTCAGGTGATCGTTCACAAGACCGCAGGCCTCCATGAAGGCATAGACGATCGTGGGGCCGACAAAGCGGAAGCCCGCCTTGCGCAGGTCCTTTGAGACCCGTTCCGACAACGCCGTCGCGGGGGGCACGTCTTCCTGCCGGGCAAAGCGGGGCTGCAGGGCGACGCCATCCACGTATTTCCAGAGGAATTGATCGAACCCCTCGCCCGCCTCGATCTCAAGGTAAGCACGGGCATTGCCGATCGTCGCCTCGATCTTACCGCGATGGCGGATGATCCCCGCGTCCCCCAGCAGGCGCTGCACGTCGTCCTCTCCCCAGCGCGCGATCACCTCGGGGTCGAACCCCTGGAAGGCCGCGCGGAAATTCTCCCGCTTTTTCAATATGGTGATCCAGCTCAACCCGGCCTGGAAGCCGTCCAGCACCAGCTTCTCCCACAAGGCCCGGCCATCGCGTTCCGGCACGCCCCATTCCTGGTCGTGATAGGCCTGGTAGATCGGTTCCTGCCCCACCCAGGGACAGCGGCTCGGCTCGGTCGAATGCAAGGTTTATCCCCTTGTTAAGATGGCTGTCCTAAAGACGACTCCGTTCAGGAGGCACGATGCCATGGTGGGTAGCAAGGCCAAATGGGCGGATATCGAACCCGGATACGAAGATCCGCTCAGCTCGGCGATGACATTGCGGGAAGAGGACATGCCTGCCCTCTTCGAAACCGCACTTGAAGCAGGCAACACGGCCCTGGCCTTTCAGCCCGTCGCGCAATGCCGCGACCAGAAGCGGATCGCCTACTGGCAGTCCCAGCTTCGGCTTTACGACGCGCGCGGCATCGCCCTGCCCGTGACGCGCTACAAGACCTGGACGGCGGGCACGGAAACCGCCCGCCGGATCGACTGCGCCGCGCTGGAATTGGGGATGCAGACCCTGGCAGAGCAACGCGATATCCGCCTGGCCGTCCGCATGTCTGCCCGCTCCGTCGGCTACCGGCCCTGGATTGATTGCCTGATGAGCTGGTTCAAGCGGGTGCCCAACATCGGCGAACGCCTGGTGCTGGAGGTCAGCGAAAGCTCGGCCGTGCATGTGCCTGAGCTCATCCAGGCTTTCATGCGCGACCGCCAGCAGCAAGGGGTCTGTTTCGCGCTGGATGAATTCGGCTCCGGCAACGCCAACCTGGGCAGCTTCCGGGACTCCTTCTTCGATATCGTGAAAATCCATGGCGCCTATATCCAGGATGTCCACCTCAAGCCGGACAATCGCATCCTGGCCCAGGCCCTGGCGTTGATTGCACATCGTTTCGACATGCTGACCGTGGCAACGCAGGTCGAAAATTCCGAGGACCGCGCCTGGCTGCTGGAAGCCGGGATCGACTACATGCAGGGCAATTTGATCGCCCCGCCAACGCTTTACCCGCGCTGGTTGCCCGCAGGTTAGGCCAACAGGGGGCGCCACGGGCGCGGCGAAGCGGCGCAGGGGGGCCTCAACCCCGGCCATTGTTGAGACGAGGCAGGGAATCCTATAGTCACTTGGGTGAGGGGCGCGATTGATGCGCGCCCGAAGTGGTTGGAGGACCCCCATGACCAATGTCGTTATCGTTTCCGCGGCGCGTACCCCCGTCGGATCCTTCCTTGGCTCTTTCGCATCCGTTCCCGCGCATGACCTTGGCGCCGCTGTCCTGGCGGAACTGGTGAAACGCGCCGGCGTCGACCCAAAGGATGTCTCGGAAACGATCCTTGGTCAGGTCCTGACGGCCGCCCAGGGCCAGAACCCTGCGCGACAGGCCCATATCAACGCCGGCTTCCCCCAGGAATCCGCCGCATGGAGCATCAACCAGGTCTGCGGCTCCGGCCTGCGCACCGTGGCGCTTGGCGCACAGCACATCATGCTGGGCGATGCGACCATCATTGCCGCCGGCGGCCAGGAAAACATGTCCATGTCCCCCCATGCCGCCAACCTGCGCCAGGGCCACAAGATGGGCGACCTGAAATACATCGACACGATGATCAAGGACGGCCTCTGGGATGCCTTCAACGGCTACCACATGGGCCAGACCGCAGAGAACGTGGCCGACAAGTGGCAGATCTCCCGCGAGCAGCAGGATGAATTCGCCGTCGCCTCCCAGAACAAGGCAGAGGCCGCGCAGAAGGCCGGCAAGTTCGCGGATGAGATCGTTCCGTTTACGGTTAAGACACGCAAGGGTGAGACCGTGGTCGAGCACGACGAATACATCCGTCAAGGCGCCACCATCGAAGCGATGCAGAAACTGCGCCCTGCGTTCACCAAGGATGGCTCCGTCACCGCGGGCAATGCCTCCGGCATCAATGACGGCGCGGCCGGCGTGCTGCTGATGAGCGCCGATGAGGCAGAGAAGCGCGGGCTGGAACCGCTGGCGCGCATCGCCTCCTACGCCACCGCCGGGCTGGACCCGTCGATCATGGGCGCGGGCCCGATCTTCGCCAGCACCAAGGCCCTGGACAAGGCCGGCTGGAAGGCCGGCGACCTTGACCTGGTCGAGGCCAACGAAGCCTTCGCCGCACAGGCCTGCGCCGTGAACAAGGACATGGGCTGGGATCCTGAGATCGTGAACGTGAACGGCGGCGCCATCGCCATCGGTCACCCGATCGGCGCTTCGGGAGCCAGAATTCTCAACACCCTGCTCTTCGAGATGAAGCGCAGGGACGCCAAGAAGGGTCTGGCGACCCTTTGCATCGGCGGCGGCATGGGAGTTGCCATGTGCCTCGAACGGCCGTGATCTGAAAGGCGCCCTCCGGGGCGCCTTTTTTAATTGCCGGGCGGGGCGTAAACTTCGTTAAGAAACAATGTTGCGCAAAGCCACCGCCATGGGTAACACTATTTCTTGAAGATAAAATACCAAGCAGGAGGTAAACATGGCACGTACAGCTCTCGTGACCGGGGGGTCTCGCGGGATCGGCGCGGCTATTTCCAAAGCCCTTAAAGCCGAAGGCTACACGGTCGCGGCCACCTATGCCGGCAACGACGACGCCGCGGCGAAATTCACCGAGGAAACCGGGATCAAGACCTACAAGTGGAACGTCGCGGATTACGCGGAGTCCAAGGCCGGCATCGAGAAGGTCGAAGGCGATATCGGCCCGCTCGACGTGGTCGTGGCCAATGCGGGCATCACCCGTGACGCGCCCTTCCACAAGATGTCCCCGGAACAATGGTCAGAGGTGATCGACACCAACCTGACCGGTGTCTTCAACACCTTCCACCCGGTCTGGCCGGGCATGCGCGAGCGCAAGTTCGGGCGCTGCATCGTGATCTCTTCGATCAACGGGCAGAAGGGCCAGTTCGGCCAGGTCAATTATGCCGCCACCAAGGCGGGCGACCTGGGAATCGTGAAGTCGCTGGCCCAGGAGGGCGCGCGCTACGGCATCACCGCCAATGCGATCTGCCCGGGCTATATCGCGACTGAAATGGTCATGGCCGTACCCGAGAAGGTGCGCGAAGCCATCATCGGCCAGATCCCGACCGGGCGCCTTGGCGAACCGGAAGAGATCGCGCGCTGCGTGGCCTTCCTGGCCTCTGATGACGCGGGTTTCATCAACGGCTCCACCATCACGGCGAACGGCGGCCAGTTCTTCGTCTGAGCCATCCTTCGATACGACAAGGGGCGGCAGAGCGTGTTTCACGCGCCACCTGCGCCCCGGACAAGGGCCGCGGTACCCCCCGCGGCCCTTTCGCGTTGACCCCAAGGCACGCCTGACGCATCAGACCACCATGACACGCGCCCAATCCACGACCATCGGCTTCACCGCGATCCTTCTTTGGGCGCTGCTGGCGCTCTTCACGGTCGGCACCTCTCCGGTGCCACCGCTTCAGCTCAATGCGCTCTGCTTTGCCATCGGCGGTACGATCGGGCTGATCTGGACCGGCGCAACCGGCCAGTTCCGCGCGCTGCGGGGCATCCCCCTGCCCGCTTGGGTGCTGGGTGTCGTGGGACTTTGCGGCTATCACGCGCTCTACTTCGCAGCGCTGCGCCGCGCCCCCGCCGCAGAAGCCGGGCTGATCGCCTATCTCTGGCCGTTGCTGATCGTGATCTTTTCCGGCCTGCTACCGGGGGAACGCCTGCGGCCGGCCCATCTGATGGGCGCGGTGCTGGGCTTTGCCGGCGCGGCGCTGATCATCCTGGGCGGGCGCAGCGGCTATGACCCGGCCTATTTGGACGGCTACCTGCTGGCGCTGACCTGTGCGCTGTTCTGGTCCGGCTACTCGGTCCTGTCGCGCCGCTTCGCCTCCGTGCCCACGGCGGCGGTCACTGTCTTCTGCCTGGCGACGTCCCTGATCTCTTTCCTGCTCCACCTGGGGCTGGAAACCACGGCCTGGCCGGCGGAACCGCTCGGCTGGCTGTCCATCCTGGCGCTTGGCCTGGGGCCCGTGGGCCTGGCCTTCTACACCTGGGATGTGGGGGTCAAACGGGGCGACATCCAGCTGCTAGGCGTGGGATCCTACGCCGCCCCGCTTCTGTCCACACTGGCGCTGGTCCTGGCCGGCATTGCAGAGCCGACCTGGAAAATCGCCCTTGCGGCGCTTCTGATTACAGGCGGCGCGGGGCTTGCCGCGCGCGCCTCTTTTCGTGGTGATGTGTCGTCCTGAACCTCACCTGCGCCCTGTTCCCAAAAGCGCGTGACGGCTGGTTAACGGACGATTGGCATTCTGCGGGCAAACTCTCCGTCAGTGCACTTCGGCCAGACGGTTGATCTCTTCCTTGAGCATTAGCTTGCGTTTCTTCATGGCTGTGATTTCCAGGTCAGACATGCCTGGCGACCGCTGTGCCCGATCCACGGCGGCCGAGAGAGATGCGTGCTTTTTCTTCAGTTCTTCCAGGTGGGAACTCAAGCTCATGATCGTCTCCTCTCAACAGTTAGGGTGCCTTCAGTGCAGCACATTTTTACAATCCTGTCACGATGCAGATGGAGCCTCTCTCTAAGCTGTTAACGAAAAGTGAAAAAAAGGCTGGAAGTCCTTCCGTAAGGTTAACGGCGCGCGAAATCCCGCCGTCTCAATCGGTGAAAACCAGCGGATCTCCGTGCCTCAGGATGCGACTCGCCTTGGGCGTATAGTCCTCCCTGTCGGTGCTGTGACGAGGCGCGTCATGCAGCACCAGGCCGGCATGCATCCGGAAGGCCGCCCGCCCCTCCTTGCGCCCCCTTAGCAGCACCAGCTGCGCCTCGCGCCCGCGCCGTGGCAACAGCGGCTTCAGCTCAAGCGAGCCCAGCCGCGCAGAGAAGGCGCCCATCAGCTCCGGCAGGCGCTCTGCCCGGTGGATGAAGGTCACATAGCCCCCCGGCAGGCAGCGCCGCGCGGCGGTATCGACCCATTGGTCCAGCGGAGTCTGCTCGCCCATCGCGCCTTCCCGGTCCTGCGCGGCAGCCCGGGTAGAGGCGTCGCGGCGAAAGTAGGGCGGGTTGGCGATGACATGGTCAAAACGCTGTTGGCGCAATTCGGCGGGCACATGGTTCAGGTCGCCCTCGTGCACCGCCATCTCCAGCCCGTTTTCAGCCGCGTTGCGCCGCGCCAGCGCCGCATAGGGCCCCTGACGCTCCAGCCCGGCCAGCCGCAGCCCCGGCACCCGCCGCCCCGCGCAAAGCGCCGCCGTGCCCGCGCCGCAACCAAGGTCCAGCAGGCTCTGCCCGGCCCGCGCAACCACCGCCGCGGCCAGCAGCACCGGGTCGACACCCGCGCGATAGCCCTTTCTGGGTTGATAAAGTCGCAGCTGGCCGCCCAGGAAACTGTCCAGGCTCAGTGCCTCGTCGCTCCAGCTCACAGATCCCCCGGCTCTTCAAAGCCGTTGTCTGCAAGCACCACGCGCGCGCGGTCGTAATCCGCTTCCAGCACCATCAGGCGGCGCGGCAGAATGCCTATGGACCCTTCGAGCACGCTCATATTTACGTCCATTTCAAAGCAGTCTATATCCTCGCCCTGAAGCAAAGCCTGAGCAAAGGCGAGGCGGGTGGGATCATTGGTGCGCAGCAGCTGTCTCATCATCACTCAAATATGTGCAGCCCGCCCGATTTGTCGAGGCCGTATACGGGAGACCCGGTTTGGATCAATTCGCCACCAAACCCCATGACGCGCTAGCCGGAGCCCTTCGGGGCGAACTGGAGGAGGTCAACAGCCTCATCCGGGAGAAGATGGTCTCCGAACACGCCCCCCGCATACCAGAGGTCACGGCCCACCTGATCGAGGCCGGCGGCAAGCGCCTGCGCCCGATGCTGACCCTCGCCGCGGCCAGGCTCTGTGGGTACACGGGCGGCTACCATGTGCACCTGGCCGCGACCGTGGAATTCATCCACACCGCGACCCTGCTGCATGATGACGTGGTCGACGAAAGCGAACAGCGCCGGGGCCGCCCCACCGCCAACCTGCTGTGGGACAATCAATCTTCGGTCCTGGTGGGCGACTACCTGTTCGCGCGCGCGTTTGAACTGATGGTGGAGCCGGGTAACCTGCGGGTCCTCAAGATCCTTGCCAGCGCCTCTGCCACCATCGCGGAAGGCGAGGTGCTGCAGCTTTCCGTCGCGCGCAACATCGCCACCAGCGAAGAGACCTACCTGAAGGTGATCCGCGGCAAGACCGCCGCGCTCTTCTCGGCCGCGACCGAAGCCGGGGCGGTGCTGTCGGATGCGCCGGAAGACCAGGTGAAAGCGCTCCGGGATTACGGCGACGCGCTTGGCATCGCCTTCCAGATGGCGGACGACCTGCTCGATTACCAGGGCGACAGCGGCCAGACCGGCAAGAACGTGGGAGATGACTTCCGCGAGCGCAAGCTTACCCTGCCGGTGATCCGCGCGATTGCCGGCGCCGATGAGGACGAACGCGCCTTCTGGCACCGCACCATCGGGCGCGGCAAGCAGGAGGACGGCGATCTGGAAACCGCGCTCTCCCTCCTGGCAAAGCACGCCGCGCTGGAAAGCACCCGCGACAGCGCCTACGCCTGGGCGGACAAGGCGCGCGCCTCTCTCGAGGTGCTTCCGGAAAGCGATCTGCGCAACGTGCTGGCCGACCTGGCCAGCTACGTGGTGTCGCGGCTGAACTAAGGGTCAGCCCTACGCCTGGCGCCTGTCGCCGGGCGATGTGCCAAAGCTGCCGATCACCTTGCCGATCATCATGAAGGCCCGCGCCGTGCGGGTCTGTGCCAGCGCGGCAAAATCGCTGTCGGTCGCGCCCTCGGCAAACTCGGGCAACATCTTGTCGAAACGGCGCTGGAAGTGATGCGCGGTATCGCGGAAGACCGGATCGGCCTTCAGGCGCTCGGCGATCTTGCTCTCTGCCTCGTCCGAGGCAATGCCCGCAAGCGCACCCACCGAAGCCCCCCGCACCCCTTGTGCATAGGACTGCCAGGCCGCGGTCGGCGTCGGGCTGGGCGGCAGGTCATCGGTGTAGATGCCGTCCTGGCTGAGCAGCGTCAGGATATCCTGCGCGGCCTGGATCAGCAGGGCGATATCGGGCTCCTTCAGCATCTTGCGCAGGGCAGCAAAGCCTTCGCGATCCTCTGCCGTCTCCGGGAAGTTCAGCGCGCGTACGAAATCGCCCCGGGTGGGCGGCGCGTTCGAATCGACCAGTGGCAGATCCATCTGCGGGGCCTCTGCGCGGGGCTCGGGCGCTTCGCCTTCGGCCTCCGGCTCGTCGCGCATCACGCTGCGTTCACGGATCGCCGTCAGCGTCATCAGCGCCACTTCGCTGCGCCGCTGGGTCTCTGCCAGCTCGTCCAGCTTGCGCAGGACGGCGCCTGACAGGGAATCACTGCTGCCCTGGGCCGGCGTCACCTGCGCCTTGCGCATCGTGTCGATGGTCAGCCGCAGCTGGGCGATATCCTGGCGCAGGTCGCCCACGATGCGGCTGGCCAGAAAGGCCAGGACCACAAGCAGGATCACCAGCACTCCGGCAATGGCGGGAACGATCATCTCCATCACGGTCGGCCGTCCTTTCGTCTCGAATCGTCTTGGTCGTGGACGGCAGGCAATACGCCTCCGGCCCGCAACCGCAAGCGGCGCAGGCAGGAAGGCGCCGGTAGCCGCCCCCTATTGGTAGACGATTTTGACGACTTCGTAAGAGCGTTCGCCACCCGGTGTGCGGACTTCCACCGAGTCCCCCTCTTCCTTGCCGATCAGGGCACGGGCAATCGGGGACTTGATGTTGAGCAGGCCGGCCTCGATCCGGGCCTCGTGCTCACCGACGATCTGCCAGGTTTTCTCTTCCTCGGTGTCCTCGTCGACAAGGGTCACCGTGGCGCCGAACTTGATCGGGCCGGAAAGGTTCTTCGGGTCGATCACATCGGCAAGGCCCAGAACACCTTCCAGCTCCTTGATCCGGCCCTCGATGAAGCTCTGCTTCTCACGGGCGGAGTGATATTCGGCGTTTTCCGACAGGTCCCCATGTTCGCGGGCCTCGGCAATTGCCTTGATGATTGCCGGACGCTCGACGGACTTGAGCTGTTTCAGCTCGGCTTCCAGTTTCGTGGCGCCGGTGCGGGTCATCGGTATCTTTTCCATCGCACAGCCCTCCTCGGCATGCAGACATGCAGAAAGGGGCCACTTGGCCCCTCTCGATCCTTCTTCGGTTCCAGCTACCTGACCCAAACCGGGACCCGATTGCAAGCGATTTGCGGATCAGGCCGCAACGCCTTGATGCGACGCGACTTCCCATTCGATACCGTCGCCATCCAAGAAGTAGAAACGCCGCCCCGGCGCGTAATCGCCGTGATTGATGGGGCTGAAACCGGCGTCCTTCACGCGGCTTTCCACGGCATCGATATCCTCGTCCGTGAAGACCGCCAGGTGGTTGAGCCAGCCGACCCGGCGGTAGCGATCGCTTTCTGCCGGTTCCGCATCACCGGGGTTGAACAGCGCGATGTATTGCTCCTCCGTGCCGACGTGAACCGAATAGCCGCCCATCTTGGCAGGCCCCTCCCAGCGGGTTTTCCAGCCAAAGACCCGGGCCAGCCAACCGGCGGTGGCATGGGGGTCGCTGACGGTGACATTGGCATGTTCCAACTTGATCATCTGGTGATTCCTTTCCTGTGATGGACCAAGGCTACCGCCTCAAGTAAACTTGAGGGCAAGCGGGAATTTTCGGGAAATGCAGTCACATGGGAAACAGTCACATGGCCCGGGGCCTGACGATCGGACAGGTGGCAGAGCGCACGGGCCTGGCCGTCTCTGCCATCCGCTACTACGAGGAAGAGGGGCTGGTTGCGCCAACGCGCAACGATGCCGGCCAGCGGCGCTTTGAACGGGCCGATATCCGGCGGCTGTCCTTCGTGATGATCGCCCAGCAGCTCGGCGCCTCCATCGCCGAGATCCGCGCCCAGCTGGCCGCCCTGCCCCGCAGCCGCACCCCCAGTGCCGCCGACTGGCGCCAGATGGCAGAGAACTACCGCACGGATCTCAACCGCCGGATCGCCCAGCTGGAGAAACTGCGCGATGACCTGGACGGCTGCATCGGCTGCGGATGCCTGTCTCTTGAGCGCTGCGCCTTGTACAATCCGCAGGACCGCGCGGCGGGACTTGGGCCCGGACCGCGCTACTTGCTGGGCAATTCATCTGCCGATCTGACTGCCCCTGAGACATCCGGTCGCGCCAGCAGCACAAAAGGGCGCTGACGTTCCGTTGCAATTGACCCAAGGACCAGTAGAACGGTATCCGAACGCAAGAATATTACCCGTCACCCCCAGCGGAGAAGCCAGAATGTCCGACATCCAACGCGAAACCATGGAATACGATGTGGTCATCGTAGGGGCCGGGCCGGCCGGTCTTTCTGCGGCGATCCGCCTCAAGCAGCTTGATCCCGACCTCGAAGTGGTCGTGCTGGAGAAGGGCTCCGAAGTGGGCGCGCATATCCTGTCGGGCGCGGTTCTGGACCCGTCCGGCCTGGATGCGCTGATCCCCGACTGGAAGGAAAAGGGCGCGCCGCTCAACGTGCCGGTCAAGCATGACAACTTCTATATCCTCGGCGAAGCCGGCGAAGTGCGGATTCCCAACTTCCCGATGCCGCCGCTGATGAACAACCACGGCAACTACATCGTCTCCATGGGCAATGTCTGCCGCTGGATGGCCGAACAGGCCGAGGAACTGGGCGTCGAGGTTTTCCCCGGCATGGCCTGCTCTGAGCTGGTCTATGGCGAGAAGGGCGCGATCAAGGGCGTGGTCGCGGGCGAATTCGGCAAGAACCCCGATGGCACCCCCGGCCCCGGCTACGAACCCGGCATGGAGCTGCACGGCAAGTATGTCTTCCTGGGCGAAGGCGTGCGCGGAAGCCTCTCCAAGGAGGTGATCGAGCGCTACGGCCTGTCTGACGGCAAGCAGCCGCAAAAATACGGCCTGGGCATGAAGGAAATCTGGGAAATCGACCCGGCCAAGCACCGCGAAGGTACCGTGACCCACACCATGGGCTGGCCTCTTGGCGGGAACGCCGGCGGAGGCAGCTTCATCTACCACCTAGACAACAACCAGGTCTACGTGGGCTTCGTGGTGCACCTGAACTACAAGAACCCGCACCTTTTCCCCTACATGGAATTCCAGCGCTTCAAGCATCACCCGATGGTCGCGGAGCTTCTGGAAGGCGGCAAGCGCGTGGCCTATGGTGCGCGCGCCATTTCGGAGGGCGGCTACCAATCCATGCCCCAGATGGTGGCACCGGGCGTGGCGCTGCTGGGCTGCTCGGTCGGCATGGTCAACGTGCCGCGCATCAAGGGCAACCACAACGCCATGCTCTCAGGCAAGGCGGCGGCGGAAGCGGCCTATGACGCGCTGCAGGCGGGCCGGTCGGGCGATGAGCTGCATGCCTATGAAGAAGAGGTGCGCGGAGGCGCCATCGGCAAGGACCTCAAGAAGGTCCGCAACGTCAAGCCGCTCTGGTCCAAGTACGGGCTCACGGCCTCCCTGGCGCTTGGCGGGATGGACATGTGGACCAACACCTTCGGCTTCTCGCTGCTGGGGACGCTCAAGCACGGCAAGAATGATGCCGAGGCCACGGAGCCCGCACACAAGCACACGCCCATCGACTACCCCAAGCCCGATGGCAAGCTCAGCTTCGACCGGCTGACGAACGTCTCCTTCGCGATGACCAATCACGAGGAAAGCCAGCCCTGCCACCTCAAGCTGAAAGACCCGGACGTGCCGGTAGAGGTGGACCTGCGCGAATACGCCGGGCCCTCGGCCCGTTACTGCCCGGCCGGCGTTTACGAGTTCGTAGGGGAAGGTGTGGATACGAAGTTCCAGATCAACTTCCAGAACTGCGTGCACTGCAAGACCTGCGACATCAAGGATCCGGCCCAGAACATCACCTGGACGACCCCGCAGGGGGGCGATGGCCCGAACTATCCCAATATGTAAACACTTCTCGGTGATATTCCGAGTGCCTTCGGGCACGCGGTCGCCGGCTTCATTGCTTTCGAAAGGTCGGTTCCGTAGGCTTTCGGGAAAAGCAGTCTGGATACCGGCATGAACCTTCTGAAGATCTCCGTCCTTGCCCTGGCCGCCGCCCTGCCGCTTCCCGCGCTGGCGCAAACTGCCGCCGGGGATTACCTGGCCGCGCGCCAGGCCTGGATTACGGACGATTACGACAACGCCGCCTATTATTACCGCCGCGCGGTCAAGGAACTGCCGGATGATCCCCGCGTGCTGGAAGGGCTGATCCAGACAGAGATCTCTGCCGGGCAAGTGCAGGATGCCGTGCCCGCCGCGCGCCGGCTGGAAGGCTTTGGATCCGAAAGCCAGATCGCGCGGATGGCGATCGTGGTGGATGACCTGAAGAACGCGCGCTACGACGACCTGCTGACCCGGATCGAGGCCCGCGAAGGCGCCGGCCCGCTTGCCGATGGGCTTCTGGCCGCCTGGATCCACCTGGGCAAGGGCAACATGGACGCCGCCCTTGCCGCCTTCGACAAGGTCGCGGCAGAAGATGGGCTGTCCTATTTCGCCCGCTATCACAAGGCGCTGGCCCTTTCCTACGTCGGTGACTTTGCCGCAGCAGAGGCCATCTATGCCGCCCCCGGTGACGGCCAGCTTGAAATGACCCGCCGCGGCGCCCTCGCCCGGATCGAGGCCTTGTCCCAGCTTGACCGCAACGAAGAGGCACTGACCCTTCTGGGCACGCTGTTCGGTGAGAACCTGAACCCGGAGCTGCGACAGATCAAGGCGCGGCTGGAAGCCGGGGAGACGCTGGAAAATACCCATGTGACCTCCATCCAGGACGGCGCGGCAGAGGTCTTCTTTTCCATCGCGGCCGCCCTGCAAAGCGAGGCCAGCTACCAGTACACGCTGCTTTTCGCCCGCCTGGCCGCTGCGCTGCGCCCAGACCACGTGGATGCCCAGCTTCTGTCGGGCGAACTGCTTGAGAGCCTGGGCCAGCCGGAGTTGGCAACCGCCGCCTATCGCTCCGTCTCGCGTGAGGATCCCAATTTCTACATGGCAGAGCTGGGGCGCGCCGACACGCTGTTCCAATCCGACCGGAATGAAGCCGCGCTGGAAGTGATGAACTCCCTCGCCGCGACCTACCCGGATCTTCCCGAAGTGCAGCGCGTCTTGGGTGACATGCAGCGCCAGGTCGGCAATCACCGCAAGGCGGTGGAGGCCTACACCCGCGCCCTTGAGCTGCGCCGGGACGATGACCCCAGCAACTGGATCCTGCTCTATACCCGTGGCATGTCCCGTGAGCGGCTGAACGACTGGCCCCAGGCAGAGGCCGATTTCCGCGCCGCGCTTGAGCTCAATCCCGACCAGCCCAACGTCCTGAACTACTTCGGCTATTCGCTGGTCGAAATGGACAAGGACCTGGACGAGGCGCTGGAGATGATCGAACGCGCGGTAGAGATCAACCCCAACGCCGGCTACATCGTCGACAGCCTCGGCTGGGTCCTCTACCAGCTGGGCCGGACGGAGGAAGCCGTGCCCCAGTTGGAACGCGCCGCAGAGCTGATGCCGGTGGATGCCGTGGTCAATGACCACCTGGGCGATGTCTACTGGAGCGTCGGGCGCAAACTGGAGGCGCAGTTCCAGTGGCACCGTGCCCTGTCCTTCGACCCCGAAGAGGAAGAGGCCGAACGGATCCGCCGCAAGCTCAAGGTCGGGCTTGACGCCGTGCTTGCAGAAGAAGAGACGGAGATCGGCCAGGTTGCCTCTGGCAATCCCTGACCGACACCGGCCCTGATGATCCGGGGCCAGACGACAAAAGCCAGAAGGCCCAAGGAAAGACAGATGCAGGAATTGCGGCTTCTCGCCCCTGCCAAGGTGAACCTCGCGTTACATGTGACGGGGCGCCGGGCCGATGGATACCACCTGCTGGACAGCCTGGTGGTCTTTGCCGACCGGGGCGACCAGCTGGAGCTTTCCCTGGCGGAGGATTACGCCATCCGCGTGACCGGCCCCCTGGCCGAAGGCGTGCCGGAGGATGATCGCAACCTCTGCATCAAGGCGGCCCGCGCGGCCGGGGTGCCGGTGCGCATCACGCTGGAAAAGCACCTGCCCAATGCCGCGGGCCTTGGCGGTGGCACATCCGATGCAGCCGCTGTGCTGCGCGGCATCGCCCAACTGACCGGCAAGCCGCCCCTTGCGCATCCCGAAAGCATCGGCGCGGATCTGCCTGTCTGCCTGTTCGGCAAGGCCGCCCGGATGCAGGGCGTGGGTGAGCAGATCACGCCACAGCCCGGCCTGCCTGCCCTGCCCGCCGTCCTGGTCAATCCGCGCCTGCCCCTGACCACGCCAGAGGTCTTCCGCAGCCTTGAGCGGCGCGACAATCCCCCGCTGGAAGAACTGCCCGAAGGTCTTTCCACGGCTCAGGACATGGCCGGCTGGCTTGACCGGCAACGCAATGACCTTGAGGCCCCGGCGCTCCGGGCCGCGCCGGCCATTGCCGGGGTCCTCTCAGCCCTGGCGGCACAACCGGGCTGCCTGCTTGCACGCATGTCGGGATCCGGGGCCAGCTGCTTTGCGCTCTTCCCCGATCTCCCGGCGGCTGAAATGGCGGCAAAACGCCTCTCTGACGCGCAGCCGAATTGGTGGATCTGCCCAACACAGCTTGCCTGAACCGCCAAACCGGCCGGCTTTTGCCGATGCGGGAACGCCGTTGTTTCCCGATCAAGGTTTTTCGCCTAATGCGAAAGAAGCGAAACGGCCTTGGAGATACCCAATGCGTTGGACCCGGCTCTTGGTACTGCTTCTTTGCCTCCCGATCACGGCCTGTGCCGGCAGTCAGGAGGTCACGCGCATGTCCACCCGTCCAGCGATGGCTTTCGTCGACAGTGCTCCGCTCTACCCCAATGAGACCCCGCAGCTGCGCAGGCTGATCGAGAAATACGCCGCGCTCTACGATGTTCCCGTGAAACTGATCCAGAAGGTCGTGATCCGGGAAAGCACCCACCGCCCCCGCGCCCGCAACGGCCCCTATTACGGCCTGATGCAGATCCTTCCGGCGACCGCGCGCTCCATGGGCTTCCAGGGTGAGAACCCGGATCTTCTGGATGCGGAAACCAACCTCAAGTACGCCGTCAAATACCTGCGTGGGGCCTGGATGGTCTCGGATGGCAGCCTTGATACCGCCGTCAGGTGGTACGCCCGCGGCTATTACTACGAGGCCAAGCGCCGCAACCTGCTGGACGAAACCGGGCTGCGCTGATCAGCTCTTCAGCATCGCCTGCGCCTGGGCCAGGTCTTCCGGCCGGTTGATGTTGAAGAAGGGATCCCCCAGCTCGGACGGAAAGACAGCCCGCGCGGTCCGCTCGGCATCCGCCCAATCGCGCATGCGCCGCAAGCCTGCCTGAAGTGCCCGGCGCAGCTCTTCCCGCCGGGCGACGGGCCAGAGCCCGAAGGTGGGATGATCGCGCAGCTCTCCCCTTGCATCGACACTCGCCGCCACGGCCCTGTCCTTGCCGCCAAGCTCCGCAGCAAGAAGAAGCTGGGGCACCAGGTCGCCCGGCAGGAAGGGCGTGTCCGCTGCGGCTGTGACCACCTGGGCCGCGCCCTGCTCTGCCGCCCAGTCCATCGCTGCCAGGACGCCTGCAAGGGGCCCGGGGTGATCCGGCAGGCTGTCCGCAATCACGGGCAGACCAAGGGCCGAGTAGCCCGCCGTGCCCGCATTGGCGTTGATGGCAAGGCGGCTGACCTGCGGCTCGAAGCGGTCGACCACCTGCCCGATCAAGGTGCCCCTGCCAAATGTCATGAGCGCCTTGTCCACTCCGCCCATGCGGCGCGACAGACCGCCCGCCAGGATGACACCCGGTATTTCCACAGTTCCACTCCACTTCCTGCGCATTCCTGCGGCGATCTTGCAGGGTCACAAGGACGGTTGTGCGTTTCACACGATTGTGTCCTCGCCCCGCCCCGGCTAGACGCGCCTCATGGCAATCTATGCACAGCCCCCTTCCGCCACCAGAGACAAACCGACCTTCTGGCTTGGTGTGCGCGACGCTGCACCCTTCCTTCTGGTCGTGGTGCCCTTCGCGCTGCTTTTCGGCGTCCTGGCAACCGAAGCCGGGCTGAACGTGTTCGAGGCGCTCTTCTATTCCGTGGCCGTCATCGCGGGGGCGGCGCAATTTGCCTCTCTTTCCCTGCTGCAGGACGGGGCGCCGGTCTTCATCGCCCTTGCTTCGGCCCTGGCGGTGAACCTGCGCATGGCGATGTATTCCGCCTCCCTGACGCCCTACTTGGGCGAGGCGCCGCTCTGGAAACGGGCGCTCGTGGCCTATTTCCTTGTCGATCAGAGTTACGCCTGCTCCGTCACCGCTTACGAGGATCACCCCCAGTGGACCCTGGCGCAGAAGCTGGGCTATTTCGCCGGTGTCGCGGTGCCAATCTGCATTCCCTGGTACATCGCCACCATCGTCGGGGCGCTGCTCGGCTCTGCCATTCCGCCTGAACTGGCCCTCGACTTCGCCGCGCCGATCACCTTCATCGCCATGGTCGGGCCGATGATGCGGACCGTGGCGCATATGGCCGCCGCCGCGACCTCTGTCGCGCTGGCACTCAGCTTTGCCTGGGTGCCCTACAACGGGGGCCTGCTGATCGCGGCCATCGCGGCGATGATGGTGGGAGCACGGCTGGAACTGCTGATGGAGAAACGCAAATGATCGACCGCGTGGATCTCTGGGCCGTGATCATCGGGCTGGGCCTGGGCAGTTTCCTGCTGCGCTTCGTCTTCCTGGGTATCATCGGCAGCCGTCCGATGCCGGAGTGGCTGCTGCGTCACCTGCGCTACACGGCCGTGGCCGTGCTTCCGGCACTGGTCGCCCCCATGGTCGCCTGGCCCGCCGGCACCGATGGTGTTTTTGACCTTGCGCGTTTCCTGGCCGCGGTCGTGACCCTGGGCCTGGGGATCTTCCTGCGCAACACGATCATGGCGATCCTTGGCGGCGCCGCGACCCTCTACCTGGTTCTCTGGATTACGGGCTGAGGCCTAGCCGGCCTCTGCCATCTCGGCCCCCGGCGGCGTGTAATCCTCGTAAAGGACTTCGCCCTTGACGCCGGTGATCCGCGCGAACTGGTCGGACAGGTTCACCGGGAAGAAGGTGACGTTGATCTCTTCGAAACCGGGCAGCTGGCTCAGGATCTCGGAGGTGGAATTCGCACAATAGGCAGAGGATACCTGCCCACGCGCCCGGGCCAGGGCCAGCGCTTTCGCTGCCACCTCTGGCGCAACCTCGACCCTCTGGGTCAGCACGTTGTAGGTCGCGCGTGCGTGCATGCTCTTGTACGCGTCCCAGAAGCCGGGATCGATGCCGCTCAGCACGTCCCCCGTGCGCCGGATGGACGGATGGTGGAAAGAGCCCGCGGGATCGAAGATCACCGTCTCATCCGCGACGATCTTCAGCGCCGTATGCCCGCCTGATCCGGAGCGATTGTTGCGCACCGTGACCAGCGTCAGGGACGGCGCTTCATTGTCGCGCCAGGGACCACGGGTGACGGCATCGGCCGGCGTTTCCGGCGCACCGGACCGCCCAACACCACAACTTGCCAGCACCAGAAGTGCGGCAAGGGCAAGGAACATGGATTTCATGGACAGCTCCGTTCCAGGTCCGCGACGCGCCCGGATCAGCTGTTGAAGAGCGCGAGGAAGATCAGCACGAAGATCGACAGCCCGGCAACAATCATCGCTGCACGAATGAAACCTTCAAAGGTCTTCTCGTGGGTGGAGGTGTCCATTTCGCCATGCTTGTGCTCGGCCATGCTGTCAGTCCTTCAACAACCGTTTTCCTGACCCGCAATTACCGGATTCCCCCCGCCCTGTCACCCGCTTACGCGCAACTGCAGACAGATTACACCTGACTGCGTTCCAGATCCGTGCGCAGCCGGAATCCGATGCGCCGGGGCGCTTCCGCCGGAGAGGCCTTGGGCATGGCACGCAGCATCACGGAGAGCTGGCTGACGTGCTGGATCAGCTGGGTCTTGCGCCCCTCGGTATCCGTTCCGGTGAAGGTGACGATATCGGGATCAAAGTATCCCATGCCCTCGATCCGAAGCACGCCAGCGCCGCCACCGGCGAACCCCATGACGGCTTCCTGTTCCGGGTCCAACTTTTCCTCGAAGTCCTGGATATAGAGGATCAGGCGCTCATAGGCCCAGGCCGCGGCGCTCTTGGTCGACACCGGGCGGTCTATCACCTGCTCGGGCTTGGGCGGCTCGGGCGTGTCGCAATCCGTGCGGACCTCGTGACGGCAGGGCAGAACCGCGTTTTCCGCATGTTCCGCGCTGGTTTCCACCTTGTTGTCCATCTTATTCCTCCGTTTGCGCGCGCCAAAGCCAGGCGCCATCCTTTCCCAGGATACGGGTCACCTGCCCGCGCTTGTAGAGGTAATTGAGGTGCGCAACGGCTTCGACAAGGGCAAGCCCGTAGGTGCCCTTGTTGATGCGGCGCCTGAACAGGACCGGGAAACACTCCACCGCCCGCTTCGGTTCTGCCAGGTGATCGGTGAGCCGCGCGAGCGCAGAGACATGGTTTTCCGCCATCTGATGCAACCGGATGGGCAAGCCGGTGAAGGGCATGTTGTGACCGCACAGCACAAGCTGATCGTCCTGTGCGAAGGCCGCCAGCCGCTCCGTGCTTTCCATCCATTCGCCCAGGGGGTCAGCCTCGGGTTCTGTGGGATGGACCCCGATGTTGGGACTGATGGAGGGCAGAAGCTGATCACCGCCAAGCACCAGGGGATCCTCGCGCGACCAGAAGGTCAGGTGTTCCGGCGCATGGCCATGGCCGACACGCACGTCCCAGGTGCGCCCCGCGGCGCAGAAAGTGTCACCCTCTTGCAGGCGGGTATATCCCACCGGGATCGGGTGCACCGCATCGATGAAGTTGAACGGGCGCTCTGCCTCACGCTCTGCCAGGATCGCCGGGTCCATCCCGGCCCTGCGCCAGAAGGTCAGCGCTGCGGGGGCGGGGCGCTCCTGTTCGTCCAGCAGCAGCATCCGCGCCATCAGCCAGGCGGTCCGAGAGGTCACCAGTTCAGCGTCCCGGGTCTCCTGCAACCACCCTGCCAGCCCGCAATGATCCGGGTGGTGATGGGTCAGTAGCACGCGGCGCAGGGGCTTGCCCGCCAGCGGACCGGCCAGCAGCCCTTGCAGGATCTCACGGCTTTCAGGCGTATCAAGCCCCGTATCCACCAGGGTCCAGCTGTCGCCGTCGTCCAGCGCGTAGATATTCACGTGATCCAGCGCCATGGGCAGCGGCAGGCGGAACCACAGGACCCCCTCCGCAACCTCAACTGCGCTGCCATGTTCCGGCGGCACTTCCCAGGGAAAGCGGATGGGGGCCAAGTGTGTCACGCGGTCAGATCCTCGACACTCAGGGCATAAAGGTCCTCATCGCCCGCCACCGCATGGGCCAGCAAGCCCACATGTTCCGGCAGGAGCCGGGCGATGTAGAAGGCGGCCAGCCGCGAGCGCGGCCCCTCGCCGCCCTCTGCCATGGCGGCCTTGAGGTGGGCATAGCCGCCGAAGACACGGGCAAAGCCCATCAGGAAGGGAACGGAGCCTGCAAAGCGCCGGTTCATCTCCTCCTGCGCCACCATCCATTCGGTGGCCTCGCGCAGGGTTTCCACCGCCTGCCAGAGCGGTTCTGCCAGGGAATCATGGTGGCCACGTGCGGCTTCGACCAGGCCCTGCATCTCTTCGATGATGGCAAAGGCGGCTTCGCCCCCGTCGGCCAGCTTGCGCCCCACCAGGTCCATGGCCTGGATGCCATTGGTGCCTTCGTAGATCGCGGTGACCCGGACGTCGCGGTAGAACTGGCTGGCGCCTGTTTCCTCGATATAGCCCATGCCGCCGTGTACCTGCATGCCGGTTTCGGACACGCGCATCCCGACTTCGGTTCCGAAGGCCTTTGCGATGGGCGTCAGGAAGGCCGCGCGCGCCTGCCATGCCGCCTCTTGCGTGGCCTTGCCCATGTCGAGCGCCACGGCGCAGCTCAGCGCGATAGCCCGGGCGGCAAAGACATCGGCCCGCATCGTCGCCAGCATCCGGCGCACATCGGCATGATCCACGATCGCTCCGGTGCCGCCCGGCTTGCCGCTCAGCGGGGTCCGGCCCTGCTGGCGGTCCTGCGCAAAGGCCAAGGCATGCTGGTAGGCCCCCTCGGCCACGCCGATCCCTTGGATGCCCACGCCAAGACGGGCGTTGTTCATCATCGTGAACATCGCGGCCATGCCCTTGTGAGGCTCCCCGACGATCCAGCCTTTCGCGCCGTCGTACTCCATCACCGCCGTGGGAGAGCCATGCAGGCCCATCTTGTGCTCAAGGCTGACCACCCGCAGGCTGTTGGCCTCTCCAAGGGAGCCATCCTCGTTGGGCAGGTACTTCGGCACCATGAACAGGCTGATGCCGCGTGTCCCCGGCGCGGCATCGGGCAGCCGCGCAAGCACAAGGTGGCAGACATTGCCGCCGAAATCGTGATCCCCCCAGGAGATGTAGATCTTCTGCCCGCTGACAGCATAGGTCCCGTCGTCAAGCGGCTCTGCCTTTGTGCGCAGCGCGCCAACGTCAGACCCCGCCTGTGGTTCGGTCAGGTTCATCGTACCGGTCCATTCGCCGGAGATGAGCTTTGGCAGGTAGAGGTCCTTCAGGTCGTCAGAGGCATGGTGCTCCAGCGCTTCCATCTGGCCCTGGGTCAGAAGCGGGTTGAGCGCCAGGGACAGGCAGGCGGAGGAGAGCATGTCGTTCATCGCGCTCGTCAGGGTCATGGGCAGGTCCATCCCGCCGTAACTCTCTGGCGCGGAAAGGCCCATCCAGCCACCTTCAGCCAGCGCCTGGAACCCTTGGGCGAACCCCTTCGAGGTCCGGACAGAGCCGTTCTCCAGCATGGCCGGATCGACATCGCCATTGCGCTGCAGGGGGGCCCAGACGTCTTCCGTCAGGCGGGCGATCTCCGTCAGGATCGCCTCTACCGTATCCGGAGAGGCCTCGGCGAAACGCTCGGATGCGGCAACCTGGTTAAAGCCGACGACATGGTCGAACAGGAAGCGGAACTCGGCGACAGGCGCACGAAAGGGCATGGTCTTTCCTCCTCAGCAGCCTGGCCTGGCGGGGGCAGCCCCTGCCCGGCTTGGCAAGACGCGAGCCGCGCGATATGGCTGGCCCAACGGAGTAATACCGTACCCCGGAGACCCTTTTCATCAACCCAAACGCCGCGTCACGGCCCGCGCGACCAGAGGACGACCATGTGGCAAACCCGAAAGCTTGACGGTTCAGATGCCGCATTGGACGAGGCCGCGGCGCTTCTGCGCTCCGGTGCGCTTGTCGCCATGCCCACGGAAACCGTCTACGGGCTGGCGGGCGATGCCTGCAATGACCGCGCCGTGGCAGAGATCTATGCCGCCAAGGGGCGTCCCTCCTTCAATCCGCTGATCGCCCATGTGGCTGACCTGGAAATGGCCGGCCAGCTGGTAGAGCTTCCGCCCCAGGCCCGCCAACTTGCCGATGCCTTCTGGCCCGGTCCCCTGACGCTTGTCCTGCCCCTGAAAGCGGGGGCTGCGGTCTCTGGCCTGGTCACCGCCGGGCTGCCGACCCTGGCGATCCGGATGCCGGCCCACCCACTGGCGCGTGCACTGATCGCGCGGCAAGGCGGACCGCTGGCCGCGCCCTCAGCCAACCCTTCCGGCCGGATCTCTCCGACGCTGGCAGAACACGTGATGACCGGGCTGGGCGGGCGGATCGCGGCGATTCTGGATGGCGGTCCCTGCACCGTCGGCCTTGAGTCGACGATCCTGGCGGTCGACCCCGATGGCACCGTGCGGCTTTTGCGGCCCGGCAGCATCACCGCGGAAGATGTGCGTGAGCGGACAGGGATCACCCTGTCATCCGGAACTGACAAGGGGATCGAGGCACCGGGTCAGATGCTGTCACATTATGCGCCCAAGGGCACCATGCGGCTTGAGGCCAAGACCCCTGCCCCCGGTGAAACCTTCCTGGGCTTCGGCCCCTCCGGCGGGGATCTGAACCTGTCGCCCTCCGGCGATCTGACAGAGGCCGCAGCGAACCTGTTCCGCGCGATGCATGAACTGGACCGGATGAATGCCAAGGCGATTGCGGTCGCTCCGATCCCGGATACAGGCCTTGGCCGCGCCATCAATGACCGGCTGCGTCGCGCGGCCGCTCCACGGGACTGAGACGGCTCAGGCGCGCCCGGCCACGTCTGACAGCAGCACCGGATCCAGCCCCTGCGCGGCCAGCGCCTTGGACCATTTCTGCGCGTCATCCTGACCGAAGATCAGGTTGGTTTCGGCATCGCCCACCAACCAGCCATTGTCGGCGATCTCTCCTTCCAGCTGACCTGCCCCCCAGCCGCAGTAACCAAGCGCAAGCATCGCGTGCTCCGGCCCGTCGCCAGAGGCGATGTCCTCCAGGATATCAAGCGTCGCGGTCATCTTGAGCCCGTCCCCGACGGAGAGGCTGGAGATGGCGGATTCGTAATCCGCCGTATGCAGGACAAAGCCGCGCTCCATCTCCACCGGCCCACCCGTGTGGACCGCGCTTTCCAGCGCGTCAGCCTGCCCGGTCAGCCCCAACTGATCAAAGAGATCCTCCTTTGAGACGTTCTCGGCCAGCTTGTTGATCATCAGCCCCATCGCCCCTTCCTCGGAATGGGCACAGAGCAGGATCACGGAGTTGGAAAAACGCGGATCGGGCATGCCCGGCATGGCCATGAGGATCTTTCCCGTCAGGTCGAAGGATGTCGTCAAAATGTGTCTCCTGTCGTCCCGCCATTTTCATCGGCTCCCTAGAATGTGAGCCTGCCCCACGCCTTTATCAACCGTTCAGATGCAGATCGAATGCAAAGAGGGAAAAATCCCGCAACTCTCGCCGCTTTGTGAATTGGATTTTCAGGTGTACCCGGGCATTGCTATGCCATGACTTTCCGGATGCAATCCCTGGCTGCGGCCGCAATGTGCCTTTTCGCGGCTCTTCCCGCGGTGGCCAACCCCTATGCCGATTACATTTCCGCGCGGATGCTGCCCGGTTGGCGGGCGCCGGACGGAACGCATATGGCCGGTCTCGAGCTGACCCTTGCGGATGGCTGGAAGACCTATTGGCGCCAACCCGGCAGCGCCGGCATCCCCCCCACCTTCGACTGGAGCCGCTCCGGCAACATCGACGCCGTGGAGGTGATCTGGCCCAACCCCGAGGTCTTCGAGTTGAGCGGCCTGCGCTCCATCGGGTACAAGCACCGCGTGGTTCTGCCGCTGAGGGTCACCCCGGACGACCGCTCCGAAGACGTGATGCTGAACGGGCGCATAGAGCTGGGGATCTGCGAAACGGTCTGCGTTCCGTTAAGCCTTGAGATCGCCGCGGATCTCGAGCCGGATGCCACCCGCCGTGACCCGGCGATCGTGGCGGCCCTTGCCGGGCGCCCCTTCACCGCGAAAGAGGCCCGGGTGAGCCGCGCCACCTGCCGCTTCGAACCCAACGCCCAGGGCCTGGGGATCGAGGCACGCCTGACGATGCCCCCTGCCGGCCGCATGGAAACCGCCGTTTTCGAAACGGGCCAGCCGGGCATGGTGCTGTCCGACGCCCTTGCCCATCGCGAGGGCGAAACGCTTGTGGCGCGGACCACCGTGCTGGGCGGACCGATGATGTTGGACCGGTCCCGGATCCGGATCACAGTCCTTGGCAGCGATCACGCGGTAGAGATCACGGGCTGCGAGGCAGGCTGAGAGCGGCCTAGCCCCTTGCGGGTCGCTGTCGCATCTGCAGTGCCAGGCCGACCAGGAACAGCAGCGCGACAAGCCCCAGCATTCCCCCCAGGAACAGCAAGAGAGCGGCCGTCAGGGGGGCAACCCCGGCCAGAAGCGGCACCACTCCGGCCAGCGGGGCCCAGACCTGGCCCTGCCAGAGCGCGGGCCCAAGCGTTGCCGCGAACCACACCGCCATCAGCGCCACGCCCGCCCAGTTCAACACCCGGAGACCCGAGGCCCGCCGGGACCGCAGCGCACGGGACAGCGCCTGACGCATCCGCATCAGGTCGTGCTGCATGGCCACCAGCGCCGGCACCACGAAAAGCACAAGCACCATGCCGAAGCCCAGCCCGTAGACCAGCGTGATGACCGTTGGCTTGAGGAACTGCGCCTGGCTAGATCTTTCGTAAAGCAGCGGCGCAAGACCCAGAACCGTGGTCAGGGTGGTCAGCACGACAGGGCGCAGCCGGTCTTCCGCCCCATCGATGATGGAGGGAAAGAGCCCGCGCTCTTGCGCGTATTCGTCGATGGTTGTCACCAACACGATGGAATCGTTGATGATGATCCCAGTCATGCCCAGCAGCCCCACCACCGTGAACATGGACAGGGGCACGTCCCAGATCGCATGTCCGTAGAAGGTGCCCACCAGGCCGAAGGGAATGATCGCCATCACCACCAGCGGCCGTGTCCAGCTGGAGAAGACCCAGGCCAGCACCAGGTAGATCCCAGTCAGAACGAAGATCAGGCCCTGCAGCGCATCGGACAGGAAGCTGCTTTCCTGCTCTGCAAGTCCGGACAGGCGGTATTCGATCTGGAGCTGCGCGACGATATTGGGAAGGATCTCCTCTTCCAGCGCCGACATGATCTCCTGCGCGCGGGTCGGGTCATCTTCGGAGATATCGCCTGTGACGGAGATCCCCCGCAGCCCGTTTTCCCGCCGCACCGTGGAGAACCCGCTGCGTTGCGTCACCCGCACGATATCGGCGAGTGGCACGTACTGGCCGGCGGGGCTGCGCAACATCGTCCGTTCCAGGAAGTCCGCCGTCAGCTCGTCTTCCGGCAGGCTGACCCGGATTTCGGCGCTGCGCGGGCCCTCGGGATAGGTCGCGGCCTCGATCCCGTTCAGCCGGTGGCGCAGCACGCGCCCAAGGTCATCTATGGTGAAACCAAGCGCCTGCCCCTGCGGCGTGAGGTCCAGGATGAACTCCTGCTTGTCATAGGACAGGTTGTCCTCGACCGCGGACACCTCGGGGTAGCGCAGAAGCTCCGTCTTCAGCATCTCGGAGGCGGCCTTCAGCGTGTCCGCCGACCCGCCGTAGAACTGCACGTCCAGCGAATCCCCCCCCGGTCCCGATCGCCAGCCCCGGAAGGAAACCACTTCTGCCAAGGGGTGGTTCTGAACGGCCTCCTGCAGATCCGCCACATAGGCAAAGCTAGAATAGGGGCGCAGGTCGGCATCGATCAGCTCGATTGTCACGGCGCCCAGCTGATCGGGATCCTTGCTGTCGGACCCGGAGAGATAGGCCCCGGAATTCCCGCCGATCTCTGCCAGGACATAGGCCACGGGACTGACCCCATAGCGATCCTCGTAATCCTGTGCCACGGCTTCGGTCGCGCGCTGGATCTCGCGCATCATGGCAAGGCTGTCTTCGCGCCCTGCCCCGGGGGCCATCATGAAGTTCCCGGTGACCGATCCCCGTTCCGGCGCGTTGAAGAAGCGCCACTGCAGATCGCCACGGATGAACAGCGCCACTTGCGATGCAAGAAGCACGACGACAAGGGCCAGGACCGGGTAACGGGCCCGGATGATGCCCGCCATGAAGGGCCGGAAGAGCCGCTCGCGGGCCCATTCGAAGCCGCGGTTGAAGGTCCGTGAGGGGACATCATACCAGCGCTCCTCCCCGCCCCCGGCCAGCGCGTGGCTCATGTGGTTGGGCAAGATCAGGAAGCATTCCACCAAGGAGGCCAGCAGGACCGTAATGACGGTAAAGGGGATATCGGCGATCATCTCTCCGAACCGGCCTTCGATCACGGTCAGCCCGAAAAAGGCAATGACTGTGGTCACCGTCGCGGAAAAGACCGGCATGGCCATGCGCCGCGCGGCGTTCTCTGCGGCCATCACGGGTGGTTCGCCATGGTCGCGGACACGGGCATCGGCATATTCGGCTACGACGATGGCGTCGTCGACCACGATACCAAGCGTGATAATCAGCGCGAAAAGAGAGATCAGGTTCAGCGTCAGGCCGCCTGCGTACATCAGGGCAATGGCTGTCAGCATGGCGACGGGAATGCCAGCGGCCACCCAGATCGCCGTGCGGGCATTCAGGAACAGGAACAGCAGGCAGAGCACAAGCAGCAGCCCGGTTGCGCCGTTGTCCAGCAGGATCTCGATCCGCCCGGCGATCCTGTCCGCGCGGGTTCGGATCAGATCCAGGCGCGTGCCCTCTGGCAGGGTCGCCTGCATCTGGGCCGCGACCTCTTCAACCTGGCGCTGGATCGCGATGGCATCGCCCTTGTCCGAACGGTCCACCCGGACAGAGATCGCCGGATCATCGCCCACGAAATAGGTCCGAAGCCGGTCCACGCCCTCGACCCGAATGCGCGCCACGTCCCCTACGGTCAGGGTGTTGCCGCCGGGTTCGGACCGCAGGACGATCCCCGCAATCTGATCGGCGGAGCGCTTTTCCGTCCCGGTCCTGACACGCGCATTCGCCCCGGTAACATCGCCGGCGGGATCCCCGTCCACCTCTGCCGCAATGGCATCGGAGATCTCAGCCAGTGTCAGGTCGTGGGTCATCAGGGCAAGGGAGGGAACCTCGATCACCGTGCGCGGGGCGGCAAGGCCCCTTATCGTCGTCCGTGTGACCCCTTCAGCAAACAGCCGGGCCACGAATTCATCGGCGAAGCGGGCCAGCTGGTCCATTCCCACCGGCCCCGTGACGATCACATCCGTCACCCGGTCACGCCAGGCGCTGCGGGTGACCTCCGGCAGGTCGGCCTCTTCCGGCAGGTTGGTGACCGAATCCACGGCAGCCTGCACGTCATCCGCCGCGCGCGCCATGTCCCAGCCCGGCTCGAACTCAAGGTCGATGCGGGCGCGGCCCTCTGTTGAATCCGCCTCTGACTCCGCGACGCCCTCAACGGCAAGAAGCGCGGGTTCAAGCACCTGCACGATGGCGCGGTCGACGTCTTCGGCCCCCGCGCCCTGCCAGCCCACGCTCACGCGGATATCATCCACGATCACATCCGGGAACTGCTGCGCCCGCATGCGCGGCAGGGCGGCCAAACCCGCAGCCAGCATGAGCACAAGTAGCAGGTTCGCGGCGGTCCGGTGGCGGGTGAAGTAGCTCAAGACACCCGTCGCCGGGCCGGGAACCCTGCGCATGGCCTAGCCCCCCATCCGGCTTTCAAGCCTCTGGACCATTTCCGCCGGCACCTTGGCCTGTTCGAGCTGCCCGAGCATGCGGGTCTTCACCTCTGCGGGCAGAACGCTGTTTGCCTCCACGAAGGCCATGAGGCGCTGGCGCTGCTCTGCGGAGAGTTCCACCAGCGCAGGCTCTGTCGTCTCTGCCTCCGCCGTTCCGGGGCGATTGGGCCGCACAAGGATGCCCGCCCCCAGCAGCGGGGTGCGTTGTGCCACTACGTCAAGCCCGTGCAGCTCCGGGGCACGAACAAGGATCGTATCGCCCTGCCTGCGCTCAAGCGTGACCGGCTGAACCTCAAGCCGCTGATCCTCTCCGACCACGAGCACCGTTCCGGCCGCATCAAGGGCGGTTGCCGGCAGCCGCACGACCTGTTCGACGGGCTCTTCCTCAATCCGGACGGTGACAAAATCCCCTGGTTTCAACCCGCGGGCCTTTTCAAGCGTCGCCAGGATAAGTCGCCCGGTCTGCCCTTCGCCCACGGCCGCACTGTCGCGGCTGATCTGCCCTTCGGCGGTCAAGGCCGCGCCGAGGGTCTCAAGCGCGACTTCCACCGGCAGGCCCATCAGGCGCCCGGTCTCATCCAGCAGGCGCGCGTATTGCGTGGTGGAGACCCGAAAGGCCACTTCCAGCGCCTCCGGATCGACCAGCTGCGCCAGCACCTCGTTCGCGGCCAGAAGCCGGCCCTGAACCAGGGTCACGCCGGACAGGGTGCCATCGAAGCCCGCGCGGATAACCGTGTCATCCAGATCCCGTTGCGCTTCCCTCTGCGCGATCTGCGCGCGGGACAAGGCGGTGGCAGCGCTGTCGATGCGCGCCTCTGCCTGGGCCAGCGCACTGCGAGAGGACAGAACCGACTGCCGCGCCGCGGCCGAGGCAAGCTCTGCCGTTTCCACCGCGACCGGAGAGCCAAGTCCGCGCTCCACAAGCTGGTTCTGTCGATCCAGGGCGCGGGTGCGCAGGTCTTCCTGATCCCTCGCCGCCACCAGCGTATCCTGGGCAATGCCCAAGCCGCGTTCTGCATCGCGGACTTCTGACCGCGCATCCGCCAGATCCGCCTCTGCCCGGTCAAGCGCGGCCTGTGCCTGGGTCGGGTTGATCCGCAACAGGACCTGCCCCTGTCTGACCTGCCCGCCCTCCCGGAACTCCGGCGCCAGCTCAACCACCGTGCCAGAGGCAGAGGCACGGATATCCAGCGTGCGCTGACTGCGAATTTCCCCGAAGACCGTCAGCACCGGGCGCAGGGTCTGGGGCTCTGCCGTCACGACATTCACGGCAAAGGTCCGTTCGCGCGCTTGGGGGATGAAAGGCTCTTGCGACAACCGGTCCTGCACCGCCCCGTTGATCAGGTAGCCGGCATAGGCCAGCAACCCCAGGGTGAGTGAGAGCAGGAACAATCCAGACAGGCTTCGAACCAGAAATCGCATGCGTGGCTTATCCAATGAAGGAGACAGATGGCGGCGCGGTTCACCCGCCCATTCTCTGTACCGCCCCGCAGTCTGCCAAGCCACAAATTCGTTATGGTTGAACGGTTACTTACGACGCAGGTGTTCATCCAGCCGCGGCATGATTTCCACGAAATTGCAGGGCATATGCCGATAATCGAGCTGTTTTGACAGGATTTCGTCCCAACCGTCCTTGCAAGCCCCCGTGCTTCCGGGCAGCGCGAACAGGTAGGTTCCGCCCGCCACGCCGCCTGTTGCCCGACTTTGCACCGCTGAGGTGCCGATTTTCTGCATCGAGACCATCGTGAACATCGTGGCGAAGGCGTCGATTTCCTTCTCGTAGACGTCGCGATGCGCCTCCACGGTCACGTCGCGCCCCGTCAGCCCGGTCCCCCCGGTCGAGATCACCACATCAACGCCCGGATCCGCGACCCAGGCCCGCAGCTGTGCGGCGATGTCGGCGCGATCATCTCGCAGGATCTTCCGATCCGCCAGGACATGGCCCGCCCCTTCGACCCGCGCGGCAAGCGTGTCGCCGGAGCGGTCATCTTCTGGTCCGCGCGTGTCGCTGACGGTCAGGATGGCGATCCGTACTGGAATGAAGTCTCTTTCCGTCATGGCCTAGCTCCGGTCAATGAGAATGAGGCGCAGGGCGAGCGCGCCGAAGATCCCTGCAGAGATCCGGTTGAGCCAGCGTCCGGCCTTGCCCCGGGCCGCGAACCGCGCCTGAAGCTGACCCGCCAGCGCGCCGGCCAGCCCGTTGATCACCAGCCCGCCGGCAGCCAGCACCGCCCCGAAGACCAGGAACTGTGGCAGAACGGCATGGGCCGGGTCCACGAACTGCGGCACGAAGGCCAGGATGAAAAGGATCACCTTGGGGTTCGAGAGGTTGACCAGCAACCCGTCGCGGAAAGGCTTCGCGGGCTTCAGATCAGCCCGGCCCGGCCCGTCAGAGCGCAGGATCTGCACGGCCATCCACAACAGGTAGCCAGCCCCCAGCCAGCGGATGACCTCGAAGGCAATGGGATGGCTGGACACCAGCGCGCCCACGCCCAACCCGGCGATCAGCGCATGCAACAGGCCGCCGACTGCCACGCCGGCACTTGCCCGCCAAGCCGCCGCAGGCCCCGCACGCAGCCCCTGCCCGGCGCAGAACATCATGTCCGCGCCCGGGGTCAGGTTCAAAGCCAGCGCGGCGGGGATGAAGGTCAGCAGGACAAGCGCCTCGACAGGCATCAGCCCTTGCCTTCCAGCTTAGCGCGCACCGCCAGTAGATCCGCCCAGGCCTCTCGCTTGGCCTGGGGCTGGCGCAGAAGGTAGGCCGGGTGGGTCATCGGCATCGCCGGCAGTCCGAACGCCTCTGCCCAGTGGCCGCGCAGCCGCAGGATACCGCGCTTATTGAGCGCCGCCTGGCAAGAGATATTCCCCATCAGCAAAAGGACGTCAGGCTTGGCAAGCGCCACGTGCTTCTGCACGAAAGGCAGCATCATGGCGATCTCTTCAGGTTTTGGATCGCGGTTTTGCGGGGGCCGCCAGGGAAGTACATTGGTGATGTAGACGCCCTCTTCGGGCTTTTCCGCGCCGCGCGACAGGCCGATTGCGGCCAGCATCTTGTCCAGCAGCTGGCCGGCTCGACCGACGAAGGGCTTGCCCTGGCGGTCCTCGTCCCGGCCCGGCGCCTCGCCCAGGATCATCAGGCGCGCGCCCGGTTGACCGTCAGAGAACACCAGGTTGCGGGCCCCGTTGCGCAATTCGCAATGGTCATAGGCGGAAAGGGCGGCGCGCAATGCCTCAAGGCTGTCGGCGCCCTCAGCTGCGATCCGCGCTTCCTCGACCGCGTTGACCTCCACCCGCTCACGGACCTCGTCGGGGGTCGCCTGAGCCGCGGGTTTGCGGGCCGGTTCGGGCGCAAGCTCGAACCGGTTGACCGGACCATCGCCGATCGCTTCAGAGGCGCCCATCTCCAGCTGCCATTCCAGCATGCTGCGCGCCAGGTCCCAATCCAGTGCCGATTCCATGTCCTGCTCCATGAGCGACACCGTAACGCCCCCGGCGGGCGGGCGGAAGCGGTGCTTGATGGCCGGTGCTCGATGGCCGATTCTTCTCGATGGCCAGAGCTTGCTGACGGGCACCGGACCCGCCTATAAGCGGGCCAGACCGACAAGCGGAGATGAGGCCATGAGCTTTCGCCAGAACCACCTGCTGGGCATCGAGCCCCTGGCCCCCGATGAAATCACCGCCATCCTGGACCTGGCGGAGGATTACGTTGCCCTCAACCGGTCAGACAACAAGAACACCGACGTTCTAAGGGGCCTGACCCAGATCAACATGTTCTTCGAGAACTCGACCCGCACGCAGTCCAGTTTCGAGATCGCGGGCCAGCGCCTTGGCGCGCATGTGATGAACATGGCCATGCAGGCCTCTTCCATCAAAAAAGGTGAGACGCTGATCGACACGGCGTTGACACTGAACGCCATGCACCCTGACCTGCTGGTCGTGCGGCACCCCCATTCCGGCGCTGTGGACCTGCTGAGTCAGAAGGTCAACTGCGCCGTGCTGAATGCCGGCGACGGGCGGCACGAGCACCCCACGCAAGCACTGCTGGATGCGCTGACCATCCGCCGCGCCAAGGGGCGGCTGCACCGGCTCAACATCGCGATCTGCGGGGATATCGCCCATAGCCGCGTGGCACGGTCGAACCTGCTGCTGCTGCACAAGATGGAGAACCGGGTCAAGCTGATCGGCCCCCCTACCCTGGTGCCCTCTGCCTTTGCCGAACTGGGCTGCGAGGTCTACGAGGACATGCAGGAAGGCCTCAAGGGGGCCGATGTGGTGATGATGCTGCGCCTTCAGAAGGAACGGATGGACGGCGGCTTCATCCCGTCGGAACGCGAGTACTACCACC
The DNA here is from genome assembly GCF_011806405.1 of Pseudooceanicola sp. HF7. Classification (GTDB taxonomy): domain Bacteria; phylum Pseudomonadota; class Alphaproteobacteria; order Rhodobacterales; family Rhodobacteraceae; genus Pseudooceanicola. The sequence continues at coordinate 222,722 of NZ_JAATOW010000003.1, read as the reverse complement.
GTTACGGGTTGGACCAGGCCAAGCTGTCCCTTGCCGCAGAGGACGCCATCGTGATGCACCCCGGCCCGATGAATCGCGGGGTCGAGATCGACGGAACGATCGCCGATGACATCAACCGCTCCGTGATTCAGGAGCAGGTTGAAATGGGCGTGGCCGTGCGCATGGCGGCGATGGAGCTTCTGGCGCGCAACCTGCAGGAACGCCGCGCGGCAGCGGCCTGACCTCCGGGCGCGGAACTTACCGGGCGTCTGGCCGGTTAGGTTCACGACGTCGGGCATCAGCCCGGCAGGATAGAGGAGGCGCGCCATGACCCCGGAACTTGCCGGAACGGATGTCCTGAAGCTTCAGCCGACGGATCGCGATGCGGTTTTCGTGATCGCGACCGATCCCGAAGCGCCAGAGATGGCCGCTCTTCTTTCGCCCCGCCGTCTGAATGGCGCCGCTGGTGCGACGGCGGCGGATCTGCTGGGACTGCCGGATGATCAGGCCAAGCAGGTGGAGCTTATCAACCCCGAAGACCTGACAGGGATCGGTCTGGCCGCCTATCTGACCGATGGCATGGGACTGAATGCGGCGGCCGTTACGCAGGACAAGTCCAGCCTGAACGCGCTGCAAGGCCCTGTGGTCCTGCTGCGTGGTCGCGTTTCCGAAGGTCGAAACCAGGACGTGGTCCTTCCCAGGGGCATGAGCCTGGTGGGCCGATACGAGGCCGAGCGCAGCGCCATCGGCCTAGCCCCGCTTCATTCCATCGCCGCGTCCGGCATCGGGGCCCCCGCCGCCGTGCCGCCAATGGGACCGACCCCACGAAGCCGCGCCTGGATCGCCTCCCTCGTTCTGGGGATTGGCGTGCTCCTCGCGCTGGTGGCCATCGCGCTCTGGCTGCTCTGAGACTCGATTTCGCGCCTACACCCCGGGGCCGATCTGCTTTATAGCGGGCGGGAGTTCATCCCTGCCAAGGCCCGCCAATGACGACGACGCTTCTGACCAACGCGAGACTTATCGACCCGGAAGCGGAGATCGCCGACCTGGGCAGCCTTCTGATGGCAGATGGCAAGATCCTTGCCACCGGGGCCGAGGCCGAACAGGCCGCTGCCGACCACGTGATTGATTGCCGCGGGCTCTGCCTTGCGCCGGGCATCGTCGACATCGGCGTCAAGGTCTGCGAGCCGGGCGAACGCCACAAGGAAAGCTTCGGCACCGCTGGCGCCTCAGCCGCGGCGGGAGGGGTCACCACTATCGTGACCCGCCCCGATACGCTGCCCTCCATCGACAACCCTGAAACGCTGGAATTCGTCTCTCGTCGCGCGCGAGAGGATTCGCCGGTCAAGGTGCTGCACATGGCGGCCCTGACGAAAGGGCGTGACGGCCGCGAAATGACGGAGATCGGCTTCCTTCTGGACGCGGGTGCCGTCGCCTTCACGGACTGCGACCACGTCGTCACGAATACCAAGGTCCTGTCCCGGGCGCTCACCTACGCCCGCGCTCGCGGCGCGCTGGTCATCGGCCATATCCAGGAACCTGGCCTCTCTGCCGGGGCCTGCGCCACCACCGGAAAATTCGCCGCCCTGCGCGGGCTTCCTGCCGCCTCTCCCATGGCTGAGCGCATGGGGATCGATCGGGACATCTCCCTGCTTGAGATGACCGGCGCGAAGTACCACTTCGACCAGGTGACCACGGCCCGTGCGTTGCCCCCACTGGAACGTGCCAAGAAGAACGGATTGGACGTGACCGCTGGCGTCTCCATCCACCACCTGACGCTGAACGAATACGACGTTGCCGACTATCGCACCTTCTTCAAGGTCAAGCCGCCGCTGCGCTCCGAAGATGACCGCAAGGCAGTGGTAGAGGCCGTGGCCTCCGGCCTGATCGACATCATCTCCTCCATGCACACTCCGCAGGACGAGGAAAGCAAGCGCCTGCCGTTTGAAGAGGCCGCCTCTGGTGCCGTGGCGCTTGAAACGCTACTGCCCGCCGCCATGCGGCTGGTCCATGCCGGGGATCTGACATTGCCTGTGCTGTTCAGGGCGCTGTCCCTGAACCCGGCAAAACGGCTGGGGCTTGATTGTGGGCGACTGGCCGTTGGCGCGCCGGCGGATCTGGTGCTGTTCGATCCGGATGCGCCCTTCGTGCTCGACCGTTTCAAGATGAAGTCCAAATCCAAGAACACGCCCTTCGACAGCGCCCGCATGCAGGGCAAGGTGCGGGCCACCTGGGTCAACGGCGTCCAAGTCCACGGAGCGGAATTCTGATGCCGGAGCTTGTGTCCCCTCCCCTCGTCCTGCTGCTGGCAGCCCTGCTTGGCTACCTGCTGGGCTCGGTGCCCTTCGGGATCGTTATCACCCGCGCCCTTGGCCTGGGTGACCTGAGAGAGATCGGGTCCGGCAATATCGGCGCGACCAACGTGCTGCGGACCGGCAACAAGGGCGCGGCGCTTGCGACCCTTATCCTGGACAGCGGCAAGGGCGCGGCAGCCGTGCTGATCGCCCGGGCCCTTGCCCCCGAAGACGCGGTCCAGATCGCGGGCTTCGCTGCTTTCCTGGGGCATTGCTTCCCTGTGTGGCTGGGCTTCCGGGGCGGCAAGGGCGTGGCCACCTTCCTTGGAACCCTGCTGGCCTTTTCCTTCCCAATCGGGTTGGCCTGTTGCGCGACCTGGGCGGTGATGGCAGCGGTGCTGCGCTACTCTTCCCTGTCGGCCCTGACCGCGGCGGCGCTCAGCCCCGTCTGGGCTGTTCTACTGGGGCGGAGCGATGCCGTTATCCTGTGCATTCTGTTGGCGCTGTTGATTTTCATCCGCCATCACGCGAACATCCAACGGCTGATCGCAGGAACGGAGCCCCGGATCGGCCGCAAGTCATAAGGCTCCTCTTTTCGGGGGAAGCATGACCTTTGGCGAATCCATAAGATCCGTCCTGTCGAATTACGCCGTCATTTCCGGTCGCGCCGTGCGGTCTGAATTCTGGTGGTTCTGGCTGGGCTGCGCGATCGTGAACATCGTCCTGTCCATCCTTGCCGGCGATCCGAGCAAGTTCGGGATCTTCGACATCCTCTCCAGCCTCTTCGCGCTGGCGATCCTGTTGCCCAGCATCTGCGTCGCCGGGCGCCGTCTGCATGATATCGACAAATCCGCCTGGTGGATTCTGCTGGGCATCATCCCGGTCATCGGCTGGATCATTCTGGTGGTCTGGTACGCCCGCCCGGGCACCGAAGGTCCCAACCGTTTCGGTCCGGACCCGATGCCCGCTTCCGTTAACGAAGCCGCGTGACACCAGTCGGCAGAAAGCAAAAAGGGGCGGTTCACACCGCCCCCTGCCAATCCTGATCCGATTGCTTCAATAGCTGTACTGGCCGAAGATCTTGGTCACATCCTGGTCCCAGGGGCCGTTGTATTCATCCAGAAGCTCATCCGCGGGCACCTTGCCGCTTTCCACGCTTTCGCGCAGTGCGTTCAGGAAATGCGTTTCATCAGGGATCAGCCCACCGGCGCCGGGGCGCGCCCGGGCCTTCAGGCCGCCCTCTGCAATGTCCAGCACTTCACGCGCCAGATCATGCATACGGATCCCGTCGACTTCCGCCTGAAGCGCCTGGTCGGCGGCCGCAACCCGCATCGCCTCACGTTGGGCTGGCGTCCAGCCCTTCACCAGGTCCCAAGCCGCATCAAGGGCACCCTGGTCATAGGTCAGGCCGACCCAGAAGGCCGGCAGCGCACAAAGCCGCCGCCAGGGCCCACCATCGGCGCCGCGCATTTCGATGAATTTCTTCAGCCGCGCCTCGGGGAAGAGAGTCGTCAGGTGGTCGGCCCAGTCGCTGAGCGTCGGCGTCTCACCCGGCAGCGCGGGCAATTCACCCTTCAGGAAGTCCCGGAAGGACTGTCCCAAGGCGTTGATGTACTTGCCATCGCGGTAGACGAAGTACATCGGCACATCGAGCGCATATTCCACCCAGGCCTCGAAGCCGAAGCCCTCTTCAAAGACGAAGGGCAGCATGCCGGTGCGTGCTGCGTCCATGTTGCGCCATACCCAGGAGCGGTAGGATTTCATGCCGTTGGGCTTGTTCTCGAAGAAGGGCGAATTGGCGAAAAGCGCCGTGGCCACGGGCTGCAGCGCCAGCGCCACGCGCATCTTCTGCACCATGTCCGCTTCAGAGCCGAAATCGAGGTTCACCTGCACGGTGCAGGTGCGCCGCATCATGGTGGTGCCGGTGGTCCCGACGCGGTTCTGATAGGCATCCATCAGCTTGTAGCGGCCCTTCGGCATGAGGGGCATTTCCTCATGGCTCCAGGTTGGCGCGGCACCGAGACCGATGAAGCCCACGCCGATCTCGTCGGCGATGCTCTTCACTTCCTTAAGGTGCTCGTTCACCTCGTCGCAGGTCTGGTGGATGGTCTCGAGCGGAGCGCCCGAGAGCTCCAGCGCGCCGCCGGGCTCAAGCGAGACATTGGCGCCGTCCTTCTGCAGACCAAGCAGCTTGCCGCCCTCTTCCACGGGCTCCCACCCGTAGCGGTCACGCAGGCCGGACAGCACGGCATGAATGGAGCGCTCACCCTCGTAGGGCAGCGGCTTCAGGCTGTCCTTGCAGTAGCCGAATTTCTCGTGCTCCGTACCGATGCGCCAGTCTTCCTTGGGCTTGCAGCCCTCGGCCAGGTATTCCGCCATTTGTTCATGGCGTTCGATCGGACCGCCGCCGGATTGGGGGATGGACATATGGGGAGCTCCGCGTCTTTTCCTGGGACTGCTGCCGAAGTTGGCCGGGTCATGAGGTCCTGATCAAAACCGATTTCGTCCGAGTGTCAATGGAAGGTGCCTGCGTCCGCCTGGCTCAGTTCAGGCGAAGCCGGGCGCGATCCCAGATGACAACGTTGGCATCGCTTTGCCCGGTACTGGCGCGCTGCACCTCTGTCACCAGGCGCCCCGTCCGGATGTCGGGCAGGGCTGCGAAGATATCGAAGAGCGCATCCGCGCCCTCGGCATTGAGCGGGATCAGCAGGTCGGGCTGGCCATATTGACTAAGCCGCCAGCTGGGCGGGGTCGCGCCGGCATCCAGCGCCAGCCTGTTCATTTCAGTCAGGGCGACGGCGCCGCCGGTGAAGGGGCCAAAATAGCCGATCTGGCCTTCGCGGATTTCCACCACTCCGGGCCCGTCGGATTTCCCCCGGAAACGCCCGCGCTGGATCCCGGCAAAGACCAGAGCGCCGCCACCAAGCGCGACCACGACACCGATCCATCGCAGCAGGCCAAAACTGGAAATGAGCCAGAAAAGACCAAGGCACAGAACCGCCAGCCCAACGAGCGCCTCGCGCCATCGTGTGATCTGCTGCCGAAGTTCAGGACGGATCATGAGACCTCCAGCGCGACAGGCGCATTCGTCAGCGCAACACGGTACTCGCCGATTTGCCGAAAACCGATGGCCTCGTAGGCGCGCGCCGCCGCCGGGTTGTTGGCAAACAGGAACGCCACGCGCGCCCCTTGAGAGCGGGCATGCAGCAGCAAGGCCTGCGTCGCCTGCCGCCCGTATCCCCGGTTGCGATAATCGCGCGGCGTGAAGACACCCCCGACCTGCACATGGTCGCCCGCGCGGGCGTTGAGCGCGGCCATGGCCACCGGCCGCCCTTTTTCCATCAAGAGCCGGCAATCGGGATGGCCAGCCGCGCGTTCCGCCCGCGCAATCGCTCCGGTGCGCAGTTCTTCCGGATCCAGAGGGGCCAGCCCAGTATCGGTCTCATATTCTGCAAACCACTCCGTCAGCATCGGAATTTCCCATTGCTCTGCCGGACGACAGATCAGCGGGGCCGTCGCCAGGCTCGAAAGTTCGAGCCGGTAGAGCGGTTCCACGTGGTTCACCCTCAGGTGCGGATCAAGACCAAGGGCCGCCAGGAAGCGTTCTGCCTGGTCCGCCGCACCGGTCAGCCCCACGATCCGGTGGCCCTCCAGCGCCTTCGCCACCGCTGCGAAAGCCGCATCCCCCTGCCCCGGCATCTGGCACATCAGAAAGCCGGAGCGCGTCAGGCCCACGACACCTCTCAGTTCGTCTTCTTCAAACCACAGGAAGAAATCCGTGGCCTGCGGATCCGCGGTGTCCCCGATGCCATGGGCGGCAAGGTTGCCGCGCAGGAACATGGATGTTTCAGGGTACCCGGAAAGAAACCCCTCGATCAGAGCGGCATCTTCAGATGCGGCGACGCGCAGCATCACCACTCCCCCAGCTTCAGCTGCCAGAGCGTCAGGGCCGCCACGGCCGCGGTATCGGCCCGCAGGATCCTGTGCCCCAGCTGGACCGGCCAGGCAAAGGGCAATCCGTGCAGCCGCCTGCGCTCGGCCTCTGAAAACCCGCCTTCGGGCCCGATCAGGATGGCCCATTCCCCCTTCGGCGCGTCCTCAAGGGATCGCGGCGCACCGTCGGGCGTTCCGTAAGAAGCATCGGCAAAGGCCTCGTCACAGAACATCAGCTGACGATCCGCAGGCCAATCGGCAAGCAGGCGGTCAAGGCGCTGAAGCTCCGCCACCTCCGCGATATAGGTACTGCCGCATTGCTCGGCCGCCTCAACCGCATGGGCCTGAAGGCGATCGCGGCGGATACGCTCTGCATTGGTGAACTCGGTCTGGACCGGCTGGATCCGGGCCACACCCATCTCTGCCGCCTTTTCCACGATGAAATCGGTGCGCGTCTTCTTGATCGGCGCGAAGAGAAGCCAGAGATCCGGGGGCGACAACTGGTCCCGTGACCTACTGCGGCAGGTCAGTTCGCCACCGCGTTTGCCTGCGGCGGTCACCTCTGCCTGCCACTCGCCATCCGTTCCATTGAAAAGCGCAACCGGCGCGCCTGCGGTCAGCCGCATGACCCCAAAGAGGTAATGCGCCTGGTCCCGGTCCAGCAGAACGGTTTGCCCTTCGGCCAGCGGGTGCTCTACATAGAGCCTGATCTTTGCAGCATCCATGGGGACTACATATGACCAGCCGCGACACGACACCAGAGGGACAGGTCTCGGATGCCGTCAAGGGCAACTGGGTCGATATCCACGCCCCCGCCTGGACACGCCCCTACCTGCGGCTCAGCCGGGCGGATCGCCCGATTGGGACCTGGCTGCTGCTGCTGCCCTGCTGGTGGGCACTGTTGCTGGCCATGGCCCATGACGGGCAGCCGCGCTGGCAGGACCTGTGGATCTTCATCGGATGCGGGCTGGGGGCCATGCTGATGCGCGGCGCGGGCTGCACCTGGAACGACATCACCGACCGGGATTTCGACGGCGCCGTGGAGCGCACGCGGTCGCGTCCCATCCCGTCGGGCCAGGTCAGCGCCAAGCAAGCTGCGGCCTGGATGATCATCCAGGCGCTGGTCGCCTTCGCCATCCTGCTGACCTTCCCGCCCATGGCCATCCTGCTTGGGGTGATTTCCCTACTGCCGGTCTGCGTCTACCCCTTCGCCAAGCGCTTCACCTGGTGGCCGCAGATCTTCCTGGGCCTGGCCTTCAACTGGGGCGCCCTTCTGGCCTGGACGGCCCATACCGGCAGCTTGGCCTGGCCCGCGGTGATCATGTACGTCGGGGGCATCTTCTGGACGCTGTTCTACGACACGATCTACGCCCACCAGGACAAGGAAGATGATGCGCTGATCGGGGTGAAATCCACCGCCCGCCTGTTCATGGAGCGCACGCCTCTCTGGCTGTCGCGCTTCCTTATCGGCACGATGATCCTGCTCAGCCTGGCCGTCCTGACGGCCCTGTCGGGGCAGACGCTGGCCTCTTTCGTGGCGCTTGCCGGGCTGTACTGCATGGGGGCACACATGCTCTGGCAACTGCGCAGCTACGACGGCGAAGACAATGACGGCTTGCTGCGCCTCTTCCGGTCGAACAGGGATGCCGCGCTGCTGCCACTGCCGTTTTTCGCCTGTGCCATCCTGCTTTGATTGCAAGCCCGGCATTTGCACTCTAGACACAAGGCCGAAACTCAACGACCCGCGGCCAATTCATGCGCGTATCCTCAATAGCCATTCTCGCCGGAACTTTTGCAGTTGCGGCCGCCGGAAGCCTCGTTGCGGCCGGTTTCGCCGTAGGCAAGGTAGAGGATGCCTCTGAAATCGGGATTCGCACCGCGCTTGATGTGAAGAACCTTGGCTGGGCCGAGGTGGAAGCCAACGGGTTGCAGGTCATCCTGACCGGCACGGCCCCGGACGAGGCCCAGCGGTTCCGGGCAAAGACCGCGGCAAGTACGGTCGTAGATGCCTCTCGCGTGATCGATCAGATGTCCGTGGAAGCTGGCACCGGGCTGAGCGCACCGCATTTCTCCATCGAGATTCTGCGCAACGACCGCGACATCTCCTTGATTGGCCTCGTGCCGGCGGCCATGGACCGCGAGGCCCTAGTGCGCCGAATTGCCCGGCTCGAGGGCGTCACTGATGTCTCCGACCTGCTGCAAACTGCCGATTACGCCACCCCCAGGGGCTGGGCCCGCACGGTGGATTTCGCTGTGGAAGCTCTCGCCGATCTGCCGCGTTCCAAGATCTCTCTCTCTGCCAATAACGTCGCCGTCACCGCCATGAGCAACTCCATGCCGGAGAAGCGCCAGATGGAAAGCGAACTGCGCAGCCTGGCAGGAACCGAGATCGAGCTGGAGACAGAGATCTCTGCGCCGCGCCCGATCATTGCCCCCTTTACCCTGCGTTTCGTGGTGGACGCGGATGGCGCGCGTTTCGATGCCTGCTCAGCCGACACCGAGGGCGCCCGGGACCGCATCCTTGCCGCGGCCGCCGAGGCAGGCCTGAAATCCACCCCGCGCTGCACGATCGGCCTTGGTGTGCCCTCATCCGAGTGGGGACGCGCCGCATCGCAGGCCATCTTGGCCGTGGGGCAGCTTGGCGGCGGCTCCGTGACCCTCTCTGATGCCGATATCAGCCTTATCGCCCAGGAAGGTACCCCCCAGGCCCGCTTCGATGAAGTTCTAGGTGAGCTGGAAAACAGCCTGCCCGATGTCTTCGCCCTGCACGCGGTTCTGCCCGAACTGCCCGAGGAGGAAGAAGAAGGCCCGCCGGAGTTCCTTGCCACGCTCAGCCCGGAAGGCCAGGTGCAACTGCGCGGACGTGTCCCGGACGAAGTGATGCGCAATGCAGCCGAATCCCTGGCCAAGGCGCGCTTTGGAAGCGACCGGATCTATACCGCCGCCCGGCTTGATGAAGACCTTCCCGAAGGCTGGTCGATCCGGGTTCTGGCGGCACTCGACGCACTGTCCCGCCTTGCCAACGGCGCTGTCACCGTCACCCCGGATTCGGTTGAGATCCGCGGCAATACAGGCAATGAGGATGCAAGCGCGGATATCGCCCAGCTGTTCGGCGCACGGCTTGGCGAGGGTGCGGAGTTCCAGATCGACGTGACCTACCAGGAGAAACTTGATCCATCGGCGGCCCTTCCTACGCCTGAAGAGTGCATCGCCCAGATCAACGCCCTCCAGGGCGAAAAGAAGATCAATTTCGAACCGGGCTCCGCGACCGTGGACAGTGACAGCCGCGCCCTGCTTGACGATCTGGCCGAAATTCTCAAGACATGTCCGGAACTTCCGCTGGAGATCGCGGGTTATACGGACAGCCAGGGACGGGAATCCATGAACCTCTCCCTCAGCAATGACCGCGCTCAGGCCGTTTTGAACGAGCTTCGGATGCGGCGTGTCCTGACCCGTACTTTCGAGGCCAACGGCTTCGGCGAAAGCGATCCGATCGCGGACAACGGGACAGCTGAAGGGCGCGAAGCCAATCGCCGGATCGAGTTCCGCCTGATCGCAGACGCCACCGAAGCTGCGGACGCGGCAGAGGAGAGCCCGGAAACAGAGGACGAGACCGATCAGGGAACCGCTGATTCAGAGGAACAGACCGGGACCGACGAAGCAGAGGACGTCGGCACCACCGATTGAGCCCGGCCTGTGGGGACAGGCAATAAGGGCGGACCGGCGGCCAGCGTCACGGGCCGCAAAGCACGTATTTCCAAGGCCGCGCACGCAAGCCTTGGGCAGATGTCAGGGGACGGCATAGGTGAACAGGAACGAATTTATCATAGCCACGGCGATCATCCTGTTCGTGGCCTTCTGCCTCGGCTGGTTTGCCTATTGGCTGATCCACCGGTTTACCAAGGTGGATACCGCCGACATGGGCGAACTGGACCGGATGGCGCAGGAACTGCACGATGCAGAGGAAACCCGCGACCAAGCGATCAGTTACCTTGAGCAGCGCGAAGCGGACCTGACCAACCAGCTGTCCCAGACAGAAGCAGAGTTGCGCGCGACCATGGATGGCCTGCGCGAGGCCCGCTCGGAAGCCGAAGATCTGCGCGCGCAGCTTGGCAAGACACACCAGCAAGACTGATTGGGCCTTTGCCCAGCCCCTTGACTAGTCTTCGGACCAGCGCTTGAGGGCGTGTTCGTCGCTGTCTTTCGCGGCGACCCAGGCCGTGCCGCCGGTGGTCACTTCCTTCTTCCAGAAGGGCGCGCGGCTTTTCAGGTAATCCATCAGGAAATCAGCGGCCAGGAAGGCGTCCTGCCGGTGGGCAGAAGCGGTTGCCACCATCATGATCGGTTCTTCGGGACGCATGGTCCCGAAGCGGTGTAGGATCAGCACCGGACTAACCGCCCAGCGGGTCATTGCCTCTTCCGCGATCGATGTAAGCGCGCTTTCCGTCATTCCCGGATAATGCTCGATCTCCATGTGATCAAGGGTCTCTGCGCCGGGGATATCACGCACCAGGCCGGTGAAACTGACAAGGGCCCCTGCCCCAGCCAAGGCCGCCTTCGCAGTGAACTCGGACAGGACCGCACCAGGATCGAAGGGGGCGGGCTGAACCCGGATCTCCGGGGCGGAACGCTTGCCAGACATCCTAGCCCCCCGTCATGGGCGGGAAGAAGGCCACTTCGCGCACGCCGGCCAAAGAGGCATCGAATTCGGAGAGTTCTTGGTCCACGGCAACCCGCAGGGCGTCTAGATCCGCGAAGGCCAAAGCATAGCGTTCCTCGCGCCCACGCAGCTCCGCAACCAACTCCTGCACCGTGGCAGCGCTTGTCTGCACGCGTTCCTTCGGTACGCCGATCCGTTCCCGGACCCAGGCGAAATAGAGCACGTCCATGGTCAATCCTTCAGACATCATTCGTCCTTGAGATGTGGCCGCGCCTTGAGGAAGTAATCGGCCCCGGTGATCACGGTCAGCGCCGCCGCCAGCCAAAGCAGAAGCACACCGGCGCGGGCCAGCCACTCGCTGAAGGTAAGAAGCATGCCAAGGTGGCCCTGGTCCTCTGACGTACCGGCCACGATCCCCTTCACCGTGTCGTTGTCCAGCCCGAAGATGGCTTCGCCCAGCTGGTGCTCTGCAATGCCCTGCGCAAGAAGTACGGCAATCGCCACCATCTGCGCCGTGGTCTTCCACTTGGCCAGCTTGGTGACCTTCAGCAGACCCGCCGTGTCGCCCAGGTATTCCCGCAAACCGGAAACGAAGACCTCCCGGAAGAGGATCAGCGCGACGGGCAGGATGAGCAGCTCAGACAGGGAGGAATAATGCATGAGGACCGCCAGAGCGATCACTACCATCGCCTTGTCGGCGATCGGGTCCAGCATCGTTCCAAGCTTGGTCACCAGGTCGAGGGACCGCGCGAGATAGCCGTCAACGTAATCCGTCAGGGAGGCGACGACGAAGATACCTAGGGCCCAGGCGTCCGCCGCAGGACGGGGCAAAGCCAGGAAACAGAGCGCAATACCGGGGGCCGCAAGCAGCCTCAGCATTGTAAGCATATTGGGCAGAGTGATAGTCATGGCCTCTATCTATCCTTCCTCGCGACAACGCGAAAGCGCGATTGCATACCCTTCGGGCCTCTCCGCTCAAGCAGCGGTCGCCGGCTCTTCGGGATCGGTGGCAGCCGGCCCATCGGTCAGCGGCAATTTCCGGTCAAGCCGCCGCCCGCGCCCTTGCCCCGTCCGGTTGCGAGGCTTACATGCTGGCTCATGATGAATTGGCTCTCCCTGAAATCGCGCCGCGCGCCTGTCGTCTCTGTCATCCGCCTGAACGGCATGATTGCCGCCGGCACCCGCGGCGGCTTGAGCGACGAGGGGCTGGCCCCCATCATCGAAAAGGCTTTCCGAAAAGGAAAACCTAGCATGGTGGCGCTTCAGATCAATTCGCCAGGCGGATCGCCCGTGCAGAGCTCACTGATCGCGGCCCGTATCCGGCGGCTGTCAGAGGAAAAGAACGTGCCCGTCGTGGCCTTCGTCGAAGATGTCGCGGCATCGGGCGGCTACTGGCTGGCCTGCGCCGCTGACGAGATCTACGCGGACGAAAGCTCCATCCTGGGATCCATCGGCGTGATATCCTCGGGCTTCGGCGCCCATGTCTTCCTGGCCCGTCAGGGGATCGAACGGCGTGTCTACACCGCCGGCGAAAGCAAGAGCATGCTTGACCCCTTCCGACCCGAGGAAGAAGCGGATGTCGCCCGCCTGAAGGGCCACCTGGAAGATATCCACGGCGCCTTCATCACATACGTCAAATCCCGCCGCGGCGAACGCCTTGCCCCAGAGCCGAAGCTCTTCACCGGAGAGGTCTTCCTGGGCGAGCGCGCCCAGGCGATGGGGCTCAGCGATGGGATCGGCCACATGGTTCCGCTGATGAAGGAACGCTTCGGAGACAAGGTTCGCTTCCGCACCTACGGCCGCAAGCGCGGGCTTCTCAGCCGCCTTGGCGCCAGCGTTCTGAATGACAGCCTTATCGCCATCGAGGAACGCGCAGCCTTCGCGCGTTTCGGCCTCTGACGTGATCCTGAAAGTCGTCATTCTCTTTCTCGTCGGCATGGGCGTGCTGGCGATGTTCGGCAAGCTCAACGTGCCGGGCATGAAGCGGAAGAAGTCACTTACCTGTCCGTCCTGCGGACGTCATCGTATTGGAAAGGGGCCCTGCCCCTGCAAGGGGAGGCGCTGAATGGCCGCCTGGTTGATGGCCATCGCCGGCCTGGTCCTGCTTGTGGTCGCCGGGGATCTTCTGGTTCGCGGCGCCGTGAACCTGGCGCTCCGCCTTGGCGTGCCCGCCCTGATCGTCAGCCTGACGATCATCGCCTTCGGGACCTCAGCCCCTGAGCTGCTGATCTCCATCTCCGCCGTGCTGGAGAACCAGCCGGGCCTAGCGCTTGGCAACGTGGTCGGGTCGAACGTCGCCAATATCCTTCTGGTGCTGGGCATACCGGCCATGATGGCCGGCCTTCAAACCGGGGATCACGACGTCAAGCAGAGCTACCTGACGATGCTTGGGGCCTCCGCGATCTTCGTCCTGCTGGCCTTCCGCGGCAGTTTCGATCTGATCTCCGGGCTTGTCCTGCTAGCCATGCTGGCAGCCATCCTTTTCGGGCAGGCACGCGACGCGCTCAGCCATCGGCGTGCGGACCGCGCGGCAGAAGAACTGCCTGAAGGCGCCAATCCGGGCATGCGCTGGCTCTGGATCGTACTTTTTCTGGTGCTCGGCCTGATCGGCTTGCCCATCGGCGCGGACCTGCTTGTCAATGGCGCTTCGGAGATCGCCCGCCGCGCCGGGGTCAGTGACACGGTGATCGGGCTGACCCTGGTCGCGATAGGCACCTCCCTGCCCGAACTGGCAACCACTGTCATCGCTGCCATCCGGCGGCAGGCGGATGTCGCGCTTGGCAATGTCATCGGCTCCAACATGTTCAACCTGTTGGGCATCATTGGCATCACCGCACTTGTCGGTCCCCTGCCCGTCGACGCGAGCCTTCTGCGCTTTGATCTTTGGGTCATGCTTGGGGCGAGCCTGGTTCTCATCCCCTTCGTATTCATGCATAGAAATATAACTCGCCTTGCAGGGGTGGGGCTGACTGCGCTTTATGCGGTATATGTCGGAATGGTGCTTTACTAGGGAGGGAACATGCGCCGTGCATTGGTAACCGGAGCCGCACACAGGCTGGGCCAGGCGATGGCCCTGGCCCTGGCAGATCAAGGGCTCGACGTCGCGATTCACTACAACTCTTCCGAAGAGGCCGCGCTGGCCCTTGCCGAGACCATTCGCGCCAAGGGCTGCAATGCCGCGATCCTGCAGGCTGACCTGACACGGGAAGAAGAGGTCGCGCCACTGGTCGACAAGGCCGCCGAACGGCTGGGCGGCCCCCTGACATGCCTTGTGAACAACGCTTCCGTCTTTGAATACGACAATATCCGCTCCGCCACGCGGGACAGCTGGGACATGCACATGGAGGCCAATCTGCGCGCACCCTTCCTGCTGACCCAGAAGTTCGCTGAACAAGTGCCCGATCCGGACATGGATCTGCGCGACGAACCCAAGGCCCGCGGCCTTGTGGTCAACTTGCTGGATCAGCGTGTCCACAAGCTCACGCCGGAGTTCATGAGCTACACGATTTCAAAGATGGGTCTCTGGGCCTTTACCCAGACCGCCGCCCGCGCCCTGGCCCCAAGGGTCCGCATCAATGCGATTGGCCCCGGGCCGACACTTCAGGGCGCGCGGCAGTCAAAGGAACACTTCCAGCACCAGCGCGACAACACCGTGCTGCAGCGGGGCTCAAACCCTGAGGACATCACCGGCGCGCTGCTCTATTTCCTGACCGCTCCAGGGGTCACCGGACAGCTCATTTGCACGGATGGCGGGCAGCATCTGGCCTGGCAAACCCCGGATGTTCAGGGTGTGGAATAGCGATCTTTGGCCCCACCCTGCGGAAAGTTTTGCACGGGTCATGAAAGCGTTACGAGTCCGTTACCAAAATATCAATGTTTTCAGTGATTTGCATTTCAGAAATAAATTTATTGAGCAAAATCAAACAGTTGAAAAAGAGCCTATTTTTTAGACACGACGAGGAAAGCACCATGAAACAAGGGATTTTCGTCGATCCCCCAATAATACCCCCAGAGTTATCCACAGAATAAGGGGACAGGTTTGACCTTGTGCCAAGTGGTGGAAATTTGCAGGCAGTACGGAGAATCGGGCAGAGATAGAAAATGGACAGAATCCAGCCCCCAGAGACCAACGAAGCCCTCACGGGCCATGCGCTGATCCAGGCGTATCTGAAGACGCTGGATAACTCTCCCGGCGTCTACAGGATGCTGGATGCACAGGCGCGTGTCCTCTACGTCGGCAAGGCGCGGAACCTGCGGGCGCGGGTCTCCAACTATGCCCGGCCCTCTGGTCATTCTGCGCGGATCGCCCGGATGATCCGCGAAACGGCCTCCATGATGTTCCTGACGACGCGGACAGAGACGGAAGCGCTGCTGCTCGAACAGAACCTCATCAAGCAGCTGAAGCCGCGCTACAACGTGCTGCTGAGAGACGACAAGAGCTTTCCAAACATCCTCGTCGCCAAGGATCATGACTTCCCGCAGATCCGAAAGCACCGGGGCGCCAAGAAGACCAAGGGCAACTATTATGGCCCCTTCGCCAGTGCCGGCGCGGTAAACCGGACGTTGAACCAGCTGCAGAAGGTCTTCCTGCTGCGCAACTGCTCGGATTCCATGTTCTCAAGCCGGACCCGGCCCTGCCTGCTCTACCAGATCAAACGCTGCTCTGCCCCTTGCACGGGCGAGATCTCGGAAAGCGATTACGCGGCTTCCGTGCAGGATGCCGAACGCTTCCTTCAGGGACGCACCACCGGCGTGCAGGAGAAACTGGCAAGCGAAATGCAGCGCGCGTCCGAGGCCATGGAGTTTGAACGGGCCGCCGCCCTGCGCGACCGGATCCGCGCCCTGACCCAGGTGCAGAGCGCCCAGGGGATCAACCCGCGCAGCACCGCCGAGGCCGATATCGTCGCCCTGCACATGGAACATGGCCAGGCCTGCGTGCAGGTCTTCTTCATCCGGGCCAACCAGAACTGGGGCAACCAGGATTTCTACCCGCGCGCCGGCGCCGACGTGGAAGAGGCCGAGGTTCTCGAAGCCTTCATGGGCCAGTTCTATGACGGCAAGGAGCCGCCCAGGCAGATCCTGCTCTCCCATCCGATCGAGAACGCGGATCTCATGGCGGATGCGCTCTCCGGCAAGGCAGGCCGCAAGGTAGAGATCCTCGTGCCCCAGCGTGGTGAAAAGGCCGAGCTGATCGAGGGCGCGTTGCGCAATGCCAAGGAAAGCCTTGGCCGCCGCATGGCCGAAAGCGCCACCCAGGCCAAGCTGCTGAAAGGCGTGGCAGAGGCCTTTGGCCTGGAAACCACTCCGGCCCGGATCGAGGTCTACGACAACTCCCACATCCAGGGCACCAATGCGGTGGGCGCCATGATCATGGCCGGACCGGAAGGCTTCATGAAAAGCCAGTACCGCAAGTTCAACATCCGCGGGGACGAGCTGACGCCCGGTGACGACTTCGGCATGATGAAAGAGGTCCTGACCCGCCGCATCACCCGCCTGCAGAAAGAGGACCCGGCCCGTGACAAGGGCCTCTGGCCGGACCTGCTGCTGATCGACGGCGGTGCAGGTCAGGTCTCTGCGGTGCAGGAAATCCTGGAAGAGATGGGGGTGCCTGAACTGCCGATGGTCGGCGTAGCCAAGGGCGTTGACCGTGACCACGGCAAGGAAGAGTTCCACCGTCCCGGCCAGCGCCCCTTTGCCCTGCGCATGAATGACCCCGTGCTCTACTTCATCCAGCGCCTGCGGGACGAAGCGCACCGATTTGCCATCGGCACCCACCGCGCCAAGCGGGCGAAGCAGATCTCTGCCAACCCACTGGACGATGTGCCCGGCGTCGGCTCCACCCGCAAGCGGGCCCTGCTGGCGCACTTCGGGTCCGCCAAGGCCGTGAGCCGCGCCAACTTGGCCGATCTGAAGGCCGTCGATGGCATCTCCGACAGCCTGGCAGAGACGATCTACGATCACTTCCACACCAATGCCTGAGGCTGTGCCCACGAATTGAGGCAGCCATAGACTAGCCCCCTCTTCGCGCTGCCGCCTCCACCACGATGGCATTCGCGACCTGGCACCTTCCGGCACACCCGGTCGTCCGCATCCGCTCAACAAAAAGAACCGGGGCCTGAAACAGGCCCCGGCTCTTTCTTCTTGCCTGTAAACTCCGGGGGAACCTCGCAAGGCGAGGTGGGGGCAGCGCCCCCTCCCCCGCTCAGTCGCGAATGCGCCAGCCGGTGCGGAAGATCCACCAGACCGTGGTCAGGCAGACCAGGAAGAAGATCGCGATCGCGCCAAGGCTGATGCCCACCGGCACATCCGCCACCCCGAAGAAGGCCCAGCGGAATCCCGAGATCAGGTAGAGAACCGGGTTGAAATGGGTGACTGTCTGCCAGAAAGGCGGCAGCATCGTGACCGAGTAGAAAGACCCGCCCAGGAAGACCAGCGGCGTCACGATCAACAGCGGCACAAGCTGAAGCTGCTCGAAGTTCTTCGCCCAGATCCCGACAATGAAGCCCATGAGTGCAAAACTCAGACAGGTCAGGATCAGGAACGCGACCATGGCGAAGGGATGCTCGATGGTCAGGTCCACGAACAGAGAGGCCGTGCCCAGGATCACCAAACCGATGAAAAGCGATTTCGTCGCCGCAGCGCCCACGTAGCCCAAGGTGATCTCCATGAAGTTCACGGGGGCGGAAAGCACTTCGAAAACGGTGCCGATGAACTTCGGGAAATAGATCCCGAAGCTGGCGTTGGAGATCGACTGCATGATCACCGAAAGCATGATCAGCCCCGGCACGATGAAGGCACCGTAGGGCACGCCCTCCACTTCCTGGATCCGCGAGCCGATGGCCGCGCCGAAGACCACGAAGTAGAGCGAGGTCGAGATCACCGGAGAGATGAAGCTTTGCCCGATCGTCCGGAAGAAGCGCGACATCTCGTTGAGATAGATCGCCTTGATTGCCGCCGTGTTCATGCGCTTTCCTCCTCTTCAGAAACCAGGTCCACGAAGATGTCCTCGAGAGAGCTCTGGCGGGTCTGGATATCCTTGAGGATGATGCCGTTGTCGGACAGCGCCCGCATCAGCCCGGCGATCCCGGTGCGGTCAGCCTGCGTGTCATAGCTGTAGGTCAGGGCCAGCCCGTCTTCGGCCAGCTCCAGTTCATATTCCGAAAGGGCCTGCGGCACCTCGGAAAGCGGTTCACGCAGGTCGATGCGCAGCTCCTTGCGGCCAAGACGTCGCATGAGTTCCGAGGTCGGCTCCACCATCAGGATCTCTCCCTTCCGGATCACGGCGACCCGGTCGGCCATGGCCTCTGCCTCTTCGATGTAGTGGGTCGTCAGGATGATCGTCACCCCGTCGGCCTTGAGCTGGGCAACCGTTTCCCACATGTCCTTGCGCAGGGCCACGTCCACGCCCGCGGTGGGCTCATCAAGGAACAGCACCCGCGGCTCATGGACCAAGGCCTTTGCGATCAGAACGCGGCGTTTCATGCCACCGGAAAGCTCATGCACCCGGTTCTTGCGCTTATCCCAGAGGGACAGCTGTTTCAGCACGCGTTCAACGGTGGCCGGATCCCGGCGCTTGCCGAACAACCCACGTGAGAGATGCAGGTTGTTCTCCACGATGCTGAAAGGTTCGAGGTTGATTTCCTGCGGTACCAGCCCGATCTCTGCGCGGGCCTTGCGATAGTCACGTTGCACGTCATGGCCCGACACGGTGGCAGAGCCACCGGTGGGCACGGTGATGCCACATACGGTAGAGATCAAGGTCGTCTTGCCGGCCCCGTTCGGGCCAAGCAGCGCAAGGATCTCTCCTTCTTCGATATCCAGTGTCACGCCCTTCAGCGCCTGGAACCCGCCATCATATGTCTTTTCTAGATCGCGGATCTTCAGGATAGCAGTCATGCGGCCCCCTTCTTTATGATCAGCGCCCGGAAGGCGCCGCCCATGCACATAACCCTCGCGCAACAGCATTGCATTGCGCGAATTCACACAGCCATCCGCCATATGGCGCGCAATTACCCTATTGCCAGCCTGTCAGGCCAAAACTCATGGTCAAAGAGCGGGTCGGCCAGCCCGGGCCTTCCCCGTCTCGTCCGGCCTCAGCCCGCAGCCTCTTCGCTGTCATCGGAAGGGCCTTCGACCTTTTCCTGGAACCGGGTGAAGAACTGATCCGCCATTTTCTTGGCAAAGCCGTCGATGATACGGCTGCCCAGCTGCGCGAGCTTGCCCCCGATCTTCGCCTCGACGACATAGCTCAGCTCCGTCCCTTCCGGCACCTCGTTGAGCGTGACAGAGGCGCTGCCCTTGGCAAAGCCCGCGGCCCCGCCCTTGCCTTCGCCCGTAAGGGTCAGGGCCTCGTTCTCCACAAGGTCAGAGACGGTCACGACGCCCTTGAAGGTGGCCTTAACTGGGCCGACCTTTTGCACCACGACGGCGTTGAACCCCTCTTCCGGCGTGCCGGTAACCTCTTGCGCGCCGGGTACGCAGTCTTTCAGCGTGTCTGCCGAAAGCAGCGCCTGAAAGACGCTTGCCTTGTCCGCGCGGATCACCCGCATGTCGCTCATCTCCATCGCAGGTCCCCTTGCTCTGCCCATTGTGTCAGGCCGGACGCTAGACTATCCCGGTGGCGGGGCCAAGGTGGCTCTGTCCCGGGCGCGGGGCTGTTGCCGGAAACGGAAAGGAGCCCCCGCTTTCACACGAGGGCTCCGAATTCGTCTTCGGCTGTCCGAAGCTGTCTACTTGGCGTCAGGCCAGGCGGTCGGGTCCGTCTCTAGGTCCGGGAACTTGGCCGGATCGAAGACCGGGCGCTTCACGCCAGCGGCAAGCTGTTCGCGGTAGTCCCGGATCACCCGCAGGGCCACAGGGAACAGCATCATGAGCGCCAGAAGGTTGACCACGGCCAGGATGCCCATCATCGGATCGGAGAAGCTGAAGACCGCCTGCGCACCGGGAGCAACGGCCCCAAGGAAGACGATGCCGATGATGGCGACCCGCAGCACGTGGATCGCTGTCGGGTTGTCCGTCATGAAGTCCAGCGCGTTCTCACCCAGGTAGTAATTGTACATGATCGAGGAGAAGGCGAAGAGCAGGATCGCCGCTGTCAGGTAGTACTTCGCCCAGGCCCCCAGGTGCCCCACGATGCTTTGCTGGGTCAGCGCCACGCCGTCCACTCCCTCGGCCCCCGGCTGGTAGACATCGCCAAGCAGGATGACGAAGGCCGTGCAGGAACAGATGATGATCGTGTCGATGAAGACGGAGAAGCTCTGCGTGATGCCCTGGCTGACGGGGTGCTTCACATAGGCCGTCGCCGCCACGTTGGGTGCGGAGCCCAAGCCGGCCTCGTTTGAGAAGAGCCCGCGCCGCAGGCCCTGGGCAATCGCCGCCCCCATGCCGCCTGCAACCGCTTCGCGGAAGCCGAAGGCATTGGCGACGATGTCCAGGATGACACCGGGCAGCGAGGTGATGTTGAGCAGGATGATGACCACCGCCATGCCGATGTAGCCGATGGCCATGACCGGGATGATCACATCCGCGGCCTTGGCGATGCGATGGATGCCGCCATAGACGATGAACCCGGTGGCGATGGCCAGCGCGATGCCAGTGTAGATCCGCGGGATGCCGACGCTGTCCAGCGCGGCCCCGGCCACGGTATTGCCCTGGAAGGCGTTGAACCCGATGGCGAAGGAGGCGATCAGGCAGACCGCGTAGATCACGGCCAGCCAGCGGTAGTGTTCCCCCAGCCCGTAGGTGATCGCACGCGCCGGCCCGCCGCGGTAATCGCCGTTGGGCTCCGTGCGCTTGTAAAGCTGTGCCAGGGTCGCCTCGATCAGGGCAGAGCACATGCCGACCAGTGCAATCGCCCACATCCAGAAGACCGCTCCCGGCCCCCCTGCCGTGATGGCCACCGCAACGCCTGCGATGTTTCCACCGCCCACGCGCCCGCCGACAGAGACCAGAAGCGCCTCTCGCGCGCTGATCTTGCTGGGGTCGGCGGAATCGTCATCCCCGGTGAGAACGCCAAACATGCGCTTGAAGAAACGAAACTGTGCAAAGCCGCTGGCCGCGGTGAAGAAAAGCCCCAGCACCACCAGGAACGGCACCAGCGCCCATCCCCAGGTGAGATCATTGATGAGATTAAAAATGGAATCGATAAAGCCCATGAGGCGCCCCCGCTTGCGGATGTTCGATTGCGACCCGGGGAAGCCACCCAGCTACCCCAAGGTCATCCTCAACCCACATCAGCCCGCAAAGCACGAGATTTCAACGTATTTTTCCACCTTAGGATGAAACACCGGCGTTTCGCGGCATTTTCGACCGAAACCCGGCAGATCACTCAGATCGGCTTGTCTATCGCATCGTAAGCCTTCTGAAGCTGGGCGATCCGCGTGTCATAGGCGGCCTTGATGCAGGCCACATCCGTGCCGCAGGCCTCTCTCTGTTTCAGCCAGGCGGTTTGCTGGTCCCGCATTTCTCCGGCCTGGCCCATTGCGAAGAGGCCGACCAGGAAGGTGTACATCGTCGCCATCTCCACATCCTGGTCATCAAGCGTACGGTTGCCGCAGATTGTCTGTTCATTCGGGCTGAGGCCCGCCGCATCGCAGTCGAAACTGGCGGCAAGAACCGGTGAGCCACCCGCGCACAGAAGCGAAAGGGCACAGGCGGTCGCGATCAAAGGCATCTTCATAGAACTCTCCCCTGCAGGTCGAGGTACGGCAAAGGCTGCCATACTCATGCCAGCAGCCTACCCCGGATCCGCAGTTTCCCAAAAGAGGATCGAGGACATAGCCAAGCCCTGCTCGGCGCGGTGCCTATCATGGCGCGACTACGCCAGGCGGCTCATGCCATTGGAACGCGAAACAACTATGGAAGTGTGCTGGAATTTCCGCCTGCAAATTCAGACACCTGACCTCAAGGCCAGTCGTGTCGCGTGATCTGCAGCTGGATGGAAATAATGGCGCTCCGAGGAGGATTCGAACCCCCGACCCCTTGATTCGTAGTCAAGTACTCTATCCAGCTGAGCTATCGGAGCGCGTTTGGGCGATGTACAATCTGGCCCGGGGGTATGCAAGAGCAAAATCCGGATTTACCCGACGTGACCCCGCAAATTTCTTTCAAACCGCAGGATGGCGGAGCTCAGCGCGCCGCCAAACCAAGGTGCGTAATCTCTTTCGGCAAGAGCACCAGGAAGACCGTTCCCTCCGGCCCTGTCCTTTCCAGTTCGATCTGTCCGCCGTGCCCACGCACCAGTTCCGCAGAGATGACAAGGCCCAGGCCGGTCCCCCCCTTCCGGGCACCACCCTGGAACGGCGTAAAAAGATTCTCCTGCGCCTTGGGGGGCAGACCCGGCCCGGTATCGGAGATTCGGATCAGCCAGTGTGTGTTGCTTTCTTCGGCGCCCACGGCGATCTCTCCGCCCTCGCCCGAGCTTTCGATCGCCTGCCGGGCGTTGCGCACCAGGTTGAAGATCACGCGATAGAGCTGCTCTGGATCCGCACGCAGGCGCATCGTTGCAGGAATATCCTCGGCGAAAGAGATATCGTCCTCCCCCACCGCAAGGCGTTCGCTGTCGATCACGTCACCGACGATATCGATCAGCGACACCTGCGCCAGCCGGGGCGCCGGTTCCTCGGCCTTGCCAAAAGCCAGGGTCGCTTCGCAAAGGTTCACCGCCCGAGATACCGAGGATACCACCTTCGGGGCCAGCCGCTTGACCGTGGGATCGTCGCTCCCCTCAAGCCTGTCGGAAAAGAGCTGGGCGGATGTCAGGATGTTTCGCAGGTCATGGCTGATCTTGGCCACGGCGGATCCAAGCTGGGCAAGGCGTTCCTTCTGGCGCAACGCTCCGGTCAATTGCGTCTGCAGATCATGCAGGGCGATCTCTGCCTCGCGCAGGTCCCGCAGAGAGGCAGAGGGTTCGATGATGCGCCGGGCGTCCTCGGGATCCTGCGCATAGACATGCATATGGCCGATCACACCCTTGATCGGCTTCAGGATCACGCTGCGCACGGAGAAGAAGAGCAGGAAGGCCGTCACGACAGAGAAGATCGCCGAGAGAAGAAAGATGCTTCCGGCGCTTTCCAGCATCGTGTTGCGCAAGGGGTTGGTGGACATGGTAACCTCGATCTCCAGCCCGGCTTCCCGCACCGGGTTGCCGATCACGCGGATGACGCGGTTCTCCGGCTGGAAGAGCTGGTAGAGCGAATCCCGGATCAGCTGGATCGCCGTCGGGTCACGCAGGTCATAGGTTGCCGTCACCGGGCCCGGCACTTCAGAGGACAGGACAAGCTGGCGGGCTTCGTCGCGACGCAGAACGACGTTGTAGACACCGGCATTCTTCAGCAGCTCCTGCTCAAGGTCGGAACTGATCATGTCATCGGCCAGCAGCGCAAGAGAGGCGATCTGGGCCCGTTCAAGGCGCGACAGCAGGTAGTCCTCTCTCACTCGCGCGACGGAGGGGACAAGGATCAGGACCTCTGCCAGGATCACGAAGATCACCGTGAGGATCAGGAAACGGCCAGAAAGCGAACGGAACATATGCGCGGCCTAAAATACCAGGGCCCGGTGTCGGGCGCTACGGAA
The DNA here is from genome assembly GCF_011806405.1 of Pseudooceanicola sp. HF7. GTDB lineage: Bacteria > Pseudomonadota > Alphaproteobacteria > Rhodobacterales > Rhodobacteraceae > Pseudooceanicola. Next base: position 199,283 of record NZ_JAATOW010000003.1, on the reverse strand, counting down.
TTGCGAATCGTAAAGGTTAGTCACGGATTTGCCAATTTTCGTAACACTCAGGTGAGCCATTATCATGCCGGGAATATGAGCTTTTCTCGCCGATTTTGAAGGGGCATCGGGGATTCTTGCCGCCCACCTCGCCCCGCGTGGCCTCTGCGTTGACGCAAGGCGGGGAAAACGGCACCTTTTCACCACCCGCCTCCGTCCCGTCGCACCAGCCTGTCAGGGCCGGAAAATTATGTCCCAAACGGGGTACACGGGTTTGACAAAGGTGCAGGGCCTACTTATAGACCGGGCTTCGAAATGCGCGGGCCACGGGGCGATTCCCGGATTGCTCCCGCTTTGCCCACTGCCCTGCTCAGTGACGCTGCTCTGAAAGAGCCGCCGCCGTTCAGGGCTAAGATCAATCCGCGGGGCGTGCCCGGCGGCAATGAAACGGAGACGGAGCGATGAAACGCACCTATCAACCTTCGAACCTGGTCCGCAAACGGCGCCACGGTTTCCGGTCCCGCATGGCCACCAAGGCCGGCCGGAAGATCCTGAACGCCCGTCGCGCACGCGGCCGTAAGTCGCTGAGCGCGTAAGAGCGTCTTGGCCCTCTTCGCCTGAAGAGGTTCGGAAATGATGACACCGCCGAAAGCCCTTCCCGAGACCGCAAAAGCGGAAGCACCGGGGCAGGCTTCGGCGGTTTCTCTATGCGCGGACACCTCCCTGCCCGGCAGTCGCCGCTCCGGCGTGCTGAACGTGCTGACCAAGCGCAGTGATTTCCTGCTGGCGGCGCGCGCCAAGCGGCAGGGCACGCCGGCGATGATGGTCCAAGCGCGCAAGCGTGCCGAAGACGGCGTGGTGCGGGTGGGCTTCACCTGCTCCAAGAAGGTCGGCAATGCCGTGGCCCGCAACCGCGCCAAGCGCCGCCTCAGAGAGATCGCCCGCCAGGTACTGCCGACCCACGGTCACCCCGGCTGGGATTACGTGTTGATCGGGCGCAAGGATGCCACGGCGGAGCGCAACTTTGCCCTGCTCGTGCAGGACCTGGAACAGGCCCTTCGCAAGATCCACGGATCTGCCGGAGAGCGGTCATGAAGCCGGCTGCCTGGGTTCTGTCCCTGCCAATTCGCGCATATCGGCTGATCTTTTCCCCCTGGGTGGGCTATAATTGCCGCTACGATCCGACCTGCTCCGCCTACATCCTGGAAGCGCTTGAGAAACACGGTGCTGCAAAGGGCTTCTGGCTGTCGCTCAGGCGCGTCGGGCGGTGCCACCCCTGGGGCGGCATGGGCGTGGACGATGTCCCGGACTAGGCCGTTCGGCGCCCTGTTTCCGCCGACCTCCTTCTGCTAAAGACGTAACGATCATCCCGGGCGGGTCCCCCACCGGGCCAGACACCCGGAGACCCTGCCCATGCTGGACGATAGCGACGAGATCCATCCGCTCTTCCACGGTGCCCCCCAGACGACGGAGTTCAAGAAGCTCCGCAAGCGGATCGTGCGCCAAACCCGCGAGGCCGTCGAACAATACGGTATGATCGAACGCGACGCGAAGTGGCTGGTCTGCCTGTCCGGCGGCAAGGACAGCTACACCCTTCTGGCGGTCCTGCATGAACTGAAGTGGCGCGGCCTTCTTCCGGTGGAGCTTCTGGCCTGCAACCTCGATCAGGGTCAGCCGGGTTTTCCCGCCACTGTCCTGCCCGAGTTCCTGGAAAAGATGGGCGTGCCCAACCGGATCGAGTTCCAGGACACCTATTCCATCGTGATGGACAAGGTGCCGGCGGGCCGGACCTACTGCGCGCTTTGCTCGCGTCTGCGCCGGGGAAACCTTTACCGCATCGCGCGGGAAGAAGGCTGCACGGCCGTGGTCCTGGGCCATCACCGTGACGATATCCTCGAGACGTTTTTCATGAATCTCTTCCATGGGTCCCGGCTGGCCACCATGCCGCCGAAGCTGGTGAACGAAGAGGGCGACCTGTTCCTCTATCGCCCGCTTGCCCATGTGGCCGAAGAGGATTGCGACAAATTTGCCCGGGCGATGAACTATCCGATCATCCCCTGCGACCTGTGCGGCAGCCAGGACGGCCTGCAGCGTCAGCAGGTGAAGCAGCTTCTTGATGGCTGGGAAAAGAACGCCCCCGGGCGCCGCCAGAAGATGTTCAAGGCGCTGACCAACACGCGGCCCTCGCACCTTCTGGATCCCAAGCTTTTCGATTTTGCCGGTCTGACCCTCAACCCCAAACAGGACGACGAGGACGGAATTCCCGACCTGCGTTAAACCGCTGTTGAACTTCTGGTCCTAGCTTGCCCCAAGACCGTATTGGGACAGGCTGAAATGGTGGATCGCCAGCGCAAGGATAACTCGAGGATCGTCGCCCGTCTGCGGCGCAGCCTGTCAGAGCCCTGGATGTTGGCGCTTCTGCCGGCCCTGTGCCTTGTTGCCTATTGGGTAGCCGGGGAAATGGCGCTGATCCTGACCGCCCTCGCCCTGCCGCTGGCGCTGGTGCTTCTTGCTGCCCCGAAGGAGGACGGCCTGCCCCCTCATCGGCCGCGCGATGCAACCACCGGGTTGGGCCTGCGCGACACCCTTGAGCGCGCAGCCGATCACGGCCTGCAGGTGCAGGAGGTCTCTCCGCGCCGAACCGCTTGCCTGATGCTGCAACTTGATGACTTCGCCATTTTTGCCGAACGCTACGGAAATGCCGCAGCGGACAATCTGCTCAATCGCACGGCAGGCCGGTTGCGAAAGGTCCTGCGGGACGGAGATGTCCTTTGCAAGATCAGTGAGGCCGGCTTCGGCATTTCCATAGCCCCGGTCACTCGGCTGGACCTGGAAGAGATGATCCAGCTTTCCGCGCGTCTGCAGGCCGCGGTCCAGGAACCGATGAGCCTGGATGCGACCACGGTCTATGTCTCTTGTTCGATCGGCTTCTGCTTGGGCGCGCGCAGCCCGATGCCGACCGGCGCCGCACTGGTCTGTGCGACCGATACGGCGCTGCGCGAAGCCATGCGGTTCGGCCCCTCGGCGATACGCTCCTTCTCTGCGGATATGCGGCGGCGACAGCAGGCACGCTCCCTCATGGCGGATGAGGTCGCCGCAGCGATGGAAGCGGAGCAGATCGTAGCCTTTTTCCAGCCCCAGGTCTCTACCGATACCGGCCTTGTCACCGGGTTCGAGGCCTTGGCGCGCTGGTGCCACCCGGAACGGGGCATGATCTCTCCGGCGGAGTTCATTCCACTGGTGGAGCAATCCGGCCAGATGGAGCGGCTGGGCGATGTCATGCTGGTTGCCGCCCTTCAGGCGCTTCGAGATTGGGACCAGGCCGGGGTGAACGTGCCCCAGGTCGGCGTGAACTTCGCCACGGAAGAGCTGCGCAATCCCCGGCTGGTCGAAAAGGTCCGCTGGCAGCTGGATCGCTACGGCCTGACGCCGGACCGGCTGGCCGTAGAAGTCCTGGAAACCGTCGTCGCCTCCTCGCCGGACGACGTGGTTTCCCGCAATATCAACGCCCTGGCAGAGCTCGGCTGCCGGATCGACCTGGATGACTTCGGGACGGGCCATGCCTCCATCTCTTCCATTCGGCGCTTCTCTGTCGAACGGCTGAAGATCGACCGCAGCTTCGTGATGAAGGTGGATCGCGATCCGGAGCAGCAGCGCATGGTCTCTGCCATCCTGACGATGGCGGAACGGCTGGGCCTGTCCACCCTTGCAGAAGGCGTGGAAACGGCCGGCGAACACACGATGCTCGCGCAGCTTGGCTGTAACCATGTGCAGGGATATGAGATCGCCCGCCCCATGCCCTTCGACCAGACGGCGGAATGGGTCCGGGCGCATCATGCAAGCCTGTCGGAAGCTCCGAAGTTCGGGCGTGGTGCCGGAACCTGACACTTGAAGGGGCGCGAAATCAGCGCCACCTGACCATCAGCAGGAGCTTGCCCCCTACCCGCCGCGCGACAGGATTCCCCTGCCCCAGTGCGTTTCGCCCGCACCTTCGGCGGCCTGTCATTCCGCTGATCTGGGCCAACGGCCCGCAGAGACTCAGCGAGCTCAACTTGTCGGGGCGACGTCCCGATCCCCAGATCACGTCATTCACAATCCCGCGCGCTGGTGCGGCGCCAATACCGTTGGAACGCTGAACCCGTTGCGGCGCCGGGACTTGGCCCGACGCGGGCATGGGCACGACGGAACCCGCATTGACCCGGCTTCTGTTGGCGCGCGGGCCAGAATCCTGTATCTGCAAGGCCTCCGACGGGGGGTTGCCCCTTGACCTTTGGCCTTGCGGCAGGTTGAACCCCCAAAGACCACCCCATACGGCAAATACCAAAGGTAACGCATCGCGATGGACGATCAGAACAAGAACCTTATCCTGGCCACGGTGCTCAGCTTCATCGTGGTGATCGCCTGGTTCCTCATCTTTCCACCCCAGGACCAGGCTCCGGATCAGGCTCCTGAACTGACCGCGAGCCAGAGCGAGGGCAGCGACCCGTCCGCAGGCGGCACCGGCGCAAGGCTCACGCCCGGCACCGAAGCCGACGGCGCGGCGAACACCGCGACCCTGGGCGACACCCCCCTGGCCGACAGCCCCCGTGTCCAGATCGAAACGCCGAGCCTCGAGGGCTCCATTGCGCTGACCGGCGGGCGGATCGACGACCTGGCGCTGACAAACTACCGCCAGACGCTTGAGCCCGGCAGCCCCGACGTGCGCCTGTTCAATCCGCAGGGCACGACAGACGCTTATTACACGCTCTACGGCTGGATCCCCGGAACCAACGTCGATGCCGAGGCCGTGCCCGGTGCGAACACCCCCTGGGAACTGGAAAGCGGCGAGACGCTGACCCCGGACAGCCCCGTCACGCTGGTCTGGGACAACGGCGCCGGCCTGATCTTCCGTCAGACCTACTCCGTTGATGACAAGTTCATGTTCACGATCCGCCAGTCGGTCGAGAACACCGGCGATGCGGCTGTCTCCATGCGGCCCTACGGCCTTCTGCGCCGTCACGGCCTGCCGTCCGACCTGCAAAGCTACTTCGTTGTGCACGAAGGCCTGATCCGCATGTCGGATGGCGAGCTTGAGGAAGAAACCTACAAGAAGATGGACGACCTTGACTTCGACAACCGCGAAGGCGCCCCCGCCAGCCGGATCGAAGTCAGCGAAAGCGGCTGGATCGGTTTCACCGAACACTACTGGATGTCGACGCTGATCCCCGGTGACCAGCCCTTCCGCTCCACGGTCAAGTACTACCCCACCCAGGATGTCTACCAGACCGAAGCCGTTCTGAGCACGGCAGAGATCGCCCCGGGCGAGACGCTGGACATCGACACGCAGCTCTTCTCCGGCGCCAAGGAATGGGAAACCATCAAGGAATACGAAGCCGATGGCGTGACCCGCTTCATCGACGCGATCGACTGGGGCTGGTTCTTCTTCCTGACCAAGCCGATCTTCTGGTTGATTCACTGGCTTCACGGTTTCATCGGCAACATGGGCTGGTCGATCATCGCGATGACGATCTTCCTGAAAGCCCTGCTCTTCCCGCTGGCCTACAAATCCTACGCTTCCATGGCGAAGATGAAGGAACTGCAGCCCCAGATGGAGAAACTGAAGGAGCGCGCCGGCGACGACCGCCAGAAGCTTCAGAAAGAGATGATGGAGCTCTACAAGAAGGAAAAGGTGAACCCCGCCGCGGGCTGCCTGCCGATCCTCCTGCAGATCCCGATCTTCTTCTCGCTCTACAAGGTGATCTTCGTCACGCTCGAACTGCGTCACCAGCCCTGGCTGGGCTGGATCCATGACCTGAGCGCGCCGGATCCCACTTCGATCATCAACCTCTTCGGCCTGCTTCCCTGGGACGCCCTGCCCCCGGACAGCTTCCTGTCGATCCTGAACCTCGGCATCCTGCCGATCCTTCTGGGCATCTCGATGTGGCTGCAGCAGAAACTGAATCCGGCACCCACCGATCCCGCGCAGCAGATGATCTTTGCATGGATGCCCTGGGTCTTCATGTTCATGCTGGGCAACTTCGCCAGCGGGCTGGTGCTCTACTGGATCACCAACAACACGATCACCTTCATCCAGCAGTACCTGATCATGCGGAGCCACGGGTTCAAACCGGACGTCTTCGGCAACATCAAGGGCTCCTTCAAACGCAAGAAGAAGGCCGCGGCTGCCAACGAAGGCAAGAAGTGAATGGCCAGCGTCGCGCAGATCTGGCGGCATCCGATCAAGGGTATCGGAGCCGAGCAACTGGATGGCGCGGCGCTGACCGCAGAACGGCCCCTGCCCGGTGACCGGGCCTGGGCCATGGGTGTCGGCGACACCGTCGACACCGGCACCTGGCAGCGCTGCCTGAACTTTGCACGCGGCTGCCAGGGACCACGCCTCATGGCGATCACGGCGCGCACCCTGGAAGATGGCCGGATCCACCTTGAGCATCCCGATACCGACCCGCTTGCGATTGACCCTGCCACCCAGGGTGAGCTGCTGGCGGACTGGCTTCGCCCCCTCTGGCCCAGCGAACGACCGGCCATTGCCGGCCTGATCAAGGCGCCAAAAGAGGGCATGAGCGACGCGAATTACGCTTGCCTCTCTATCCTCGGCACCGCCTCGCTTGCGGCCCTCGCCGAGGCCTGTGAAAAACCTCTCGACCCGCGCCGCTTTCGTGGCAATCTCTGGGTAGAGGGCTGGGAGCCCTGGCAAGAGCTTGACCTGGTGGGCAAACGGCTGGCCGTAGGCGGGGCCGTGCTGGAGGTGGTCGAGAGGATCGATCGCTGCCGGGCAACCCAGGTGAACCCCGATACCGGGGAAGAAGACACGAATACGCTTCGGACCCTGCGCAAGCACTGGGGACACATCGACTTTGGCGTGAAGGCCAGGGTTGTGGAGAGCGGACAGATTTCGACGGGCGCGGAGGTCCGGATCCTGTGACTGAGATTGCATTCAACCTGGCCGAAACGCCCGATTCCCATACTGCCGAAAAAGGCCGCCTGCTCTTTGCCGGGCCAGTGGACTTCGTGAAGGGCGTGGTCGCCATGGATGGCCTGCCCGACGCCGACCGGATCGAGGTCTGCTTTGCCGGGCGTTCCAACGTGGGCAAGTCCAGCCTGATCAACGCCCTGACGGGGCGCAAGGGCATCGCGCGCGCCTCCAACACGCCGGGCCGCACGCAGGAAATCAACTTCTTCACCCTCGGAGAGGAACGCTACCTGGTCGACCTTCCGGGGTATGGCTATGCGAATGCGCCGCTCCACGTGGTGGAGAAGTGGCAGCGTCTGCTCAAAAGCTACCTGTCGGGCCGCCAGAGCCTGCGCCGTGCCTTCGTGCTGATTGATGCGCGTCATGGTGTGAAGGCGGTGGACGAAGAGATCATGAAGCTGCTCGACAGCTCCGCAGTGACCTTCCAATGCGTGCTGACCAAAGCCGACAAGGTGAAGGAAAAGGAACGCGCGGCGGTCCTGCAACAGGTGCGCGGCGCCCTTGCCAAGCACCCGGCAGCCTACCCCGAGCTGGTCCTGACCTCTTCAGAAAAGGGTGATGGCATCGAAACCCTGCGGGCGATCATCGCAGGCCTGATCTGAGCCAGACCTTGTCTGAACGGGCAATGAGTTGAAGCGCGCTCAAGACGGCGCGCTATCCACTGCGTTAGGGTCTGCGTCGATTGATTTTGGAGATGTTCAGAAGTTCCAGGTGGCCCGGACCGTGAGCGTATTGATCCCCAGACTTTCACCGCTGTCATTGAAATCGGAAATCCCGTGGTACAGGAACTCTGTGCCGATCGAGAAATCGTTCTGAAGGTCGTATTCGACGCCCAGACCCACGACGTAAGCCTCTTCCTGGCCAAAGAAACCTTCCATCCGCGCCAAGCCCACGACGCCGTAATAGAACATCTGGTCTTCGGCATAACCGGCGCGGGTCTTCAGGCGATAAACCTTGTCAATGGGCCCGGCAGAGGTTCCGATATCGGTGCGGCTGTGTTCGAGCTCAAGGCCGATGACCGTGTTGTTCATCTGCCGATTGTAACCAAGATGCAGGCTTTTGCCCAAGCCGTCCTCTGGCCCGTCGAGAACCCAACCGATGTTGCCGCCGATATACGGGCCTGTCCAGTTGGAGTCATTCGCCGCAGCCGAGGTGGCGAACGCCGTGGCGCATATCGCCGCTGTAACGACCGGCGCAAGATGGGGTGATCTATGGCGTTTTTCTCTGGTCATGCTTAATGAACGCATGAACTCCCGAAAAGTTCATGAAACACGGCGGAATGCTGCCGTTATTCGTTAAAACCTTCGCCAGTTTCCGGGCAAAAGAAAAGGCCCGGCACCTTTCGATGCCGGACCTTTCCGTGATCTTCGCGACGCTATCAGAAGCGGTAGTTCACACGGGCCGTAACGGTGTTGCCGGTGTAATCCGTGCCGGAATCGTTGAAGTCCGAGATATCGTCGTAGAGGTATTCTGCACCCACGCTGACCGTGTCGGTCACCATGTATTCAGCGCCCAGACCAACAGTGTAGCCCGTGTCGGAGCCAACGTTGCTGTCTGCGTTCACTGCGCCGACGACGCCGTAGATCAGGGCCGGGCCGGCATCGTAGCCAGCACGCAGCTTGGCGCGCATCGTGTTGTCCAGCGACAGGCCGTTGCTGGAAGAGATGTCGTTGCCCTGGTACTCAAGCTCGCCACCCAGGACGAAGTTGCCGAAGTCGTGGTCGTAACCACCCTGGATACCGTAAACCAGGCCGTCGGAGGATGCGCTGCCGGCGGACAGATCGCCGTAGCCCATGTTCAAACCGACGTAGCCGCCGGTCCAGTCGGCGCCGGTGCTGTAGACCGGAACGACCGGTGCGGGAACAACCGGATCAGCAGGTGCGGGGTTCATGGAGCCTGCGAAAGCGGGTGCCGCGAGGGCGCAGGTGGCCGCGGTGGCGGCGATGATCTTCGTGCGAAGCATTGAAATCTCCTTCGTTTTTGCTCAAGGGCGCCTCAGCCCTTTTGGCGAGCCAGTGATGACCCGCCGCTCTTTCAACGCGTGTTGAACCGCGTTCCGATGGATAAACATCCCGAAACCGGGCAGAGTTCCATGGGAGAGATGATGACCGTGGAGTCATCGGCCAGAAGAAGCGCAAGCGAACCCCACGGATAAGCGGCACTTGGCCGTCCGCTGTCGTGCTCACTCAGGGGTGATGGCACCCCCCTTGAAATCGTTTTTCTACGCTACATGCCATGCACTTGGCAGCGCCAGCCACAGCGCGTATCAAGCCAAGGACGCACCGGAGCCCGAAGATGAAGAAGCAGACAGCCATGAACCAAGACTGGATCGCCACCGCCCGCACCCTTTCGGAAGCGCTGCCCTATCTTCAGCGATATGAAGGTGCCATCGTCGTCGTCAAGTTCGGCGGTCACGCAATGGGCGACAAGGACGCGATGCAGAGCTTCGCCCGTGACATCGTGCTGATGCGCCAGGTCGGCGTGAACCCCGTGATCGTCCATGGCGGCGGCCCGATGATCAACGAGATGCTCAAGAAGCTCGACGTGCAAAGCGACTTCGTCAACGGCAAGCGCGTGACGGATGAAAAGACCATGGAAGTGGTCGAAATGGTCCTGTCCGGCCAGGTCAACAAGCGGATCGTCCAGGCGATCAACGAAGAGGGCGGCAAGGGCGTGGGCCTGTCCGGCAAGGACGCCAACCTGATGATCTGCCGCCAGGAAAACCCGGAACTGGGCCTGGTCGGCACCCCCGATGTGCTGGACACGACGATCCTGCATTCGATGTTCCGCAGCGATATCATCCCCGTCATTGCGCCGATCGGCATGGGCCGCAACGGTGAGACCTTCAACGTCAACGGCGACACGGCCGCAGGGGCCGTGGCGGGCGCGCTGCGGGCCGATCGCCTGCTGCTTCTGACGGATGTCGCCGGCGTGAAGAACGGGGAAGGAGAGGTCGTGACCTCTCTCACCTCTGCCCAGATCCGCGAGATGACCGCAGCAGGCACCATCGCCGGCGGCATGATTCCCAAGACCCAGACCGCCCTGGACGCCATCGAGGGCGGGGTGCGGGCCGTGGTGATTCTGGATGGGCGCGCGCCCAACGCGGTTCTCCTGGAGCTCTTCACCGAACATGGTGCGGGCTCGTTGATTCGTGCCGAGTGACGGCAGCCCTGCCTTCCACGCCCTCCAGGCCGAGGCAAAGGCCCGGAACCTGACCATCCTCTGTGCCATGGGAGAGGCCGCCTGCGCCGATGCGCCGGGGCTTGAGCCCGGCACGCGCACGCTGCTGCTGCTCTCGCCGCTCGAACCGGATTTCTACGAAGGCTTCGAGGCCTCGGATGAGATGCTGGACGGGCGGCCCGATCCCTATGACCGCTACACGCTGCGGATCGTCGGCAAATGGGCCGATGAAATCGACGCGATGGATTACTACCCTTTCGACACGGCCCAGCCCTTCCTGGCCTGGGCGAAGGCCAGCGGTGGGGCGCATGGCTCTCCGGTGGGGATGCTGGCACACCGTGAGGCCGGGCTCTGGCTGTCCTTCCGGGCGGCGCTGGCGCTGGACTGGGCGGTTGGCCTGCCCCCGCCGCTGCCATCGCCCTGTGCGCCCTGCCCCGCCCCCTGCGCCACGGCCTGCCCCGTCGGGGCGCTGACCCAGCGGGGCTATGACACGGAGCGCTGCAAGGACTGGCTCAGCAGGCCGGAGGGGCGTGACTGCATGACCTACGGCTGCCTGGTCCGCCACGCCTGCCCCTTTGGCCAGGGCTACCCGCGGCTGGATCGGCAATCGGCTTTTCACATGCGCGCCTTTCGGAGGAATTGATGCCCAAGCTCATCCTCATGCGTCACGCGAAGTCCGGCTGGGGCGATCCCACGCTGCCTGATCACGACCGGCCTCTGAACGCGCGGGGCGTGACATCGGCCAGCGCACTTGGCGATTGGCTGAGGGCGCAGGGACATCTGCCGGACCAGGCGCTCGTCTCCTCGGCGCTGCGCACGCAGCGGACTTTTGCCGGGCTTGCCTTGGACCTTGAGCCCGAGCGTCACGCCCGGCTCTACGGGGCCGGCTCGTCGGTGCTGCTGTCCTCCCTGCGCGCCGCGCGGGGCAAGGCGGTGCTTCTGATCGCGCACAACCCCGGGATCGGGGAGTTCGCCGAACGCATCCTGTCAAAGATGCCGGGACACCAGCACTTCCTGGATTACCCGACCGGCGCTACCTTGGTGGCAGAGGTCCCTGATTGGCCCGATCTCGACTTCGGTCAGGCGCGGGTCCTGGATTTCGTCACACCACATGACCTGAAGACCTGAGCAGCGGGACGCACAGCATGAGCCAGACACGGAAAGACCGAGGGAAGGCCGTGCTGGACGCGCTGAACCGCGAGGCTGGAGAGGCCCAGGCGCAGGCTCTGGCGGACATCGCGCCGGATTTCGCGGACATGGTGCATGAATTTGCCTTCGGGGATATCTACTCCCGCCCCGGCCTTGGGATGCGCGAACGGATGATCGCGACGATCTCCGTGCTGGCGGCCATGGGCAACGCGTCACCGCAGCTTGAGGCACATATCCAATCAGCCCTGAACACCGGCTTGAGCCGCGAAGAGATCACGGAGGTCCTGATGCAGGTCTCTGTCTACGCGGGCTTCCCGGCCACGGTGAACGCCCTCACCATCGCGAAAAGGGTGTTTGCGCGGCAGCCGGAGACTGGGCGGGACTGACCGCCACAACGGAAAACGGGCACAACGGAAAACGGCGCGGAAGATCCGCGCCGTGTCCCCTGCCCTCGCGGGCTGATGTGTGCCGGTAGGCTGTTCCGACCTCAGTGGCCAAGGATCTGGCTGAGGAAGAGCTTCGTACGTTCCGAGCGCGGGTTGTTGAAGAACTCCTCCGGCTCGTTCTGTTCCACGATCTGGCCCTGGTCCATGAAGATCACGCGGTTTGCGACCTGGCGGGCAAAGCCCATCTCGTGGGTGACGCAGATCATAGTCATGCCCTCTTGTGCCAGCTCGATCATGGTATCGAGCACTTCCTTGATCATCTCCGGATCAAGGGCCGAGGTCGGCTCGTCGAAGAGCATGATCCGCGGCTTCATGCAGAGCGACCGGGCAATCGCCACACGCTGCTGCTGACCACCCGAAAGCTGGCCGGGGTACTTGTTGGCCTGATCGGGGATCTTCACCTTTTCCAGGAAGTACATCGCCGTTTCGATGGCTTCCTTCTTGGGTGTCTTGCGCACCCAGATCGGCGCCAGCGTGCAGTTTTCCAGGATCGTCAGGTGCGGGAAGAGGTTGAAGTGCTGGAAGCACATGCCAACCTCGGAGCGCACCTTGTCGATGTTCTTCAGGTCCGATGTCAGCTCGGTCCCGTCGACGACGATCTTGCCCGCCTGGTGTTCTTCCAGCCGGTTGATGCAGCGGATCATCGTCGATTTGCCGGAGCCCGACGGCCCCGCGACAACGATCCGTTCGCCGCGGTTCACGGTCAGGTTGATGTCCCGCAGGACGTGGAAGGTGCCGTACCACTTGTTCATGTTGGAGATCTCGATGGCGACTTCATCAGAGACCTTCATGGCGGTGGGGTCGACAGCGGGCGCGGTATCGAAAGCGGTGTCAGTCATTGGTCAGACTCTCTCTTAGCGGTGCCCGGTCTGAAGCTTGCGCTCCAGGTACATCGAGTAGCGGGACATGGAGAAACAGAAGATGAAGAAGACGGCGCCGATGAACAGGAAGAGCTCCCAGTAGATGCCGTTCCAGTCGGTATCGGCGCGGATCGCATTGGCCAGGCCCAGAGGGTCCAGAAGGCCGATGATCGACACCAGCGTGGTATCTTTGAACACGCCGATGAAGGTCGACACGATCCCGGGGATCGAGATCTTCAGCGCCTGGGGCATGATGATCAGCCGCTGCGCCTGCCAGTAGTCCAGGCCCAGGCTGTCGGCCCCTTCGTACTGGCCCTTCGGCAGGGCGGCCAGGCCACCCCGGATCACCTCTGCCATGTAGGCCGAAGCGAAGAGCGTGGTCATGATCATGACGCGCAGGATGATGTCGAAGTTGGTGCCCGGCGGCAGGAAGATGTTCAGCAGCACAGAGGCCACGAAGAGCAGCGTGATCAGCGGCACGCCGCGAATGAACTCGATGAAGCCGACGCAGAGCCATTTCACCAGCGGCAGATCGGACCGGCGGCCAAGCGCCAGAACTATCCCGATGGGCAGCGAACAGGCAATGGCCACGACGCCGATGGTCACCGACAGCATGAAGCCACCGAATTGACGCGAGGCCACGGGCTCCAGCGCCAGCGGCAGGACGGAGGCAAGCCCATAGGCCACGGGGGCTGTCAGGAAGAGCCACCATAGGACGGTCGCCAGGGTCGCGACGATGGCCGCCAGCCCGCCGGGGCCGACCTTGGCCACCAGCTTGAACACCAGGTAACCAACGCCGAAGCCCGCGATCACCGCGATCGGCATCCAGACCGTGCCGCCCCAGAGCAGCCAGGGCAGCATGAACGGATAGATCACGGAGAAGATCAGCATCTTGGCCGGCACCTTGCCCACGAACAGCACGGGCGCCAGGGCGACCATCAGCAGGATCAGCGACAGGATCGGGCGCCAGTAAAGCTCTGCCGGGTAGAAGCCGAACAGCAGCTGCTGCCAGCGATCCCGGATGACACCCCAGCAGGCGCCTTCGTGATCTCTGCCGATCTCCTCGAAGAGGGCGCGGCAGGACGAGAGGGAGTCAGACCCCCAGGTCGGAGAGATGAACCAGGGCAGAAGCCGGTAGAGCAGGAAGACCACGAAGGCCGCGGAAACGACCGTCAGCAATGTGTTCAGCCAGCCTGAGAACAGGTTCTGCTTGGCCCAGCCCGCCGGACCGATGGTCGAGGCCGGGGGCTCCGACTGCGGCAGCATGGTGTCGCGGACATACAGGACGGTATCAGCATGTGTATTGCTCATCTCAACGCTCCACCAGTTTCACGCGGTTGTTGTACCAGTTCATCACGGCAGAGATGCTGAGGCTGATAAGCAGGTAGATCAGCATGCCCAGCAGCACGGTCTCAAGCTCACGGCCGGTCTGGTTGAGGGTGATCCCCATCAGCGTACCGGTGATATCCATGTACCCCACCGCGATCGCGAGCGAGGAGTTCTTGGTCAGGTTCAGGTATTGAGAGATCAGCGGCGGAATGATGACGCGCATCGCCTGGGGCAGGACCACCAGCGACATGATCCGCTTGGGGCGCAGGCCAAGGGCCGCGGCGGCCTCTGTCTGGCCGCTGGAAACCGCAAGGATCCCGGCCCGGACGTTCTCGGCGATGAAGGCCGCCGTATAAAGCGACAGGGCCAGCCAGAGCGCGATCAGGGAGTTGCGCAGGTGCGTGCCGCCCTGGAAGTTGAAGCCCTTGAGCGCGGGGTAGCCGAAGTGGAAGCCCAGCAGCAACAGAAGTAGCGCGGTGGGCAGGATGATGACGGCAGTGCGCAGATGCCAGGTGCGCGGACGGATACCCGTGGCTTCCTGGGTTGCATCGGCCTTCTTGCCGATACGCTTGGAAATGAAGATCGACACGCCCAGCACCAGCAGGATGGCGATCAGGTCCAGGCTGATCCCGAAGGCGCCGAAGACGCTGATGTCGCCAAGACCGCGGGAGAAGAGCGGCTCGGGGATGTAGACGCCGCGGTTGGTGAAGGCGACGCTGTCGAAGACCTTCATCGTGGCTGCCGGGTCATCCCCGCGGAAGGCGCTTGGCGCCGGCAGGGTCTCGATCAGGATGGCCATGGCCAGCACGATCCACATCAGGACCGGCACGTTGCGGAACATCTCCACGTAGACCGTCATGAGGCGCGCGATCAGCCAGTTGCCCGACAGGCGCAGCACCCCGACGATGACGCCGACGACCGTTGCCGTGGCGCAGCCCAGCACCGCGACCAGCAGCGTGTTCAGCAGCCCGACGAAAGCCGCGCGCAAATGAGTGGATTGGGAGGAGTATTCGATCAGCCGCTGGTTGATGTCATACCCGGCCGGGTCGGTCATGAAGGCAAAGGACGGTTCCTTGCCCAGGTCCGCCAGGTTCTGGATCGTGTTGTTCGCCAGCCAGCCCACCAAGGTCAGGAAGGCGACAAGCGCGACGATCTGAAATGTGATTGAACGGTACCGGGTGTCGTAGACAAGCATGGATAGCTTGAACGATTCCGCCGGCGGATCAGTAAGCGTTGTCATTGTAGGTGTTCCCCGTGATCCGGTCGTTTCTTGAGGAGCGTCTGCGCGCGGTTAACCGGTCATTCAGGCCGCTGGGCCCTTTGGCAAAGAGGGCGCGGCAAGCCGCGCCCTCTTCGATGTTCTTAGCGGAACGGAGGCGTGTAGAGCAGGCCGCCGTCGGTGTAGAGCGCGTTCAGACCGCGCGCGAGGCCGATCGGGGTGTTCTCGCCGATGTTCTTCTCGAAGATCTCACCGTAGTTACCGCCTGCGGAGATGGCCATCACGGCCCAGTCGGCGTTCAGGCCGATCATCTCGCCCAGGTTGCCTTCAGAACCCAGGAGACGGTTGATCTCGGGGTTGTCGGTGGCAGCCGAGGACATGTCCTTGACGTTGGCGGAGGTGATGCCCAGTTCTTCAGCCGCGATCAGCGCGTTGAGGGTCCAAGTCACGATGTCACCCCATTCGTCGTCGCCGTGGCGGACAAGCGGGCCGAGTGGCTCCTTGGAGATGATTTCCGGCAGGATCGCGTAATCGCCGGGGTTCTCGAAGGTGGCACGGGTTGCGGCAAGACCGGATGCGTCGGTGGTGTAGACGTCACAGGCACCGGCCAGGAATTGCTGCTGGGCTTCGGCGTTGGTCTCGATCGGGACCGGCTCGTAGCCCATGTTGTTGACCCGGAAGAAGTCCGCCAGGTTAAGCTCGGTGGTGGTGCCGGTCTGAATGCAGACAGTGGCGCCGTCCAGCTCTTTTGCCGAGGACACGCCAAGCGCCTTGGGCACCATGAAGCCCTGACCATCGTAATAGTTCACGCCGTTGAAGGTGAACTTGAGGTCCACGTCACGGGAGAAGGTCCAGGTGGTGTTACGGGCCAGCATGTCGATTTCGCCGGACGCCAGCGCGGTGAAGCGGGTCTTGCCGGTCGTCGGCACGAATTCGACAGCTGTCTGATCGCCCAGAACGGCGGCGGCCACGGCACGGCAGAGTGCGACATCGAAGCCGGTCCATTCGCCATTCGCGTCGGGGGCAGAGAAGCCCACGAGCCCGGTGGAGACGCCGCAGTTCAGGGTGCCGCGTGCCTTCACGTCTTCAAGCGTGGTAGCGCCGGCAGCTCCGGCGGCCAGACCTGCAGCGGTCAGCGCGCCAAGAAATACGGTTTTTTTCATGTTTACCTCTTCCTGATTGTCCGCCTTTTCGATCAGCGGTTTCCGGCCAATGCAAGCCGGGGGCGAAACTGGTCAAGGGTGCTCCCCCTTAACAGTGCCTAAACTGTGGGCTTATTCATCGCATCGGGTCAAGTGCGTCATAACGAAAACTAAACCATTGCCGTTACGGCCCCCGCGCGCCGGAACCCCCAAATGCAAAAATCCCGCGCAAATGCGCGGGATCCTCGCTGCAGTGCAACACGTCTTGGACAAAAGTGCCGAGGATTCAGTCCTGCAGCAGGTTCAGGAAGCTTTTGGCATGTAGAAAAGCGACCTTTTTGGTCTCTGCAACGGCCTGGGCTTCCTCATCTGCGCCCCATTGCTCTTCCTGCCAGGTCTCGTCGATCCGGGACACATTCCAGATGTTCAACGTGGGGGCGGCGTCCAAAAATGCGGCAAAACCAAGCACCAGAGACCCGGTGAGGCTGACCAGATCGTGGAATGCGGCCAGTTCGAAGGCATTCATGTCATGCACGCGAGAGGCGAGTGCGGCGACCGCCTCCGGATCCTGGGATTCGTGAATCACGCCGGTGCGCGGCTGCAGCCGGGCGCCCAGGTGCTGCGCGGCCCAGTCAAGCATCGGGTCCCATGCCGCGGCCTGGCGCTGAACCAGCTCAACCGGCGCATCCGCGCGGTAGCACAGCAGGTCTGCGTCGCCATATTCCGCCAGCATCTCTGCTACTTCGGGCTTTTGCACCGCGACCTTGTCGATGGCGGAATTGGCCGTGCGGGTGAAGGGCATGAGCGTCGGATCGATGGCCTCTTCCAGCGCGTCCCATTCGGCTGCGATGCGCTGCGCCAGCGCCTGGCTGGGCAGGATCAGCGCCGCCTTGGCCGGGGTTTTCACCGGACGCCCGTCCAGGTGCACCGTGTAACCCTGATCCGCTTCCGCGACGTCTGCCGCTTTCCAGAATCGGCGCGCTTTCCATTCACTCATGCCGGGCCTCCTGTCAGCCGGTCGATTTCACTGCGCAGGGCGGCCATGTCTGCCGCCTGCCCTTCCGCGGCCTCCAGCGCCGTGGCCGGGTGATAGCCCCAGCCCACCGCTATGGAAGCGACGCCCGCCGCGCGGGCCATGTCGATGTCAAAGCTCGTGTCCCCGATCATCACCGCGCGCTCTGCCGGCACGCCGGCCTCCATCAGGGCCGTCATCACCATGGAGGGATGCGGCTTGGAGGGATGATCGTCCGCGACCTGGATGGTGTGGAACATGCCCGAAAGCCCGTGGTTTTCCAGCAGCGCCAGAAGTCCGCGCCGGGACTTGCCCGTGGCGATGCCCAGGATCGTCTGCGGCTCTGCCGCCAGCTGGTCCAGCAGCTCGCGGATACCGGGGTAAAGCGGTGAATGCGCCGCGCCGGCCTCTAGCCGGCGCTGCATGTAGGCCTGCTTGTAGGCCGCCACCAGCGCGATGCAGGTCGCCTCGTCCGCCTCTGGCGCCAGGCGCGGCATGGCCACCTCAAGCGACAGCCCCACGATGGAGAGCACCGCGTCATGGGGTGGCGGGGTCATGTCCTGGGACTGGAAGGCCTGGGCCATGGCGCCGGCGATATCGCCCTGGCTGTCCGAAAGCGTGCCATCCACGTCGAAGATGATCAGGCGTGGTTCGGTCGTCTGTTGCGTCATGAAGCCCTCAGAGCGGTTCGTCGAGGTCGAAGGGATCCTTGCGCACATCCTTTTCGGACCAGCCGAAATGATCCCAGCTGCGCCGCATGTGATCGGGCAACTCTGCCTCAAGCTCCAGCGGCTTGCCGGTGAAGGGATGGGTCAGCCGCAGCAGGCGCGCATGAAGGTGCAGCTTGCGAGAGATATCCCCGCCCAGCTGTGCCCCCCAGCCATCGCCCAGGTTCTCCTGGCCGGAGCCGCCGTACTTGCCGTCCCCGATGATCGGGTGGCCCATCTCTGCCATGTGGGCCCGCAGCTGGTGGGTACGGCCCGTGACGGGAACCAGGGCCACCCAGGTGGCCCGCTGGCCCAGCCGCCAGAGGTTGGCGTAATCGGTCACGGCGCGCTTGGCATCGGGGGTTTTGTCGATGTCGCGGGGATGGACGCAAAGCATCTTCTCGCCCTCGCCGCCCTTGCCATGGCCGGGGGCCTTGACCAGCCCAAAGGTGATCGTGCCCATGTAGGGCGTCGGCACACCGGCCACCACGGCCCAGTAGATCTTGCGCGTCTCGCGGGACCGGAAGGCCGCCGTGAGCTTCTGCGCCGCCTGCCGTGTCCGCGCCAGCAGCAACAGGCCGGAGGTGTCCTTGTCCAGCCGGTGAACCAGGCGGGGCTTTTCGTCGTAGCCGAACTTCAGCGCCTCGGCGAGGCCATCGACGTGGCGGGTCTGCTTGGAGCCCCCCTGCACGGGCAGGCCGGGCGGCTTGTTGATCGCGATGATATGGTCGTCGCGGTAGATCACGCAGCCCTGGATCATCTTGGCATCATCATCCGACACGCGCGGTTCCGAGGGGGCCTTGGGGGCCTCGTCCACGGGGATCGGGGGCACGCGCAGCTGCTGGCCCGGCTCGAGCCGATGGTTGGACTTTATCCGCCCGCCATCGACGCGCAATTCGCCCTTGCGGCACATCTTCTCAATCCGGCCTTGGGTGAGCTGGGGGAAGGTGCGGCGCATCCAGCGGTCCAGCCGCATTCCGCTGTCCGCCTCGGGAATAGAGATCGTCTGAACACCGCTCATGCCATCACCATCGTGCGCATCGCATAGGTTCCTGCCACGATCGCCACCAGGGAAACGGCAACGTTGAGACCGACGTAAAGCGCCGCCAGGGCGGGCTCTCCGCGTTCCCAGAGGGTCAGGGCCTCAAGCGAGAAAGAGGAAAATGTAGTGAAACCGCCCAGGATGCCGGTGGCCAGGAACGGGTTCCAATGCCCCCAGCCCTTGTGCCCGACAATCACCACCAGGCAGCCCATCAGGAATGAGCCGAAGACGTTCACGAACAGAACGCCAAGGGGCATGGAAAGGCCGCTGCCGAACAGGCGAACGACTCCCACACCGGAGAGGTAGCGCAACGAGGCCCCTATGGCCCCGCCCGCTGCAACTTGAAGGACGGTTAGAAACATGGCGCGTCTGTCGCCTGCATATGCGGCCGAGTCAAGCTTAGCGCTCTTCTTCGCCGGCCCGCTTGGCGCGAAGCTTAGCGAAATAGTCCAGACGCTTGCGCAAATCACGCTCGAAGCCCCGTTCAACGGGTTGGTAGAGCTCTGGCCGCTTCATGCCGTCGGGGAAGTAGTTCTGCCCCGAAAAGCCATCCTCGGCGTCGTGATCATAGGCGTAGCCCTTGCCGTAGCCCTGTTCCTCCATCAGCCGCGTGGGGGCGTTCAGGATGTGGTGGGGCGGCATGGCGCTGCCGGTCTTGCGGGCCGTGGCGCGGGCCTGCTTGTAGGCCACGTAGCCGGCGTTCGACTTGGGCGCCAGCGCCAGGTAGACCAGCGCCTGAGACAGGGCCAGTTCCCCTTCGGGGCTGCCAAGGCGTTCGTAGACCTGCCAGGCGTCCAGGCAGATGGTCTGGGCCTGGGGATCGGCCAGGCCGATATCCTCGACCGACATGCGGGTGATGCGGCGGGCCAGGAAGCGGGGGTCCTCTCCGCCTTCCAGCATCCGCGCGAACCAGTAGAGCGCCGCGTCCGGATCGCTGCCCCGCACGGATTTATGCAGGGCGGAGATCAGGTTGTAATGCTCTTCGCCGGACTTGTCGTACTTGGCCGCACGCCGCATGAGCCGCTTTGCCAGCGCCTCCTGATCCAGCGGGGCGGCGACCTTCCAGGCGGCGACCTGTTCGATCAGGTTCAGCAGGGCCCGGCCATCGCCATCGGCCATGTTCAGCAGCGCCAGGCGGGCCTCTGGCGTTAGGGGCAAGGGCTTGCCAAGGATCTCCTCCGCGCGGCTGGTCAGCTGTTCCAAGTCCTCGTCCGAGAGCCGCTCAAGCACCATGACCTGCGCGCGCGACAGAAGTGCCGCGTTCAGCTCAAAACTGGGGTTTTCGGTGGTGGCGCCCACCAGAAGGATGGTGCCGTCTTCCATGTGCGGCAGGAAGCCATCCTGCTGAGCCTTGTTGAAGCGGTGGATCTCATCCACGAACAGCAGGGTCCCCTGCCCCGCCCGGCGGCGCTGGCGCGCGGTCTCGAACACCTTCTTGAGGTCGGCAACCCCTGAGAAGATCGCGGAAATCTGGACGAAATGCAGCTTCGTCTCATGCGCCAGAAGACGGGCGATGGTGGTCTTGCCGGTGCCCGGCGGCCCCCAGAAGATGATGGAGCCCAGGCTGCCGGCTTCCAGCATGACCGTCAACGGCGCATCCGGACCGATCACCTGTCTCTGGCCGATGACCTCGTTCAGGGCCGTCGGGCGCAGGCGATCCGCCAGGGGACGCGGCGCGCCGGAGGTCTCTGCCCCCTCCGGCGTGCCGTTTCCGGCAGGCGCCCCTTCGGGCGTACTGTCAAAGAGATCCGCCATTCAGAGCCTGAACCGCATGGTGACCTTGCGCCCCTCGCGCAGCACGTCGAGGCGCAGAGAGCGGGCGCTGTCGGACAGGGCCTTGTCCGCGTCGCGGGACGTCAGGACATCCTTGCCGTTCACCTCAAGCAGCACGTCGCCGGCGCGCAGACCGGCCCGCTGGCCGACCTGGCCGGGGGTCTGCACCAGCGCGCCTTCAGTGGCGAGCGGCAGGCCGAATTCGGCGATGACGGCGGGGTTCACGGTCACGAGGGTCATGCCGGGGATCGGGCCGCGGCCATCCGTTTCCACCGGATCGCGGGCGGGCAGATCGGGGGCGGCCTTCATCGGCACCGTCACCTCGTCCCGCTTGCCGTCGCGCAGGCGGGTGATCCGGGCGTCCCCGCCCAGGCCCTTGACGGACATACGGAACACCATTTCAGCCGGGCTGGAGACGGGCAGGCCATCGACCTCAAGGATCACGTCACCGGGCTGGAAGCCTTTGACGGCAAAGGGGCTTTCGGCGTGCATCCCGTCGATCACCAAACCTTCGGGATGGTCCAGGCCAAGCGCACCGGCCATGTCCGTATCCACGGAATGCCCGGACATGCCGGCCCAGGGGCGTTCAAAGGCCGGTTTGCCCTCTCTCGCCTGGGCCACGAACTGGCGCACCAGCGCGGCGGGGATGGCGAAGCCGATGCCGTTGGACCCGCCCGAGCGGGACAGGATGGAGGTGTTCACCCCGATCAGGTTGCCCTTGGTATCCACCAGCGCGCCGCCCGAGTTGCCCGGGTTGATCGGCGCATCGGTCTGGATGAAATAGCCGCGCTCTGCTCCCGCTGCCGCGCCGGACCGCGCAAGGCCGGAGACGATGCCGGAGCTCACGGTCTGGCCGACGCCGAAGGGGTTGCCGATGGCCAGCACCAGTTCACCCACCTCGACGCTGTCGCTGTCGCGCAGCTCAAGATGGGGCAGGTCCTGCGCGTCCTTCAGCTTCAGGATCGCCAGGTCGACGGAGGGATCGGCAAGCAACACCTCTGCATCATACTCGCGTCGGTCGTTGAGCGCGATGCGGATCTCATCGGCGTCGCCGACCACGTGGTAATTGGACACCACGATCCCGTCATCGCTGAGGATCACTCCGGAGCCGAGCGAGTTCTGCACCTGTGGCCGGGAGGGGCCGAGGTTGCGGAAGAACTGCGAGAAGAAGGGATCGGAGGCAAAGGGGCTCTGGCGCGATTCAACGATCCGCTTGGCGTAGATATTGACCACCGCCGGAGCGGCCTGTTTCACCAGCGGCGCGAAGCTGAGAGAGATTTCCGCCTGAGATTCCGGCACCTTGTCCTGCGCCAGGGCGGCACCACCCCCACCGCCGGTGGCAAGCGTGGCGATCAGGGCCATGGTCAGGACGGGGCGAAGAAAAGATTGCTGCATGAGGCCTTTCCCGGAATTGGAGGCGCTTCGAACATATGCGAAGCCGCTGGGGGGAAAGCAAGCGCTTGGGGGCGGAAACGCAAGACCCCCGGCCTTCAAAAGACCGGGGGTCGAAATCAATCGCGCGTGAGCGAGAAGCGGAAGATCAGTCTTCCAGGGCTTCTTCGGCTTCAACGCGGGCCTTGTCGGCAGCGCCCTTGGCGTCCAGGTCGCGGTCGACGAATTCGATGATCGCCATGGGCGCCATGTCACCGTAGCGGAAGCCAGCTTTCATGATGCGGATGTAGCCACCCTGACGTTCGGCGTAGCGCGGGCCGAGCACTTCGAAGAGCTTGGCAACCAGGGCGTCCTGCTTGAGCTTGGACGCGGCCTGACGGCGGGCGTGGATGTCGCCGCGCTTAGCGAGGGTGATCAGCTTTTCAACGATCGGACGCAGTTCCTTCGCCTTGGGAAGGGTGGTCTTGATCTGTTCGTGCTCGATGAGCGAGCCAGCCATGTTCGCGAAGAGCGCCTTGCGGTGCTCATGGGTGCGGTTCAGGCGGCGGTAGCCTTTTGCGTGACGCATATGTCTTACTCCGAAATGCCCTCTACGGGCGGTTTTGCTTTGTCCGGCGGCCCTGCGTGGGGGACGCTCTCCTTGGGGCGGAATGCCCAGTCTGGTGGCCGGGCTGATAGCCCGGAAATGCACGTCGGTGCAACGTCTGTTTTACGTCGGTATCACATCGGTATTACGTCGGTGCGCTCCGCCCGGTGGGGGTAAGAAACCCTTAACCGTTTGGAGGGTGGGAGGGGGCCCATTCCGGGGTCCCCTCCGCGGGTCTTTCACTGTCCGTCTGGCGGCAAGGTGGGCTTCACCCACCCTGCGCAATCTTCAGCGGCCGCGCCGGTTTTCCATTGGGCGGGGAGACCCCACCGTACCGGCTACGACCCAAAAGCTCAGAAGTGGTCTTCGAACTTCTTGGCCAGGTCTTCGATGTTGTCTGGCGGCCAGTCCTCGACATCCATGCCGAGGTGCAGGCCCATGCCGGACAGCACTTCCTTGATCTCGTTGAGCGACTTCCGGCCAAAGTTGGGAGTGCGCAGCATCTCCGCTTCGGTCTTCTGGATGAGATCGCCGATGTAGACGATGTTGTCGTTCTTGAGGCAGTTCGCGGAGCGCACGGAAAGCTCGAGTTCGTCGACCTTCTTGAGCAGCAGCGGGTTGAATTCCAGCCCGTCGTCGTCGTCCTGGCGGGAGGCGCTTTCCGGCTCTTCGAAGTTCACGAAGATGGAGAGCTGGTCCTGCAGGATCCGCGCGGCATAGGCCACGGCGTCATCCGGAGAGACGGAACCGTCGGTTTCAACCTTCAGCGTCAGCTTGTCGTAGTCGAGCACCTGGCCCTCACGGGTCGGCTGCACGTCATAGGACACCTTCTTGATCGGCGAGTAGATCGCGTCGATCGGGATCAGGCCAATGGGAGCATCTTCCGGCTTGTTCTTGTCAGCCGCCACATAGCCCTTGCCGGTGTTGACCGTCAGTTCCATGTAGAGATCCGCGCCCTCATCGAGGTGGCAGATCACGTGATCCTTGTTCAGCACTTCGATGCCGGCGGTTTCCGCGATATCGGCAGCGGAGACGGCACCCGGACCCTTGGCAG
Organism: Pseudooceanicola sp. HF7; assembly: GCF_011806405.1. Lineage (GTDB taxonomy): Bacteria > Pseudomonadota > Alphaproteobacteria > Rhodobacterales > Rhodobacteraceae > Pseudooceanicola. The sequence continues at coordinate 175,443 of NZ_JAATOW010000003.1, read as the reverse complement.
AGATCGACAGGCGCTTGGGCCCTTCGACGTCCATCTTCAGGGAGACACCCTTGAGGTTCAGGATGATGTCGGTCACGTCTTCACGAACACCGGCCACGGAGGAAAACTCGTGCAGCACGTTGTCGATCTGAACGCTGGTGATGGCGGCGCCCTGAAGCGAGGACATCAGGATGCGGCGCAGCGCGTTGCCCAGCGTCAGGCCGAAGCCACGCTCCAGCGGTTCCGCGACGACGGTCGCCAGACGCATCGGGTCATTGCCCGGCTTTACGTCAAGCTGCGTCGGTTTGATTAGTTCGGCCCAGTTCTTGTGGATCATGCGTCCCTCCATGCTTGCCCTGTCCCCATGATCGAAAGGTCAGGACTCCCGAGGTTAAAATGACGAAATGGAGGCCGCGCGCAATCGCGCGGCCTCCAGAAAAAACCGTTCCGGATCAGACGCGACGACGCTTCGGCGGACGGCAACCGTTGTGTGCGATCGGGGTCACATCACGGATCGAGGTGATGTTGAAGCCGACGGCAGCCAGAGCACGCAGAGCCGATTCACGACCGGAGCCGGGGCCCTGGACTTCGACTTCCAGCGTTTTCACGCCGTGTTCCTGCGCCTTCTTGCCGGCGTCTTCGGCAGCCATCTGGGCGGCGTAGGGGGTCGATTTCCGCGAACCCTTGAAGCCCATGGTCCCTGCGGAGGACCAGGAGATGGCGTTGCCCTGAACGTCGGAGATCAGGATTTTGGTGTTGTTGAAGCTGGAGTTCACATGTGCGACGCCAGCTGCGATGTTCTTGGAGACCTTTTTCTTGGCCCCACGACGGGTATCACGTGCCATATCTGTGCGCTCCCCTTACTTCTTCTTGCCGGCAATGGCCTTTGCGGGGCCTTTGCGGGTACGAGCATTGGTATGGGTACGCTGACCGCGGACCGGCAGGTTGCGACGGTGACGCAGGCCACGGTAGCAGCCGAGGTCCATCAGGCGCTTGATGTTCATCTGCGTCTCACGGCGCAGGTCGCCTTCAACGGTGAAGTTCGCGTCGATGTGTTCGCGGATGGCGAGCACTTCGGCGTCGGACAGTTCGTTGACGCGGCGGGTTGCATCGATGTTCACGGCTTCGCAGATGCTTTTCGCGGAAGCCGGACCGATGCCGGTGATGTAGGTGAGGGCGATGGGTACCCGCTTTGCAGTCGGGATGTTAACGCCGGCAATACGTGCCAATGATCTCTTTCCTCTTGTTGCGGTTCCGTAACTCCAGAACCTTTTTTCACAACACATGGCCCGAGGCATCAGCCAGCGGGCCAGGGTCGTATTCGGCGGATTCGAAGGGGGACGATGGAATCGGCGTCCCTCCGAGATAGGGCTGGGTATGGGGGATCGCCCGTGAGGTCAACCCCATTTCAATAACTCAGTGCCCTGACGGGTACACTCGCCTTTCGCGGGATACAAGGGGCGATTGTTCGCATGTGGCGCGAAGGCGCGGAGTGTTGCCCCGTGCCCCCCCTGCTCTGCTCTGCGAGCGGGCCGGGCCGCGCCCCCTGAAACGGAAAACGGCGCCCGGGGGCGCCGCTTTCAACAAGACATTGGCCGTCCAGGCGGATCAGTCGAGGATCGCGCCGATGGAGGCCTTGACGACCTTCATCTCTGCCAGGCCGTCGACGCGCTTGAGCTTGCCCTTGGCGTGGTAGTAGCCCAGCAGCGGCGAGGTCTTCTTGTAGTATTCCATCAGACGGGTCTTCAGGCTTTCCTCGTTATCGTCGGCGCGCACGGGCTGGCCGGCTGCAGCCGCCTCCCTGGCGCGGTTGACGATACGTTCCACCAGGACCTCGTCGCGGACGCGCAGCTCGACGGCGCAGGCCAGGGTCTGGCCCATTTCCTTCATCAGGTCTTCCAGCGCGTCGGCCTGGGCCAGCGTGCGGGGGAAGCCGTCGAAGATGAAGCCGCCATCGGGGTTGGCTTCCATCTGCTCGCGGATCAGGCCAATCACGATCTCATCCGTGACAAGCTCACCGGCGTCCATGACGGCCGCGACCTTGTTGCCCATTTCCGTGCCCGAGGTCCGCGCGGCGCGCAGCATGTCCCCGGTGGACAGCTGGATCATCCCGCGCTCTTCCACAAGCATTTTCGCCTGGGTGCCCTTGCCGGCCCCCGGCGGTCCAAGAAGAATAATGTTCATCGGCGTGCTGCCCCTCTCCCTTTGCGGCGTTGTTTTCCCTTACCGCGCAGCTGCGATTTCTCGATCAGCCCTTCGTATTGATGCGCCAGAAGATGCGATTGCACCTGCTGAATCGTGTCCATCGTCACGGAGACCACAATAAGGACAGACGTGCCACCAAAATAGAAGGGAATCGCGAACTGCGACCTTAGGACCTCTGGGAGGAGGCAGACGGCTGCCAGGTAGGCAGAGCCCAGGACCAGGACGCGGTTGACCACGTACTCGAGATAGGCGGCAGTCTTCTGGCCCGGACGGATGCCCGGAACGAAGCCGTTCTGGTTCTTCAGGTTGTCAGCCACATCGTCGGTCTTGAAGGCGACGTTGTGGGTGTAGAAGTAGGCGAAAAAGACGATCATGCCGACGAAGAACAGCATGTAGAGCGGCTGGCCGGGGCCGAAGTAGGCCAGCACGGTCGACATGATCGGCCCGGTATCGGAGCCCGAGAAAGTCGAGAGCGTGGCCGGCAGCAGCAGCAGCGAGGAGGCGAAGATCGCCGGGATCACGCCCGCCGGGTTCACCTTGATCGGCAGGTGGCTGGAGCCGCCGTCGTAGACCTTCATGCCCACCTGGCGGCGGGGGTACTGGATATGGATCTTGCGTAGTGCGCGTTCCATGAAGACCACAAAGGCGATCACGGCCACCACCATGATGATGACCCCCACGATCACCGCCGGGGAAATCGCGCCGGAGCGGCCCGAGGCGAAGAACTGTGCCAGGGCTGCGGGGATTTCCGCGATGATGCCGACGAAGATGATCAGCGAGATGCCGTTGCCGACGCCGCGCGCGGTGATCTGTTCGCCCAGCCACATCATGAACATCGTGCCGCCCACCAGGGTGATCACGCATTCGATGCGGAAGAAGATACCGGGATCGGAGACAAGGTCCCCCGCTTCCAGGGACACGGCCAGGCCATAGGCCTGCAGCGTGGCCAGCAGCACCGTGCCGTAGCGGGTGTACTGGTTCATCTTCTTACGGCCCTGCTCGCCCTCTTTCTTGAGTTGCTCGAGCGCGGGAACCATGGCGCCCATCAGCTGGACGATAATGGAGGCGGAGATGTAGGGCATGATGCCGAGGGCAAAGATACCCATCCGGCCAAGCGCGCCACCCGTGAACATGGAGAGCATGCCGCCGATGCCCTGGCCCGCCCCTTCCATGAACTGGCGCAGCGCGGTGCCGTCAATGCCGGGAACCGGGATATAGGTGCCCAGGCGGCAGATGATCAGCAGCGCGATGGTGAAGAGGATCCGGTTACGGAGATCCTTCGCCTTGCTGAGCGCGCCCCATGACGTGTTGGCCGCCATCTGTTCTGCTGCAGATACCATAAGGCTCTCTCTTATGTAGGAACGCCGCCAGGGCCGTTTCCCGGCTCAGGCGGCGTGTCTGGAAAACTCGTAGGATATGTAAGCGGCGCAAGCGCCGCCCACAACCTTATTCCGCGGCGGCTGCTGCCACCTTGAGCGACCCGCCTGCCTTCTCGACAGCTTCGACAGCTGCCTTCGAGGCGCCGGTCACTTCGAGGGCCAGCTTGGAGGTCACGTCACCCTTTGCCAGGATGCGGACACCGTCCAGCTTGCGGCGCACCAGGCCGGAGGCCACGAGCACGTCTTCGGTGATCGGTGCGGAGACGTCGATTTTCTTGGCTTCGACGAATTTCTCGATCATGCCCAGGTTGACGACTGCGAATTTCTTGCGGTTCGGCTTGTTGAAGCCACGCTTGGGCAGGCGTTGGTAGAGGGGCATCTGGCCGCCTTCGTAGCCGGCAATCGCCACGCCCGAACGGGATTTCTGACCCTTGATACCACGGCCACCCATCTTACCCTTGCCGGAGCCGGGGCCGCGACCAACGCGTTTTTTCTTGGTGGTTGCACCGGGATTGTCGTGCAGTTCGTTCAGTTTCATCTTGCTTCTCCTTGCCGGAAACACCCCGCGAAGCTGATGGGGCGGACTCGGCTTTTCTTGGTTTTGATTCCGTGTGCCCAATGGGCCACCGGGGGCGTATAGAGCTTGCCGCCCTGCGATGCAAGGGCAGCGCCGCCCCCCTGATGCGGCTGCGACAACCGGGGCTTGCGCCGCCCGCTTGGTTGCACGTCCCCGTGAGCGCCCTGCCGCGGTGTCAGCCCCGAAAGCGGGGCGCGCGGGCAGCCCGGCCTAGCAGGAAATGCCAACCCCAAGGCCGCCGACACCCCCGCCGATCCCGATATGGAAGGGGCTGGGGTTGTTGCAGACAGAGACGCCCACGCCGGCGCTTGGGCGCACGCCATCCGGGCCGACCTGCACCCCTACCCCGCCGGAGACCCTGGGGTCGCTGCGCAGCACCTCCTGCCCTTCCGGGCGGGGAGCGCAGGCGGCAAGGCCGACAAGAAGCATGAGGGGGATTGAGAACCGGAGCACGCGCTTATTCCTTGAGATGACAGGCCAAGCGTCCGCGATCCGCGCCACCGGGTCAAGACGGCAGTCGCCGGGGGCCAATCGCGCGCCGGAACACGCCCGTAAGCGCCCCGCCCTGCGGGCCGGGGCTTGGCTCTGGATCAGGCGGGCAGGATCAGGGGCGGGTCGACGCGGAAGCGTCGGCCGGATCGCGCGACGGGTTCCGGCAGTCATTGCAGAGCACCACTTTGCGGGGCAGGTCGCGCGGCCTGGGCAGCGCCGGGAAGCGGCGCCAGTGCCACCCCTTGAGCGCGACACGGCTGCATTGGCCACAGATCCGGACCGCGCTTTCCCCGGGGGGCAGCCTGATGGATGTGCAGGCCAGGGCCTCGGCCAGCGGTTCGTGATCGACCACCAGGATGCCATCCGATTTCGGCGTCACGATCATGCGGTAATACCGCAGCAGGCCCGGCGCATCACAGCGGTAATCCAGCGTGGCGGCCTGCCCGGTATCGCGGCTGAGTTGAAAGACCTGCCGCAGGAAGCCGGACATCGCCGGATCCGAGATGAAGCGCCAGAGGCTGTGGTCCAGCACATTGGAGCTGGCATCATCGGGGCCGCCGTTTTCCCACGACATGCGGTTCCACGCTCCCCCGAGCGCCACCACGCGATCTTCGGCATCCAGCCGGTAACTTAGCGGCATCTGCCTCTCCTCCCCTGGAAAAATGGCCAGAGTTGCTCCCCATCGGGAATAATGCAGAAGCAGGGGGCGGGAAGACAAACGAAAAACGCCCCGATCCTGGGACCGGGGCGTCTTGAGTTATCAGGTCGGTTACCCCGGCTGGGGCGACGTCACTGGATCACTCTTTTTCTTCGATGATCTCGACCAGGTGAGGGATCGATTTCACCATGCCGCGCACGGAAGGGGTGTCTTCCAGTTCGCGGGTCTTGTGCATCTTGTTCAGGCCCAGGCCGATCAGCGTTTGACGCTGCTTGGCGGGGCGACGGATCGGGGAACCGATCTGTTTGACGACGATGGTTGCCATGTTTGTGACTCCTTACGCCTCTTCTGCGACCTGGCTCGACTCGGCCGGGGCCTCGTTACGAGCGGGCAGAATGTCAGCCACTTTCTTGCCGCGACGTTGGGCGACGGAACGCGGCGAAGCCACTTTCTGCAGACCTTCGAGCGTGGCGCGGATCATGTTGTAGGGGTTTTGCGACCCGACAGACTTTGCAACGACGTCCTGGACGCCGAGCATTTCGAAGACGGCACGCATCGGACCACCTGCGATGATCCCGGTACCTTGCGGAGCGGTCCGCATGACCACTTTACCGGCGCCGTGACGGCCTTCGATATCGTGGTGCAGGGTGCGGCCTTCGCGCAGGGGAACGCGGATCATCTGGCGCTTGGCTTGCTCGGTGGCTTTGCGAATGGCCTCGGGGACCTCTTTCGCCTTGCCTTTGCCGAAGCCGACGCGGCCCTTCTGGTCACCAACGACGACAAGCGCGGCGAAGCCGAAACGCTTACCGCCTTTGACGGTCTTGGACACACGATTGATCGCAACCAGGCGATCTGCAAACTCCGGAGATTCGTCGCGGTCGCGGCGGCCCCGGTTGTCATCTCTTGCCATGAGGCAATTCCTTTTCACTTCAGGGCGTGTCCGTTGACCGCCCGGTTTTTCCAACCCAGGTGAGGCGCACTGACGTAAGCGGCGTCTCCCGGATCATCGGGGCGCGATGGGCGCCCTCTCTCTCAGGGTGGGGCGAACCCCACCTTTGGCCGGCACGGTGGGTTTGCACCCACCCTACGCGGCGGAAACGTCACGGCGGACCCGAAGGCCCGCCGCCACGATCAGAGTTTCAGACCGCCTTCGCGGGCTGCATCTGCCAGGGCCTTGACCTTGCCGTGGTAGAGGAAACCACCACGGTCGAAATAGGCCTCTTCCACACCGGCTTTCTTTGCGCGTTCGGCGATCGCGGCGCCCACTTTCTGGGCCGCCTCGAGGTTGTTCTTGCCGATTACGCCCAGGTCCGCTTCCAGGGTGGAGGCGGATGCCAGTGTGACACCCTGCACATCGTCGATCAGCTGGACGCTGATGTTCTTGTTCGAACGATGTACCGACAGACGCACACGGCCGGCGTTGACCGCGCGCAGTTTGTTCCGAACGCGCAGGCGGCGTTTCAGGAACAGATCCCTTTTGCTTTTTGCCATTTTCGCGTTCCTTACTTCTTCTTGCCTTCCTTACGGAAGATGAACTCGCCTTTGTACTTGATGCCCTTGCCCTTGTAGGGCTCCGGCTTCCGCCATTCGCGAATGTTTGCCGCGACCTGGCCGACGAGTTGCAGATCCGTACCCTCGATGATGACTTCCGTCGGCTTGGGGGTCGTCACGGTGACGCCCTCCGGAACCGGGAAGTTCACCTCGTGGGAGAGACCGAGGTTAAGCTTCAGGATGTTGCCCTGAGCCTGAGCGCGGTAACCCACACCCGTGATCTCGAGCTCTTTCTTGAAGCCGGTGGAGACACCGGTCACCAGGTTGGCCACCACAGTGCGGGACATGCCCCACTGTTGCAGCGCCCGCTTGGACGAGCCGCGGGGGCTCACCGTGACGGTGTTGTCTTCCAGGACGATGTTGACATCGTCGGTGGCGGTGAAGCTGTGGGTCCCTTTCGGGCCCTTCACTTCGACGGTCTGGCCGGACACGCTGGCAGTAACGCCAGAGGGCAGCTCGACCGGTTTCTTACCAATACGAGACATTCCAGACCTCCTTAGAAGACGGTGCAGAGAACTTCGCCGCCAACATTCTGGCTACGAGCTGCTGCATCCGACATCACGCCCTTGGACGTGGAGACAATCGACACACCCAGGCCCTGACGGACCTGCGGGATGTCATCACGGCCCATGTAAACGCGACGGCCGGGCGTGGAAACACGCTTCAGTTCGCGAATGACAGGGGTGCCTTCGTAGTACTTGAGGCTGATTTCAAGGGTCGGGTGACCGTTGGCATCAGTGCCCTTTTCGTAGCCGCGGATGTACCCTTCGTCCGCCAGCACATCCAGGACCCATGCGCGCAGCTTGGAAGCCGGCGTGGAGACCACGGATTTGCCGCGCATCTGAGAGTTACGGATACGGGTGAGCATATCGCCGATAGGATCGTTCATTATCTATGCCCTCCTTACCAGCTGGACTTCACGAGACCGGGGATCTGGCCATTCGAGCCCAGTTCCCGCAGCATGATCCGCGACACCTTCAGCTTACGGTAGTAAGCGTGGGGACGGCCGGTCAGCTGACAACGGTTGTGCAGCCGGGTAGCCGAGCTGTTGCGCGGCAGTTTCGCCAGCTTCAGGGAGGCGCGGAAACGCTCTTCCATCGGCTTCTCTTGGTCGTAGATGATCTCTTTCAGCGCGGCACGCTTCGCAGCGTACTGTTCCACCAGGTGCTGGCGTTTCTTTTCGCGCTCGATCATGGATTTCTTAGCCATTACTCAATCTCCCTCGCGCGATCAGCTGTTGAAAGGCATGTTGAATGCTTTCAACAGTGCCTTCGCTTCTGCGTCGGTGGCGGCGGTAGTGCCGATGACGATATCGAGACCCCAGACTTCATCGACCTTGTCGAAGTTGATCTCGGGGAAGACGATATGTTCCTTGATGCCCATGGCGTAGTTGCCACGGCCGTCAAACGATTTGCCCGAAACGCCGCGGAAGTCGCGGATACGGGGCATCGCGATCGTGATCAGACGATCAAGGAATTCGTACATGCGGTCGCCACGGAGAGTGACCTTGGCACCAAGAGGCATGTCTTCACGGACGCGGAAGCCAGCGATGGACTTCTTCGCCTTGGTGACGATGGCCTTCTGGCCGGCGATGGTGGTCAGGTCTTCCTGGGCCGATTTGGCTTTCTTGGAATCCCGGACCGCTTCAGCGCCGCAGCCGATGTTCAGAACGATCTTGTCCAGACGCGGGATCTGCATGTCGTTCTTGTAGCCGAACTCTTCTTTCAGAGCAGGCTTGATCGTTTCGGCGAAAGCCGTCCGCAGCCGCGGGGTGTAGTTTTCTGCATCAAGCATCGATCACGTCCCCCGTGGTTTTTGCGAAGCGGACTTTCTTGCCGTCTTCGGTCTTGAAGCCAACGCGGGTCGCTTTGCCGTTCGCATCGACGTAGGCCAGGTTCGACAGGGCGATGGGCATCGCCTTGGGAATGCGGCCGCCTTGCTGGGTTTGCGACTGGCGGGTTGCGCGGATGGCCATGTTCAGGCCTTCGACGACGGCCTTGCCGGATTTGGGGTCGACGGAAGCGATTGCGCCAGTCTTGCCCTTGTCCTTGCCGGTGAGCACGATGACCGTGTCGCCTTTTTTAAGTTTCGCAGCCATCAGAGCACCTCCGGAGCCAGCGAAATGATTTTCATGAAGTTCTTGGCGCGCAGCTCGCGAACAACCGGGCCGAAGATACGCGTACCGACGGGCTCATTGTTGTTGTTGAGGATGACGGCGGCGTTGCGATCGAAACGGATCGCGGTGCCGTCTTCACGACGAACTTCCTTGGCGGTGCGTACGACGACGGCCTTGCGGACGTCCCCTTTCTTAACGCGACCGCGCGGGATGGCTTCCTTCACGGAGACGACGATGATGTCGCCCACGCTAGCGTACTTACGCTTGGAACCACCCAGAACCTTGATGCACTGCACCCGGCGAGCGCCGGAGTTGTCAGCGACATCCAGATTGGTCTGCATCTGGATCATGTGGTTTTCTCCCGACCTTCGGGGTTGGCCCGGATGGGCGCCCCTCGGTTTCGATTGATCCGGTCAATGTTGCCCGGCTTTCACGGTAAAGGGCATGCGCCAGGCGCACACCCCGATGGCCGATCAGCTGGCGATCACTTCCCAGCGTTTCGTCTTCGATTTCGGTGCGCATTCCTGAATGCGGACCGTGTCACCTGTCTTGTAGGTGTTTGCCTCATCGTGAGCGCGATATTTCTTCGACTTACGAATGGTCTTCTTCAGAACCGGGTGCGTGAAACGACGTTCGACGGACACGGTGACGGTCTGAGCGTTCGCGTCGGAGGTCACGACGCCTTGAAGGATACGTTTGGGCATCTGGGTCTTCCCTTATTCCGAAGCCGCTGCAGAAGCAGCTTTTTCATTCAGCACGGTGAGAACGCGGGCGGCCTGACGGCGCGCGGCACGCATCTGTGCGGGGTTTTCCAGTTGGCCAGTGGCTTGCTGAAAGCGCAGGTTGAACTGTGCTTTCTTCAGCTCTGCCAGCTCTTCCTTGAGCTGGTCAGGCGTCTTGTCGCGGAGCTCTTGAATGCTCATCGCTTACCTTTCCTTCCTAGCACCGGCGGGCCCTGTGAGGGGTAACCCGCGAATCCGGTGGGTTATGTCAGAACAATGAGCGCTGCCTATACGCCCCCAGCATGGTGATGACAAGCCCTTTCCCACAAGCCTTTCGCGCTTCGGCGCGACCGGGCGGCAGCCATGCCCCCGGTGCATCGGTCCGAAAGGAGGCGGGGGTCGGTTAACCCTGTCTTTACCCGCGGCTTGCAGCGCGCGGCCTTCAGCGGTCAGCTTGCGGCATCTGCCCTGATGAGAGCCGCCCCGTGAAACCTGCCATGCGCCCTTCCCTGCCCGCCCTGGTCCTTGCGGCCGCAACGCTGGCGGGCTGCGGTGCCCCGGAGGGCCCCCTGCCCGCGCATCACATCACCGTCCGGGCAGAGGACAGCGGCAAGAGGCTGTCGGGCCGCGCCGGACGCGCCTTCAGCAGCGCGGCGATCTACGACGTCCTGGACATGACCTGCGGCCCGGAGCGCCTGCCCTGGGGCCTGACGGTCACCGATGATGCAGAGGGCACGCGGAGCTACGCGGCGGACTGCGTGGAGTAAGGGGTTTGGGGGGCGAAGGCACCCAGACAAGTCGCCGGAGGGTGTACCGATCGGTGGAGGGCTCCGCCCGTTCGCAGCTCAAACGCTCCACAGGAGCGTTTGCCGGACCGTAAAACGGTCCGGACCGCTGCTCACTCCCACTTGTAGTTGAAGCTGACGGAGATGCGCTCTTCTTCGGCCATGTTCATCGGCACCTCGTGGCGCAGCCAGCTTTCCCAGAGCAGGATGTCCCCGACGGCGGGCTTTTCGTAGATGAAGCTCTTGAGCTCCTCTCGCACATCCCTGCGGCGCGTCGGGGCGGCCATCAGCATCGGCAGGCGGGGATCTTCCAGCTTCAGCGCGGAGGCGCCTTCGGGCATCGCCACGTAGGTCGTGCCCGAGATCACCGAATGCGGGTGGATGTGAGAGCCGTGTGTGCCGCCCTCCGGCAGGATGTTGATCCAGATGTCTTCCAGCTTCAGCTCCCGGTCGCCCAGGTCGAAACCGAGGTCCTCTGCGAAGGCCGCGACATGCTTGTCGATCAGCGCCACCAGGTCGCCGAAGATCGGGAAGCGCCAGGGCAGATCGGTCAGCGAGGCATAGGAGGTATAGCCGGGGTAGTCGTTTTCCTCGCACCATTCATTGCCGGCATCGTCGTCCTCGGCGATGGAATAGCAACTTTCAGCCAGTTCCGCGGGATCCGGGGCGGTGCCCAGTTCCGCAAGCGGCGCGCGGTAGAGACGGGTGACGAAGAGAGAACGGATATCGGCCATGGGTGGTCTCCTGCAGGAGGGGTTTGCCCGCTGGTAATCCAGGGACGGGACGAAGGGAACCGGGCAAATGCCCGCGCCTTTAGGCGATGAGCGTCAGCGGCTGCGGGAAAAGGCGAAAGCGCCAAGACCGGGCCTGGCCAGGCGGGCGCCAAGGCCGGTGCCCTTGCCGGTGTCGCTGCGGGTCAGATCGGGGCGCTGATCGCCCAAGGCCGCGGCATGCCCCTGCCGGGTCCAGGCGCTGTAGATCATCAGGCGCGCGCGGGCCTCTGCGGCCTCTTCATCCTCGGCATCCAGCACGACATTGACGGTGAACCGATCCCCCTGCGGCAGGGAAAAGCCGGAGCCGGTGAACTGCATCTTGTAACGGGGCAAGGAACCCTCCCGAAGGGTGCGTCAGAATTGGAAAAGCCCCCGCCGGCAAGGGCGGGGGCTTCTTGATCAGGTCCTGGCATCGCACGGGGCGATGCGCGGGATTACCAGTCTTCGCGGACGACGACGCGGGTCTTGATCGGCAGTTTCATGGAGGCAAGGCGCAGCGCTTCGCGTGCGACTTCCTCGGAAACACCGTCGATCTCGAACATCACGCGGCCCGGCTTGACCTTGGCGGCCCAGTAATCGACGGAACCTTTACCCTTACCCATCCGAACTTCGGTGGGCTTGGAGGTCACGGCAACATCCGGGAAGATCCGGATCCAGACACGGCCCTGACGCTTCATGTGGCGCGTCATGGCACGACGAGCAGCCTCGATCTGGCGTGCGGTAACACGCTCGGGCTGGACCGCTTTCAGGCCAAAGGTCCCGAAGTTCAGGTCGGAGCCGCCTTTGGCTTCGCCTTTGATCCGGCCCTTGAACTGCTTGCGGAACTTGGTGCGTTTCGGTTGAAGCATTTTTCTGTCTCCTTACCGGTCGCGATCACGGCGGCCGCCGCCGGCGCCGCGGGGTGCGGGACCGTCTTGCAGCTCTTGTGCCTTGCGATCACGCGCCGCGGGATCGTGCTCCATGATCTCGCCTTTGAAGATCCACACCTTGATCCCGATGATACCATAGGGGGTGGTGGCTTCGGCGTGAGCATAGTCGATGTCGGCGCGCAGGGTGTGCAGAGGCACACGGCCTTCGCGGTACCATTCGGTCCGGGCGATCTCAGCACCGCCAAGGCGGCCTGCGACGTTGACCCGGATACCCAGGGCACCCATGCGCATTGCGTTCTGCACGCCACGCTTCATGGCGCGACGGAAGGACACACGACGTTCGAGCTGTTGAGCGATGTTCTCTGCGACCAGCTGTGCGTCAAGCTCGGGCTTGCGGACCTCGACGATGTTGAGGTGCAGTTCCGAATCCGTCATGTTGGCGAGCTTCTTGCGAAGCACCTCGATGTCGGCGCCTTTCTTGCCGATGATCACGCCCGGACGCGCTGTGTGAATGGTCACACGGCACTTCTTGTGGGGGCGTTCGATGATCACGCGGGCAATACCGGCCTGCTTGCATTCGGTCTTGATGAACTCACGGATCTTGACGTCTTCCAGAAGAAGATCGCCGAAATCCTTGCTATCGGCGTACCAGCGCGAGTCCCAGGTGCGGTTGACCTGGAGGCGCATGCCGATCGGATTGACTTTCTGACCCATTAGGCTTGCTCCTCGACCTGACGCACCAGGATGGTGAGTTCCGAAAACGGCTTCATGATCTTGCCATAACGGCCACGTGCCCGCGGACGGCCACGTTTCATCACGAGGTTCTTGCCCACGTAAGCTTCGGCAACGACGAGTTCGTCGACGTCGAGCTGGTGGTTGTTCTCGGCGTTGGCGATCGCGGACTGCAGGCACTTCTTGACGTCCTGAGCGATCCGCTTCTTGGAGAAGGTCAGGTCCGTAAGGGCCTTGTCGACCTTCTTGCCGCGGATCATCGCAGCGACGAGGTTCAGTTTCTGCGGGCTGGTGCGAAGCATGCGGACTTTTGCCATAGCTTCGTTGTCAGCCACGCGGCGGGGGTTCTTTTCCTTGCCCATGACTTACTTCCGCTTCGCTTTTTTGTCCGCGGCGTGACCGTAATAGGTCCGCGTCGGGGAGTATTCACCGAACTTCTGACCGATCATGTCTTCCGAGACGTTGACAGGAATGTGCTTGTGGCCGTTGTACACACCGAACGTCAGACCCACGAATTGGGGCAGGATCGTCGAGCGACGCGACCAGATCTTGATAACTTCGTTACGACCGCTTTCGCGTGCCGCTTCGGCCTTCTTCAGGACGTAAGCGTCAACGAAGGGGCCTTTCCAAACAGAACGTGCCATAGATTAGCGACCCTTCTTCTTCGCGTGACGGCTACGGATGATGTACTTGTCCGTTGCCTTGTTCTTGCGGGTTTTCGCACCCTTGGTCGGCTTACCCCAGGGGGTAACCGGGTGGCGACCACCCGAAGTCCGGCCTTCACCACCACCATGGGGGTGGTCGATCGGGTTCATCACGACACCACGCACGGAGGGGCGGATGCCCTTGTGCCGCATGCGGCCCGCTTTACCGAAGTTCTGGTTGCTGTTGTCGGGGTTGGAAACCGCACCGACGGTGGCCAGGCATTCCTGACGAACCATGCGCAGTTCACCCGAGCTCAGCCGGATCTGGGCGTAACCACCGTCACGGCCGACGAACTGGGCGTAGGTGCCCGCGGCGCGTGCGATCTGGCCACCCTTGCCGGGCTTCAGCTCGATGTTGTGGACGATCGTCCCGATCGGCATGCCGGAGAAGGGCATTGCGTTGCCGGGCTTGATGTCGGCCTTCTGGGAGGAGACGACCTTGTCACCGACGCCCAGACGCTGCGGCGCCAGGATGTAGGCCTGTTCGCCATCGACATATTGGATCAGCGCGATGAAGGCGGTGCGGTTCGGGTCATATTCGATCCGCATCACGACGCCTTCGACGTCTTTCTTGTTCCGCTTGAAGTCAACGATCCGGTAGAGGCGTTTTGCCCCGCCACCACGGCGGCGCGACGTGATCCGTCCGGTGTTGTTCCGGCCGCCCGATTTCGTCAGACCCTCGGTGAGGGCTTTGACGGGGCGTCCTTTCCACAGCTCCGAACGGTCGATCAGCACCAGCCCGCGCTGGCCCGGCGTCGTCGGCTTATACGACTTAAGTGCCATGCTTTCTGTCTTCCGTTTAGCAAGCGCCGCCTTCGTTTGCCCCACCCTATCGCAGGGCTGCGGGGCACGTTGGGCGGCTATGTATTGGGTATTTGCCGGACGGTTGGAAGGCCCGTCGCTGACACACTACCCGAAGTTTAGGGCCCCGAAGGTCCCCGGCTCAACAAACACGAGACCCCGGAACGAATCCCGGGGCCACGTGATTGGGCGCGTATAGCAGGGGGTATGGGGGGTGGCAAGGGGGAGCGCCTCAAGTCGCGGCACCCCCCTTTTCCGCCTCAGACAGAGGTCGCGCCGCCGCCGCCGTCGATCCGGTAGTATGCGCCGGTGATGAAGCTGGCCTTGTCAGAGGCCAGGAAGAGCATCAGGTCCGCGATCTCGTCGGCCTCGGCGTAGCGGCCCAGGGGCACGGAGCTTTCGAAGGTCTCGCGCGGGTTCTCGGCGCCGTTGGCCGTGGCGCGCTCTTCGATCGAGCGCATCATCTGGGTGTCCACGCCCGAGGGGCAGACCGCGTTGACGCGGATGTTGTCACCCGCCGCTTCCAGCGCCACGGACTTGTTGATGCCGATGACCGCGTGCTTGGAGGCCACGTAGGCGCTCATGCCCGGCGCGCCCAGCAGGCCGCCGTTGGAGGCCGTGTTGACGATCGCCCCGCCGCCCTGGCTCTTCATCTGTGCCACCACGTGCTTCAGGCCCATGGCCACGCCGACCACGTTGATGTTGAGCACGTTGGTGTAGTTCTCGACCGTCTGGTGCTCGATGTTCTTGAACTCGCCGTTGATGCCAGCGTTGTTCACGAAGACGTCGATGCGGCCGAACTTTTCGACCGTCGCGTCGACATAGGCCTTAACGTCGGCTTCCTCTGCCACGTTGGCGGTCAGCAGCAGCGCCCCGTCCAGCCCCTCGGCGGCTTTCTCAAGCGCCTCCAGCTTCAGGTCGACCAGCGCCAGCTTGGCGCCTTGGGCTGCGAACTTGCGCGCGGCGGCGATGCCGATACCCCCGGCGGCGCCGGTGATGAGAACGACCTTATCCTTGAAATCCATGGGGCTACTCCTTCGGTTCTGCGGGTTGTCACCCGTTTCACCTTAGGTATGCCCTGGTCGTCCCGGCGCAATGTGCACAGGCGCATACCGGTCTTTGCCGCACGATCCCGTTACCCGGGAGGCGGCCGGTGCGTGCGCTACTGCCCCTTGCGCACAGCCGTCCAGACCGTGTGGCGGGAGCCGCGCTTGCTCCGCCCTGCCCTGACGCTTTCGACCTTCACGTCGAAATTCGCCCGCGCCAGGCGCTTGGTGAAGGGCTGGGAGGGATGCGCTGACCAGATTGCCAGCACGCCACGGGGCGTCAGCGCGCGGTGGGCGGCGGCCAGGCCGGCCTCTCCGTAAAGGGCGTCATTGCCGTCGCGGGTCAGCCCGTCCGGGCCGTTATCCACGTCCAGCAGGATGGCATCCCATTCGGCGGTCGCGCCGGCGATCTCCTGCACCACGTCGCCGGGGCGCAGCTCTACCCGCGGATCGGAGAGGCAATCCCCGAAGACCGCCGACATCTCGTCCCGCGCCCAGCCGATAAGCTCCGGCACGACCTCGGAGACGACCAGCACCGCATCGGCCGGCGCGACCTCCTGTGCGGCGCGCAGGGTGAAGCCCATGCCCAGCCCGCCGATCAGCACCCGGGGCGCGGACCGTGCGCCCAGGCGGTCGAAGGAGAGCGTGGAGAGCGCGATTTCAGAGCCACCAAGACGGCTGTTCATCAGCTCGTTCCCATCGCCCAACCGGATGGAATATTCCGTGCCGCGCCGGAACAAGCGCAGGATGTCGCCTTCGGGGGCGCGTGCGGTGGCCAGTTCTTCCCAGGGGATCATCATTGCCTCTTGGTCAAGGGGCCCTGCCCCGCAAAAAGGAAAGCCCCCCGCCGGTTGGCGGAGGGCTTTGAGACTTGCGTAGGGTGGGAGCGATCCCACCGCCACGATCAGAGACCGGTGGTCACGTCGATCGTGTTGCCCTCTTCAAGGGTCACATAGGCCTTCTTGACGTCTTTCCGCTTGCCGAGCTGACCGCGGAAACGCTTGACCTTGCCCTTGGTGACGGACGTGTTCACGGCCTTCACCTTGACGTTGAACAGGGCCTCGACGGCTTCCTTGATCTGCGGCTTGTTGGAGTCGATCGACACTTCGAAGACAACCGCGTTGGCTTCGGAAGCCATGGTCGCTTTTTCGGTGATGATCGGCTTGCGGATCACGTCGTAATGTTCTGCCTTGGCACTCATTTCAGGCGAGCCTCCAGAGCTTCGACACCTGCCTTGGTGAGCACCAGGGTGTCACGCTTCAGGATGTCATACACGTTTGCGCCCATGGAAGGCAGCACGTCCAGGCCGTCGATGTTGGCGGCGGCGCGGGCGAAGCCTTCGTTGACGGCAGCGCCGTCAATGATCAGAGCACGTTTCCAGCCCAGGTTCTTAACCTGCTTGGCCAGAGCTGCGGTCTTGCCGTCCGATTCCGCCGTGTCGATGATGACGAGCGAGCCGTCCTTCACCTTGGCAGACAGGGCGTGCTTCAGGCCGAGCTTGCGGAATTTCTTCGGCAGCTCGTGGCCGTGGGAACGCGGCGTCGGGCCCTTGTAGATACCACCGGAGCGGAAGATCGGTGCCTTGCGGGAGCCGTGACGTGCGCCGCCGGTGCCCTTCTGGCGATAGATCTTCTTGGTGGAATAGGACACCTCGGACTTGGTCAGGACCTTGTGGGTACCGGCCTGCGCCTTGTTGCGCTGCCAGCGAACCACGCGGTGCAGAATGTCCGCACGCGGCTCCAGGCCGAAGATCTCGTCGCCGAGATCGACGGAACCGGCGCTCGAGCCGTCCAGTTTGATCACGTCGAGTTTCATTCTTCGCCTTCCTTCTTCTCGGCTTCAATCGAAGCCTCGGCCTCTTTCAGAGCGGCCTCTTCAGCGGCGGCTGCTTCTGCTGCTGCTGCTTCTTCCGCTGCTGCGGCTTCTGCTGCGGCTGCTTCTGCGGCCTCGTCTGCAAGACGCTTGGCTTCTTCAGCGGCGGATTTCAGGGCTGCCGGCAGGATCGCGTTCTCGGGGAACGGTTTCTTGACGGCGTCCTTGACGGTCACCCAGCCACCTTTGGAGCCGGGAACGGCGCCCTTGATGAAGACCAGGCCACGCTCGCTGTCGGTCTTGACGACCTGCAGGTTCTGCGTGGTGACACGGACGGCACCCATGTGGCCGGCCATTTTCTTGCCCTTGAAGACCTTGCCCGGATCCTGACACTGACCGGTCGAACCGTGGGAACGGTGCGAGATCGACACGCCGTGAGAGGCGCGCAGGCCGCCGAAGTTGTGGCGTTTCATGCCACCGGCGAAGCCTTTACCGATCGAGGTGCCGGAGACGTCCACGAACTGACCTTCGAAGTAGTGATCGGCGGTGATTTCTTCACCGACGTTGATCAGGTTCTCCGGGTCGACGCGGAATTCCGCGACTTTCCGCTTGGGCTCCACCTTGGCCGCGGCGAAGTGACCGCGCATGGCCTGGGAGGTCCGCTTGGCCTTGGCCGTGCCGGCGCCCAGCTGGACGGCGGTGTAGCCATGATCGTCAGCAGTACGCTGAGCGACGACCTGAAGCTTGTCCATTTGCAGGACGGTGACGGGGATCTGCTTGCCGTCTTCCATGAAGAGGCGAGTCATACCCACTTTTTTTGCGATGATACCGGAACGCAGCATGTTCAGTTGCCTCCCTTACACCTTGATCTCGACATCCACGCCGGCGGCGAGGTCGAGCTTCATCAGCGCGTCCACCGTCTGCGGGGTCGGATCCACGATATCCAGGAGCCGCTTGTGGGTGCGGATCTCGAACTGGTCGCGAGATTTCTTGTCAACGTGAGGACCACGGAGAACCGTGAACTTCTCGATCTTGTTGGGCAGCGGGATCGGGCCACGGACGGTTGCGCCGGTGCGCTTCGCCGTGTTCAGGATTTCCTGCGTGCTGGAATCCAGGACGCGGTAATCGAATGCCTTCAGCCGGATGCGAATAGTTTGGCTCATTGTGTCAGCCTTTCGCGGCGTAGGAGTTGATAGGACGAGCAGAGGTCATCTCTGCCCCTCGTCGAACCCACGGCGGACCCTTGTTGGCTATGCCAGGCAAGGGCGGCCCGCCGTTTGGAATTGGCGCGGAATAGATGGGAAAGGACGCGCTGTCCAGACCCTAATTCCGTTATTTTGCGGGATGAGAGACGGCGGGGTTTCCCCCGCCGTTTTTCGTCCCGATCCGGTCGGACCCGTGACGGTGTCACGCGTCCTTTTCGGCGTCTCGTCAGGTGCGTGCAGGGCACGCACCCGGCGCGATCATCACTCGATGATCTTGGAGACGACGCCGGAGCCGACGGTGCGGCCGCCTTCACGGATAGCGAAGCGCAGCTTCTCTTCCATGGCGATCGGCGCGATCAGTTCAACCGTGAACTTCAGGTTGTCGCCGGGCATGACCATTTCAGTGCCTTCGGGCAGCTGAACGGTGCCGGTGACGTCCGTGGTCCGGAAGTAGAACTGCGGGCGGTAGTTGGCGAAGAACGGCGTGTGACGGCCACCTTCATCCTTGGTCAGGATGTAGGCTTCTGCTTCGAACTTGGTGTGCGGGTTGACCGACTTGGGCTTGCACAGCACCTGGCCGCGCTCAACGCCTTCACGGTCGATGCCGCGCAGCAGGACGCCGACGTTGTCGCCTGCTTCACCACGATCCAGCAGCTTGCGGAACATTTCCACGCCCGTGCAGGTCGTTTTCTTGGTGTCCTTGATGCCGACGATTTCCAGTTCGTCGCCGACGTTCACGACGCCACGCTCGACACGGCCGGTCACAACCGTACCACGGCCGGAGATCGAGAACACGTCTTCGATCGGCATCAGGAAGGGCTGGTCAACGGCACGTTCGGGCTGCGGGATGTACTCATCCACGGCGGCCATCAGTTCCTTGATCTTCTCTTCGCCGATTTCCGGGTTGCGGCCTTCCATCGCTGCCAGGGCAGAGCCGGCGATGACGGGGATGTCGTCGCCCGGGAAGTCGTACTCGGAGAGCAGTTCGCGGATTTCCATCTCGACGAGCTCGAGCAGCTCTTCGTCGTCGACCTGGTCAACCTTGTTCATGAAGACGACCATGGCGGGGATACCCACCTGGCGGCCGAGCAGGATGTGCTCGCGCGTTTGCGGCATGGGGCCGTCAGCGGCGTTCACGACCAGGATCGCGCCGTCCATCTGGGCAGCACCGGTGATCATGTTCTTGACGTAGTCGGCGTGGCCGGGGCAGTCGACGTGCGCATAGTGGCGCGCTTCGGTCTCGTATTCCACGTGTGCGGTCGAGATCGTGATGCCGCGGGCCTTTTCTTCCGGCGCGCCGTCGATCTGGTCGTAGGCGCGGAAGTCACCGAAGTACTTCGTGATCGCCGCCGTCAGCGTCGTCTTGCCGTGGTCAACGTGACCGATCGTGCCGATGTTGCAGTGCGGTTTGCCGCGCTCAAACTTTTCCTTGCCCATGATAGGCCTCCTGTCTTTCTGGCGGTGCGTCTGCGACGCACCCTACGGGGGGTGTAGGGTGCGGGGTCTCCCCCGCACCGCTGCTTATGCGTACTTGGACTGAATTTCTTCAGAGATGTTGGCCGGAACCGGGTCGTAGTGGTCGAACTGCATCGTGAACTGCGCGCGGCCCGAGGACATGGAGCGCAGGTTGTTGATGTAGCCGAACATGTTGGCCAGCGGCACGAATGCCTGGATCGCCACGGCGTTACCGCGGGGTTCCTGACCAGAGACCTGGCCACGACGGGAGGTCAGGTCACCAATGATCGAACCGGTGTATTCTTCCGGCGTGATCACTTCGACCTTCATCATCGGTTCCAGCAGCTTGGCGCCGGCTTTCCGCATCCCTTCGCGCATGCCCATGCGAGCAGCGATTTCGAAGGCGAGGACAGAGGAGTCAACGTCGTGGAACTTACCGTCGATCAGGGCAACCTTGAAGTCGATGACCGGGAAGCCTGCCAGCGGACCGGAGTCCATGACCGACTTGATCCCTTTTTCGACACCCGGGATGTATTCCTTGGGAACCGCACCACCAACGATCTTGGATTCGAAGGAGTAACCTTCGCCCGGCTCCGTTGGGGTGATGACCAGCTTGACCTCTGCGAACTGACCCGAACCACCCGACTGTTTCTTGTGGGTGTAGGTGTGCTCGACTTCCTTGGAGATCGTTTCACGGTATGCCACCTGCGGCGCACCGATGTTGGCCTCGACCTTGAATTCGCGCTTCAGGCGGTCGACCAGGATGTCCAGGTGAAGTTCGCCCATGCCCTTCATGATGGTCTGACCGGACTCGAGGTCGGTCTCCACGCGGAAGGAGGGGTCTTCTGCTGCCAGACGGGCCAGGCCCGCAGACATCTTTTCCTGGTCGTTCTTGGTCTTCGGCTCGACGGCGATCTCGATCACGGGATCGGGGAAGGTCATCGTTTCGAGGACGACAGGGCCGTTCTGGGCGCAGAGCGTGTCACCGGTGGTGGTCTCTTTCAGACCGGCCAGCGCGATGATGTCGCCTGCGAAGGCCTCTTCGATCTCTTCGCGATCGTTTGAGTGCATCATCATCATACGACCGATGCGCTCTTTCTTGCCCTTGGTGGAGTTCAGGATCGAGTCACCCTTCTTCATCACGCCGGAGTAGATCCGGGTGAAGGTCAGGGAGCCAACGAACGGGTCGTTCATGATCTTGAATGCCAGGCCGGCGAAGGGTGCGTCGTCGTCCGCGGAACGTGCGATGTTACGGGTTTCCGTTTCATCATCCGGGGAGAAGCCCATGTAGGCAGGCACGTCGAGGGGGCCGGGCAGGAAGTCGATCACGGCGTTCAGCAGGGGCTGCACGCCCTTGTTCTTGAACGCGGAACCGCCCAGGACCGGAACGAAGGACAGCGACAGGCAGCCCTTGCGGATCAGTTTCCGCAGGGTCGGCACGTCGGGCTCTTCGCCTTCCAGGTAGGCTTCCATGGCGTCGTCGTCCATTTCGACGGCGTTCTCGATCATGTTGGCGCGCCATTCGTCGGCCAGATCTTTCAGCTCGTCACGGATCGGTTGACGGACCCAGCCAGCGCCGAGGTCGTCGCCCTTCCAGACCCATTCTTCCATGGTGATCAGGTCGATGGTGCCTTCCAGCTGATCTTCCGCGCCGATGGGCATTGCCACGGGAACGGGAGTCGCGCCGGTACGGTCCTTGATCATCTTCACGCAGTTGAAGAAGTCAGCGCCGATTTTGTCCATCTTGTTGACGAAGACGATCCGCGGAACCTTGTAGCGGTCAGCCTGACGCCACACGGTTTCGGTCTGGGGTTCAACGCCGGCGTTGCCGTCGAGAAGGCAGACCGCACCGTCGAGGACGGCCAGCGAACGTTCAACTTCGATGGTGAAGTCGACGTGGCCGGGGGTGTCGATGATGTTGAAGCGGAACTTCGTGTCATCGGTCCCTTCAGCGGTCGGATCTTCCTGCCACTGCCAGAAGGTCGTGGTCGCAGCGGACGTGATCGTGATCCCGCGCTCCTGCTCCTGCTCCATCCAGTCCATGGTGGCGGCGCCGTCGTGGACTTCACCGATTTTGTGCGAACGGCCGGTGTAGTACAGAATACGTTCGGTCGTCGTCGTCTTGCCAGCATCGATGTGAGCCATGATGCCGAAGTTGCGGTAACGCGTGAGCGGATATGCGCGTGCCATTGTGAGCCTCTGCCTTTCGGGCGTTGGGGGTTACCAGCGGTAGTGGCTGAACGCTTTGTTGGCGTCGGCCATCTTGTGGGTGTCTTCGCGTTTCTTCACGGCGGAACCGCGGGAGTTCACGGCGTCCAGAAGTTCACCTGCAAGGCGCTCTTCCATCGTGTTCTCGTTGCGGGCGCGGGACGCGTTGATCAGCCAGCGGATTGCCAGGGCTTCGCGGCGCTCTGGGCGCACTTCGACGGGAACCTGGTAGGTGGCACCACCCACACGGCGCGAGCGAACCTCGACCGAGGGTTTGATGTTGTCGAGCGCTTCGTGGAAGATTTCCACGGGCGCGCGCTTCACCTTGCCTTCAACGCGATCCAGCGCGTTGTAGACGATTTTCTCTGCGACCGACTTCTTGCCGTCGATCATCAGGTTGTTCATGAACTTGGTCAGCACGCGATCGCCATATTTGGCGTCGGGCAGAACTTCGCGCTTTTCGGCGGCGTGACGGCGGGACATCTGTTGATCCTCTTACTTCGGACGCTTCGCGCCGTACTTCGAACGGCGTTGCTTACGATCTTTGACCCCATGGGTATCCAACACACCGCGCAGGATGTGGTAACGGACACCCGGAAGGTCCTTCACCCGGCCGCCGCGGATAAGCACAACGGAGTGCTCCTGCAGGTTGTGGCTTTCACCGGGGATGTAGGAAATGACTTCGTAGCCATTGGTCAGACGGACCTTGGCCACCTTCCGCATAGCGGAGTTCGGCTTCTTCGGGGTCGTGGTGTAAACGCGCGTGCAGACGCCACGCTTTTGCGGGCACTGCTCCAGGTGCATGGACTTGGAGCGCTTCACTTTGGGCTGCCGCGGCTTGCGGATCAGCTGCTGGATCGTAGGCATAGGGTTACTTTCCCGTCTCTAACACATGTGCTGCATGAGGGGCCGTCCCCATGCGGTTTCCTTCCAATGGTCCCCGGCGCGTCCGCCGGAACCGGTTCCTGCCGCGCTTTCACACGGTCTGTTCCTGGGGCGCTGGCAGGCGCCGTAGAAACTTTCGCCACGCTTGCGCGCAACGTAAAAAACCGCATCCGCCCCATGTTGACGGGGGTCGACGCGGTGGGTTTTCCAGAGGATCGGGGCAGTGCGCCCGGATCTTGACCACTTCAAACCTGGAAGGCAAAGGGGCGGCCCCCTCGCCTGATTGGGGCGCGTATAGGGGGAGTCGGCAGGGTTGTCAACAAGACCTGAACGATGCGGGCGCCGTGGCGCCACGGCACATCAGCCGCCGCGCCCTGCCCTGCTTGCCTCTGGCGCTGCCGGGGCCGGTTCGGACAGCTCCGTCCCCGCCGCCGGACGGACCGGACTGCCGGGAGGCTCGGCCGCTTCGGAGAAGCCCGAGACCTGGTCCTGGTCCTGGTCCTGCCCCGGCTCGGCGCGCTTGCGTTCGCGGTAGAGGGTGAACAGGCCGGAGGCCACGATCACCGCGCTGCCGGCCAGCGTCATCATGTCGGGCCATTCCCCGAAAAGCACCAGGCCCAGCAGAAGGGCCCAGAGGAGCGCCGTGTAACGGAAGGGCGACACGAAGGCAATCTCTCCGGTCCGCATGGCGGCGATCGCCGTCAGGTAGGAGCCCAGCACGAAGCCCGAGGCCAGCAGGACAAGGCCCAGCTGCCCGCCCGTCATCGGCTGCCAGGGCTGGCCCAGGCCGATCAGGATATAGAAAAGCAGCACGAGCGCAGAGGTGATCGCGGTCACCATCATCGCCGGCGCCTCGCGCGAGAGCTTTCGGGTCGCCAGGTCCCGCAGGGTGATGAAGCCCACCGAGGCCAGCACGTAGAGCGAGAAGACATCAAAGCCCTGCCCGCCTGGCCGGACGATCAGCAGGACGCCCATGAAGCCCGCCACGATCGCCAGCAGCCGCCGCCAGCCGATCTTTTCACGCAGCACCAGTGCTGCCGAAAGGGTCACCACCAGCGGGGCCGATTGCACGATGGCCACCACGTTGGCGAAAGGCATGGCGACCAGTGCCAGCAGGTAGAACCAGGCCGCCCCGGCCTCTCCCACGCCGCGCAGAAGCGCCAGGGCCAGGTCGCCGCGTGACAGCCGCGCGGTCTTGCGGGTCCAGAGCAGCGCCCCCAGCAGGACAGCCGTGGTCACGCCGTTGCGCAGGATGACGATCTGGGTAAGGGGCACGGCCAGCGCCACCGCCTTGATGGAGGCGTCGTTGACGGAGAGCATGGCCAGTGAGGCCATCATGAGAAACGCGGCCTTGAAATTGTCGCTCATGCTGGGCGGTCCATCCGGGTCTTTCCCCGCGCTTTAGCAGAAACGCGGCGCGGTGCAATCGCTTGCTGAGCCGAAGGGCGCAAACCCGGGTCACCGAGGGCCGTGCGATCCCGGCTGCCCCCTGCCCTGTCCGCAGGCGGAAGGCGCGTCTGGGTGGGGCTGGAGCACCGCTGAGCCACCACCGGGCGCAAGAGGCCGCAGTCCCTGCCCCGCCCAGGCCGGTCCGTCAGGCGAGGGGGGCAGAAACGCAAAAGGCCCCCGACGATGCGGGGGCCTTTCGAAAGGTTTTGAAGCTGGCTTACTCGCCGCTTTCCGGGGTCTCGACGAAGGTCTCGACCTGGGGCGTTTCGGCGGAAGGAGCCGCAAGCGCTGCCGCGGCCTCGTCACGCCGTGCCTCGACCACGACATTGTCGCGGGCGCCGGCAATGCTGCGCACGCGCTGCGTTGCGCCACCGGTCCCGGCGGGGATCAGGCGACCCACGATGACGTTTTCCTTTAGGCCGACAAGCTTGTCGCGCTTGCCCTGCACCGAGGCTTCGGTGAGGACCCGCGTGGTCTCCTGGAAGGAGGCCGCCGAGATGAAGGACCGCGTCTGCAGCGATGCCTTGGTGATCCCCAGAAGGATCGGCTGACCGGAAGCCGGGCGCTGGCCCTTTTCCTCGGCCTTGGCGTTGGCTTCGTCGAATTCGACCTTGTCGACGTGCTCGCCCTTGAGCAGCGTCGTCTGGCCGGAGTCGAGGATCTCCCACTTCTGCAGCATCTGGCGAACGATCACCTCAATGTGCTTGTCGTTGATCTTCACACCCTGCAGTCGATAGACGTCCTGCACTTCGTCGATCATGTAGTCAGCCAGCGCTTCGACACCCATGATGGCAAGGATGTCATGCGGCGCGGGGTTGCCGTCCATGATGTAGTCGCCCTTCTGAACGAAGTCGCCTTCCTGAACCGGGATGTGCTTGCCCTTGGGCACCATGTATTCCACGGGCTCCAGGCTTTCATCCGCAGGCTCGATCGTGATCCGGCGCTTGTTCTTGTAGTCGCGACCGAAGCGAACGTAGCCGTCGATCTCTGCGATGATGGCGTGGTCCTTGGGACGACGGGCTTCGAAGAGTTCGGCCACACGCGGCAGACCACCGGTAATGTCCTTCGTCTTCGCGCCTTCCCGCGGGATCCGCGCGACGATATCGCCGACCTGGATTTCCTGGCCGTCTTCGACAGACAGGACCGCATCCACGGACATCGGGTAGGTCACCGGGTTGCCTGCATCGTTGCGCACGGGTTCGCCATCCGCATCGACAATCAGGATTTCCGGCTTCAGCTCGTTGCCCTTCGGAGCGGCACGCCAGTCGATCACGATCTTCTGGGTCATGCCGGTCGCATCGTCGGTCTCGTCGCGCACGGCGATACCGGACACCAGGTCCACGTAACGGGCCGTACCCTTCTTCTCGGCGATGATCGGAAGCGTGTAGGGGTCCCATTCGAAGAGCTTGGCGCCGCGCTCAATCTTCTCGCCATGCTTGACGAAGAGCTTGGTGCCGTAGCCCAGCTTGTGGGACGCACGTTCCTCACCATGTTCGTCGATGATCCGGAGCTTCATGTTCCGGCCGACGATCAGGGTTTCACCGGCAGAGTTTTCCAGCAGGTTGGCGTTCTCGAATTCGACGGTACCGTCGGAGGAGGACTCCAGGAAGGACTGCTGGCCACCCTGCGCAACGCCGCCGATGTGGAAGGTCCGCATCGTCAGCTGGGTGCCGGGTTCACCGATGGACTGGGCCGCGATGATGCCGACGGCCTCACCCTGGTTGACCATGGTGCCGCGTGCAAGGTCACGACCGTAGCACATGGCGCAGACGCCGTCCTCGGCCTCACAGGTGAGGGGCGAGCGGATGCGCATGGACTGGACGGAGGCGTCCTGGATCATGTCCGCGGTGCGTTCGTCGATGAGCTGACCCTTCTTGAGAAGGATCTCATCCGTACCGGGGCGCATCACGTCGTCTGCCGCGACACGGCCCAGGATACGCTCACCGATGGTGGCGACCACTTCACCGTCGTTGACGGCGTTGGAGACGGTGATCGCGCGCTCGGTTCCGCAATCGTGCTCACGCACGATGCAGTCCTGGGCCACGTCGACAAGACGACGGGTCAGGTAACCGGAGTTCGCGGTCTTCAGAGCCGTATCCGACAGACCCTTACGGGCACCGTGGGTGGAGTTGAAGTATTCAAGAACGGTCAGACCTTCCTTGAAGTTCGAGATGATCGGGGTCTCGATGATGTCGCCGTTCGGCTTCGCCATCAGGCCGCGCATCCCGCCCAGCTGCTTCATCTGCGTCACGGAGCCACGCGCACCGGAGTGGGCCATCATGTAGACCGAGTTCGGCTCTTCTTCAGCACCGGCCTCGTCATGTTTGACCGCCGAGATGGTGGACATCATGGCCTCGGTGACCTTGTCGTTGCACTTCGACCAGGCATCGACGACCTTGTTGTACTTCTCACCCTGGGTGATGAAGCCGTCCATGTACTGCTGTTCGAAGTCCGTGACCTGGGTCCGGGTTTCCTCGACGATCGACCACTTGTTGTCGGGGATGACCATGTCATCCTTGCCGAAGGAGATCCCGGCCTTGAAGGCCTCGCGGAAGCCCATGCGCATGATCTGGTCACAGAAGATGACCGATTCCTTCTGACCGCAGTAACGGTAGACGGTATCGATGACCTGCTGCACTTCGCGTTTCCGCAGAAGGCGGTTGACCAGTTCGAAGGGTGCCTTGGCGTTCATCGGCAGAAGCTCACCCAGGCGCACGCGGCCCGGGGTCGTTTCAAAGCGCTCGAAGACCTCGTTGCCTTCCTCATCGATCTGGGGAATGCGCGCGGTGACCTTGGCGTGCAGGTGCACGGCCCCGGTATCCAGCGCGTATTGGACCTCGTCGATGGAGGAGAAGACCATGCCTTCACCCTTCATGCCGTCACGGGCAATCGTGGTGTAGTAGAGGCCAAGGATCATGTCCTGCGACGGAACGATGATCGGCGCGCCGTTTGCGGGCGACAGAACGTTGTTCGTCGACATCATCAGGACGCGGGCTTCCAGCTGGGCCTCAAGGCTCAGCGGCACGTGGACAGCCATCTGGTCACCGTCGAAGTCGGCGTTGAATGCCGAGCAGACGAGCGGGTGCAGCTGGATGGCCTTGCCTTCGATCAGCGTGGGTTCGAAGGCCTGGATGCCAAGACGGTGCAGCGTGGGCGCGCGGTTCAGCAGAACCGGGTGCTCACGGATGACCTCGTCGAGGATATCCCAGACTTCGGGGCGCTCTTTCTCGACCAGCTTCTTCGCCTGTTTCACGGTGCTGGACAGGCCCTTGGCCTCCAGGCGCGAGTAGATGAAGGGCTTGAAGAGCTCGAGCGCCATCTTCTTGGGAAGACCACACTGGTGCAGCTTCAGTTCCGGGCCGGTCACGATGACCGAACGGCCGGAGAAGTCGACGCGTTTACCCAAAAGGTTCTGCCGGAAACGACCGTGCTTACCCTTCAGCATGTCGGACAGGGACTTCAGCGGGCGCTTGTTGGCACCGGTGATGACCCGGCCGCGACGACCGTTGTCGAACAGGGCGTCGACGGATTCCTGCAGCATCCGCTTTTCGTTACGCACAATGATGTCGGGCGCACGAAGGTCGATCAGACGCTTCAGACGGTTGTTTCGGTTGATGACCCGGCGGTAGAGGTCGTTCAGGTCGGAGGTCGCGAAGCGGCCACCGTCCAGCGGCACCAGGGGGCGCAGCTCGGGCGGGATGACCGGGATCACGGTCATGATCATCCACTCGGGGCGGTTGCCCGACTCGAGGAAGGATTCAACGACCTTCAGACGCTTGATGATCTTCTTGGGCTTCAGTTCACCCGTGGCTTCGGCGAGGTCCGCACGAAGCTGCTCGGCCTCGGATTCGAGGTCGATCTGGGCGAGCATGTCGCGGATGGCCTCGGCACCGATGTTCGCCGTGAAGGCGTCCATGCCGTAGGTGTCCTGGGCATCCATGAACTCTTCTTCGGTCATCATCTGGCCGTATTGCAGGTCCGTCAGACCCGGCTCGATGACAACGTAGTTTTCGAAGTAGAGCACACGCTCGAGGTCACGCAAGGTCATGTCCAGCATCAGGCCGATGCGCGACGGCAGCGACTTGAGGAACCAGATATGCGCCACGGGCGCGGCCAGTTCGATGTGCCCCATGCGTTCGCGGCGGACCTTCTGCAGCGTGACTTCCACGCCGCATTTCTCGCAGACGACGCCGCGATACTTCATCCGCTTGTACTTGCCGCAGAGGCACTCGTAGTCCTTGATCGGACCGAAGATGCGCGCGCAGAACAGGCCGTCCCGCTCGGGCTTGTAGGTCCGGTAGTTGATCGTCTCGGGCTTCTTGATCTCGCCGTAGGACCACGAAAGGATCCGTTCGGGAGACGCCAGCGACACCTTGATCTCGTCGAAGACCTTCGGCGGGGTCAGCGGGTTGAACGGGTTGTTCGTCAGTTCCTGGTTCATGTCTTTTTCCTCAATGAGGGAGCGTTGGAGAGGGCAGCGGCCGGAGGTGGGTTGGCACCCACCCTACGCCGTTGGCGCAGAGTGGGAGAAACCTACCGTCCGAGGGGCTTATTCCTCTTCCTCTGCGTCCAGGAGTTCCATGTTCAGGCCGAGGCCGCGGACTTCCTTCACGAGCACGTTGAAGCTCTCCGGAACGCCCGCTTCGAAGTTGTCCTCGCCCTTGACGATGCTTTCGTAGACCTTGGTCCGGCCGGCCACGTCATCGGACTTGACCGTCAGCATCTCCTGCAGGGTGTAGGCGGCGCCGTAGGCCTCGAGGGCCCAGACTTCCATCTCACCGAAGCGCTGACCACCGAACTGCGCCTTACCACCAAGCGGCTGCTGGGTGACGAGGGAGTACGGGCCAGTGGAACGTGCGTGGATCTTGTCGTCGACAAGGTGGTGCAGCTTGAGCAGGTACTTCATGCCCACGGTGACCTTCCGGGAGAACTGCTCGCCGGTGCGACCGTCGAACAGGACCGATTGGCCGGAGGTGTCGAAGCCGGCGCGTTGCAGCGCGTCGTTCACATCCGCCTCCTTGGCGCCGTCGAAGACCGGAGTCGCGATCGGCACATCACGGGTCACGTTGCCGGCGGCGTCGAGAACTTCGTTCTCTTCCATGCCGGCAAAGCCTTCCTCGTAGACGTCGTCGCCATAGGCGATGCGCAGCGCTTCACGCACCGGGGTCATGTCGCCGGAACGGCGATAGTCACCCAGGGCATCGTCGATCTTCAGACCCAGGCCGCGTGCAGCCCAACCCATGTGGGTTTCAAGGATCTGACCGACGTTCATGCGCGACGGCACGCCCAGCGGGTTGAGGCAGAAGTCGACCGGGGTACCATCCGCGAGGAACGGCATGTCCTCCATCGGCACCACGCGCGAAACCACACCCTTGTTCCCGTGACGACCGGCCATCTTGTCGCCCGGCTGAAGCTTGCGCTTCACGGCGATGAAGACCTTGACCATCTTCATGACGCCCGGCGGCAGGTCGTCGCCACGACGGACCTTCTCGACCTTGTCCTCGAAACGGGCATCCAGGGCGCGCTTCTGCACCTCGTACTGCTCATTCAGGGCTTCGACGATCTGGGCCTCCTTGTCGTCTTCCAGCGCCAGCTGCCACCACTGACCGCGCGACAGCATGCCGAGCAGGTCTTCGGTGATTTCGGAGCCGGCCTTGACGCCTTTGGGGCCCTTCACGGCCACCTTGCCCAGGAGCATGTCCTTCAGACGGGCATAGATGTTGCGGTCCAGGATCGCGAGTTCGTCGTCACGGTCGCGGGAAAGGCGCTCGACCTCTTCGCGTTCGATCTGAAGCGCACGTTCGTCTTTCTCAACGCCATGGCGGTTGAAGACGCGCACTTCCACGACAGTCCCGTAATCGCCCGGCTTGACGCGCAGCGAGGTGTCACGGACGTCCGAGGCCTTTTCACCAAAGATGGCGCGGAGGAGCTTTTCTTCCGGCGTCATCGGGCTTTCGCCCTTCGGAGTGATCTTGCCCACCAGGATGTCGCCCGGTTCCACATCGGCACCGATGTAGACGATACCCGCTTCGTCGAGGTTGCGCAGGGCTTCCTCGCCGACGTTGGGGATGTCGCGGGTGATCTCTTCCGGACCAAGCTTGGTGTCACGTGCGGCGACTTCGAATTCCTCGATGTGGATCGAGGTATAGACGTCATCGCGCGAGATACGCTCGGAGATCAGGATGGAGTCTTCGTAGTTGTAGCCGTTCCAGGGCATGAAGGCGACGATGACGTTCTTGCCGAGCGCCAGTTCCCCCATGTCGGTGGACGGACCATCTGCAACGACTTCGCCCTTCACGACCTTGTCGCCCACCTTCACCAGCGGACGCTGGTTGATGCAGGTGTTCTGGTTCGACCGCTGGAACTTGCGCATGCGGTAGATATCGACCCCGGCATCGCCGAGCTCGAGGTCTTCCGTCGCGCGGATCACGATCCGCTGCGCATCCACCTGGTCGATGATCCCGCCGCGCTTGGCCATGATGGCCGCGCCGGAATCCCGTGCCACGACTTCCTCGATCCCGGTGCCGACCAGCGGCGCCTCGGCCCGCAGAAGCGGAACCGCCTGACGCTGCATGTTCGAGCCCATCAGAGCGCGGTTGGCGTCATCGTTTTCGAGGAAGGGAATGAGCGAGGCCGCGACCGAGACCAGCTGCTTGGGCGACACGTCGATCAGGTCCACGTTTTCCGTCGGGGTCAGCGTGTATTCGCCGGCCTGACGGGTGTTGACCATCTCGTTCGTGAACTTGCCCTCGGCGTCCAGCGATGCGTTGGCCTGGGCCACCACGTGACGCTGTTCTTCCGTTGCGGACATGTAGTGCACCTCGTCGGTGACCTGCTTGTCCTTCACGGTACGGTAGGGGGTCTCGATGAAGCCGTACTTGTTCACGCGGGCGAAGGTTGCCAGCGAGTTGATCAGACCGATGTTCGGGCCTTCCGGCGTCTCAATCGGGCACATACGACCGTAGTGGGTGGCGTGAACGTCACGCACCTCGAAGCCGGCACGTTCGCGGGTCAGACCGCCCGGGCCAAGCGCCGAGAGGCGGCGTTTGTGCGTCACTTCGGACAGCGGGTTGGTCTGGTCCATGAACTGCGACAGCTGCGAGGAGCCGAAGAATTCGCGCACTGCGGCGGCTGCCGGCTTGGCGTTGATCAGATCCTGCGGCATGACCGTGTCGATTTCGACGCTGGACATACGTTCCTTGATCGCGCGCTCCATGCGGAGCAGCCCGACGCGGTACTGGTTTTCCATCAGTTCGCCGACCGAACGCACACGACGGTTGCCGAGGTGGTCGATGTCGTCGATCTCGCCCTTGCCGTCGCGCAGTTCGACCAGTGCCTTGATGCACTGAACGATGTCCTGGCGGTCGAGGGTCCGCTGGGTATCGGGCTTTTCAAGCGCAAGACGCATGTTCATCTTCACGCGGCCAACGGCGGAAAGATCGTAGCGCTCGCTGTCGAAGAAGAGCGTGTCGAACAGCGAAGACGCGGCTTCGACGGTCGGCGGCTCACCCGGACGCATGACGCGGTAGATGTCCATGAGCGCGGTGTCGCGGTTCATGTTCTTGTCCATCGCCATGGTGTTCCGCATGTACGGGCCCACGGTGATGTTGTCGATGTCCAGCACGGGGATCTCGGTGATCCCGGCATCGATCAGGTCCTTGACGGTCCCGCCGATCAACTCGCCTTCCTTGTCGTATTCGACGGTCAGCTCATCACCGGCTTCCACGTAGATGGCGCCGTTTTCCTCGTTGATGATGTCCTTGGACACGAACTTGCCGACGATGCGGTCGAAGGGCATCAGCAGGTTGGAGACACTGCCTTCGTCGATCAGCTTCTTGACGGCGCGCGGAGTCACCTTCTTGCCGGCTTCGGCGATGATCTCGCCGCTGTCGGCATCGACCAGGTCGAAGGTCGGGCGGGTGCCGCGCACACGCTCGGGGAAGAACTTGGAAACCCAGCCCTGGCCCCGGCGGTAGGTATAGGTCACCGTGTTGTAGTAAGCATCCATGATGCTTTCCTGATCCATGCCCAGGGCATAGAGCAGGGTCGTCACCGGAAGCTTCCGGCGGCGGTCGATACGGGCAAAGACGATGTCCTTGGCGTCGAACTCGAAGTCCAGCCAGGAGCCACGGTAGGGAATGATGCGGCAGGCAAAGAGCAGTTTGCCCGAGGAGTGGGTCTTGCCCTTGTCATGGTCGAAGAACACGCCGGGCGAGCGGTGCATCTGGGACACGATGACACGTTCGGTGCCGTTCACGATGAAGGTGCCGTTCGGGGTCATCAGGGGCATGTCGCCCATGAAGACGTCCTGTTCCTTGATGTCCTTGACGGACTTGGCGCCGGTGTCCTCGTCGATATCGAACACGATCAGGCGCAGCGTGACCTTCAGCGGGGCGCTGTAGGTCATGTCACGCTGCATGCATTCGTCAACGTCGTACTTCGGCTTCTCAAGCTCGTATTTCACGAACTCCAGGACAGCCGTTTCGTTGAAATCCTTGATCGGGAAAACCGACTGGAAGACACCCTTGATCCCTTCGCCATCGGCGGGATCGATCTGGTCTCCGGATTTCAGGAAGAGTTCGTAGGAGCTTTTCTGAACCTCAATGAGGTTCGGCATTTCAAGGACTTCGCGAATTTTACCGTAGTATTTGCGAAGACGTTTCTGACCAAGATAGGTCTGAGCCATGACGGACGTCACCTTTCGTTTCTCATCGGAAGCGCGCACCGTCGGGGCACCGGCGCTCGCGTCCCTGCGAGACAGGAGTTCGGATCAATGCCTGACCACCGGCCCAATGGTGGTCTCCCGATCCGAGAACCTCCCTTAGAGAAAACTGGCATCAGCCCTCTCTGAGACAGGTTCGGCTGAACGCGGATGTCCGCGTTCAGCCTGTTTTCAGCTACCGCACAGGGCGAACCCCTGCGATGACAATCCCGTGAGGATACCCACGGGAAGGTGCTTACTTGACTTCGACCTCGGCGCCAGCTGCTTCCAGCTTGCCTTTGATCTCTTCGGCTTCGTCCTTGGACACGCCTTCTTTGACAGCCTTGCCGCCGGCTTCGACCAGCTCTTTGGCTTCTTTGAGGCCCAGGCCGGTGATGCCGCGGACTTCTTTGATGACGTTGATTTTGGAAGCGCCGGCCGACTTCAGGATGACGTCGAACTCGGTTTTCTCTTCCTCAGCAGCGGCGCCTGCGCCGTCTGCGGGGCCAGCCATCATGACGGCGCCGCCAGCGGCGGGCTCGATGCCGTACTCGTCTTTGAGGATGGTTTTCAGTTCTTGTGCTTCGAGAAGCGTCAGACCAACGATCTCTTCAGCCAGTTTTTTCAGATCAGCCATTGTGACTCTTTCCGTATCTCTAGATGTGTTCCAACGTTAAGGCATTCAACCCTACGCCGGTCTCTTGGTTGCTTACGCCGCAGCCTTGTCCTCGATCGTGGACAGGATGGAGGCGATATTCGAAGCAGGGGCGCCAATTGCACCGGCGATGTTGGAAGCGGGCGCGCCGAGCATGCCAGCGATCTGAGCGATAAGCTCGTCGCGCGAAGGCATTTTCGACACGGCTTCGACACCGGACCGGTCCAGAGCGTTCTCACCCATTGCACCGCCAAGGATTTCGAACTTCTTGTTCTCTTTGGCGAAGTCCTCGGCCACCTTGGCTGCTGCCACGGGGTCCTCGGAGTAGGTGAGCACAGTCATGCCCGATAGGAGATCAGCAATGCTTGCGCAGGGCTTGTCTTCCAGGGCGATCTTGGCGAGCCTGTTCTTGGCGACACGCACGCTCGAGCCAGCCTCACGGGCTTTGGCACGAAGCGATTGCATCTCGGCAACCGTGAGGCCGGTGTAGTGTGCAACCACCACAACGCCAGAGCTTTCGAAGATCTGGCCGAGTTCGTCGACCACTTTCTCTTTCTGGGCTCTATCCACAGTTTCACTCCAATCAGGGAGGGTCAGACCCTCCGGCTCAGTTCTGCCGGAACGAACGTCCCGGCAAGCGGGTCCGTAACGGGTCCACCAAGGTCGCCCCGGGCGCCGCTGACGCGGAATCCGAAGAAATCTGGTCTTATCCCGTCTCAGGCAGGAATTATGGCCACGGATGCAGCCACCCACCGTCTCGGACGAATCGCCGAACCGTCCGAATCCCGGACGGCCCGACAAAGCGCGTATCTAAGCGGTTTGTGCGGGGATGTGAAGTGTAAAAATAGGGTGACTGATGCAACGGCGGACCACAGCCACGCTGGACTGCGCAGCCGGGATACCTATTCTTCCGAACCGAGAGATAGTGTACTGCCTTGCAGCACATCAGACAAGCGGCATCGCAGAAGTGACGTCCCACCCAGGAAAGGCAGGAAATGGCGGCAAAATCAGCGAAACCCGGGGCGCGGTCCCTCAGCGGGATCCCTGCCCTGCGCCGGAAACTGCTGCGCGCCCGGGCCCGTGGCATGCCCAGGTTCCTTGAGGATCGCGGACGCCGCCTGCTGGATGCCTATCTTGCCACGGCTGAGGCAGAGGGCCGCCCGGCCCGCGCCCTGGCGGGGGACATCGCCTCCGGCGCCGTGGCGCAGAAGCTGGCGGAGATGACCGGCGCGCAGATCCGCGCCGAAGAGCCCGAGCAGCTGCGGGAGGCCGCCTGCTCGGAAGGATGCGCCTTCTGCTGCATCCTGTTGGAGGGCGACGGCGGGTTGATCACGGAGGCCGAGGCGGTCCAGCTGCATGGCGCGCTGGCACCGCTTGCAGGGCAGCCCGATGGCCGCGCCTGGAACGCCAATGCCTGCGCCGCGCTGGACCCCGAGACCCGCCTGTGCCGCGCCTATGACGCCCGCCCCACCGTCTGCCGGTCCTTCATCAGCGTGGATGTGGAGGCCTGCCGCGAGAATGCGGCCGGTGGGGACGAGGACGGATCCGGAATGCTGGGCAATCACCTGGACTACCTGGCGGTGCTGGCGCTGTCGCGCGACCTGATGCGGGGCACGGCCCTGGTGGCGACCTACAACATGCAGACGATCACATCGGCCGCCATCGACGGGGTGGCGCTGGACAAGGCCCTGAAACAGGCCCGCCACAAGAGCGCGGAACTGGAAGACACCTGCGCAGACATCGGCAATTCACCGAGCTGAGCAGCCAGCCCCCTGCCCCAAACGAAAAAGGCGGCCCCAGGGAGCCGCCTTTCTCAATTCACTTGAAGTCTTATCAGTTGCCGGTGGCGGAGGTCACGTCGACGGAGACGCCCGGGCCCATGGAGGAGCTCAGGGAGACCTTCTTGAGGTAGGCACCCTTGGCGCCCGACGGCTTGGCCTTGGAGACGGCGTCCACGAAGGCGCGCACGTTCTCGACCAGCTTGGCTTCGTCGAAGGAAGCCTTGCCGACGCCTGCGTGCACGACGCCGGCTTTCTCTGCCTTGAACTGGACTTCGCCGCCCTTGGCCGCTTTCACGGCGTCAGCGACGTCCATGGTCACGGTGCCGACCTTGGGGTTCGGCATCAGGTTGCGCGGGCCCAGGATTTTGCCGAGACGACCGACGACGGGCATCATGTCCGGGGTGGCGATGCAACGATCGAAGTCGATCTTGCCACCCTGGATGGCTTCCATCAGGTCTTCTGCGCCAACGATGTCCGCACCAGCTGCCTGGGCTTCTTCCGCTTTCGGGCCACGGGCGAAGACGGCAACGCGCACGTCCTTGCCGGTGCCGTTCGGCAGGCCGACCACGCCGCGGACCATCTGGTCTGCGTGACGGGGGTCGACGCCGAGGTTCAGCGAGATTTCCACGGTTTCGTCGAACTTGGCGGTTGCGTTGGCTTTCACCAGTGCAACGGCTTCCTCGACGGTGATGTCTTCCTTGCCGGCGAAGGCTTCGCGAGCGGCGCGGGTACGTTTACCGAACTTTGCCATCTTACTTAACCTCGATGCCCATGGAGCGGGCGGAGCCCAGGATGATCTGCATTGCGCCTTCGATGTCGTTGGCGTTCAGATCCTTCATTTTCGCTTCGGCGATCTCTTTCACCTGAGCGGCGGTCACGGTGCCAGCAGTTGCCTTGCCCGGGGTCTGGGAACCGGACTTCAGCTTGGCAGCCTTCTTCAGATAGTAAGACGCGGGGGGCGTCTTGATGTCCATCGTGAAGGACTTGTCCTGGTAGTAGGTGATCACGGTCGGGCACGGCGCACCGGGCTCCATTTCCTGCGTCTTGGCGTTGAACGCCTTGCAGAATTCCATGATGTTGATGCCGCGCTGACCCAGTGCGGGGCCGACGGGCGGGGACGGGTTTGCCTGACCGGCAGGCACCTGCAGCTTCAGGCTGCCGACGAGTTTCTTGGCCATGGGCCTTCTCCTTTGTTCATCGCGCAGAAACGGTGGGATCGCTCCCACCCTGCGCCTGACCCTTCGGGCGCGCCCTCCGGGTCTGTTGTGCGTGGTCAGGTCCGACGGTCGCGACCGCCTCGCCTCCCACGTATGAACGGGGCATTACCCCGCAGGGTGGGTGCGACCCCACCTTCGCCCAGGTCAGCCTTGCTTGGAGACCTGCGTGAATTCCAGCTCGACCGGGGTTTCCCGGCCGAAGATCGAAACGGAGACCTTGAGGCGCTGGTTGTCCTCGTCGACCTCTTCGATCATGCCGTCGAAATCTTCGAACGGCCCGTCGTTGACCTTCACCTTCTCGCCCACTTCGAAGTGGATCAGCGTCCGCGGGGCTTCTTCGCCTTCCTGGACACGGTTCAGGATCTGGTTCACCTCTGCGTCGCGCATCGGCATCGGGCGGCCTTGCGGGCCCAGGAAGCCGGTGACGCGGTTGATCGAGTTGATCAGGTGGTAGCCCGCGTCGGACATTTCCATGTGCACCAGCACGTAGCCGGGCATGAAGCGACGCTCGGCGGTCACTTTCTTGCCACGACGCACTTCGATCACTTCCTCGGTCGGCACGAGCACTTCGTCGATCTGATCCTCAAGACCCTTCTCTTCGACGCTCGTCCGGATCTGCTCGGCGATCTTCTTCTCGAAGTTCGAGAGAACCGAGACCGAGTACCACCGTTTTGCCATGTCGCAACGACCCTTGTGTTCCGTGCAGCCCGAAGGCCGGTTTCTTCCGTGTCGGGACAGGCGACAACCCGCCCCCAAATCAGCTGCCCCAATAGAAAATCGGCGCGAGACTCGAATCGCCGCGCGCCAGATCAAGGGGAACAGGGCGTCACATACAAAGATGCGCCGCCCCTTGCAAGCCTGACCCGGCCTAGCGGCCCGGGCTTAGCCGAAAAGACTGAGGATACCCTGCAGGCCGGAGCGGATGCCCAGGTCCACGAGGGCGAAGAAGATAGCCGTCAGCGTGGCCATGACGAAGACCATGATCGTCGTCAGGACAACCTCGCGCCGGGTGGGCCAGGTGACCTTCCCGATCTCGGCGCGGGTCTGCTGGATGAATTGCAGCGGGTTCGCCATCTTCGGCATCCTCGGTTCGGTTTCTCTTCAGACGGGCCTGTGCCCGCGCGGTTCGGGCTGACATACGCCGCAATGCGAGGCATTTCAAGCGGGGCTTGGCGTCATCGGTGCCAGCGACCAATGCCGCGGCGCGCCGGGCACCGGGCGGCGCTGACAGGCCAGGCGCCATGTATCACGATGTTCGGAAGATACTGGCAGGGGCAGAGGGACTCGAACCCACGACCCTCGGTTTTGGAGACCGATGCTCTACCAACTGAGCTATACCCCTAGGCCGTGCGTCGGGATATGACAGCGGGCGGTGAAGATCAATAGCAACTGCACCGGATCAGGCGGTTTTTCTCATTCCCTGCGGGAAGGCAGGGCCAGGGTCACTCCATCCAGTGGAACCAGCGCAGGATGGCCACCAGGAAACCGGCGAAAAGCACCAGCCCCCCGGTCACCACCCAGAAGGAATCGACGCTGCGCGCGCCCGGTATCCCGTCCACGTTGATGCCGAGCAGACCTGTGACGAACATCAGCGGCAGGAAGATCGCAGAGACCAGCGCCAGCGTGTACATGTGCCGGTTCAGACGATCCTCGAGCTGGCCGCTCAGGTCGTCGCGCAGCACCACCAGGGAATCACGGACCTGGTCGACGGAATCCGACAACCGGCTGATCCGCGCCTGATTCTCCGCGATCTCGCGGCGGTCGACCGGGGCCAGGATCTTGCTGTCGCAATGCAGCAGGGCCAGCAGCGCATCCTTCTGGGAGGGGGCGTGTCGGCGCAATTTGACCACATCCAGCCGCAGCTCTGCCAGGTTGCGGCGCAGGGCGGGGTCCGGGGCGTTGACGACCTTTTCCTCAAGCTCGCCCACCCGGTCCTCAAGGCGCAGCACGGCCGGCTCCAGCCGGTCGGCCAGGCGCCGCACGATCGCGGCGATGAAGGCACCGGGGGTAGAGGGCGCATCCCCATGGGCGACCTGGTGAGTGACCTCGTCCAGCGCATCGATCGGGTGGCTGGACAGGGTGACGATCCGCGTCTTGTCCGCCCAGATCCGCAGGGCCAGCATGTCCAGCGGATCCGCCCCGTCGTTCACGTTGATGCTGCGCAGGACGATGAACAGCCCCTCCCCCACCGTGGTGGCCCTGGAATGCGCGTTGGGCTGGGCCAGGGCATCCAGTACCCAGTCCTCCAGGAACGGCAGGTTCTCTGCCAGCCAGTCGCGCACATCGGGCGCCTTGTCGTCCAGGTGCGCCCAGGTGACCGCCGGCCCCTTCAGCTCTGTCCCCAAGAGGTGGGAATCGAGGCTGCGGCCTTTTTCCGGCCCCTCGAGGATATAGGCACAATGGATGCAGTCGCTCATGTAAGCCCCTTCCGATGTCCTGCGACATGTCCCGCAGCGTCGCCTTTACCAGCCGGAGTATGGCCATTCCGCGCAGATCAGGGGAGGTTTTTTGCATTCACCCCACGGATAAGCCCGCTCAGTGTCGCTGCCCTGCAAGCGCGCAATGAAAAAGAGCGGCCCCCCGGGGGACCGCTCCTTGGATCTGTTGCCGGACCCGCGACGGTGTCACGCGTCCTTTTCGGCGTCCCGTCAGGTGCGTGCAGGGCACGCACCCGGCGCGATCATCACTCGATGATCTTGGAGACGACGCCGGAGCCGACGGTGCGGCCGCCTTCACGGATAGCGAAGCGCAGCTTCTCTTCCATGGCGATCGGCGCGATCAGTTCAACCGTGAACTTCAGGTTGTCGCCGGGCATGACCATTTCAGTGCCTTCGGGCAGCTGAACGGTGCCGGTGACGTCCGTGGTCCGGAAGTAGAACTGCGGGCGGTAGTTGGCGAAGAACGGCGTGTGACGGCCACCTTCATCCTTGGTCAGGATGTAGGCTTCTGCTTCGAACTTGGTGTGCGGGTTGACCGACTTGGGCTTGCACAGCACCTGGCCGCGCTCAACGCCTTCACGGTCGATGCCGCGCAGCAGGACGCCGACGTTGTCGCCTGCTTCACCACGATCCAGCAGCTTGCGGAACATTTCCACGCCCGTGCAGGTCGTTTTCTTGGTGTCCTTGATGCCGACGATTTCCAGTTCGTCGCCGACGTTCACGACGCCACGCTCGACACGGCCGGTCACAACCGTACCACGGCCGGAGATCGAGAACACGTCTTCGATCGGCATCAGGAAGGGCTGGTCAACGGCACGTTCGGGCTGCGGGATGTACTC
This sequence comes from Pseudooceanicola sp. HF7, assembly GCF_011806405.1. GTDB lineage: Bacteria > Pseudomonadota > Alphaproteobacteria > Rhodobacterales > Rhodobacteraceae > Pseudooceanicola. The sequence continues at coordinate 135,409 of NZ_JAATOW010000003.1, read as the reverse complement.
ATCCACGGCGGCCATCAGTTCCTTGATCTTCTCTTCGCCGATTTCCGGGTTGCGGCCTTCCATCGCTGCCAGGGCAGAGCCGGCGATGACGGGGATGTCGTCGCCCGGGAAGTCGTACTCGGAGAGCAGTTCGCGGATTTCCATCTCGACGAGCTCGAGCAGCTCTTCGTCGTCGACCTGGTCAACCTTGTTCATGAAGACGACCATGGCGGGGATACCCACCTGGCGGCCGAGCAGGATGTGCTCGCGCGTTTGCGGCATGGGGCCGTCAGCGGCGTTCACGACCAGGATCGCGCCGTCCATCTGGGCAGCACCGGTGATCATGTTCTTGACGTAGTCGGCGTGGCCGGGGCAGTCGACGTGCGCATAGTGGCGCGCTTCGGTCTCGTATTCCACGTGTGCGGTCGAGATCGTGATGCCGCGGGCCTTTTCTTCCGGCGCGCCGTCGATCTGGTCGTAGGCGCGGAAGTCACCGAAGTACTTCGTGATCGCCGCCGTCAGCGTCGTCTTGCCGTGGTCAACGTGACCGATCGTGCCGATGTTGCAGTGCGGTTTGCCGCGCTCAAACTTTTCCTTACCCATGGTCAGGCGCCTTTGTGGTCTGGGGGCCATCGGCCCGATTTCACTCGGAGCGCGATTTATTGAGTCTCAAGGGGAAAATCAAGCATCTCTTGGCGTTCAGATACCGGCTGTTGCACCTTGTGGGCAGCGCTGCATGGCAGCGCACCCCCGCGGCAGGCGCGCCCCCGGCCTGCCGGGAGCGCCGCAGGCCTTGAGCCGGCCTATTCCGCGCTGTCGGGAAGCAGGATCGGATCCGCCCCGAGGGCGTTCCCCTGTTCCGCTGCGTCAGCTGCACGCTCGGCGGCTTCGGCCTTTGCCTCGGCGGCCTCTTCGGCGGCCAGGATCGCCTCGGGATCATAGGTCACGCCTTCGCCGAAATAGCGCGGCGCGTCCTTCCTTGCGCTGGAGGAGGCTTTAGCGCGCTCTGCCTCATCGGCGGCGATCTCTTCGGGGGTGGCCTCGAACCACTGGGGGTTTTCCTCCAGCCAGTTCTGGATTTCCTTGGCGATATTGCGCGCGACGTTCTGCAGCTGCTCTTCGCGGGCCATGGTCAGGCCGGAGCCGATGAAGGTCTCTTCGTTGAAGCTTTCCAGCACCTCGATGCGCTTGGGTTCTTCCGTGAGCTTCTTGTTCGCCTTGTCATCCCAGAGCGTGACATTGGTGATCAGCGCCGAGCGCGGCTTGAGCAGCAGCGGAACGCCCGGTGCGGCGATCACGTAGCCTTCGATGGAGATACCCAGGTGGTAGAGGCCCGAGCCGTCGTAGCGGCGGAAGCGCTCTTCCACGGCGGCGGTGACGGCCTGGACCATCTCTTCTTCCTCGACGTGGCGGGACAGCGGGCCCTTTCGCATCTTCGAGGCGACGACCACGTTGTGACCAAGACGGAAGTCCCCCAGGGGAACCGGCGGTTTGTGCAGGTCTTCGGAATAGGTGCAGGCGCTCAGGAGAAGCACGGATGCCGCGACCAGGGCGGCGGGGAGACGAGTGACAGAGCGGATGCGGTGCATTGGACCCCCGGAAAGAATTGCGCGGCGTCCGTCGGGCATAGCCGATGCCCCCCCTCTTTTCAATTCACAGGAGAGCTATTTGCGCCCACCGTGGCAAGCTGGCGCGCGAAGTGGTGAATTGCCCTAACGGCAGGGGGCACCTAGGTTGACTACCACCCCATTCCGGAGGATTTCCGTGTCCGACATTCCCGCCCCGCCCCGTCCCCTGCCCGTCCATGTGCCATTGGTGACCCAGCCCCTTGGCCTGCTGGGATCGCTCAGGGCAGCGCGGCGCAACCTGCTTGAGATCCTGCCGGAGCTCTCGGTGAAGCAACCCATCGTCTCTGGCAAGGTCGGGGTCCGCTGGCACATGCTGATGGATCCGGAGGCGATCCGCCAGGTCCTGCTGGACCGGGTGGCGGATTACCCGAAATCGGATGTGACCAAGAATCTCCTGCGTCCGGCCATCGGAGAGAGCCTTTTCATCGCCGAGGGCGCCCATTGGCGCTGGCAACGCCGCGCCGCGGCCCCAGTCTTTTCCCATCGCCACGTCACGGACTTGGCCCCTGTCATGATGCGGGCCGCCGAACAGGCCGCAAACCGCATCGCGGGGGCCGAAGGGCGCCCGGTGAACGTGGCGGAGGAGATGGTGCGCGCCACCTACGAGGTGATCGCGGATGTGACCTTTTCCGGCGGGCAGATGTTTGACCGGGACGGCGTGCACCGCGCGATCGAGACCTATATCGCCAGCGCCGGCAAGGTCTCCTTCTTCGATATCCTGGGCTTGCCGGACTGGGTCCCGCGCCCCGGACGGGTCTTTTCCGGCCCCGTGCTGAAGCAGATGAAGGCCGTGGCCGATGACGCCATCGCCACCCGGCGCGAGAGGCCCGAGGGGCCGGAGATCCCGGACCTGATGGACCTGCTGCTGGCCGCGCAGGACCCCAAGACCGGGCGGCGCATGTCGGACGGGGAACTGGCCGACAACCTGCTGACCTTCATCGTGGCCGGGCATGAGACCACGGCCCTGACCCTTGGCTGGGCGCTCTATCTCTGTGCCTTCGCGCCAGAGATCCAGGAGGCCGCGGGCGAGGAAGCCAGAGGCGTCCTGCAAGGCCGTGCCGCGACGGCGGAGGATGTGGAGGCGCTGCCCCTGACGCGGCAGATCATCGACGAGACCCTGCGCCTGTATCCGCCCGCCGGCATCATCTCCCGGACCGCGCAGAAGCGGGACCGGCTGTGTGGCCGCGACATCAGGCCCGGGGATACGGTGATCCTGCCGATCTACGCGCTGCACCGGAACCGGCTGCTCTGGGAGGATGCGGATGACTTCGTGCCTGCGCGCTTCGCCGACCGGAAGGCCATTGCGCGCTACAGCTACCTGCCCTTCGGCGATGGCCCCCGGATCTGCATCGGAGCCAGTTTCGCCTTGCAGGAAGCGGTGATCATCCTGGCGACCCTGCTGTCCAGGTTCCGCTTCACCGCCATTGCCGGGCAGCAGCCCGCGCCCGTTATGATCCTCACGCTGCGACCCGAAGGGGGTGTCTGGCTGAAGGCCAGCCCTAGGGAGTGATCCGGCCCCCATGCTGAACCTCGAAGAGCACAAAGGAAAACGCCCCGGATTTTCATCCAGGGCGCTTTTCAGGTCAGCTCTGCCTTAGCAGCGGCGGTTCAGGTGAACTTGTTGTCCCGCGGGAAGCCGCGCGGCGCCATCCGGCCCGTGCCTGCCCGCTTGCCAAGCCATTCGCCCAGGTCGGGCTCTGTCCGAGTGCGACCGGCCGGATCCTTCCAGGACAGGCCATCCGCCAGAACGAAGGTGGTCAGGTCCGACAGGCCGCCATCCTTGTACTTCTGCAGGCGCACGCCCTTGCCGCGACCCAGCTCCGGCATCTCTTCCAGCGCGAAGACCAGCACCTTGCGGTTCTCGCCCACGCAGGCCACGTGATCGCCCCAGATCGGCTTGGCCAGCAAAGCCCGCACACCGTCCTTGACGTTCAGCACCTGGCGCCCGGTGCGGGTCTGGGCCAGCACTTCGTCTTCGGCCACAAGGAACCCGTCGCCAGCAGAAGAGGCCACGATCAGCTTCTCGCCCGGGCGGTGGATCAGCATCTCCACGATCTCGGATTCGTTGGGCAGGTCGACCATCAGCCGCAGGGGTTCACCCATGCCGCGCCCGCCGGGCAGGTTGGCGGCCTGGACGGTATAGAACCGCCCGTTGGAACCGAAGACCAGGATCTTGTCCGTTGTCTCTGCATGGAAGAGGAAGCGCCCCTCGTCCCCGTCCTTGAACTTGAGCTTCTCCGGCTGGGCCAGGTCGATATGACCCTTCATCGCGCGGATCCAGCCCATCTTGGAACAGACAACGGTGATCGGCTCCCGTTCGATCATCGCTTCCAGCGGCACCTCTTCGGCCTCTGCGGCGGATTCGATCAGCGTGCGCCGGGCGCCGCCCGGGTAATCCTTGCCGAAGGCCTTGCGGGTGTCGCGGATCTGTTCTGCGACGCGGTCCCACTGCCGTTCCGGCGTGGCCAGCAGATCCTCGAGCCCCATGCGCTCTTCCATCAGCGCATCGCGTTCCCGGACAAGCTCCATCTCTTCCAGGCGCCGCAAGGAGCGCAGGCGCATGTTCAGGATCGCCTCTGCCTGGACTTCGGAGAGCTCACCGTGTTCGTCGATCCCGATGGGAGAGACATAATCCGCTTCCGAGGTCGCCCGGGCGCGCTTCAGCTCCCAGTTCTCAAGCATGAGGGCCTGCTTGGGATCATCGTCATAGCGGATGATGTCGATCACCCGGTCGAGGTTCAGGAAGGCGGTGATGAAGCCTTCCAGCACTTCCAGCCGGTGGTCGATCTTTTCCAGCCGGTGCTGCGAGCGGCGTTGCAGCACCTCGCGCCGGTGATCGAGGAAGGCGCGCAGCACTTCCTTCATGGAGCAGACCTTGGGCGTGAGCCCGTCGATCAGCACGTTCATGTTGAGCGCGAATTTCACTTCCAGGTCGCAGTTCCGGAACAGCATGCTCATCAGCACGTCCGGATCCACCGTCTTGGCGCGCGGCTCAAGCACCATGCGGATGTCTTCGGCACTTTCATCCCGGATATCGGCAAGGATGGGGATCTTGCGGGTCTGGATCAGATCCGCGATCCGCTCCACCAGCTTGGATTTCTGGACCTGGTAAGGGATCTCCGTGACCACGATCTGCCACATGCCGCGGCCCAGGTCCTCCTTGTGCCACTTGGCGCGCAGCCGCATGGAGCCCCGGCCCGTCGCATAGGCCTTGGCAATATTCTCCGGCGCTTCGACCAGCACGCCGCCGGTGGGGAAATCGGGGCCCGGCACATATTGCAGCAGCGTGTCGTCGCGCGCCTCGGGCGTCTTGATCAGATGCAGGCAGGCATTGCACAGCTCGACGATGTTATGCGGCGGGATGTTGGTGGCCATGCCGACCGCGATCCCGGAAGAGCCATTGGCCAGCAGGTTCGGGAAGGAGGCCGGCAGCACGACCGGCTCTGTCAGCGTGCCGTCGTAGTTGTCCCGGTAATCGACCGCGTTCTCGTTCAGCCCCTCCATCAGGGCTTCGGCGACCACGGTCAGCCGGGCTTCGGTGTACCGCGAGGCTGCCGGGTTGTCCCCGTCGATGTTGCCGAAGTTGCCCTGGCCATCCACCAGCGGGTAGCGGACGTTGAAGTCCTGCGCCAGCCGGGCCATGGCATCATAGATCGCGGAGTCCCCGTGCGGGTGATAGTTGCCCATCACGTCGCCGGAAATCTTGGAGCTTTTGCGGAAGCGCCCGTTCGGGGCCAGCTTCAGCTCTCGCATCGCGTAGAGGATTCGGCGGTGGACCGGCTTCAGCCCGTCACGCGCATCCGGCAAGGCCCGGTGCATGATCGTGGACAGCGCATAGGTCAGGTAGCGCTCGCCAATGGCGCGGCGCAGCGGTTCGGCAAGCTGGATGTCACCGGGCTCGGGGCCGATATCGGGGTCTTCAGGCGTGTCGGTCATGACGGTTGTGATACTCGTGCAAGCAAGGCGGGTAAAGCCGCCAGATGCGCTTCACCGGGCTCTTTTGGAAGCCCTCACGCAAAGGCGGCCCGAGAAAGATATCAAGTATTCAGGGAACCGATTACTATAAGGGTAGTTAGTCTCTCAGCTGCCGCGGAGATTATCATGAACAAGTTCCTACTTCTTTCCATCACTGCCATGTTCCTGGTCTTCTATGAGTTGAGTGGTGGATCGGATTTCGAGCCCCTCGGTTCATTCGAAGCCGTTGCCCAGAACATGGACGGATCCCGCGCAGCGGCCCCCCGTACCAGGGCAACTGACACGCAGCCGCTGATGGCAGCCAATGCTGCGGAGGCGGCACCGGTCGCAACCGCCGCCGTCGCCACGGTCCCTGCATCGCCCACGCCGCCCCCCGCCAAGCGGGTTGCGCCGGCAGCCAAGCCCGCCGATCCCGCGATGGTGACCCGCGCTTCTGCCGGAACAAACGACCTCCCCTCTACCAGCTCGGACGTGCTGACGCCGGAAATGCTGGCCAAGATCGAACAGATGAGCCTGTCCAACCTGCCCCGCGCCAAGTCCTTTGCAGCGACCTCCACCACGTCTGCCCCTGAGCCGGCCCAATCTGCGGACATCCGCGAAGTTACCGGCAACCGCGTTAACATGCGCACCGGACCGGGCACCAACTACGCCGTGGTCTCCACCCTGACCAAGGGCGCTGAGGTCGAAGTCATCGGCTCCGAAGGCGACTGGGTGAACCTGAAGCTGCCCGCCGGCGCCACCGGCTGGATGGCCGACTGGCTGGTCAGCGCTTCTGCGGACTGACCGCTTGCGCTGCCGCCCCCTTGCCCTGTTTGCCGGCGACCGGCACAACAGGGCATGACCAAATCCATTCTCATCACAGGCTGTTCCTCCGGGATCGGACAGGACGCCGCCCGCGGATTGCGCCAGCACGGCTGGCGAGTCCTTGCCTCTGCCAGGCAACCGGAAGACGTTGCCCGCCTGGCGGACGAGGGCTTCGAGGCCCTGCAGCTTGACTACGCCGACCAGGACAGCGTCGAGTACGCCGCCGCCGAGGCGCTGGAGCGTACCGACGGCGCGCTGGACGCGGTCTTCAACAACGGTGCCTTCGCCATTCCCGGCCCGGTCGAGGATATCCCCCGAGAGGCCATGCGCGTCCAGTTCGAGACCAACTTCATGGGCCCCCATGCACTGACCCGCGCCGTACTGCCCGCCATGCGCGCGCGGGGCACCGGCCGGATCATCAACTGCTCTTCGGTGCTGGGACTTGTCGCCGCACCCTGGCGCGGCCCCTACAATGCCAGCAAGTTCGCGCTGGAAGGGCTGAGCGATACCCTGCGGGTGGAGCTTGAAGGCTCTGGCATCCACGTCATCCTGATCGAACCCGGCCCCATCCGCACCGACTTTCGCAAGAATGCCATCAAGGCCTTCGAACGCTGGGTGGACTGGGAAAACTCCGCCCGTGCAGAGGATTACCGCAACGGGTTGCTCGACAAGCTCTACAAGCGTGGCCCTTCGGCGGGCAAGGAAGACCGCTTCGAACTGGGTCCAGAGGCGCTGACGGCCAAGCTGATCCGCGCCCTGGAAGACCCCCGCCCCAAGCCGCGCTACATGGTCACCACACCGACCTATGTCGCCGCCGCCATGCGCCGCCTGCTGCCGGCCCGGCTGATCGACCGCCTGGTCCGCAACGCCTGACCCCATTTTCGGGTTCGCTTTCCGCCCGCCAACCTCTACATCCAGAGGCAGAGAGAGGAGCTTTCCATGGCCAATGATCCCCTGTTCCTGGTTGCCGGAGGCGCTGTCCTTCTGGTTGCCGTGATCCTGATGCTCGGCATCGGAAACTTTGCGAAGGGCGGCGACAGCAAGCGCTCCAACAAGCTCATGCAGGCGCGGATCATCGCCCAGTTCCTGGCCGTGGTCCTGATCCTGCTGTTCGTTCTCATCCGACAAGGAGGCTGAATTGGTCGTACTGTCCAAGATCTACACACGCACCGGCGATGCCGGCGATACCGCGCTTGGCGATGGATCGCGCGTGACCAAGCCCTCTCTTCGGGTCGAGGCTTACGGCACGGTGGACGAGACCAACGCCGCTCTGGGCCTGGCGCGACTGCATGCCGAAGGCGAGATGGACGCGGCGCTGGCACGGATCCAGAACGACCTGTTCGACCTTGGCGCAGACCTGTGCCGCCCGAACATGGAAAAGGATTCCGAAGCCCCCTATGAGCCGCTGCGGATGATCGCATCGCAGGTCGATCGCCTGGAGGCGGAAATCGACGCGATGAACGCCGACCTTCAGCCGCTGCGCAGCTTCGTCCTGCCAGGCGGCTCTGCGCTGGCCGCGCATCTGCACCTGTGCCGGACCGTCTGCCGGCGGGCCGAACGGCTGACCGTCGCGCTGATGGCGGAAGAGGAGTGCAACGCTGTCGCGGTGAAGTACCTCAACCGGCTCAGCGACTGGTTCTTCGTGGCCTCGCGCGCGGCCAATGATGGCGGCGCAGGCGATGTGCTTTGGGTGCCCGGCGCGACACGGTAAAGGGGCCCCTGCCCTTTCGCGCCTGCGGGCGGGATCTGTTCCGGCAGTCCTGACGCAGGCGCTCTGCCTGCGCTCAGGCCGCAGTTCAGGCGCTCAGGATCCTGCGGGTAATGGAGACCAGCGCCAGCAGCAGGACCATCGGCAGGACCACCATGCGCAGCACGAAGATCCCCACCAGCGTCAGAGAGGCCGAGAGCATTTCATCGGCCTGCTCCCAGAGGTCCCCGGCGGCATTGCGATAGGCCTCGATGCTTTCGCGCCAGCCGCGTTCATCCAGACCGCCGTCATCCAGCCCGATCAGAAGCCGCGCATTGTCCGCGATGTGGTCCAGCACGGCGTTGGCCTCTGCCGCGGCGGAGGCGGTCAGGATGTCGCCGCCCCAGACCCCCAGGGCATAGGCAAAGGGCAGGCCGATGGCGAAGGCAAAGCCCAGCATCCCGCAAGAGCCGCCGAAGCGGCGCAGGCCGGGCGCCGTGCGCTGCCATCCCACGGCCATGTCGCAGCCGCAGCGGGTCAGCAGCGCGACCGCCAGCAGCACGAAGCCGACCGAGGCCACGGGCGCCAAGGACATCGACAGCACGCCGGTCAGCACCGCCACCGCGAAGATCGCCGCAGAGATCCGCTCGACCGTGTCGTCGATGGGCTCAAGCCACTTGAAGGGCTGGACGTTGGCCGACAGCCCCATGGAGCCGCCGACCTCCACATCCTGGGCAAAGGAGAGCGCGGCGTTGATCGCCCGCAGAGAGATATAGGTCGCCCCGCTGGCGACAGCGATCTCCTGCTGGTACTTCTCTGCCGTGGTGACCAGGGGGTTGGCGCGGGGCGTCAGGGCCAGGAAGCCGCAGAGCAGCGCCAGGACAAGCGCGAAGGCGCCGGGGGCCGCGCGGGTCAAAGGACCCCCGGCACGACCTGGTCCGGCGGGCGGTGGCCATCCGCGAAGGTCTTGATGTTGATAATGACTTTCTCGCCCATCTCGATCCGCCCTTCCCGCGTGGCAGAGCCCATGTGCGGCAGCAGCACGACGTTGTTCAGCGCCTTGAGGCGGGGGTTCGCATCGCGCCGTCCGCCAAATACATCCAGGCCGGCTCCGGCGATCTCACCCGCGCGCAGCATCCGGGTCAGCGCATTCTCGTCGATCACCTCCCCGCGCGAGGTGTTCACCAGCACCGCTTCCGGCTTCATCAGCCTGAGACGGCGGGCATTCAGCAGGTGAAAGGTCGAGGGGGTATGCGGGCAGTTGACGGAAATCACGTCCATCCGTGCCACCATCTGGTCAAGGCTTTCCCAGTAGCGCGCCTTCAGATCCGCTTCGGTCTCTTCGCGCAGGCGGCGGCGGTTGTGGTAATGGACCTGCATGCCGAAGGCATTGGCCCGGCGGGCCAGCGCCTGGCCGATCCGTCCCATCCCCAGGATGCCCAGCCGCTTGCCGGCAATGCGGGAGCCCAGAAGTGCATTGGGGCTCCATCCCTCCCAGGCTTCGCCCTGCATCAGGGCCAGGCCTTCCGGGAGGCGCCGCAGCAGCGCCAGGATCAGGGCGATGGTCATGTCCGCCGTATCCTCTGTCACCACGTCCGGCGTGCTGGACACGAGGATCCCGCGCTGGCGTGCGGTCTGGATATCGATATGATCCACACCCGCGCCGTAATTGGCGATCAGGCGCAACTGATCCCCGGCCTGGGCCAGAAGGGACTGGTCGATCTCATCGCGCAAGTTGGGTACAAGGACATCGGCATGGCGCACGGCCTCTACCAGTTCCTCGCGACTCATGGGGCGGCCTTCCGGGCCCGGCGTGAAATTGAACAGTTCCGCCATGCGCGCCTCTACCGGTCCCGGCAGGCGTCGCGTAACAACAACAGTCAGGCGTCGAGATGGCATTCAGCTTCTCCTGCGTCTTCCCAAACGGCGCGGTCAGGGGCAAAGTGACGGAAACAGCAGCGGGGCACAAGAACCCCCATGCAAAGCAGAGCAGGCAAGATCATGAGGCATTGGCGGACAAGCGCATGCGCGCTGGTAGTGACCCTGTTCTCAGGGGCCACCCTTTGGGCGGCAACGGATGTTCCGGGACTGGAGGGGGCAGACAGCCCGACCCAGGAAGCCACGGAAAACGGGCAGCAATCCGCCTCTCTGGCGATGCAGGACCCCCTGCCCGCGCCGGAGCCGGCGGCCTCTGTCGGGCCGGTGACCAACCTGCCCCTGCCCCGGTTCGTGTCGATGAAATCAAGCCGCGCCAACGTGCGCCGCGGCCCGTCCAAGACTCACCGGATCGACTGGGAATTCCTGCGCAAGGGCCTGCCCGTCGAGATCATCGCCGAATATGGCCACTGGCGCCGAATCCGCGACCATGACGGCATGGGCGGCTGGGTGCATTACGCGCTGATCTCCGGTCACCGCACCGTGCTGGTGGAGAAGAACCTGCTGGAACTGCGATTCCGCCCCGGTGCCAATTCCCGCGTGACCGCCAAGCTGGAAGCAGGCGTCATCGCGGACCTTGAGGAATGCGAAGCCGACTGGTGCCAGGTCTCTGTCGCCGGCTATTCCGGCTGGGCCCCGAAGACCGCTCTTTGGGGTGTGGGCAAGGACGAGATCGTCGAGTGACGCAGGGTCCATTGGGCCTGTCATCGCTGCCGGAACATTCCCAGAGGTCAGCATGAAAAAGAGCTGCATTTTTCGCTCGAAAAGGGGTTGAACCCCGCGCGATGTCGGAGTAATCAGCGCTCCACGTTGGGGTGTAGCCAAGTGGTAAGGCAACTGTTTTTGGTACAGTGTACCGTAGGTTCGAATCCTACCACCCCAGCCACTTCTCTCTTATGAGCTGAACCGCAGATCGTGACCGAACAGGTCCGATCCGGCGGTTTGCGCAGGCCAGACCGGGACCCCTGCTTGCCAGTGGTCCGAAGCCCTATGCCCCATTTCCTTCCGCTCTATTGCTGACTTGATCGCAGGGCCTGTCGCGTCACCTGCGAACGGGACCTCCGGCGACTCGGATCACGCAGAGGCGGCGACCCGGAAGCCGGCGTTGCTGGTCGCGCTGTCGGGGTCGTTCGCCGTGCGGGAATGAACGTGGTAACGATCGCAATAGCTTGCATGGCACAGGAAGGATCCGCCGCGCTGCATTCGGGAGGCGCCCTCATCGGGCCCCTCGGGATCGACCTCTGGCATGCGGCCGGGCGCGGGGCGCGGGCCGTAGCGATCCCCGACCCATTCCCAGACATTGCCCGTCATGGCGTAGAGGCCATAGTCATTGGGTTCATAGGACCGCGCGGGGGCGGTGCCGACATGGCCGTCCTCTGCGGTGTTCACATTCGGGAAGTCGCCCTGCCAGACGTTCATCATGTGCCGCCCCTCGGGCGTCAGGGCATTGCCCCAGGGAAACTTGCGCCGGGCGTGTCCGCCCCTTGCGGCGCGCTCCCATTCCGCTTCGCGCGGCAGGCGCAGGCAGGACCATTGGCAATAGGCCATGGCATCGTACCAGCAGACCTGCACCACCGGGTGATCCGGCCGGTCCTGCCACTCGCTGCCGGGGCCTTCGGGCGCGGCCCAGCAGGCCCCGTCGACCCGGCGCCACCAGGTCAGGCGGCCAGGGCTGAGCGGCCAGTCCTCGGGCCGGTCGAGAAGCAGGTGGAAGACGAAGCTCCAGCCTTCCTTTTCGGCCACGGTGCGATAGCCGGTTGCCTCGATGAAGCGGGCGAACTGCGCATTGGTGACCGTGGTGGCACCGATGCGGAAGGGCGAGACGCGGACCTTGCGGCGCGGGCTGTCCAGATCCTCCGGGTAGGTCGAGTGGCGCGTGCCCATTTCGAAGATCCCACCGGGAATGGGCACCAGCGCGTCGCGCAGCGCCTGCTGCTCTGCCGGGTCGGCCCGGGGCAGATCGGCCCAACCGGCGGGCGCCACAGCGGTATCCCGGCCAGCGCCCCAGCCCTTCACGCAACATGTGCTTTTGTCGTTCTCTGCCATGGCCCCTTCCTAGCGCGGTCTTCCGCAAGCTGGAAGATGGGCTGTTTGGGACAGGGATGCGCGGGGACCGAACGCCGCAGGCCAGGCTTGCGGACGCGGCGGTAACGGAACCTTAATCCCTACGCTTCCAATGACTTGCGCAGGATCCAGACCCTTTCAGCCCGAAAGGGTCACATCCGCCGGCAGCGCGGCAGCGGCCACCAGCCTTGCGTTGCGGAGATCGTTTCCCTCTGCCCGGGCCCGCGCGGCATCGGGGCTGAGCCCATGGCCTAGCCACCTGTCGACAAGACGGCGATGCAGGACGGCCTCGGGCACGTCCAGCCGGATGGAGACATCCCAGCAGGGCTGCAGGTCACGCCAGCCCGGCGCGTCGTAAAGCAGGTAGTTGCCCTCTACCACCAGGGTGTCGCAGTCCGCCGCCACCTCTCCGGCGCCGGCGATGGCGATATCGCGCGCCCGGTCGAAAATCGGGTAGAAGACCTGGGGGCTGTCAGACAGCGCGCGCACCAGCCGCAGCAGACCGCCGTGATCGAAGCTTTCCGGGCAGCCCTTGCGGGCCAGCAGGTCGCGCCGTTCCAGGATGCGGTTGTCCAGGTGGAAGCCATCCATTGGCACCACCGCCGCCGAGCATCCCGCCGCGTTGAGGCGGGCCACCAGCAGCTCTGCCACGGTGGACTTGCCGGAGGCCGGCGGCCCGGCAAGCGCCACCAGGCGCCGCCGCCCGGCGCGTGGCGCGGCCAGGACCGGGCCCAGCAGCGCCTCTGCCCTGTCTTCGGCCGTGCTCATGCGGCGTGCTCTGACGGGGGCTCCTTCGCGCCCGTCATGAAGGCCACCGCATCGGACATGGTGTAGTCCTTGGGGTCGATGGTGCAGAGGCGCTTGCCCAAGCGGTGAACGTGGATGCGATCCGCGACCTCGAAGACATGGGGCATGTTGTGGCTGATCAGGATGATCGGGATGCCGCGCGCCCGCACGTCCTGGATCAGTTCAAGCACCTTGCGGCTTTCCTTGACCCCCAGGGCCGCCGTGGGTTCATCCATGATGATGAACTTCGTCGCAAAGGCCGCCGCGCGCGCCACGGCCACGCCCTGGCGCTGACCGCCCGAAAGCGTTTCCACCGGCTGCTTGATCGACTGCACGGTCATCAGCCCAAGCTCTGTCAGCTTCTCGCGGGCGAAATCCTCCATCGCGGGCTTGTCGAGCATCCTCAGGTACTTGCCCATCCAGCCCTGCTTGCGGATCTCGCGGCCGGTGAACATGTTGTCGGCAATCGACAGGGCCGGCGACAGGGCGAGGTTCTGGTAGACGATCTCTATCCCCATGTCCCGCGCCTGGATCGGAGAGGTGAAGCGCACCGGCTTGCCCTCTATCAGGATCTCACCCTCATCGGGGACGGTGGCGCCGCAGATCGCCTTGACGATGGAGGATTTGCCGGCCCCGTTGTCGCCGATCACGGCAAGGATCTCTCCCTTGCGGAGCTCGAAGTCGGAGTGGTCGATCGCGGTCACGTGGCCGTAGCGCTTCACGATTCCGCGGGCTTGGACGACAGGTGTGCTCATTATGCCGAAACCCTTCTGATCCATTGGTCGATGGCGACCGCGATGATGATGAGCCAGCCGATGGCGAAGACCTGCCAGAGCACGTCGACACCGGACAGGCGCAGGCCGGAGCGGAAGACCCCCACGATCAGCGCCCCGAAGAGCGCCCCCAGGATGGAGCCCCGCCCGCCGAACAGGGAGATGCCCCCGATCACCACGGCGGTGATGCTGTCCAGGTTCCCCTCGTAAAAGCTTTGCGGAGAGATGGAGCCGACCCGCCCGATGGAGGCCCAGCCGGCCAGCGCGCAGACCAGCCCGGCCAGCCCGTAGACCGAAAGCAGCGTGCGGTCCGTGCGGATGCCGGAAAGCTGCGCGGCCTCCTTGTCATCGCCGATGGCATAGACGTGGCGGCCCCAGGCGGTCTTGTTCAGCATGTACCAGAGCACCAGGAAGACCGCGATCATCAGCAGCGCGCTGAGCGTGATCCTTGCGCCCCCGATGTTGAAAGAGGCCCCGAAGATCTTGAGGAAGGGCGCATTGGCGTCGATATCCTGGCCGCGGATGGACTGCGCGCCGGACAGCCAGAGCAGCAGCGCGTAGAAGATCGACCAGGTGCCCAGCGTGGTGATGAAGGGCGGCAGCTTCACCTTGGTGATCAGCCAGCCGTTCATGCCCCCGGCGGCCACCCCGCCGATCAGCCCGATGACGATCGAGATGCCGGTCGGCACGCCCGCGAAGACCGCGAGGTTGCCCATGATCACAGACATCAGCACCATGATGGCCGCCACCGACAGGTCGATGCCTGCGGTCAGGATGATCAGCGATTGCGCCGCTGCCAGGATCCCGATGATGGAGACCTGTTGCAGGATCAGGCTGAGGTTGAAGGCAGAGAAAAACTTGCCGCCCGCGATCAGTCCGAAGACCGCCAGGCTGACCAGCAGCACGATGACGGGCACCAGCGTCGGATTGTTGTGCAAGACGTGCTGCACACGCTCCAGCGGCGAATGCTGGCCGCGGTCAAAGGCCGCCACCCGCGCGTCGCTGCGATCCAGCGTCTGTTCGTAGTCCTGGCCCTTGTGGCCCGGTTTGGTCGTTTCCGACATGACTCTCTCCCTCGCCGGCGAGCGTAGCGGCGGCATCAGATTCCGTCAAAATTGTGAACCATTGGTGGGGTGGCAGGGCGCAGGAGCGCCCCGCCGGCCGTGTCAGCCAAGGCTCAGCCCCAGCACTTCTTCAGCCCCTCTTCGGAGGTGATGGAGGGCAGACCCTCGACCGGCTGATCGGTGATCAGCTCGACCCCGGTGTTGTAGAAATCAAGGCCGTCGCTGTTCTGCGGCTTCTCGCCGGTTTCCGCGAAGGTCTTGATCGCCTCGATCCCCTTGGAGGCCATGAGCAGCGGGAACTGCATGGCCGTGGCGCCGATCACGCCGCCGGCCACGTCGCGCACGCCGGGGCAGCCGCCGTCGACCGAGACGATCAGCACGCCCTCGTCCTTGCCGAAGGATTTCAGCGCCTCGTAGGCGCCAGCCGCGGCGGGTTCGTTGATCGTGTAGACCAGGTTGATATCGGGATCGAGCTGCAGGAGGTTCTCCATCGCCGTGCGCCCGCCATCGGGGGAGCCATCGGTGACATCGTTGCCGACGATGCGGGGATCGTCCTCATCCCCGATGTCGGTGGGGTCCTTGATGTCGATGCCGAAGCCATTGAGAAAGCCGTTATCGCGCTGGTAATCCACGGAAACCTCAGAGGCATTCAGGTCCAGCAGCGCGATCCTGGCGTTCTCTGCCTCTGCGCCCATGGTGGCCTTGGCCCATTGGCCGATCAGCTCACCGGCCTTGAAGTTGTCCGTGGCGAAGGTGGCATCGGCCGCATCGGCGGGCTCGAACTGGGTGTCGAGGGCGATCACCAGCGCGCCGGCTTCGCGGGCCTGGGTGATGACCGGCACCAGCGCGCGGCTGTCCGTGGGGGTGATCAGGATGCCCTTGGCCCCGGAGGCCATGCAGGTTTCCACCGCCGCGACCTGTGTTTCGACATCGCCGTCGTACTTGCCGGCGAAGGTCGACAGGTTGATGCCGTTCTCCGCCGCAGCGGCAGAAGCACCTTCCTTCATCTTGACGAAGAACGGGTTGGTATCGGTCTTGGTGATCAGGCAGGCATTGGTCTGCGCATAGGCGCCACCGGCCATCGTGGCCAGGGCAACTGCCGAACATGTCATCAGCTTCTTCATGGTTTCCTCCCATTGAAATCGGTCTTGAGCCTGGATGCGGGGCGTCTCCGCACCGGAACCTGCAACGTCCTCTCCCCTACAGGTTGCAGCCCAAGAGGCCCGATTCTCATGGCACTGTCAATTAGTAAGTAAACTTTACTAACTAAGGAGAGCACCCTATCTTCCCAACCAGCGGGAGGAGAACTATGGTCGGCCACATGGATGGTGCCAATCTCAGGGAACGCAGCGCGGGTGTGAACCAGCGCGGCATTCGCGACTATAATGAACGATTGATCTTATCACTTCTGCAACGCCACCGTGCGCTGTCAGGGGCCGACCTGGCGCGGCGTACGGGGCTGTCGCGGCCCACGGTGTCCACCATCCTGCGCGCGCTGGAAGAAGACGGGCTGGTGCGCAAGGGAGAGCCGGTGCGCGGCAAGGTCGGCAAGCCCTCTGTCCCGATGGAGCTGGACCCGGACGGGGCCCTGTCCTGCGGGCTGAAGATCGGGCGCAGAAGTGCAGACCTGTTGCTGCTGGACCTGGCGGGACAGGTGCGCAAGCAGGTTTATACCACCTATGATTACCCGATGCCCGACGCGGTCTTCGGCTTTCTTGAAGAGGGGCTAGCTGGCTTCATGCAAGAGCTTTCCCCGACGCTGCGGGCGCGGGTCTGCGGGATCGGGATCGGCACCCCCTTCGAGCTGTGGCGCTGGCATGACCTGATCGGTGTGGCGGCGGAAAAGTTCCGCTCCTGGAAGGACATAGACTTTGCCAGCAAAGTCGCGGGCTTCTGCGATCTGCCGGTCTTCGTGGTCAATGACGCCACCTCTGCCTGCCATGCGGAGCACCTGTATGGCCGGGGCCAGGAATTCCGCGATTACGCCTATTTCTTCATAGGCTCCTTCATCGGCGGCGGCGTGGCGCTGAATGGGACGGTTTTCGAGGGAAATCAAGGCAATGCGGGCGCGCTGGGCTCCATGCGGACCACCGGGCCGCTGGGCGAAAGCCAGCAGCTGATCGACACGGCCTCCATCCACCTGCTTGAGGCACGGCTGGTCGAGGCGGGCATCGATCCGCAGGTGCTCTGGCACAAGCCCCAGGACTGGAGCGGCCTGGGCCGCTACGTGGAGCCATGGATCGGCACAACCGCGCAAGAGCTTGCAAAGGCGTCGCTTTCCGTCTGTTCGGTCATCGATTTCGAGGCGATCCTGATCGACGGGGCCTTCCCGCCCGAGGTGCGCAACGCGCTGGTGGAACGGGTGCGCCGCTACCTGGTGACCCAGGACACGCGCGGGCTGATCACGCCGAGGGTAGAGGCCGCCAGCGTGGGCGAGAACGCCCGCAGCATCGGGGCCGCCAGCAGCCCGATCTTTGCCCAGTTCATGCTGAACACGAACGCCGGGCTTTCGGCCCTTTGACACCCCGGACACGGCGCCGCCCGCCCCCGTCCGGGGCGATTAACGGCCTCTGAGGGGGCAGCGCGGTAAGAATTTGCGCGCCACAGGCCTTCAGATAATGTTTTCCTTGGTTAATCAGGCAATTGGGGCGTCTTAACCCACGTCTGTATTGCGTCGGTATCACGTCGGTATTGCGTCGGTGCGGACGTCGGTATCGCAAGAAGATTAACGGGGCGCACGGTGCCTTGCCCGCGCGCCCTGCCCTTTCCGATCTCGCCAGCCCTCAGGCGTCAGCGGTTGTCGCAGCCGGTTTCGCTGCGCCCGGAGCAGCGCTCCATCAGGCGGGCGGTATCGGCATCTGTCCAGTTGGCGGGATCGCTCAGCTCTATCCAGCCGGTCAGGTATTCGCGCGGGGCGTAGCTGTGGCCGTAGCCCAGCGGCATCCCCAGCGAGAGCATCATGTCGATCGCCAGCTGGAACTGGGTGACGATCGGCAGGAAGCGGATCTCAGGCGAGACATCGGGCGCGGGCGGTTCACGCAGCCAGGGCGGCGCCCGCCAAAGCGAGGCCGGGTCATAGAAGACGATCCCGTCAGAGGCATGTTGCAGGTAGATCACCCGCATACGCGCCCAGTCCGCCGTGGCGCGCTCAAGCCCGCCGTATTGGGTGAAGAAGCGGATCAGCGCGCCATCGCCCACCTCGGGCGAAACGAAGGGAGAGCCGAGGTTGCGCGCCGCCGTGGCATCGCGCCACTTGGTCGACAGGAAGGGCGAGCCCACCCAGAAGGCCCCCTGGATCGGATCGTCGAAGATCCGCAGCAGGTCCACCGCATACATGGAGGACCAGGCCCCCAGGCTGAGGCCGTGGACATAAAGCCGGGGGCGGCTGTCGGGCGGCAGGTCCTTCCAGTAGTCGTAGACAGTGGTGAACATGGCCTTGGCCTGGTCCAGCCCGGTATCGGTTTCAAAGATCAGCGCCATGGGCGATTGCATGTAGGAATATTGCGCCGCCACCGTGGCGATATCGCCGTCATGGATATATTCCAGCGGATCGAAGGAGCTGGGGTCAAGCCAGCCCGTCCCGGTGGGAGAGGCCACCACCAGCACAGCGCGGTCAAAGGCCTGCAGCCGGATCAGCTCCTTGAGCGCGACCTGGGCGCGGACCTGAGGATCATTGTCCTGGGCGCGGCCCACGTAGACGCGGATCGGGTCCAGCGCGGGGCGCCCGGTTACGGCGGTGATGGCCGCGGCTCCGGGGCCGTTCTGGATGAAATCGCGCCCCGGCTGGCCCATCTGCTGCCAGCCCACCAGGCTTTCGGCACTGCCGGCGCGGCGCGGATCCCGGGGCGCTGGCGGGGCGGTGTCGAACAGGCGCTGCGCCTCTTCGTAGGAGCTGTCGAGCGTGCGGATGACGAAGGGCACCAGCCCGTCCATGGTCATGACGAACAGCAGCGCCACGGCCAGCAGCACCCCCAGCAGGTTGGCCGTGCGCGCCGGCATGATCCGGTAAAGCCGATTGCGCAGCGTCCGGAACAGCAGGGAGACCAGCACCCCCAGCAGGTAGCAGGCGGCAAAGACCAGCACGGAGAGGATCAGCAGCTTGGTCCAGTCCGTGCTTTCGATCGGAGGCATGCCGACCCGCGCACGGATGGAGTTCTGCCAATCCGTGGTGTTCCACAGCGCGTAGATCCAGAGCACCAGCACCGGGATGGCAAAGATCACCAGGGCGATCCGCGCGCTGCGCGAGCGCGGAGAGGGCAGACCGGCGGCAAGCCAGGCCAGTTGCAGCACCCGCCCCACCAGGTAGCCGATGGCGGTCAGCACCCCGCCCAGCACCCCTTCGAAGACCCAGCTTCGCGGGATGAGCGAGGGAGAGAGCGAGGCCGCGAAAAGCAGCAGGCCAAGCAGCAGGGGGAAGACCTGGAAGGTGACGCCTCGGGTCAGGGTGATCTTCATGGGGGGTCCTTTGCGTCCTGTTCCGGCGGCCTGGCTGGGTCCGGGAACGGATCCGGCGCGAAGCCGGGCAAAGATTTGCCTGCGTATAGGCGGGGAGCAAGGGGAAACGGAAACCGCCGCGAAATCCGCGGCGGCCTGTCACAAGAGTGCCCCGGGTCTGACGCGGTCAGGGGGACGCGGTCAGGGGGACGCGGTCAGATGGATGGGGGATGTGGGCTTAGGCGCCGGTCAGGCGGATATCGGCGGCAAGCCGGTCATCGGCAGAGATCAGGCTGGCGGCATTGCTGAGCAATTGCAGCGTCAGCCCCTGCAGCGCGTACTCCAGGTTGACGGTGCCGCTGAAGGCGCTGGGCAGCACGCCGGCGATGATCCGGCTGCCAAAGCCCTGGCCCTTGGGCGCGACCACCTCCGGCCCGCCGCTTTCCTGCCAGACCAGCCGGAACTGCGTGCCCTCGCCCTGCCCTTCGACCGCCCAGCTGAGCGCCACCTGCCCGGCATCCGCGCTGAGCGCGCCGTACTTGGTGGAATTGGTCGCCAGCTCATGCAGCGCCAGGCTGAGCGCCATGACCTGTTCGCGGCCAAGCAGGATCCGCGGACCGGAGACCGTGACCCGCTGGGAGTCGTTCATGAAGGGTTGCAGCGCGCCAAGGGCGACGACCTCGATCAGGCCGCCGGCGGCGTTGTCCTCTGTCAGGGTGTCCTGGGCGCGCACCAGCGCGCTGATGCGGTCCTGCAGGGCCATCTTGATCTGCTCGGGCGGCAGGGAACCCCGGAAGGTCTGGTTGATCAGCGCGGAGACCAGCGCATAGGCATTGCGCGAGCGATGCACCAGCTCCTGGTTGCGCAGCTCTGCAGAGCGTTCGGCCAGCACCTTGTCGGTGGTTTCCACCACGGTATCGAGCATGCCGCGCACCGTGCCGTTTTCATCCCGCACCGGGCCGTAGCAGAAGGTGAAAAAGGCCTCTCGGCTTTCACCGGAGCGGTTGGTGACGATGCGGAAGTCTTCGATGAAGGTGGCCTGGCCCTGCATGGCCTTTTCCGTGATCGGGCGGATGGAGTCGACGGTCTCTGCCCAGACATCCAGGAAGGACTGGCCCAGGCAGGGGTGCTTGCGGTCCAGGATGGCGCGGAAGGCATCGTTGTAGATCACGATCAGCTCTTCGCCCCAGCACAGGCACTTGGGGAAGGCAGAGTTCAGCATGGTGCTGACGGTGATCTTGAGGGCCACGGGCCAGTCTTCCAGCGGCCCGAGCGGGGTGGAGGACCAGTCATGGAGGGCAATGTCTTTCGCCATGTCGCAATTGCCGGGCAAAAATGGCAAATGCTGAAACATCTGGTCGTTCAAGGTAGAAGGCCCCGCGGTGTGAGAAATCTCTGGTTACGCGTTGTCGTCGCTGGATCACGCGTCTGGTCAAGACAGGCATGTATGCCTGAACTGGGACCTTGCAAGGGCCGCTTCAAATCAGGGTTTCACGGGTGTGAAATCCTGTCCAGCTTGCCGTATCGTCACTTTTCGCACTTTCCTGGCCGCCCCAATGAATCCAATACCTTGCGCGCCCGGGCAAGATGGCAAAAGTCGCCATTTACCGGCATTCGCCCCCTTTTTCGGGGGTCCAGAGCGGCTGGTTCAAGGGGGTCAGCGCGCGGCTAGGTCGCGCGCGAGGGGCGATCACAGCCGGCGCAGCACCTCCTGAAGCACCCGTTCGGAGATGCGCGGCAATTGCTGGCCGCGATTGGCCAGCACGAAATAGGGCGACACGCGGATGTCCCGGTTCAGGTCCAGCACCGAGAGTTTCGCGCCCAGGCTTTCGTGGGTCAGGATCTCTGCCACCTCTTCGGATTGCGGTGAGATCACGTCAGAGCGCGACAGCAGCGCCAGCACCACCAGCAGGGAGGAAGAGTTGTTGACGTTGCGCGGCACCGCCTTGCCGGTTTCCAAGAAGGCCGCCTCTACAGCGCGGCGGATCGGGGAGCCGCGTTCCTGCACCACCCATTCGTACCGCGCCAGCTCCTCCAGCGACAGGTCACGCCGCCCGGCCAGCGGATGGCCGGAGCGCACCATCAGCTTCACCCCTTCCGAGCGCGCCGGGTAGACCCGGAATTCGCCGTGATCCTCGTCTGTCGGCAGGCGGGCGATGATGAAGTCGAAGCGCCCCTCTTTCAGGCCGCGCACGAGCTGGCTTGAGGGGCCGACCTCGATCGTGGCCTCGATATCGGGGGCCTCTTCCTTGATCTTGCGGATGGCGGGCATGAGGTAGCCCATCGCCGGGCCGGTCACGGCCCCCACGCGGACCTCGCCCGACTGGCCGATGTTGAGGTTCTCCACCTCTGTCTGGAGGCTGTCGAGTTCGGTCAGGATCACCCGGATATGGCGCAGGAAGACAAGGCCGATGGGGGTGGGCTCCATCCAGCGGGGATGGCGGATGAAGAGCGGCGCCCCGGCTTCCGATTCGATTTCGGCCAGCATCCGGCTGGCCGCGGGCTGAGACATCGCCAGTGCCTCTGCGGCAAGCTGGAGCTTCTGCCGCTGGGCAATTTCCGCGATGAGCCGCAGATGCGTGGGTTTGAGCCGCCTGATCAGATCCATGCGCCCACATCATACCATTTTTGATATCGTTTCCAGCAATATTTGCATTTTACAGTTATGCTCCTGACGCATAGCCAGTATGCGGTTGAGGAGACCAGCCAAGAGAAACAAGTGCGCGAAAGGCGGATCATCCGCTGGGGGACGCACGTAGTGGAGGAGCACTATGACTCTCAAGACACTCGTGGCCAGCACGGCCGCCGCTCTCATCCTGTCCACCGGCGCCTATGCCGAGACCGTTGGCATCGCGATGCCCACCAAGTCCTCGGCGCGCTGGATTTCTGACGGGGAATCCATGGTCGCCCAGTTTGAGGAAGCTGGTTACGACACCATCCTGCAATACGCGGAAGACGACATTCCGAACCAGGTTGCACAAATCGAAAACATGATCACCCGCGGCGTCGACGTGCTGGTGATCGCGGCGATCGACGGCACCACGCTGTCGAACGCTCTTGAGAATGCCCATTACGCGGACATCCCGGTCATTTCCTACGACCGCCTGATCCGTGACAGCGAATACGTCAGCTACTACGCCACCTTCGACAACTTCCAGGTCGGCGTCCTGCAGGCGACCTCTCTTGTGGACGGCCTGAAGGAACGCTTCGGCGATGGCCCCTACAACGTGGAACTCTTCGGCGGGTCCCCGGACGACAACAACGCCTACTTCTTCTATAACGGCGCCATGTCCGTCCTGCAGCCGCTGATCGACGACGGCACCATCAACATCGTCTCCGGCCAGACCGGCATGGAGAAGGTCGGTACCCTGCGTTGGGATGGCGCGGTGGCACAGGCGCGTATGGATAACCTTCTGTCCGCCTATTACACCGACAAGCAGGTGCATGGTGTGCTGGCCCCTTACGACGGCCTGTCCATCGGCATCCTGTCCTCGCTCAAGGGCGTGGGCTACGGTTCCGGCGACATGAAGATGCCGATCGTCACCGGCCAGGACGCCGAGCTGCCCTCCGTGAAGTCGATCATCGCGGGCGAGCAGTACTCCACCGTGTTCAAGGACACCCGCGAGCTTGCCGGTGTTGCCGTGGACATGGCGGAAGCCGTGCTTGAAGGCACCGAGCCGGAGATCAACGACACCGAGACCTACGACAACGGCGTGAAAGTCGTTCCCTCCTACCTGCTGGAGCCCGTCCTGGTGGACAGCTCCAACTGGAAAGAGGTCGTTGTCGACAGCGGCTACCACGACGCGGACCAGTTCTGATCTGATCTGATCTGCAAAGCGCGGCCGTCCTCCCGGTCTGCGCGACCTGCCCGGAACCTCTTTCCGGGCAGGTCCCTCCCCCCCTTTAAAGCGATAAGGCAAAGCCATGACTTCTTTGCTTGAAATGCGCTCCATCACCAAGGAATTCCCAGGCGTGAAGGCGCTCGACAACGTCAATCTGACGGTTGCCGAGGGCGAGATCCACGCGATTTGCGGCGAGAACGGCGCCGGGAAATCCACGCTGATGAAAGTGCTCTCGGGTGTCTATCCCGCCGGAACCTACGACGGCGAGATCCATTATGACGGCAAGCTGGCAGAGTTCAGCAACATCTCGGACAGCGAAGAGCGCGGGATCATCATCATTCACCAGGAACTGGCCCTCGTGCCGCTCCTGTCGATCGCCGAGAACATCTATCTTGGCAACGAACGCGCCTCTCGCGGGGTGCTGGACTGGCGTGAGACCTTCCATCGGACAGAGGGCCTTCTTGAGAAGGTCGGTCTGAAGGAAGCGCCCTCCACCATCATCGACTCCCTGGGTGTCGGCAAGCAGCAGCTGGTGGAGATCGCCAAGGCGCTGTCCAAGGACGTGCGCCTGCTGATCCTGGACGAACCCACCGCGGCGCTGTCCGAACACGACAGCCAGGCGCTGCTGGACCTGATGCTTGAGCTCAAGCAGCAGGGCGTGACGCAGATCATCATCAGCCACAAGCTGAACGAGGTCCGCCGCGTGGCCGACAGCGTCACGGTGATCCGGGACGGCTCTACCGTGTCGACCATGGATGCCCATGCCGAGGAAATCACCGAGGACCGGATCGTCCGGGACATGGTGGGCCGCGACATGTCCGATCGTTATCCGCCCCGCCCCCACAGGGCCGGCGAGATGATCATGGAAGTGCAGGACTGGAATGTCTGGCACCCCGATCACGGCGACCGCCAGGTGATCCGCAAGGCCAACTTCAACGTCCGCGCCGGCGAGGTCGTCGGCATCGCGGGCCTGATGGGCGCGGGCCGGACCGAACTGGCCATGTCGATCTTCGGGGAAAGCTACGGCAAGAACATCTCCGGCACGGTCAAGATGCACGGCAAGGAGGTCGATACCTCTGACGTGGGCAAGGCGATCGCGGCCGGGCTGGCCTATGTGACCGAGGACCGCAAGTCCCTGGGGCTGATCCTGGAAGAGACCATCCAGAAGAACATCACCCTGGCCAACCTGCCCGGCGTGTCCAAGAACGGCATCATCGCGGAGGGCGAGGAAACCCGCGTTTCCGAGGAATACCGCCAGGCGATGAACATCCGCACACCGAGTGTCTTCCAGAAGGTGATGAACCTGTCGGGCGGCAACCAGCAGAAGGTGGTGCTGTCCAAGTGGCTGTTCTCCGGTCCGGAAGTGCTGATCCTGGACGAGCCGACCCGCGGCATCGACGTGGGCGCGAAGTTCGAAATCTACAACATAATCAATGACTTGTCCGAACAGGGCAAGGGCGTGGTGATGATCTCGTCCGAGATGCCCGAGCTGCTGGGCATGTGTGACCGGATCTATGTCATGAACGAAGGTGCCCTGGTGGGCGAGCTGACCGCTGCAGAGGCCAGCCAGGAGAAGATCATGTCGATGATCGTGACCGATGTCGTCGCGGACGCGGCAGAATAAGGAGTGCGAAACGTGGAAATCGCAGACAAGAACAACGAAAGCGGCGGCGGCAACGGCCTGGGCAAGTACCTGGCGGGCCACCTGCGCGACTACGGGCTTCTGGTGGCGCTGATCGCCATCATGGCCTTCTTCCAGGTCGTCACCAACGGAACCCTGCTGAAGCCGGTGAACATCACCAACCTCTTCCTGCAGAACTCCTACATCATCATCATGGCGCTTGGCATGCTGATCGTCATCGTGGCCGGGCATATCGACCTGTCGGTCGGTTCGGTCATGGGCTTCGTCGGCGCGCTGGCCGCCGTGATGATGGTCAACTGGGGCTGGCCGGTCTGGATGACCATCCCCGCCTGCCTGATCGCGGGCGTCTTCATCGGCGCCTGGCACGGCTACTGGGTGGCCTACTGGAAGATCCCGGCCTTCATCGTAACTCTGGCCGGCATGCTGGTCTTCCGCGGCCTGTCGCTCTGGCTGCTCGAAGGGCAGTCCGTGGGCCCGTTCGAGCGGTCCTTCCAGTCGCTGTCCACCGGCTTCATCCCCGACCTCTTCGGTGTCGGACGCCCCAATGCGACGGCCCTGGTGGCCGGTGTGCTGGCGGTGATCCTGATCCTGTGGATGGGCTTCAACCAGCGTGCGCGCAACGCCAAGTACGGCATGGATGACGAGCCCTTCGCCTTCTTCATCGCCCGCAACATCATCGTCTGCGGCGCGCTGTTCTACGTCATGTACAAGCTGGCCGGCTTCCGCGGGCTGCCCAACGTCATGATCTCCATGACCGTGCTGACCGTGATCTATGCCTTCATCACCGAGAACACGGTGCTGGGCAGGCGCATCTATGCGCTTGGCGGCAACGAGAAGGCGGCGAAACTGTCCGGCATCAAGACCGAGAAGCTGACCTTCCTGGCCTTCGTCAACATGGGCATGCTGGCCGCCCTGGCCGGGCTGATCTTTGCCGCGCGCCTCAACACCGCCACGCCGAAAGCCGGTTTCGCGGTGGAACTGGACGTGATCGCGGCAGTCTTCATCGGCGGCGCGTCGATGTCCGGCGGCTCCGGCAAGATCATCGGCGCGGTGATCGGTGCCTTCATCATGGGCGTGCTGAACAACGGCATGTCGATCATGGGGATCGGTATCGATTACCAGCAGATCATCAAGGGCCTCGTCCTGCTGGCCGCCGTGTTCTTCGACGTCTACCAGAAGAACAAGGCCTAGGCGCCGAAGGTGGGATCCCACCCACCTTACGGCAGGCGCCAGCGCCGTCCCAAGAAACAGGCGAGGGTGGGTGCACCCCACCCTCGCCACCCCCAATGACCCTACTCAGGCAACGGACCGCACCCATGACCTTCAAACCTGCCCAATGGCCCCGCAAGCTTCGTTCCCAGGAATGGTACGGCGGCAACTCGCGCGACACGATCTACCACCGGGGCTGGATGAAGAACCAGGGCTACCCCCATGACCTGTTCGATGGTCGCCCGATCATCGGCATCATGAACACCTGGTCCGACTTGACCCCCTGCAACGGCCACCTGCGCGAGCTGGCCGAGAAGGTGAAGGCCGGGATCTGGGAGGCCGGCGGTTTCCCCGTCGAAGTGCCCGTCTTCTCTGCCTCTGAGAACACCTTCCGCCCGACGGCGATGATGTTCCGCAACCTTGCCGCCCTGTCGATCGAGGAACAGATGCGCGGCCAGCCCATCGACGGCTGCGTGCTGATGGTGGGCTGCGACAAGACCACCCCGTCCCTCCTGATGGCCGCCGCAAGCTGCGACGTGCCCTCCATCGTCGTCACCGGCGGCCCGATGCTGAACGGCTATTTCCGCGGTGAGCGCGTCGGCTCCGGCACGCACCTGTGGAAGTTCTCCGAAGCGGTGAAGGCCGGCGAGATGACCCAGGAAGAATTTCTGGAAGCCGAGCAGGGCATGTCCCGCTCGACCGGTACCTGCAACACCATGGGCACGGCCTCTACCATGGCCTCCATGGCCGAAGCGCTTGGCATGGCACTGAGCGGCAACGCGGCCATCCCGGCCGTGGACTCCCGCCGCCGCGTCATGGCGCAGATGTCCGGCCGTCGCATCGTGCAGATGGTCAAGGACGACCTGAAGCCCAGCGACATCATGACCAAGCAGGCCTTTGAAAACGCGATCCGCACCAATGGTGCAATCGGCGGGTCCACCAACGCCGTGATCCACCTGCTGGCCATCGCCGGCCGGGTGCAGGGCGTCGAGCTGACCCTGGACGACTGGGACCGTTGCGGCCGCGACGTAGAGACCATCGTCAACCTCATGCCCTCGGGTGAATACCTGATGGAAGAGTTCTTCTACGCCGGCGGCCTGCCCGTGGTGATCAAACGCCTTGGCGAAGCGGGTCTGCTGCACAAGGACGCGCTGACCGTCTCTGGCCAGTCCATGTGGGACGAGGTCAAGGACGTGCTGAACCACAATGATGACGTGATCCGTCCCGTGGGCCAGGGCCTGACGCCCCAGGGCGGCATCGCCGTGCTGCGCGGCAACCTGGCGCCCAATGGCGCCGTGCTCAAGCCCTCTGCCGCCTCGCCGCACCTGATGCAGCACAAGGGCCGCGCCGTGGTGTTCGAGGATATCGACGACTACAAGGCCAAGATCGAGGATCCCGACCTCGACATCGACGAGACCTGCGTCATGGTGCTGAAGAACTGCGGTCCGAAGGGCTATCCGGGCATGTCCGAAGTGGGCAACATGGGTCTGCCGCCGAAGGTCCTGCAGAAGGGCATCACCGACATGGTCCGCATCTCGGATGCGCGCATGTCCGGCACCGCCTATGGCACCGTGATCCTGCACACCTCTCCCGAAGCTGCAGCCGGTGGCCCCCTCGCGGTGGTGCGCAACGGCGACATGATCGAGGTCGACGTGGCCGCCCGCCGGGTCCACCTGGATATCTCGGACGAGGAACTGGCCGCACGACTGGCCGAGTGGACGCCCGCCCACGAGCAATTCGAGTCGGGCTACGGCTGGCTGCACCAGCAGCACGTCGAAGGCGCCGACACCGGCGCCGACCTCGACTTTCTCAAGGGCTGCCGTGGCAATGCTGTCGGAAAGGATGCGCACTGATGGATATCGCACTTGTAGGGATCGGAAAGATCGCGCTGGACCAGCACGTGCCCAGCCTGGAAAGCTCTGCCGACTGGGAGCTGGCCGCGACGGTCAGCCGCCATGGCACCGTGGACGGCGTGCCGGCCTATGACGACTTCGACAAGATGCTGGAGGAGAACCCCGGCATCCGCGTCGTGTCCCTGTGCCTGCCTCCGGTGCCGCGGTTCGACTATGCCGCCAAAGCGCTGAAGGCCGGCCGGCACGTGATGCTGGAAAAGCCCCCCGGGGCGACCATGGCCGAATGTGCCGCGCTTGAGGCGCTGGCGCGGGAGAAGGGCGTGTCGCTCTTTGCCACCTGGCATTCGCGCGAGGCCGACAAGGTCGATGCGGCCAGGGACTGGCTGGCCGACAAGACGCTGAAATCGCTGACCGTCACTTGGAAGGAAGACGTGCGGCGCTGGCACCCCGGCCAGGACTGGATCTTTGCGCCCGGCGGGCTTGGGGTCTTCGATCCGGGCATCAATGCCCTGTCCATCGTGACCAAGATCCTGCCCGACGCGGTGCATCTGACCGATGCGGTGCTGAGCGTGCCGGAAAACCGCCAGGCGCCCATCGCGGCGGAGCTGTCCTTCTACCACCCCGGCGGCGCGGAGGTGTCCTGCACCTTCGACTTCCGCCAGGAAGGCGAGCAGATCTGGACCATAGAGGCGGTCTGCGAGGAAGGCACCCTGCTGCTGACCCATGGCGGCGGCCAGATGTACCTGGACGGCGTCGCCCAGGGCGAGACAGAGACCGGCCTGGCCGGTGAATATCCCCGGCTCTACGCGGCCATGGCGAAGCTGGTCCGTACGGGCGGCATCGACATGGACCTGAGCCCGATGCGCCATGTTGCGGATGCCTTCCTGCTGGGACGCCGCGACCTGGTCGAACCATTTGAATTCTGAGAAAAGGACCGGACCCTTGAAATCTCCTCTCACAGGTATCCTTCCCGTCGCCCCCACGCCCTTCCTGGATGACGGCTCCGTCGACTACGACGGCATGAAGAACGTCATTGATTGCCTGATCGACCAGGGCGTCGACGCGATCTGCATCCTTGCCAACTACTCCGAGCAATACGTGCTGACGGACGAGGAACGCGCCGAGCTGACCAAGGTCAGCCTGGAGCATTGCGCGGGCCGCGTGCCGGTCATCGTGACGACCAGCCACTTCTCTACCCAGATCGCCGTGGCACGCGCCAAGCATGCCCAGAGCCTGGGCGCCTCCATGCTGATGATGATGCCGCCCTACCACGGTGTCGGCCTGGTCCCCGCCCCCGATATGATCGAAGAGCATTTCGCCGCCGTCTCCGATGCGATCGACATCCCGATCATGATCCAGGACGCGCCGCTGTCCGGCGTGACCCTGCCCGTGCCGCTGCTGGTCAAGATGGCCAAGGAGATCGAGAACGTCTCCTATTTCAAGATGGAAACCCCCTTTGCCGCCGACAAGCTGGCGGCGCTGATCGAACAGGGCGGCGAGCATATCGTGGGGCCCTTCGACGGCGAAGAGGCGGTGACCCTGCTGGCGGACCTGGATGCGGGCTGCACGGGCACCATGACCTCGGGCCTCTTCCCAGAGAAGATCCGCCCGATCGTCACGCACTACCTGGCCGGCGACAAGGACGCGGCGCTTGAGCAGTGGAAACTGTGCATGCCGCTGATCAACCACGAGAACCGTCAATGCGGCCTGCGCGCCTGCAAGACGGTCTACAAGGCCGGCGGCGTGATCAAGTCCGATCACGTGCGCCATCCCCTCAAACCCATGTCCCAACGCACGACGGACCGGCTGCTGCAACTGGCAGGCGAGCTGGACCTGATCGCGCTGAACTGGGGCAAGTAAGAGAGTATTTTCATGACCTTCAAACCTCACGGTAAACACCTGATCGCCGGCGACTGGGTCGCCACCGATGCCACCTTCAAATCCGCCCCGGTCGAGGGCGAGGGCCAGGACTTCAGCGCGGGCAACGCCGCGCTGGTCGACCAGGCCTGCAAGGCCGCGGAAGAGGCCTTCTGGGAGTACGGCTATGCCTCGCGCGACACGCGTGCGGCCTTCCTGAACGCCATCGCGGACGAGATCGAGGCGCGCGGCGATGCCATCACCGAGATCGGCACCGCCGAAACCGGCCTGCCCGCCGCCCGCCTGCAGGGCGAACGCGGCCGCACCACCGGCCAGCTGCGCCTGTTCGCGGAAGAGATCCTGAAGGGCGACTACCTGGACAAGCGCCATGACGTGGCCCTTCCGGACCGTCAGCCCCTGCCCCGCCCCGACATCCGCCTGATGGAGCGTCCCATCGGCCCGGTCGCGGTCTTCGGTGCGTCGAACTTCCCGCTGGCCTTCTCCACCGCCGGGGGTGACACCGCAGCGGCGCTGGCCGCCGGTTGCCCGGTCGTCGTGAAGGGCCACGAGGCCCATCCCGGCACCGCAGAAATCGTCGCAGAGGCCATCAAGGCCGCCATCGAGAAAAC
This sequence comes from Pseudooceanicola sp. HF7, assembly GCF_011806405.1. Classification (GTDB taxonomy): domain Bacteria; phylum Pseudomonadota; class Alphaproteobacteria; order Rhodobacterales; family Rhodobacteraceae; genus Pseudooceanicola. The sequence goes on along the minus strand of NZ_JAATOW010000003.1, from coordinate 105,248 downwards.
CGGCGTTCCCGCCGGCACCTTCTCCATGATCCATGGCGGCAGCTACGAGGTGGGCGGCGCGCTGGTCACCCATCCGCTGATCAGCGCCGTCGGCTTCACCGGCTCCTACCGGGGCGGCAAGGCGCTGTTCGACCTTTGCGCGCAGCGCGAGGTGCCGATCCCCTTCTTCGGCGAGCTGGGCTCCATCAACCCGATGTTCATGCTGCCGGAAGCCATGAAGTCCAAGGCCGCCACGCTTGGCGAAGGCTGGGCGGGGTCGCTGACCATGGGTGCGGGCCAGTTCTGCACCAACCCCGGCATCGTCGTGACGCTGGAAGGCGAGGACACGGAGAGCTTCCTGTCCGCTGCCGTCGCCACGCTGGAACAGGCCCCGGCCCAGACCATGCTGACCACCGGCATCGCGGAGGCCTTCCGCAAGGGCAAGGACGAGATCGCGGCTCAGGCCGGCGTCGAGGAACTGCTGAGCACCAGCTGCTCCCTGCGCAATGCCACGCCCTTCGTCTATGTCACCTCCGCCAAGGAGTGGATGTCGAACGAGGTCCTGGGGCATGAGGTCTTCGGCCCGCTGGGCGTGGTCGTCAAGGCCAGCGATGAAGACGAGATGCTGGCCCTGGCCCACAGCCTGGAAGGCCAGCTGACCTGCACGCTGCACATGGAAGCGGGCGACGAGGCCCTTGGCCAGAAGCTGATGCCGGTGCTGGAACGCAAGGCAGGCCGCATCCTGGCCAATGGCTTCCCGACCGGTGTCGAGGTTTCCTCGGCCATGGTGCATGGCGGGCCCTTCCCGGCCTCGACCAACTTCGGCGCCACCTCCGTGGGCACGCTGGCGATCCGGCGCTTCCTGCGTCCGGTCAGCTACCAGAACCTGCCGGAAGCGCTGCTTCCCGCTGACCTGCAGGGCTGAGCGATGCGCACGGCCCGGACCAATGAAGGCTGGATCGCGGTTGATTGGGGAACCTCCAACCTGCGCCTCTGGGCCATCGGCCCGCAAGGGCAGGTCCTGGCCGAACGCAGTTCATCCGATGGCATGGGCGGGCTGACCCCGGAAGGGTTCGAACCCGCCCTGCTGGCCCTGGCAGGGGATCTGCTGCCAGACGGCCAGCTGACAGAGGTGCTGATCTGCGGCATGGCGGGGGCACGGCAGGGCTGGGTGGAAGCACCCTATGCCCCCGTGCCCTGCCCGCCCGCAGGCGGCGCCCCCACCCCGGCCCCAACACGGGATCCGCGCCCTTCGGTGCGTATCCTTCCCCGCCTGTCACAGGCCGACCCCGCCGACGTCGTGCGCGGCGAGGAAACCCAGATCGCCGGCTTCCTGGCCACCGAACCCGGCTTCGAGGGCACGCTGTGCCTGCCAGGCACCCATACCAAGTGGGCCCGGGTGCGCGACAACCAGGTGGTCCGGTTCCGCACCGCCATGACCGGAGAGCTTTTCGCGCTGCTCTCAACCCAATCCGTCCTGCGCCATTCCGTTTCGACCGAGGGGTTCAGCGAAACCGCCTTTACCGAGGGCTTCGACCAGGCCGCCGCCCATCCACGCGAGCTGGCGCTTGACCTTTTCTCGATCCGCCCCGCGTCTTTGCTGGCCGATACCTCGCCCGAGGCAAGCCGGGCCCGGCTATCCGGGCTGCTGATCGGGGCAGAGCTGGCCTCGGTCCGGGATTACTGGCAGGACACGCCGGTGGTGGTCATCGGGGCCGCTGCCCTGTCCCAACGCTATGCCGCCGGGCTGAAACGGCTGGGCGCCCAGGTGCGCACCAGCGACCACCCGGCGCTGGCGCTGGAAGGACTGCGGGCCGCACAGGCGCGCTTTGCGAAGGAAAGAACATGAGCCGCAATATCGTTGCCATCCTGCGCGGGATCACCCCCGCCGAGGCGCTTGAGGTCTGCAAGGCCCTGGTCGAGGCCGGGATCACGAAGATCGAGGTGCCGCTGAATTCGCCGGAGCCGCTGGTCTCCATCGCGGCGATGGCCAAGGCCTTCGGCGGTGACGCGGAAATCGGCGCCGGCACGGTGCTGAGCCCCGCCGACGTGCAGGACGTGAAGGCCGCGGGCGGCAGGCTGATCGTCTCTCCGGACATGAACCCGGAGGTGATCGCGGAAACGAAGGCGCTTGGCCTGGCCTCCTGGCCCGGGGTGATGACGCCGACGGAGTGTTTCGCGGCCCTGCGCGCGGGCGCGGACGGGCTGAAACTGTTCCCCGGCTCGCTGATCGGTCCCGCGGGGCTGAAGGCCATGCGCGCCGTGATCCCCATGGAGGTGCCCGTGCTGGCCGTGGGCGGCGCGAGCCCGGCCAACTTCAGCGAGTGGTTCGCTGCCGGGGCCAGCGGCTTCGGCATCGGCACAGCGCTTTACAAGCCCGGCGACAGCGCCGCGCTGGTCGGTGAGCGCGCGCAGGAGATCGTTGCGCGCTATGATGCGGAGGCCCCCAGATGAGCCAGGCAGAGACATCCACCGCGCAGGTCTTCGATGACCGCGCCTGTACGCTTGGCGAAGGGCCGCTCTGGCATCCCGAGCGCCAGCAGCTGTTCTGGTTCGACATCATCCAGAAACGCCTGCATTCCCAGGAGGGCGGCGCGCCCCTGACCTGGCAGTTCGACGAACATCACTCGGCCGCCGGCTGGGTTGATCGCGACACGCTGCTGCTGGCCTCTGAAACCGGTCTCTGGCGCTTCGACATCGCCAGCGGAGACCGCGCGCTGCTGGTAGCGCTTGAGGCCGATGAGCCCGTGACACGCTCCAACGACGGGCGGGCGGATCCGCAGGGCGGCTTCTGGATCGGCACCATGGGCAAGCAGGCCGAAAAGGACGCGGGCACGATCTACCGCTACTATCGCGGCGCGATCGAGACGCTTTACAGCGATATCTCCATTCCCAATGCGATCTGCTTCAGCCCGGATGGCGCCACCGCCTATTACGCCGATACCCCCCGGCAGCAGATCCGGCGCCAGGCGCTGGACGCAGAGGGCTGGCCGGAGGGCCCGTCAGAGGTCTTCATCGACCTGGCGCCCGAGGGGCTGAACCCCGATGGCGCGGTCGTGGATGCCGAGGGCTACCTGTGGAACGCCCAGTGGGGCGCGAACCGGGTGGCGCGCTATGCCCCTGACGGCAGCTTTGACCGGGCGGTGCGCGTAGGCGGCAGCCATTCCTCCTGCCCGGCCTTCGGCGGGGCGGATCTGACGACGCTTTTCGTCACCACGGCGCGAGAAGGGCTGGACAGCCCCGATGCCGCCCAGGGCAAGCTTTATGCCAGCAAGACCGGCCTTCGGGGCCAGGCAGAACATCGGGTGATCCTGTGAGCGCAGAAGAATTCGGCACATTGCCCGACGGCCGGGCCATCGAGCGCGTCACGATCAGCGGCGGCGGGCTGACCGCGCGGATCATGACCTTCGGCGCCAGCCTGCAGGATCTGCGGCTGGAGGGCGAAGACCGCCCCCTGGTGCTGGGCAGCGACCAGCTGGAGGATTACATGGGCCCGCTGCGCTACTTTGGCGCCACGGTGGGGCGCTATGCCAACCGCATCGCCGGCGGGCGCTTCAGCCTGAACGGCCGGCAGTACCAGCTGGACCGGAACGAGGCCGCGCGCACCTGCCTGCATGGCGGCAGCCAGGGCTTTGGCGTGGATGTCTGGACGCTGGCCTCTTCCACTGCGGACCGGGCCGCCTTTACCCTGCACCAGCCCGATGGCCACATGGGCTTTCCCGGCGCGGTGGAGGCAGAGGTGATCTACCGCATCGTCGACGGCGCGCTGGAGATCTGCATGCAGGCGGTCTGCACCGCCGATTGCCCGGTTTCCATGGCCAATCACGCCTATTTCAACTTGGATGGCAGCGCCGATGCGCGCGAGCACAGCCTGCGCATCGCGGCCGCGCATTACACCCCGGTGGATGATCACCTGATCCCCACCGGAGAGATCGCGCCGGTCGAGGGCACCGACTTTGATTTCCGCAATGCCCGGCCCATCGGTGAGGCGGGCTATGACCACAACTTCTGCCTGGACGAGGGCACGGGCTTGCGTGAGGCGGCAGAGCTGACGGGCACCAACGGCCTGTCGCTGCGGGTGGAAACCGATGCCCCGGGCCTTCAAGTCTATGACCTGGCCCATCTGCCCGAAGGCACGCGGGGGCTAAACGGGCGAAGCTACGGGCCCAATGGCGGCATCGCCATGGAAACCCAGAACTGGCCCGATGCCCCCAACCAGCCCAACTTCCCTGAGGCCGTGGTCAAGGCCGGCACGCCCTATCGCAACCTCACGCGGCTGAGCTTCCACCGCTGAGGCGCCATCGGGCAGCCCCCTGCCCGCCCCGAAGATAACGAAAGCCCCGCGCAGATCCTGCCGGGGCTTTTTTCTTGGCTCTGCCACATTTGCTACGCCTGAGACGCGGCAAGTGCCGGGAAGGGTCCGGCCGATGCATGCTCGGGAGGAGGAGTGAGCTGGCACCGGCCGGAGGATCTTCGCCCGCTGATAGGAGGAGGGCAGGCAAAGAACTCGGATCGCGCAGCTGAACGGGAGTGCGGGTTCAACCGGGCGACGTCCGTGAAGATCATCAACAGTATGCAAATGACCGCCGCTAACAGGAAATAAGTGACGCTACGGCACTCGGCGAAGTTCGGCACATTTTCCGACCCTTTGCCCAGTATGAAGACGCCCGGATCAACCGGGGGTTCAAATCCCAACGCTGCATTGCCGCACAGGGCGATGGGAGTGCGAATCCGGGGCGACTCAAAGGGCTTTGAGCGCGGCGAAACAGCCCGCACCGCCAAGCCTGGCGCTTTCCCTTGCGTCCTCTAGAGCGCTGCCGGCACGACGCCCCAGGTCAGCCCCTTGCCCGAGAGCCAGCGACGGTAGGCAATGGCGCTCTTGTCGGCGCGGATCGGCGTTTCCGCGCGGGGATCAAGCGGAAGGCGGCGGGGGTACTGATTTTCCAGGATCGGCTTGTCCTGGGCAAAGATCACTTGCTGGAAGCGGCGGATGTCCAGGTCCGTGCTGGTTTCATCCAGGATGCACATGCCCGAATGGGCGCGCACGCGTTCCTCTCCCATCGGCTGGACGAAGATGAAGATCGCATCCAGCCGCTTTTCGTCCATCGGGCTGGACTTGTAGAGGATCGCGCAGTTCGGATGGGGCACCCGGTAGATGTATTCCACGTCCGATCCCGCATCAGAAGAGACGGCGGCCTGCGGCTGGTAGAAGCGGCAGTTGGTGGCCAGCACCTCGTCCCGCTCTGACGAGACCTCGACATCGTATTCCTTGACCTCGGTATGGGGTTCCTCGCCCAGGATGCCGGTGTGGACGTAGGGAAAGTGGCCCATGTCCAGGAAGTTCTCAACCGCGCGCCCGGCAGAGACATTGACCCCGAAGACGCCTGTCACCACGAAGCGGCGGTCGTTCTCGAAGAACTCGGGGAAGGGAAAGAGCGGGCGCGGATCATCCCCGAAACAGGCCCAGACATAGCCGTATTGTATCAGCGTCTTCACCGGGCCCGCGCCGCTTTCCACCTGTGCCCCGCCTGCCGTGGGCCGGATCGTCACGGGGCGATCCAGTAGGATGGTGTGGCAGATCCCTTCGCGCTGAAGCTCATCCAGCGAAACAACGGGATGCCAGTAGGACAGCATGACCGGATCGGAGCAGACCGGACCCGAAGCGGCAGGATAGGCGGGGGCGGGCGAAGTCATGGAAGCCTCATTTCTTTTACGGGCATAGGATCGACGGGAATGCGCGCGGCGCAAGGGAAAACCGCAGCTTCCCATGGGACAGGCCCCCGGGAAGCGCCGTAAAACGCGGCGAATGCCCGCGTGCGAACTTAGCAAGGTTGATATCGCGGCCCAGCCGCTCTAGGGGAATGGGGGACGAGATTTGACACTGGCTCAGACGTCACCGGACCGCCGGGCCCACCGCCCGGGCAATCACCGCCGCCCCAGCCGCGGCCAGAATTCCAAACTTGGAAAAGGGTACAGAAACATGGCTCAATCCAACTTCCCCGACATTGTGTATACAAAGGTAGACGAAGCGCCGGAGCTTGCCAGCGCCTCCCTTCTGCCCATCATCCGGGCCTTCGCGGCCACGGCAGGTGTCGAGGTCGGGACCAAGGACATTTCTCTGGCGGGCCGTATCATCGCGACCTTCCCGGAATGCCTGACCGAAGATCAGCGCCAGGCCGATGACCTTGCCCTGCTGGGCGAATGGGTCAAGCAGCCCGAAGCCAACGTGATCAAGCTGCCCAACATCTCTGCCTCCGAGCCCCAGCTGGTGGCCGCCGTGAAAGAGCTGCAATCCCAGGGCTACGCGCTGCCGGATTACCCCTACGAGCCGAAGACGGACGAGGAAAAGGCGGTTCGCGCCAAGTACGACACCCTGAAGGGCTCTGCCGTGAACCCGGTGCTGCGCGAAGGCAACTCTGACCGCCGCGCCGCTGCCGCCGTCAAGAAATACGCCCAGAACAACCCGCACCGCATGGGCGAATGGGTGTCCGACAGCAAGACCGTCGTCTCTGCCATGTCCGGTGGCGACTTCTTCTCAAACGAGACTTCCGCGACGCTGGCCGATGCGGCCACCGCGAAGATCGTGCTTGAGACCGCCGATGGCGAGACCGTGCTGAAAGAGGCTGTCTCCTACCCCGCCGGGACCGTGGTGGATGCAACCTACATGTCCGCCAAGGCGCTGGACAGCTTCCTGGCCGAGCAGATCGAAGAGACCAAGGAAGCCGGCACGCTGTTCTCGCTGCACATGAAGGCGACGATGATGAAGGTCTCCGACCCGATCATCTTCGGCCATGCCGTGAAAGCCTGGCTTGCCCCGGTGTTCGAGAAATACGGCGACAAGATGAAAGAGCTGGGCGTGAACCCCAACGGTGGCCTGGGGGCCCTGCTGGAGCGCGTCAAGGACGAGCCCGAGATCCTGGCCGCCATCGAGGAAGTGCGCGCCGAACGCCCGCCGATGTACATGGTGAACTCCGACAAGGGTATCACCAACCTGCACGTGCCTTCGGACGTGATCATCGATGCCTCCATGCCCGCGCTGATCCGCGCCGGCGGCAAGGGCTGGGGTCCGGACAACAAGGAACACGACACCAACTGCGTGATCCCCGACAACTCCTATGCCCCGGTCTATGACGAGGCGATCAAGTTCTTCAAGGAAAACGGCAAGCTGAACCCGGCCACCGCCGGCACGGTGCAGAACCTTGGCCTGATGGCCCAGAAAGCCGAGGAATACGGTTCCCACCCGACCACCTTCGAGATCCCGGCAGACGGCACCGTGAAGATGGTGCTGGAAGACGGTACGGTCCTGCATTCTCACAAGGTGGAAAAGAACGACATCTGGCGCTCTGCCTCTGCCCGCAAGGCGCCGATCGAGGACTGGGTGAACCTGGCCATCGACCGCCAGCGCCTGACCGGCTACCGCGCGATCTTCTGGCTGGACGCAGAGCGGGCCCATGACGCGGAGCTGATCGCCTACGTCAAGCCGATCCTGGAAGCCAAGGGCGTCGCCGACAAGTTCGAGATCATGGCCCCCCGCGAAGCCACTCGTGCCTCGCTGGAGACGATCACCAAGGGCGAGAACACGATTGCCATCACCGGCAACGTGCTGCGCGACTACCTGACGGACCTCTTCCCGATCCTTGAGCTGGCGACCTCTGCCAAGATGCTCTCGATCGTGAAGCTGATGCAGGGCGGTGGCCTGTTCGAAACCGGCGCCGGCGGCTCTGCCCCCAAGCACGTGCAGCAGCTGCAGGAAGAAAACCACCTGCGGTGGGATTCCCTGGGCGAGTTCTGCGCACTTGGCGAAAGCCTGAAGTTCTTGGCGGAAGCCAAGGGCAACGCGAAGGCCAAGGTGCTGGGCGAAGCGGTGGATACCGCCACGCAGGGCATCCTGGACAACAACAAGTCGCCCTCGCGCAAGGTCGGTGAACCCGACAACCGCGACAGCCACTTCTACTTCGCCAAGTACTGGGCAGAAGCCCTGGCAGCGCAGACCGAAGATGCCGATCTGGCCGCCCACTTCGCCCCCATCGCCGCCGCGATGGCCGAGAAGGAAGACGAGATCGTGGCAGAGCTGGCCGCGGTGCAGGGCAAGCCAGCCGATCTGGGCGGCTACTACCACGGCGATGCGGCCAAGGTGACCTCCGTCATGCGCCCGAGCGCGACGCTCAACGCCATCCTGGGCTAAGGCCGACCACATCAGACCAACAGGGGCTGCCGGGTAACTCCGGCGGCCCTTTTCATTGCAAGGATCCAGCCCCGCGCCTGTGTCCAGAAAGACGCAATGGCCCGGCGCCTGATCTTTCGGCGCCCTCTGCAAGGCGTGCCCCCCAGGACCGGGGTTGCGCAGCTCCCCACCCCGTCGCCTGCACCACGCCGGGGCGCTTCAGCCAGCTATTGTTGATCCGTCGCGCGGCCCACGAAAGCTGGCCCGGCGCGGCCCCTGAGTCCCGGGGCCTGGCCTGCCGGGGAACGACGCACGGTGCCGCTTTGAAACGGCTGCAAAAAATTCATCGCGGTGACGTATTTACTCCACAGCCATTTCATTTACCCGTAGGTTAAATACACCCGCCCCACATCATGAAGGCAATCGATGCAAGCCCCCCAGCCCTCGCCCGCGCCGCGGCGCGGCCGCCTGCCGACCCCGGCCCCGGACCTGACCCCGATCGACACGGACAGCCCCGAACCGGTGGAGCGCCAGGTCTATCGCAGTCTGCGCCGGGCGCTGATGCAGGGGGCCATTGCGCCGGGGGGCACGATGACCAGCCGGTCGCTGGCCCAGGCGCTGCATGTCTCTACCCAGCCGGTGCGGGATGCGCTCAAGCGGCTAGAGGCCGACGGCGTGTTGACCGGCCGCCCGCAAAGCGGCTTCTACCTGCGCCGGATCGGCCAGGCGGAGTTCGCCGAGCTGACGGAAATGCGCCTGCGTCTTGAAGGGCTTGCCGGACGGCTGGCCGCAGGGCGGATCCAGCCCGCGCAGCTTGCCAGCCTGCGCAAGATGAACGCGGCCTTTCCGGCCCAACCCGACACGGCAGCGCAGCTCTTGCTGAACTACCGGTTCCATTTCTCCATCTACCTCTGTGCCGCGCGGCCCAACCTGCTGGCGCTGATCCGCAATCTCTGGGTGCGGGCCGGACCGGCGCTGAACTATCACCCCTATACCGGGGATCCGGCCACCATCGTGCAGATCCACGCCGAAATGCTGGATGCGCTGGAAGCCGGGGACGGCGCGGCGACCGAGGCCGCCATCGCGCGCGACATCACCAGCGCGGCAGAGATCATCCGCGTGCAACTGCCCACAGAGGGCGATGCCCCCTCCGCGCCCGGCACGCTGTCGGCCTGCGAGGGGGATGATCAAGCGATCTTCGGCTAGCGCCTGTGCCTGCCCGCGAACCCTCAAGGGCCCGGGGCGATCACGGCCACCTGCCCTAGTTGGAAACGGCCAGCTTTGCCCCGAGGAAGCCGAAGGTTCCGGCGAAGCTGCGCTTGATCCATTTCATGACCGAAGGCCGCTGGATGACGTAGTCGCGCGCATAGGCGGCGAAGGCGCCATAGAGCACGAAAACGGCAAAGGTCATCCCCATGAAGACCGCCGCCAGGCCAACCAGCGACAGGGTGGCATTGCTGGCGGCGGGTGAGATGAACTGCGGCAGGAAGGCTAGGAAGAACAGCGACAGCTTGGGGTTCAGCACGTTCAGCAGGGTGCCTGTCGAAGCGATGCGGGCATAGCCCATGCGCTCCCTGGTCTCTGTAACTTCCATGACGGTGTCGTCCCGGACGATCTTCCAGGCCATGTAGAACAGGTAGGCCACGCCCAGGAACTTGATCACCTGAAAGGCCAGCGCGCTGGTGTGCAGCAGGGCCGCCAGCCCGATGATGCTGGCCAGGGCTGCGGGCAGGATGCCAAGCGTGCAGCCGAAGGCGGCTGCGACACTGGCCCTGAAGCCCCGTCCAAGACCGATGGCAAGCGTGTAGACCACCCCGGTTCCGGGCAAGAGGACGACCACGAGGGACGTCAGAAGAAATTCCAGCGACATGAATTCGGCTCCCTGTTTTTACGGCCACCGTCGATCCAAAGCGGCAAGGCGTCAAGTCCGCCGATGCCACCCGCGCTGCCCGCCCGTATTGAGCGTAGAAGGCGGGTCGGCAGGCGTTGAAAAGTCAGGTAGCGCGCCGCGCGGGAGAGCCCCGGCCCGGGGCGTCAGAGGATCCGGGACAGGAAGGCGCGGGTGCGCTCTTGCTGCGGGGCCGCGAACAGCTGTTCTGGCGGGCCCTCCTCCAGGATGCGCCCGGCATCCAGGAAGCAGACCTTGTCGGCTAACTCGCGGGCAAAGCCCATCTCATGGGTGGCCAGGATCATGGTCATTCCCTCTGCATGCAGCTGGCGCAGCACGTCCAGGACCTCTCCCACCAGTTCGGGATCAAGGGCCGAGGTGATCTCGTCAAAGAGCATGATCTGCGGCTGCATCGCCAGCGCCCGGATGATCGCCACCCGCTGCTGCTGCCCGCCGGACAGCTGGTCCGGGTAATGGTGCATCCGCTCCGCCAGTCCGAAACGGGCAAAGAGCGCCTCTACCGGGGCCTTCAGCTGGGCGCGGGTCTTGCGATGGACCCGGCGCGGGGCCAGCATCACGTTCTCCATCGCCGACATATGCGGGAACAGGTTGTAGCTTTGAAAGACGATGCCGATGCGCTCGCGCACCGGGCGGGGATCCAGCCCCGGTTCGGCGATATCGGTGCCCTCCAGCAGGATCGCCCCTTCGTCGATGGGTTCCAGCAGGTTGATGCAGCGCAGCAGCGTGGACTTGCCGGAGCCGGAGGCGCCGATCAGGCAGACCATCTGGCCCTTCTCGACCTCAAGGTCGATGCCCTTGCAGACCTGGTTTTCCGCGAAGCTCTTGGTGACGGAGCGCAGGGACAGGAAGCTCATCCGCGCCGCCTCCTTTGCCGGGCCATCAGGTAATCGGCATAGCGCGTCGCCGGAATCGTGAGGGCAAGAAAGATCACGGCCGCGCCGACATAGGGCGTGAAATTGGCCATCAGGGACTTGTAGACGCCGGCCTGGCGAAAGATCTCCACCGGGCCGATGAAGGACAGCAGGGCCACGTCCTTTTGCAGCGCGATGAACAGGTTCATGTTCGACGGCACCACGTTGCGCAGTGCCTGCGGTAGGATCACGAAGCGCATCGTATCCGCATCCGACATGCCAAGAGAGGCCGAGGCGGCGCGCTGGCTCTGGTGGATCGACTCGATGCCCGAGCGGATGACCTCTGCCACATAGGCCGAATAGATCAGGATCAGCGCGAGGGAGCCCCAGATATAGGGCGAATTCCAGGGCCGTGGCAGGCCCAGCCCCGGCACGCCGAAGCCGATCAGGTAGATCACCAGCACCACCGGGAGGCCGCGGAAGATATCCGTGTAGAGCGCCCCGAACAGCCGCAGCGGAAACAGCGCCGGCGCGCGCACGTCGCGGCACAGGGCGATCACCAGCGCCAGCACGGCGATCAGCGGCGCGCACCAGGCGAAGATGGCGACATCCATCAGGAAGGCATTCAGCAGCCCCGGAAAGGTCTTTGCTAAGACCGGGCCGTTGAAGAAGCTTTTCTTCACGGCTTCCCAGCCCGGGGCCATGGGTACAAGGATGATGATCGCCGCCAAGACCAGCGCGGTCGACAGCGTCGCGATCAGGGCAGAGCGGCGGCGGATCCGCGCCTCGTAGAGGGCGCGGCGGGTCGGGCCGGAAGGGACGGCCTTGTCAGTCATCGGCTTTCCGTCGGGCTTACTGGACCACCGGAACGCCCGTGGCGTCCTGAAGCCATTCGGCCTCGATCCCGGCAAGGGTGCCGTCCTCTGCAATCGCGGCGATGGCCATGTCCACGCAGGGCTTGAGGGCAGAACCCTTTTCCATCAACGCGCCGAACTGGTCGGGATCTTCTGCCTGCTCGGCCGGGAACTGGCCCAAAACCACGCCATTCTCAAGCATCACCGCCGCCAGGTAGAGCGCGGTGGGCAGGTCGAAAAGCGCGGCGTCGATCTGGTTGGCCTGCATGGCCGCCGTCACATCGGCGTTGTCCCCGTAGAGCATCGGGCTTTTCGCGGGCGCGATGGTCTGTTCCAGCACCGGTGCGGCGGTGGTGCCGGCAGCGGCCCCCCAGACCAGATCCTTCAGGCTGTCCAGCGTCGCTTCGGCGCCCGCATCCACCACGGCCTGGGTGGTCAGCACCGCCATGGCGGAGGAGTAATAGGGGGCAGAGAAATCCACCATCTCCTGCCGTTCCGGCGTGATGGAGAACTGCTGCATGTTGATGTCGAAATCCTTCGGACCCGGCTGGATCGCCTCATCGAAGGAGGTGCGCGTCCAGGTGACGTGATCGCCGTCAAAGCCCATCGCCGCGGCAATAGCATAGGCCACCGCGGCCTCGTAGCCCTGCCCGCTTTCCGGCGCATTGTCGATCACCCAGGGGTAATAGGCCGGGTTGCCCGTGGCCACGGTGAGCACGCCCTCTTCCAGCGTCTTTCCGGCGGCGCAGGAGGCGGCATCCTGCGCCAGCAGCGCAGTGGCGGGAAGCAGGCCCGCGAGGGCGCTGAGGGCAAGGGCGGTAGGCTTCATGGCGGGTCTCCGTTGCGGGAACTGGTCGCGCTCAGCGTGCATCCGCCGGGTCACCCTTGTCCAGCCCTGCCCTTGCGCCGCCGCGCAAATCGCCGGTGGCGACCCCAAGCCTGCGGCCCGGATGCGCCGCTGGGCGGGGGTTAACGGCCCAGGGCCTCTCTCAGGCTGGTCGGGATGGAGGTCCGGTTGCGCAGATCGAGAGAGGCGACAAGGTCCAGCAGGTGGTTCTTCATCAGCTCTTCGGCCAGGTCGCCATCCTTGTCGATGAAGGCCTGCATCAGCGCGTGGTGGGCCTGGCTGTCGCAGAGCGCGGCGCGGCGGTGCCAGTAAAGCGCGATGATCAGGGACGAGCGCGACACCAGTTCGGAAACGAAGGCCTCGATCGTGGTCTGATCGGCAATGCGCGCGATCTCGATATGGAAATGACCGGACAGATAGAGCGCGCGCCCGGATTCCCCGGCGTCCAGCGCGGCATGTTCGGCATCGATATGGGCCTGCAACAGCGCCACGCTTTCCGGTGTCATCCGCTCTGCGGCAGAGCGGGCCGTGCGCGGCTCCAGCATGGCGCGGGCCTCGAAGACCTCGCGGGCTTCGCGCACGCTCGGCTGGGCCACGAAGGCCCCGCGATTGCGCTTCAGCTCCACCAGGCGGCGATGCGCCAGCGCCTGAAGCGCCGCGCGGATGGTGGTCCGGCTGGTGGAATAGGCCTCGGCGATCTCGTCCTCGCCCAGCTTGGTGCCGGGGGGCAGGCGATGCTCGTGAATCGCCAGTTCAAGGTCCGCCGCAACGGCGTCGCTGGTTCCGGGTTTCGCTGCCGTCTCTGCCATGGCCGTCCGGGAGCCCTTTCTGTCTGATGCCTGTCCTTGTCCGTCATCGGGCCGGCGTCCGCAAGGTCGCCCCCGGCCTGCCAAAGGGGAGAACCCTGCATCCAATTTTGTATACAACTTTGTTACATATTTTGTGCACAGACATGCGGCATCCGCCCATTCTTCGCCCATAACGTGTTTTTCACATCCGCACTTGCGGAAATTTCTCACGATTCGCCCCGGTCGCCGCACAGGGTTCCCTCAAGGCAGCGGCCGATGCGGGCCCGACGGCACGCGAAACGAAGATGGGGACGATATGCGGACAGGATATGATCTGGAGCTGGTGCACCTGACCAAGCGCTACGGCGATGCGCTGGCGGTGCGGGACCTCAACCATGTCTTCGCGCCGGGCAGCTATGTCTGCCTGCTGGGGCCATCGGGGTGCGGAAAATCCTCTACCCTGCGGATGATCGCGGGGCACGAGGATGTCACCGAAGGCAATATCTTGTTGAGCGGACAGGATATTTCCCACCTGACCCCGGCCCAGCGTGGCACCGCGATGATGTTCCAGAACTATGCGCTGTTTCCACATCTGAGCGTGCGCGACAACGTCGCCTTCTCCTTGCGCATGAAGGGCGTGGACAAGGCCACCCGCCACAAGCGCGCCGATGAGCTGCTGGAACTTGTGGACATGACGGATTACGCGGACCGGCTTCCGGCGCAGTTGTCCGGTGGCCAGCAGCAGCGCGTGGCCCTGGCCCGCGCCCTGGTCACCGATCCAAAGGTTCTCCTTCTGGATGAGCCGCTCTCGGCGCTGGACCCCTTCCTGCGCATCCGGATGCGGGCCGAACTGAAGAAGCTTCAGCGCGAATTGGGCATCACCTTCATCCATGTCACCCATGGCCAGGACGAAGCCCTGGCGCTGGCCGATGAGATCGTGGTGATGAACAACGCGGTCATCGAACAGGCCGGCACGGCACGGGATGTCTGGGCCGCACCGCGCACGGAATTCGTGGCCCGCTTCATCGGCGGGCACAACGTGATCGACCTGGAGGGCGGCAAGGCCACCGTCCGGGCGGATGCGGTCCGCCTGACACAGGACGGGCTGCCCGCCACCGTGGTCGCCGTGGAATACCAGGGCGCCTCCGTCGCGGTCACCACCCAGACAGAGACCGGCACAGAGGTCCTGGCGCTGCTGCCCGAAGACCAGTTCTTTGCATCACCCAAAAACCCCGGAGAGCCCGTGCGGCTGTCCTGGGACGAGGGGCGGCTGCACCGCCTCCAGGCCTGAACAGGGCCCACATTCCGAACCAAGGGGCCGGCAAGGCCCGCAATCTGGAACAACAGAGAGGATTACACGATGGCTAAACCCAAGGTCGGCTATTCCCGCCGCTCGCTTCTGAAGGCCGGTGGCGCCGCGCTTGCCGCGTCTGCCCTGCCCGCGCCCATGGTCTGGGCCCAGGACACCAAGAACATCGTCCTGCGCCAGTTCGGCACCGGCGTGTCCAACCTCAACGAGGTCGGCACCAAGGTGAAAGAGGACCTGGGCATCACCCTGGAAATGACCGCACTGGACAGCGACAGCGTCACACAGCGCGCCGCGACCCAGCCTGACAGTTTCGACATTGCCGATATCGAATACTGGATCTGCAAGAAGGTCTGGCCCACCGGCAACCTGCAGGCCATGGATGTCAGCCGGATCGACAATTACGACAAGATCGTCGGCATCTTCAAATCCGGCAAGCTGACGCCGGAAACGGACATCGCCCAGGGCACCGCCCCCCATACCGTCGGCTTCATCGAGGAACCGGGCGCGAAAAACTTTGCCTCTGAGCAGACCAACTGGATGACCCTCATCCCCACGATCTACAACGCCGACACGCTGGGCATCCGGCCCGACCTGATCGGCCGCCCCATCGAGTCCTGGGCGGAGCTGCTGAACCCCGAGTTCAAGGGCAAGGCCAGCATCCTGGACATCTCCTCCATCGGGATCATGGACATGGCCATGGTCTGCGAAGCGATGGGAGAGATCCAGTACGGCGACAAGGGCAACATGACCAAGGAAGAGATAGACAAGACCATCGGTATCTTCATGGAAGCCAAGAAAGCCGGCCAGTTCCGCGCCTTCTGGAAAAGCTTCGACGAGTCGGTGAACCTGATGGCCTCTGGCGAGGTGGTGATTCAGTCCATGTGGTCGCCCGCCATCACCGCCGTGAAATCCCGCGGCATCGACTGCGTCTACCAGCCCCTGAAAGAGGGCTACCGCAGCTGGGGCGGCGGCCTGGGCCTGTCCAATTCGCTGTCGGGCATGGAGCTGGATGCGGCCTATGACTACATCAACTGGTATCTCTCCGGTTGGGTCGGCGGCTTCCTGATGCGCCAGGGCTACTATTCGGCCGTGCCGGAAACCTCCAAGGAATACATGTCAGAGAACGAGTGGGGCTACTGGTTCGAGGGCAAGGAAGCCACCGACGTCATCGAATCCCCCTTCGGCGACAAGCTGGCCGCAGCGGGCGAGGTGCGCGACGGCGGCGACTTCTACGAACGGATGGGCCGCGTGGCCTGCTGGAACTCCGTCATGGACCAGAACCAGTACATGGTGCGCAAGTGGAACGAGTTCATCGCCGCCTGACCCTGCCGGACCGGGCGCAGCACGCGCCCGGTCCCCTTCCGTGACAGGCTACCTGACAAACTGGGACACGCCATGCAGATCCGAAACCGCCATATCCTGGGCTGGCTAGAGGCCATTCCGCTGACCGTCGTCCTGGTCTGCTTCCTGGTCGCCCCCATCGTGATGATCGTCATCGTCAGCTTCTGGGGCGCGACGGAGTTCTCCATCTACCCCGCCTTCCAGTTCGACAACTACGCCTACCTGTTCGGATCAGAGGTCGTGCTGCGGGTCTTCCTGGCCACCTTCAAATACGCTCTGATCAGCTGGGCGTTCACCCTGGCGATCGGCTTTACCGTGGCCTACTTCCTGGCCTTCCACATCCGCAGCCAGTCGATGCAGATCGCGCTGTTCCTGCTGTGCACGATCCCCTTCTGGACCTCCAACATCATCCGCATGATCTCCTGGATCCCCTTCCTGGGGCGCAATGGCATTGCCAACCAAACGCTGATCTCATGGGGGGTGATCCACGAGCCGCTGGAATGGCTGCTCTACTCCGACTTCTCGGTGATCCTGGCCTTCGTGCATCTTTACACGCTCTTCATGGTCGTCCCGATCTTCAACACGATGATGCGCATCGACAAGTCGCTGCTTGAGGCCGCGCGGGACAACGGCGCGAGCGGGTTCCAGACCCTGCGCCACGTTATCCTGCCGCTGACCAAGCCCGGCATCATGATCGGCACGATCTTCGTCGTCACGCTGGTCATGGGCGATTTCATCACGGTGCGCTTCATGTCCGGGTCCCAGCGGGCCAACGTGGGGCGGCTGATCTCCAACGACATCGGGTTGCTGCAATACCCCTCGGCCGCCGCAACGGCCGTGGTGCTGCTCTGCACCGTGCTGATCGTCATCGCGATCCTGCTGCGCTTCGTGAATATCCGGAAGGAGCTCTGACATGGAACGACGTCCCCGCAGCTTCTACCTGCTCTCCGCCTTCTTCGTGCTCTTCCTGCTGTTCCTTTACGGGCCCACGCTGACCATCGCCATCCTGTCGTTCCAGGGGCCGCAGGGCGGTCTGACCTTCCCCATGAACGGGGTCTCCCTGCATTGGTTCAGGGACCTTTTCGAAGAGCAGGCCGTGGGCGATATCTGGGGGGCCTTCCGCCGCAGCTTCGCGCTTGGCTTCATGGTCATGGTCACCACGGTCGTGGTCTCTGTGCTGACCGGCCTGGCCTTCCGCAAGCGCTTTGCAGGCTCCGGCGTTCTGTTCTACCTCGCCATCACCTCACTGGTGATCCCCTCGATCCTGATCTCGCTTGGGGTGGGGCTGATCTTCAACCAGCTGGGACTGAAGATCCACTGGGCGACCTCGGGCTTCGGATCGCAGCTGACCTGGACCCTGCCCTTCGGCCTGCTGATCATGTTCGCCGTCTTCAACCGCTTCGACAAGAGCTACGAGGAAGCCGCCCGCGACCAGGGCGCCACCGCCTGGCAGACGATCCGCTTCGTGGTGCTGCCGATCATCGCGCCTTCGCTCATCGGCGTCGCGCTTTTCGGCTTCACTCTGTCTTACGATGAATTCGCCCGCACCCTGCTGACGGCGGGCAGCTACAACACCCTCCCGCTTGAGATCTTCGGGATGACCACCAATGTGACCACCCCCGTGATCTATGCCCTGGGCACGCTGACCACGCTGTTTTCCCTTGGCATCATCGGGGTCTTCCTGCTGGCGGTCTGGGTGATGGGCAAACGCCGGGCGCGTTTCGGCACCGATGCCGGCAAGGGCGTGTGATGAGACTGCTCTACATCAACCCCAATTCGACCGAGGCGATGACCCAAGGCGTCTTGGCCGTGGCCCGCGCCGCCCTGCCGGAGGCCGAGGTCACGGGGCTGACCAACACCGGCGCGCCCCCCGCGATCGAAGGGCCCGCGGACGGCGCCGCGGCCCTGCCCCCGCTGCTGGAACTGGTAGCGGCCAACCGCGATGCGGATGCCATCGTCATCGCCTGTTTCGACGATACCGGGCTTGAGCAGGCCCGCGCGCTGGCCCCCTGCCCCGTGCTGGGCATCGGGCAATCGGCCTATGTCATGGCGACGCTGCTCGGCTGGCGCTTTTCGGTGGTCACGTCCCTTTCGGTCTCCATCCCGGTGATCGAGGGCAATATCGCCGCGCAGGGCTTCGCCGGGGGCTGCGCCTCGGTCCGGGCCAGCGGGCTGCCGGTGCTGACCATCGACGAGGGCAGCGAAACCACCCGGGACCGGCTGGCGCGCGCGATCCTTTCGGCACGAAACGACGACGGGGCAGAGGCTGTCGTGCTGGGCTGCGCGGGCATGGCGCCCCTGCAGGCGGATCTTTCCGCCCGCTCCGGCGTTCCGCTGATAGACGGAGTCGCGGCCTCTGCACAGCTGGCACGCGCCGCCGCCGATTTTGCACGGAGGCTGCAATGACCAGTGATCTGACCGACGCCCTGAACGAGGCAAAGCGCGTGGTAGAGACCTACCTAGAGCTTTCCATGATCCCCGATCCCGAAGGCGCCGCGCGCTACCTCTCGCATGGTTTCCGCATGATCTTCACCGGCGGGCGAAAGATGGAAGGCCCCGCAGACAGCGCCGCCTTCAACGCGAAACGCTATGCCTGGGTGAAGAAGAAGTTCCTGCGCACCGATGCCGCCTTCGATGCCGAGACAGGCGCGGTGCATGTCTACAACACCGGCTATCTCTACGGCGAATGGCCCGATGGCACGACGTTCCAGACCAATCGCTATATCGACATCTTCACCGTCCGCGACGGGCTGATCACCGAAACCCAGGTCTGGAACGACAGCGCCGAAATCCTGCTGGATCGCGCGGGGCTGGCAGAGGCGCCCCTGTGACCCTGCCCGCTTCCCAGCCATCTTCCCTGACCACCGGGCTGCCCGGACATGACCGGTTCGATTACCGGCCCATCAATGACCGGGCGGATTTCTCCTGGCCCGGGGGGCGGCGGCTGGCGGTCTACATCGGCGTGAACCTGGAACATTTCGCCTTTGGCGAGGGGCGCGGGGCGGAACTGGCCCCGGCCGCCAACCAGCCCGATGTGCTGAACTACCCCTGGCGCGACTACGGCAATCGCGTCGGTGCCTGGCGCCTTCTGGAAATGCTGGAGGCGCTGGATCTGCCCGCCACCGTGCTGGCCAATGCGGCCATGTACGATCATGCGCCTTCACTCATGGCGGCCCACAGCGCGCGCGGGGATGAGATCGCCGGGCATGGCATCACCAACTCCGTGGCCCAGGGCAGCCTGCCCGAAGCGGAGGAATCCGCCCTGATCGCCGAAACCACCCGCGTGATCGCCCAGGCCGAAGGGGCCGCGCCCCAGGGCTGGCTCAGCCCCTGGATCTCGGAAAGTGCGGTGACCCCGGACCTGCTGCGCGAGGCCGGCTACGGCTATACGCTCAACTGGTGCATGGATGATCAGCCCGTCTGGATGCGCACCCGCCACGGGCGCCTGCTGTCGATCCCCTACCCGCAAGAGGTCAACGACATCCCCGCCATCATCGCCCGCAAGATGGGAGCAGCAGAGTTCGCTGCCCTCATAACGGACAATCTGGAAGAGATGCTTGTGCAATCGCGCGCGCAACCCCTTGTCATGGGCATCGCGCTGCATCCCTATATCATTGGACAACCCTTCCGGCTGCGTCACCTGCGCCGGGCCCTTGCCAATCTGGCGGCCCAGCGGGACAGGATCTGGCTGACCACGGCCGGAGAGATTTCGGCCCTATGCCACGGGGCGCTGGCCGACAGGATTTGCTGAGCGCGGGCCCGCCTTTCCCCTTCCGGGCAGGGCCAGCGCGGCAAAAGGCCCCCGGCATGGCGGTGCCGGGGGCCATCTTGTTTCAGCGGCCCGAAACGGTGGGCCTGATCCGCCGAGGCGCGGGGTTTATTCGCCGACGGGAATGCCGGCTTCCTCGTAGTAGCGCAGCGCGCCGGCGTGGTAGGTCACCTCGCTGGCCGGGGCCATGGCCTGGGCGTCAAAGGCGTTGAACGCGCCGAAAGAGGCCACCAGCGCATCCTTGTTCTCGGCCACCGACTTGGTGACTTCATAGACCAGGTCCTCGCTCGCGTCGCCGTTGGTCATCATCACCCAGGGGATGCTCATGATGTTGGCGGCGTGGTCCTGCAGGCCGTTGATGTTGTCGTTCTGCTCCATCGGCAGGATCGCCCCCGCCGGCAGGAAGTCCTTGAACGCCTTTTCGCCCTCGGGCGAGTTGTCCAGCGACACGTAGCACAGCCCGCCGCGGTTCTTCAGCTTGACCGAGGCCTGCTGACCCGCGCCGGAGTTCAGCGACACCAGCGCCACGTCCACCAGGTCATCGCCCAGGGCGTTCATGCCGGCCACGAAGTTGGGCACCGGCACCTGCTGGAAATCGTCATAGGTCAGGCCCGCGTTGGCCAGGCCGCCCATGATGTAGAAGGGGATGATCGTGGAAGAGGTATATTCCGAGGCAATGCGCAGATCGCCGGCCTGTTCCTTCAGGTCCGCCACGGTTTCCAGCCCCAGGTCGCAAGGCGCCATCAGGCCCGTGCGCAGGTTGAACATCGTGCCGACGAGCTGGATGTTGGGGTTTTCACGGGTGTAGTTGCCGGTGCCGCTCACGGCATAGCCGATCTCCACCAGGTTGGAGAAACCGAAGTCGACCTCGCCCGCGTTGATCAGCGGCAGGTAGCCCACCAGCGGCTGGGTCCGGGCGGTGATGCCGGCGTCATTGGCCACCTTGGCTACGGCCTGGCCGGTGTTGTAGGCCAGAGAGCCCTGTGCGCCGGATGCGATGGTCACGACCTGCGCCTGTGCAGCGCCCGCCAGGCCGAAGCCCAGGACAGCTGCGGCGACAAGGTTTGTCTTGTTGATGTTCATGAGTGGTATCCTCCCTTGGTGAACTCATGTCGGGATCTGCCCCGAAGGGACAGGAAGACGGCAAGTGCGATGGTCAGCCCGGCCGCGATGAAATGGATCGTGTCGCCCGCGGGCAGGAAGCCCAGCGGCAACGCGAAGAAGCCCAGCACGCCGACCAGCAGCCGCAGCACGGTGCTGAGCGGCCCGGCCCAGTAGCCCACGATCCCGGCGGTGATCGCCACGATGGCCAGGGCCGACAGCGCCAGGTTGACGGCGATCTGTACCCAGGTCCCGTCCATCAGCAGCGCCGGTGTGGCGACGAAGAGGAAGGGCAGGATGAAGGCCGCCCAGCCCACCCGCATGGAGGCCACGCCGGTGCCCAGCGGATCGTCCTTGGTGATCGTGGCCGCCGCGAAAGAGGCCAGCGCCACCGGTGGCGTGATCATCGACATCATCCCGAAGTAGAGGATGAACATATGAGCGGCGATCGGGGTGATCCCGGCCTCGACCAGGCTGGGGGCGACCAGCGCGGCCAGCAGCACGTAAACGCCGGAGGTCGGCATCCCCATGCCCAGCACGATGCAGATCACCGCAGAGACCAGCAGAAGCAGGACGATACTGCTGCCCACGGAATCCACCAGCACCAGCGTCAGGGCAAAGCCCAGGCCCGTGATGTTCAGGATGCCGATGACGAAACCGGCTGCAGCTACCACCAAGATCAGGCTGATCATGGAATTGCCGGTATCGACAAAGACCTTGCCCAGCGTGCGCAGGGTCAGGCGGTCTCCGCGATAGCCGCGCAGGAAGCCCACCGCCACGATGGCGACAGAGGCCAGCAGCGCCGATTGCTCCGGGTCCATCCGCCAGACGAAAAGCGCCGCCAGTAGGATGGCGAAGGGCACCACGAAGTGCCAGCCTTCCTTAAGGACCTGGCGGGTCGTCAGCGTGTCGCTCTCTACCGGGGCGATCTTGTCACGCGCCGCGATCAGGTCAACCTGGGTAAAGACCGCCAGGTAGTAGAGCGCCGCTGGCAGCAGGGCTGCGCCGGCCACGGTCATGTAGGGGATCTCAAGGAACTCGGCCATCAGGAAGGCCGCGGCCCCCATGATCGGCGGGGTCAGCTGGCCACCGGTCGAGGCGACGGCCTCGATCGCGCCGGCGTCGCGCTTGCTGTATCCGCCGCGCTGCATCAGCGGGATGGTGACCACGCCCGTGGTCACCACGTTGGATACTGCGGAACCGGAGATGGAGCCGAACAGCGCAGAGCCGAAGACGGAGATCTTGGCACTGCCGCCGCGCGACCGGCCCGTTGCGGCCATGGCGAGATCGGTAAAGAAATTGCCCCCGCCGGCCGCAAAGAGAAGTTGGCCGAAGAAGACGAAGAGCAGGACGATGATCGTGCCGACGGCCAGGGGCGAGGAATAGACCGCGTTCGGGTCAAAGCCCACGTATTGCACCAGCCGTTCCAGGCTGAGCTCCTTGCCGATCAGACGGCCCGGCACCTGGTCGGCGAAAAGCGCATAGACCAGGAAAACGGCGACGATGGAAAACAGCATCCAGCCAGCCTTGCGCCGGATGCCCTCCATCACCGCAATGGTGACCACCGCGCCGCTCAGCGTGATCTGCCAGGGGCGGTAGAATTGTTCCTGCAACAGCCAGACGAAATCCCAGGCTGTGTACATCAGCGTGGCAAGGCAGATCGCCGCCAGCAGGCAGTAGATCCAGCCCGTCGACTTCAGCTTGCCGTCCTCCAGCGCGAAGCCCAAGAAGGCCACTGTCAGGGTCAGGCCCAGCTGGAAGGCCATGTATTGCTGCGGCAGCACCGCAATGCCCAGCCGCGTCGGCAGGTCGATGTTCCACAGGATACAGGCGACGACCATCAGGCTCGCCAGCCCGCCCGCGACCCAGGCGATCGGTGACATCGCGCGCAGGCTCATGTCGTTGGAATCAGTCATGTCTCAGTCCTCCCCCGGCCAGTACAGCCTCATGGGATTGTCGACCAGCAAGGCCTGCCGGGCCTGCTCCGTGACGGCGATCTTCGGGATCATGTCCGTCAGCAGCCCGTCATCGGGCATATGGCTGATCATGTTGGGATGGGGCCAATCCGTGCCCCAGAGCACGCGATCGGGGAAGGTCTCCACCAGCTTGCGCGCGAAGGGCACCACGTCCTCGTAGGCCGGCGGTCCGGAAACAGTCAGCCGCTCGGGGCAGGACACCTTGACCCAGATGTCCGGGTTGCCCTCCAGCATGGCGATGAACTGACCGAACTCGGCGCTCTCGGCGCCCTTGGTCACATCCGGGCGGCCCATGTGATCGACCACGATGGTCGTGCCAAGCCGGGCGATCAGCGGCGCCACGCGCTCCAGGTCGGGGGCTTCGAAATAGACAACGATATGCCAGCCCAGCGGCTTGATCCGGGCGGCGATGCTTTCAAAGACCTCGTCCGGCGTGTCATCGACCAGCCGCTTGACGAAGTTGAAGCGCACGCCGCGCACACCGGCGGCATGCAGCGCCTCAAGCTCTTCATCGGTGATGTCTGCGCCCACGACCGCGACACCGCGCGCGCGCCCCTCGGAGCCCTCGAGCGCGTCGACCAGCGCGGCATTGTCCTTGCCGTGGCAGGTCGCCTGCACGATCACATTGCGGCTGAAGCCCAGGAAATCGCGCAGCTCGAACAGCTTTTCCTTGGGGGCATCGACGGGGGTGTACTTGCGCTCTGGCGCAAAGGGAAAGGCGGCGGACGGGCCGAAGACATGGCAATGGGCATCCACGGCGCCGGCGGGCGGCACGTAGTCGGGCCGGGTCGGCGCGGCACAGAAAGGCAGGTAGCCCGCGGAACTCGATTTATCATGCGCGGTCATGCCTGCACTCCCTTGGACTCTGTCATTGATATGGATCCTCCTTGGCGCCGGACTCTCCTTGTCCGGGCCTTCTCGTTCCTCCTGGTCGGGGCAGCTAAACGAATCCTTTACCATTTGGCAAATTTTTGCTCTTTCTTTCCAATATCACTCAAAATGATAATGGTGACGAATGATCCGCAATTTCGACATGAACCTGCTGGTGGTCTTCAACACCCTGATGGAAGAGCGCAGCGTGACCCGGACCGGCGAAAGACTGGGCCGGACGCAATCGGCGATCTCCAACTCCTTGAAAAAGCTCAGGGAGGCCATGGGGGATCCGCTTTTCCTGCGCGAAGCCTCCGGGCTGGTGCCCACGGCGCGCGCAGCCGCGCTGGCGCCGGAAGTGGAACGGATCATCCAGCGCACGGAAAGCTGCCTGCAGCAGGACGTGGAGATCGACCTTGCGACAAATGACTCCCATTTCGTGATCGGCGCCCCTGACCGGCTGAGCCTGCCGCTCTTCCTGCCGGTCATGCGCCACATCCACGCGGTGGCGCCCAACATGCAGGTGGACCTGCGCACGGCGGACCGGGATGTCTCCATCCGGCTGCTGGGCAGCGGGGATATCGACCTTGGCATCGGCTGGTTCGATGAGCTGCCCCCGCGGATGCACCGCTCCGTTGCCTTTTCCGAGGCGCTGGTCTGCCTTTGCCGCCGGGATCACCCCATTGCCCGCGCCGCCCCGAAGGCGGCAGAGCTTGAGATGCTGCTGCAATATCCCCACGTTGTCGTGCGCTCGGGCGGGGGGCGCCATGCCGCCTTCGATGCGATCCTGGAAAGCCGTGGCTACAAGCGGCAGGTGCAATGCGCGCTGACCAATTTCACCCTGGTACCGCACTTGCTGCGCGGCAGCGACCAGGTGGGGATCTTCACCAAGCGGACTGCGGATTACTTTGCCGCCAACTACGAGCTGACGACCATTCCCATCACGCTCGAGATCGCCCCGATCCATCACGAGATCGTCTGGCATTCCCGCTTTACCGGCGATCCCGCCCACCGCTGGCTGCGCGACACCGTGCTGAAGGCCTGCTCTGGCGACCAGTGAAAGCGGCCGATACCCGCAAAGAAAAACGCGGGGCCGGTAAGGGCCCCGCGCAGGGTCAGGTTAACTGGGACCAGGGGGCCTTACTGCTCCCAGGACTTGATCAGCTCATCGTAGGAAACGGTCTGCGGCTCTTCGTCCTCGTTCTCCAGCTTCGCCTTGGGCGAACCTTCCTGGGACAGCCAGTATTCCGGATCCTGCTCTTCGTTCAGCTTCGGACCGATGTCGCCCTGGATGCCGGCACGCTCAAGCCGTTCCATCACGCGCTCCTGGTCGGCACAAAGGGCATCAAGCGCTTCCTGCGGAGTTTTCGCGCCGGACATCGCATCGCCGATGTTCTGCCACCACAGCTGCGCCAGCTTGGGGTAGTCAGGTACATTGGTGCCGGTCGGGGACCAGGCAACGCGCGCGGGCGAGCGGTAGAATTCCACCAGGCCACCCAGCTTGTCCGAACGTTCGGTGAAGCTTTCGTGGTTGATGGAGCTGTCGCGGATAAAGGTCAGACCCACGTGGCTTTTCTTCGTGTCCACCGTCTTGGAGGTCACGAACTGCGCGTAAAGCCAGGCCGCCTTGGCGCGGTCTTCGGGCGTGGATTTCATCAGCGTCCAGCTGCCCACATCCTGGTAGCCGATCTTGGTGCCCTCTTCCCAGTAGGCGCCATGCGGGCTGGGGGCCATGCGCCACTTGGGCGTGCCGTCCTCGTTCATAACCGGCAGGCCGGGTTTCACCGTGTCGGCGGTGAAGGCGGTGTACCAGAACATCTGCTGGGCCACGTTGCCCTGCGCCGGGATCGGGCCAGCCTCAGAGAAGGTCATGCCGGCCGCCGCGGGGGGCGTGTACTTTTCCAGCCATTCGATGGCCTTGGTCACAGCGTAGACTGCAGCCGGGCCATTGGTGGCCCCGCCGCGCGCAACGCAGGAGCCCACGGGCTGGGATTGTTCGTTCACGCGGATGCCCCATTCGTCGACTGGCAGGCCGTTCGGCTCACCCTTGGATCCGGCACCGGCCATGGACAGCCAGGCATCAGTATAGCGCCAGCCCAAGCTGGGGTCCTTCTTGCCGTAATCCATGTTGCCATAGATCTCTTCCTCGATGCCCATGTGGGACAGGTCGCGCCCGGTGAAGAACTCTGCGATGTCCTCATAGGCGGTCCAGTTCACCGGCACGCCCAGTTCGTAACCGTATTTCTCCTGGAAATCGGCCTTGTTCTTCTCGTCGTTGAACCAGTCGTAGCGGAACCAGTAGAGGTTGGCGAACTGCTGGGTCGGCAGCTGGTACAGCTTGCCATCCGGGGCAGAGGTGAAATCGGTCCCGATGAAATCATCGATATCCAGGCCCGGGTTGGTCACATCAGCGCCCTCGCCCGCCATCCAGTCGGTCAGGTTGCGCACCTGCTGGTAGCGCCAGTGGGTGCCGATCAGGTCGGAATCGTTGACATAGGCGTCATAGATGTTCTGGCCAGACTGCATCTGGGTCTGCAGCTTCTCGACCACGTCGCCCTCACCGATCAGGTCGTGAGTGACATTGATGCCGGTGATCGCGGTGAAGGCCGGGGCCAGCACCTGGCTTTCGTATTCATGGGTGGTGATGGTTTCCGACACCACCTTGATGTCCATGCCCGCAAAGGGGGCGGCGGCATCGATGAACCACTGCATCTCTGCTTCCTGCTCCGCGCGGCTGAGCGCGGACATGTCGATTTCCGAATCCAGGAATGACTTTGCCGCCTCCATGTCCGCAAAGGCCGGGCCCGCTAGGACCAGCAGGGCTGCCGTTGTCGTTCTGAGTTTCATTTTCGGTTTCCTCCCGTTGATTTGATTTTTTTCGGCGGCGGGCTCCTCTTTCCCGGCCGCCCGTGGTGCTACACCCAGCGAAAGACCGCTGCGGCATAGGCAAGACAGACAAGCAGCGCATAGGGCTGCGTGTCGGGCCCGATCAGCCCCAGCCAGGCCAGGTTGATAAAGGCAGAGCCAAGCAGCGTGATGAACAACCGATCCCCGCGCGTGGTCTCGATCCGCAGCACGCCGGTGCGCGGCGTTTCGGGGATTTTCACGGCCAGCACCGTGAAGGTTATCAACAGCCCCGCGATGACCATGAAGAAGATCGCCGTGGGCCAGGTCCATGCCATCCATGCCATGTCAGAGCTCCTCCCTGATTGGATAGTATCGGAACGGATCGCCGCGCCCTCCCTGACCACGCCGCTCAATCCGACCTTCTTCCGAAAGCCCGCGACAGGACGGGTTCACACGCTGCTGCCTTGCTCCGGGTCCAAGTATTTCCTCTGCGATTTCCACTTCTGTCAGACCCGAACGGCGGTGAACCAGATCCTCGACATCTTCGCGCACGCTCATCACACCCTCCCCAGGGCAAAGCCCTTGGCGATATAGTTGCGCACGAACCAGATGACCAAGGCGCCCGGCACGATGGTTAGCACCCCCGCCGCGGCTAGCACGCCCCAGTCGATGCCGGACGCGCCTTGCGTGCGGGTCATGATCGCCGCGATGGGTTTCGCATCCACGGTGGTCAGCGTGC
This sequence comes from Pseudooceanicola sp. HF7, assembly GCF_011806405.1. Taxonomy (GTDB): domain Bacteria; phylum Pseudomonadota; class Alphaproteobacteria; order Rhodobacterales; family Rhodobacteraceae; genus Pseudooceanicola. Next base: position 77,904 of record NZ_JAATOW010000003.1, on the reverse strand, counting down.
GCGACAAGAGCAGCTCCACCCAGGAGAACATGAAGCAGAAGAAAGCCGCGACCCCGATGCCGGAAGCGATCAGCGGCATGAAGATCTTCACGAAGAACTTCCCGAAGCTGTAGCCATCGATATAGGCGGTCTCGTCAATCTCCTTCGGGACACCGCGCATGAAGCCTTCCAGGATCCAGACCGCCAGCGGCACGTTGAAGAGGCAATGGGCCAGCGCCACGGCGATATGGGTGTCGAACAGGCCCACGCTGGAATAGAGCTGGAAGAAGGGCAGCGCGAAGACCGCCGGCGGCGCCATGCGGTTGGTCAGCAGCCAGAAGAACAGGTGCTTGTCGCCAACGAAGCTGTAGCGCGAAAAGGCATAGGCCGCAGGCAAGGCCACCGCCAGGCTGATGGCGGTGTTCATCACCACGTAGATCAGCGAATTGACGTAGCCCATATACCAGGCCGGATCGCTCAGGATCGTGGCGTAATTCGCCAGTGTCAGATCACGTGGCCAAAGCGTGAAGCTGTTCAGGATCTCCGCATTGGTCTTCAGGCTCATGTTCAGCAGCCAGTAGATCGGCAGCAGCAGGAACAGCAGGTACAGCGTCATCACCACGGCGCGGGAGTTCACCCGAAAGCGCGGCCGGGCGCGCGGGACGGCAGCAGGGGCTGTTGCGGTCGCGTCGCTCATCTTACAGTCCCTCCTGCTTTTCCAGGTTCACCATGACGGTGTAGAAGACCCATGAAATGAGCAGGATCGTCAGGAAATACATCAGGCTGAAGGCCGCCGCCGGGCCCAGGTCGAACTGCCCCAGCGCCATTTTCACAAGGTCGATGGAGAGCAGCGTGGTGGCATTGCCCGGCCCGCCGCCGGTGACAACGAAGGGCTCTGTATAGATCATGAAACTGTCCATGAAGCGCAGCAGGATGGCGATCATCAGCACGCCCATGATCTTTGGCAGCTCGATATAGCGGAAGACCTTCCAGCGGCTGGCTTGGTCGATCTTGGCCGCCTGGTAATAGGCATCGGGGATGGATTTCAGCCCCGCATAGGCCAGCAGCGCCACCAGCGACGTCCAGTGCCAGACATCCATCACCACCACGGTGATCCAGGCCGCCAGCACGTCCTGAGTGTAGTTGTAATCCACCCCCAGCTTGTCCAGCGTATAGCCCAGCAGCCCGATGTCCACGCGCCCGAAGATCTGCCAGATCGTGCCGACCACGTTCCAGGGGATCAGCAGCGGCAGCGACATCAGAACCAGGCAGACAGAGACCCAGAACCCCTTCTTGGGCATGTTCAGCGCCACGATCACGCCCAGCGGCACCTCGATCGCCAGGATCACGCCGGAAAAGAACAATTGCCGCGTCAGCGCATCCCACATGCGTTCCGAATGCAGCATCTCCTCGAACCACTCCAGGCCCGCCCAGAAGAACTGGTTGTTCCCGAAGGTGTCCTGGACCGAGTAGTTGACCACTGTCATCAGAGGCACCACCGCAGAGAAGGCGACCAGCAGCAGCACCGGCAGGACAAGGAACCAGGCTTTCTGGTTTACCGTCTTTTCCATCACGCGGCCTCCCCTGCGACGCGCCAGTCATCGGCGTAGACATTGACGTGGCCGGGATCGAAGCTGACCCGGTTCATGTCGGCGCTGATATGATCGTCCTCGCCGGCGATGATGTTCAGCTCATGGCCGAAGAACTCTGCCCGCACGATCTTGTGGCGACCCACGTCCTCTACCCGGCGCACCTTGACGGGCAGCCCCTCGGATTGGGACAGGCGGGCGAACTCGGGGCGCACGCCGATCTCCACCTTGCCGGTAAGCGGCCCGTAGCCGCGCTCCAGCAGCAGCTCGGTGCCGTCGATATAGGCGCGGTTGCCCTCTACCCGGGCCGGGATCACGTTCATGCCCGGCGAGCCGATGAAATAGCCCACGAAGGTATGTTCGGGACGTTCGAACAGCTCTTCGGGCGTGCCGGTCTGGACCACGCGGCCATCATGCATGACCACCACCTTGTCGGCGAAGGTCAGCGCCTCTGTCTGGTCGTGGGTGACATAGATCATCGTATGGCCGAAATCCTGGTGCAGCTTGCGCAGCTGGGTGCGCAGCTCCCACTTCATATGCGGGTCGATCACCGTGAGGGGCTCATCGAAAAGCAGCGCGTTCACGTCCTTGCGCACCATGCCGCGGCCCAGGCTGATCTTCTGCTTGGCATCCGCCGTCAGCCCGCGCGCCTTGCGCTTCAGCATGTCCTCCATGCCGATCATCCGGGCGATCTCCTGCACGCGCTCGCGCACATAGGCCTCGTCCCGGCCACGGTTGCGCAGCGGGAAGGCCAGGTTGTCCTGCACGCTCATCGTGTCGTAGACCACCGGGAACTGGAACACCTGAGCGATGTTGCGCTCTGCCGTGGGGGCGCCGGTAACATCCTTGCCGTCGAACAGGATGCGGCCCTGGCTGGGCACCAGCAGGCCTGAGATGATGTTGAGCAGCGTGGACTTCCCGCAGCCCGAGGCCCCCAGAAGCGCATAGGCCGCGCCGTCCTGCCAGTCGTGGTTCAGCTCCTTGAGCGCATAATCTGCCTCCGATCCGGGATCGGGCAGGTAGGCATGCGCCAGGTTATCAAGCGTGATCTTTGCCATACCGCCCCCCTCAGGCCGCCACTGCATAGGGCGCCGGGGCCACCAGCCGCCCGCCCTCGTCGAAGATGTAGACATGGCGCGGATCCAGGTAGACCTTGAGCGCCGCGCCGGGCGTCAGGGCATGGACGCCATGCACCAGCCCCACCCAGCGCTCGCCATGATGATCCAGGTGCACGAAGGTCTCAGAGCCGGTCAGCTCCGTCACGGTGAGCGTGGGGGTGAATTCCACGGCGTCCCCGCTGTGGCGCCCGATCTCAAGGTGGTTGGGCCGGAAGCCGGCCGTGTAGCGCCCGTCGGGCAGATCGCGCAACTTGCCGGTGACCGGGGCCGCCTGCCCCTTGCCGAACATCAGCTTCGACCCGGTCTTGGAGACCTGAAGGAAGTTCATCGGCGGATCGGAAAAGACCCGCGCCGTGGTCGCATCCACCGGCTGGCGATAAACCTGCGCCGTGGGGCCGAACTGGGTGATCCGCCCCTCCCAGAGAGTCGCCACTCGGCCTCCCAGCAAGAGCGCCTCTTCCGGTTCGGTGGTGGCATAGACGAAGACCGCGCCTGAGGCCTCGAAGATCTTCGGGATCTCCACCCGCAGCTCCTCGCGCAGCTTGTAATCCAGGTTCGCTAGCGGCTCGTCCAGCAGGACCAGCCCGGCATTCTTGACCAGCGCGCGCGCCAAGGCGCAGCGCTGCTGCTGGCCGCCCGAAAGCTCAAGGGGCTTGCGGTCCAGCATCGGCGTCAGCTTCATCAGCTCTGCCGTTTCGCGCACGCGGGCGTCCACTTCTCTTGGGCTCACGCCCATCAGCTTCATCGGAGAGGCGATGTTGTCGTAGACCGTCATCGAGGGGTAGTTGATGAACTGCTGGTAGACCATGGCGATCTTGCGGTCCTGCACCCGCATGCCGGTCACGTCCTGCCCTTCCCAGAAGATCCGGCCCTGGCCGGGCGCATCCAGCCCCGCCATCAGCCGCATCAGCGTGGTCTTGCCCGACAGCGTCGGCCCAAGCAGCACGTTCATGGTCCCGCGGTCGAGCGTCAGATCGGTCGGGTGCAGATGCACCTGCCCGTCGACGGCCTTCGACACGCCTTTCAACTCCAGCATTGGGTCTCCTCCCCCCTTTTTGGTTTATTCGGCTGCGGCGCGCTCCTCTGCCCGCCGTGCCGCCATCCAGTCCTGCAGCACCGCGACCTCCCCATCGCTCAGCCGCAGCCCCAACTTGTTGCGCCGCCACAGGACATCCTCTGCCGTGTGCGCATATTCCTTTTCCATCAGCCAGCTGACCTCGGCCCCCGTGAGAGTCGCGCCGAAATCGGGGCCCAGGTCGCCCGGCCCCCGCGCATCGCCCAGGATCTCCGCAGCCTCCGTGCCATAGGCGCGGACCAGCCGGCGGGCCCAGAACTCCGTCAGGAAGGGATAGGCCTTCCTGAGCCAGGCGATCTGGTCCTCCACGCCGTCCACCGGGAAATCGCCGCCCGGCAGCGCCACCCCCGCCGTCCAGGCCGGTTTCAGGCCTGGCACATGGGGCTCCAGCGCCTCAAGCGCGCTTTCGGCCAGCCGCCGGTAGGTGGTGATCTTGCCGCCGAAGATGTTCAGCAGCGGCGCGCCGCCCGTGGCCTCCAGCTTCAGCGTGTAATCTCGCGTCGCCGCCGTGGCGCTGCTGGCGCCATCGTCATAGAGCGGGCGCACGCCGGAATAGGTCCAGACGATGTCTTCGTCGGACAGGCTTTCCTTGAAGTACTGGTTCGCGAAATCCAGCAGGTAGCGTTTCTCTTCCGGGGTGCAGACCGGCTTCACCTCCGGGTCTTCATGCTCTGCATCGGTGGTGCCGATCAGGGTGAAATCCGTCTCATAGGGGATGGCGAAGATAATCCGCCCATCCGTACCCTGGAAGAAGTAGCACTTGTCGTGATCGTAAAGCTTGCGCGTCACGATGTGAGAGCCGCGCACCAGGCGCAGCCCCTCGCGGGAATTGATATGGATGCGGCTTTGCAGGATATCCCCCACCCAGGGCCCGCCGGCATTGACCAGGATCCGGGCGTAATGGGTGCACAGCTCTCCGGTTTCGGTGTCGCGGGTGCCGATTTCCCACAGGTCGTCCTTGCGCTCTGCCCGGATGACGCCAGTACGGGTCATGATCCGCGCCCCGCGCGCCTCTGCGTCGCGGGCGTTCAGCACCACCAGCCGGGAATCCTCCACCCAGCAATCGGAATATTCAAAGGCCGTCTCGAAGCGATCCTGCAGCGGCGCGCCTTCCGGGCTGTTGCGCAAGTCCAGGGTCGCGGCCCCGGGCAGCTGCTTGCGCCCACCCAGGTTGTCGTAAAGGAACAACCCGAGCCGGATCAGCCAAGCCGGGCGGCGGCCCTTCATCCAGGGCATCACCGTGCTCAGCAGGCGCGAGGTCGGTGTTTCGGATTCGAACCGCATGTCCTTGTGGTAGGGCAGCACGAACCGCTTGGGCCAAGAGATATGCGGCATCGCCGACAGAAGCACCTCGCGTTCGATCAGGCTTTCGCGCACCAGCCGGAACTCAAAGTACTCAAGGTAGCGCAGCCCGCCATGAAACAGCTTTGTCGAAGCCGATGACGTGGCCGCGGCCAAGTCGTCCCGCTCCGCCAGGCAGACCTTCAGCCCCCGCCCTGCGGCGTCCCGCGCGATGCCGCAGCCATTGATGCCGCCGCCGATCACGAAAAGATCATGGATATCTGAATTGTCGCCGGCCACCGCTGGGAAATCCTTCATAGACGCAGGGGCGACGGAACCAATTGGCGCGCGTTAAGTCAACATTATTTTTCTTTTATTTTCGCTTTTCCCGTATAGCGAAAACGGATCGAAATCGCACATCCTTATGGAATCCCACGACTTCAAGGGGATTTCCGGGTTTTTCAGGGAATTTTCCCCGCCACGGGCGCCAAACTTCCCTGCCAGCTGGCCAACCCCGCGCCCAACCGCGTCGACTCGCCCTACCCGACGCTTGCGACTTGAAAGAAAACGAACAGCCTTCCATAGTCGGCGAACCCAAACGACCCGGAAGGAGCGTCATGTCGCTTTCGTTCAGACAATCCGACATCCTGACCATCGCCCGGACAGAGGGGCGCGTGACCGTGGACGGGCTGGCCGATCATTTCGGCGTCACAGCCCAGACCATCCGGCGCGACCTCTCCGAACTGGCCGACGCGGGCAAGCTTGACAGGGTGCACGGCGGTGCGGTCCTGCGCTCTGGCGTGTCCAATATCGGCTACGAGGACCGGCGCGGCCTGAACGAAGACGCAAAGACCGCCATCGCGCGGGCCTGCGCGGCGGAAATCCCCGATGGCGCCTCCATCTTCCTCAACATCGGCACCTCGACCGAGGCCGTGGCGCGCGAGCTTCTCAAGCACCGCGATCTGATGGTGGTGACCAACAACATCAATATCGCCAATATCCTGGCAGAAAATTCCGACAGCCAGATCGTCGTCACCGGCGGAGAACTGCGGCGCTCTGACGGCGGGCTGATCGGCAATCTCACCGTCTCCACCATCGACCGGTTTAAGTTCGACTACGCGGTGATCGGCTGCTCGGCGCTGGATCATGACGGCGACCTGATGGATTTCGACCTGGAAGAGGTCAAGGTCAGCCAGACCATCATCGCCCGCGCGCGGCGCACCTTCCTGGCCGCCGATCATTCCAAGTTCCAGCGCTCCGCCCCTGCGCGCATCGCCTCGCTGGCGAAGATCGACACGTTCTTCACGGATGAGCCGCTGCTGCCCGATCTGGCGGCGCGCTGCCGGGACTGGAACACCGGGGTAAAGGTCTGCGGCCCACAGCAGTAACCCTGCAATGATCCCGGCAGTAATCTTGCGTTAGACCCGTGCAGACCGCTGCCGAAAGGCGCTGTCTTCCTCACGCCCCCCCCAGGAACCACCCGGACCCGCAGGTGTTCAGCCAGCGCAGCCGCCGCCTGCCCAGCGCGCGTGCGGACTCAGAACTCGTTCCAATCCGCCTCCACAGCAGCCTGCCCGCCGCCCACGGCGGCCAGCTTCGGCGCCGGCACCGGCGCGCCCGGCGCGGGGGCCGCGGCCTTGCGATAGGTCCTGGTGGCCCGGTCCACCCCATGGAACTTCTGCAAGGCCCCCGCCAGCGTCGTCGCCTCTCCGCTCATGGAGATGCTGGCCGCCGTCATCTCTTCCAGAGAGGCCGCATTGGTCTGAGCGGTCTGGTCGATGGAGCGCACGGCCGTGTTCACCTCTTCGATGCCGACGGATTGCTCCTTCACCGCCAGGGTGATCTCCGAAATTTGCTGAGAGGCCTTTTCGACATCGGCAATGATCGTCTCGAAGGCCTTGCGCGACAGGGCCACCTGCTCGACCCCCGTCTCCACGCTCTGGTTGTTCAGGTCGATCACTTGGGTGATCTCCTGCACCGCTTCCTGCGACCGCTGCGCCAGGGCCCGCACCTCATAGGCCACCACGGAGAATCCGCGCCCGGCCTCGCCGGCCCGCGCCGCTTCCACGCCCGCGTTCAGCGCAAGCAGGTTGATCTGGAAGGCGATGTCCTCGATCACCTTGACCACGCGGTTGATCTCTTTCGAGGCCTCCGTCATCGCGTTGATCGAGGCCTCCGTGCGGTCCGACACCCGGCGCGTCTCATCGGCACTGTCGCGCACTTGGTTGGTCGCATCATTGGCCGCCTGCGCGTTCTGGACCACCTGGCGAATGCTCGCCGTGATCTCCTCCACCGCGGCAGAGGTCTGCTCGATGGCCGCGGCAGCCTCTTCAGCGCGCTTGGACATGTCGTTGGAGGACCGTTCCAGGTGGGAAGAGGTCTCTGACACGGTCTGCCCGCTGTCCATGATCTCTGCCATCGTCTGCGCCAGGATCATCAGGGCTGCGTTGAAATCCTCCTGCATGTTGCGGAAGACGCCCTGCCGCTCGCCCTCGATGCGGATGCCCAGGTTGCCCTGCGCCAGCTCCTTGATGCTCTTTACCACGTCCGCGATATTGGTTTCCGTGCCCTCCAGCAGGCGGTTGATCACCTCTGCCAGGCTGGCCAGCGCCGCGTCATCGATATCCTTCGACATCCGGTTGGAGAAGTTGCCCGCCGCGGCCTGGCCCAGAACGCGCTCCATGTCGGCCTGGAAATCCTGCATCCGCTGCATCCGGGTCCGCTCTGCCGCGCGCTCCTGTTTCTCGGCCGCGCGCTGCTCGGCTTCGATCTCCGCCTCGCGCGCTCGCGCCGCCTCCTCTGCCGCGCGTTCGTGCTGCTCCCGCGCTTTCACTTCCAGGGCCAGGTCCCGCGCCTTGCGGGCATTGTCCCGGAAGACGACCATGGCATTGGTCATCTTGCCGATCTCGTGCTTGTCCGCGCTCTGCTCGATCTCCAGATCCAGGTTGCCTTCTGCCAGCTCACCCATGTCCTGCGTGATCCTGTTCAGCCGGCCAGAGATCGACCGCCCGGTGAGAAAGGCCAGCACGGCCCCGATCAGCGCCCCCAGGACTACGGCGATCATGACCACGATGATGGACCGTTTCACCACGGTCGCCCCGGCAGAACCCAACATGTTCTGCCGCTCCTCCACCGCCGTCTCCACAGCCTCCACATGAGTCAGGGCCTCCGGGCCGATGGCATCCATGCGGCGGTACAGGGCGTTGCGCTCTTGAATGACGCGCGCCAGATCGCCGGAGGTCTCGTCGAAGCCGTCTAGATCCTGCATCGTGGCCCGGGTCAGGTCGCGGCGGCGCGGGTTCTGCAACTCCTCCATCAGCCCGGTCAGCCCGGCACGCGCAGCCTCGATCTCCTCTTCGGAGCGCACCTCATCCTCGGGCCGGTTGTCCACCAGGAAACGCTCCAGGTAGAAACGCGCCAGCATCAGGTTGGTCGCCGCCAGCCCCGCCGCCGAACTGGCCACCGCATCCCCGTCCCGGAGGGCGGTTTCCATCACCTCGGACAGCTGCTGGCGCGCCTTCAGCCCCAGCTCACTGGACCGGGCGACCAGCGCATCGCGCTGCTGCTGGAATCCGAACGCCCCTTCCAAGGCCTGCTCGTATTCCTCCAGCAGTATGGGCAGCCCCTCAAGCTCCCCGGCGATCTCATCCGCGCCAAATGTCTCTTGCAGCTGCGGCAATAGCGCCCTGACCTCATCCAGGCTGTCATGCAGATCTTCCAGGTGTTGCGGATCCCGCGTCAGCCGGTACTTGCTCGAGGCCAACCGCGCCTCGTACATCTTCTCGGAAATCTCTCCCGCCATCAGGCTCGACCGCGCGGTCGTGCGATACTCCACGAAGGTCTCCGCCAGCCTCCCCGTCTGGAAAGAGGCGAAAGCCCCCACGCCCACGACGAGGGCGATCATCGCAAACATCCCCGCGAAAATCTGCATCTTGATTGACATGGTCTCGATCCACCTGTTGCGCCCGGTATCTGCCGCTGGGTAAGGCACGCGCCTTAAGGTATGATTGAGGTCGCAAAGCCGAGTTGTTTAGAATTCTCCGCGGCGCGGCACATTGCCGGCCCGAACTGCGCCGCCCCCAAGCCCGCCGGAAAAACGCCCTTTGCCCCCATCCAGGGCGCGCGGGCCGTCGTCCTGATCTTCTCCTTCGGAGAGCGCAGCGCTATCGGCGGCTACGATGCCGGTTTCACGCTTGAGCAATACGCGAACCTGCCCGCCCGCTTCGCGGCCCTTCCGAAACACGTTGACCCTGGCCCCGGTGGGCACGATTGCCGAGCTGCTGATCGGGCCCATGGGCTGTTCACCATGTCCTTGGTGGTGGTGCTGGTGCGCGGCCGGATGGAGACTGATCGAAGCCTCGGGCGACCTTGGCACGACCAAACACGCCGATGTGGCCATGGTAAAGCAGATGGCCGCGGTCTACGCGCGTGAAAAGATCCGCTGCAACGCGCTCTGCCCCGGCTTCATCGACACCCCCTTCAACGCCGGGTTCGAAACCCAGATGGGCGGGCGGGCAGAGCTGGAAAGCTACGTGCAGAAACCATCCCCATGTACCGCTGGGCCTAGGTCGAGGAAATCGCCGAAGGCATCCTCTACCCCGCTACGGACCGCTTCACCTTCGTCACGGGCCTGGCCCTTGTCATCGACGGCGGAGAGGTGCTCTAGCCGCCCCTGCCACTCACGGCATCCGGGCAGCGATCCAACGCGCGAACTCGTAGTTCGGGCGTTCCAGGTGGCTCAGGAATCCCGGCGTCGCCAGGCGGCCCTGCATGCCCTTCCAGACCCGCTCGGTGCAGCCCCGGTCCTCGTCGTTGACGTGATCCAGCAGGCCCTTCAGGGCGGCGAAATGCGCCTCTGCCTGCGGGTCGGCGGCGAAATCCGGATGCAGGCCACCGCCATAGACGATCCGCACCTTGCCAGGGGCCACCGGGGCCAGGCAAAGGTACCAGAAATAGCCCGGCGTCAGGGTGATAAGCAAAGAGGGGTAAATCGCCATCAGCCAGGTGCGGTAGCGGTCATCCCCCTGCAGTGTCGTATTGCCCTTGTGAGCAATCGACAGGGCGATGGAATCGTCTTTCATGATGTGGTGGTAATTGAAATGCGCCTTGCCCTCCGGGCAGGTCATCTTGCGCACGTCCACGGCGCCGCCGATCGTACCGCCATGGCACATGGGCAGGTGGTAGCTTTCCATGAAGTTCTCGGCCAGGATCTTCCAGTTGGTGTCCCAAAGGTGATCCTCACGGAAGGTCTCGACATAGGAGGACATGTCCAGGTAGCCCACCAAGTCATCGACCTCGGCCAGCTGCTCATGTGGATCCGGCAGATCGGGGTCCAGCGTCACCATGATCCAGCCGTTCCAATCCACGCAGCGGATCGGCGGAAGGCCCTCGGCCTCCTTGCAGAAGCCCTTGTTCATGTCCATCGCCGGCGCCCCGCGCAGGGATCCGTCCAGCGAATAGGTCCAGGCGTGGTAGGGGCAGGTGATGACCCGCACGTTGCCGCTCCCCTCCAGCAGCACGGACATCCGGTGCCGGCAGACATTGGACATGGCCCGCAACTGCCCTTCGCGGTCCCGCAGGATCAGCACCGGCTCTCCAGCGATCTCCATGGTCAGGTAATCCCCCGGCGCCTTCAGCCCCTCCACCCTCCCCGCACAAAGCCAGGACTTCGCAAAGACATGCTCCAGCTCCAGCTCCAGAAACTCTGGGGACGTGTAGACAGAGGTCGGCATTGCCCGCGCTTCCTCGAAGGGCAGCGCGACATTGGCGCGTAATTCGGCGGCAGGATCATGGATGTTCATGGGGCGCTCCGGGTTGCAGGATCTGGAAACAGGAAAACGCTCTGCCTCTTGCCGCGCAAAATCAAGCCTGATGTCCATGCCCCTTACCTGCAAAGCCCATTTGCACACAAATGACCCGCAAACCGCCCGCCGCCGCCCGGCAAGCGCCCGCATCCCCCCTCTTCTTGCCAGCAAACTCCCGCCGGAGGCCCCTGCCCGCAGAGGTCACCCCGATAGCCCGGCCCAGCGCCTCACCCCACCGTCAGCCTCAGCAACCTCTCCCGAAGCGAGCGCACGACGTCGGCGAACTCCGGCACGCTTGCGATATGCGGCGTGACAAGGATCTTCGGATGCGCCCAGAAGGGATCCTCGCGCGGCAGGGGCTCTTCAACAAAGACATCCATCGAGGCACCGGACAGCTGGCCGCTGTCGATGGCCGCCACCAGCGCCGCCTCGTCGACCTGCCCACCGCGTCCAAGATGCACCAGCGCCGCGCCCTCCGGCAGTTTCGCCAGGAATTCCGCGTCGATCAGGCCCGTCGTTTCCGGGGTCAGCGGCAGGACGTTGATCAAGATATCCGACCGCGCCAGGAAGTCCTCCAACCCGCCGGCCTGGAAATAGGTCACGCCCGGCAGCGGATCCTGCGGGGCGCGACGCGCGTAGCCGGCAACGGGATAGCCAAGCGCCACCAGGGCCTTGGCGATCGCCTTGCCCATGTGCCCCATGCCCAGCACGCCAATGCGGCGCGCCCGCGGGCTCAGCTCCGCCACCCGGCGGCGCCAGCGTCCCTCTGCCTGGCAGGCGATCACATTTGCCATGTTGCGATGATGCCAGAGCACGTTGAAGGCCGCGAAACCGGCCATCTGCAGGGCCTGGTCCGGCTCCTCCACGCGCAAGACCGGCACGTCGGCAGGCAGGGAGGGGCAGGCATCGATCCCATCCGTCCCCGCCCCGATGGAAAAGATCCCGCGCAGGTTCGGATAGGGCCGGAAGGCCTCTTCATCCGGCAGGAAGGTCAGCACGAAATCCACCGCGCCCGGATCCGTGACCTGATCGGGGGCAAGCAGGTCGATATCCGGCGCCACCTCTGCAAAGACGGGCCCGAAAAGCGCCGGGATATCCAGTTTCGAACAGGTGCCGACACCGGTCAGGCGGCGGGGGTCTTTGCGGGTCTCGGTCATCCGGTCACGCGCTCCTTGGGGGTCCGACCCGCGCGGCAGGGCAGCCGGAAGCGGTGGGACAGGGTCTGATTTTCCGCGCCGCATTGCCGGGGCATCGCCGCGCGCGGCATATGGGATCGCAAGCGCCCCGGCGGGTCAAGGCATCCGCCCTGCGTCCCATCGACTAAGCCGCCCGCGCCCTCTAGGCTGCAGCCAAGCCCGCCTGCCCCGCCAAGCCGCGCCACCAAGCCGCCCCGCCGCAGCATCTGTCCAGAAACCAGAGAAGAGCCGCCAAGATGAAATGTTTCTACGCCCCCGAGACCGAGGCCCACGATCCCAGCTTCCGCCTCACCTTCGGCCAGCTTGGCCGCAATGCCGAACAGGCAGAGCGATCCGAACTCCTGCGCGCGGCGCTGGATCACATGGGCCTGCCGGTCACCGCGCCCCCCGAAGCGCCCCGCGCCGCGCTGGAGGCCGTCCATACCCCCGCCTTCCTGGCCTTCCTCGAAACCTGCTGGGCGGAATGGCAGGCCCAGCCCGGCGCCGGCCCCGAGGTGGTGCCAAATGTCTTTCCCCGCAACGCCACGGCCACCTATCCCGACCACATCACCGGGCGGACCGGCTGGCACATGGGCGATACCTCTGCCCCCATCGGGGAACACAGCTGGATGGCGACGCGCCGCGCCGCCGATTGCGCCGTGGCGGCTGCGGATGCGGTGCTGGGAGGGGATCACAGCGCCTATGCGCTTTGCCGCCCGCCGGGGCACCATACCTCGGCCGAGGTCGCCGCGGGTCACTGCCTGATGAATGTTTCCGCCATCGCCGCCGCCCGGCTGCGCGACCGGCATGCCCGCGTTGCCACGCTGGATATCGACGTGCACCACGGCAATGGCACCCAGGATATCTTCTATGGCCGCGATGACGTGCTGACCGTGTCAATCCATGCTGATCCGCATGATTACTACCCTTTCTTCACCGGCCATGCTCATGAGACGGGAGAGGGCGTAGGCGAGGGCTTCAATCACAATCACCCGTTGCCCCGCAGCACCACGGACAACGTCTGGATCGCCACGATGGAGGAGGCCCTGGCGCAGATCAGCAGCTTTGAACCCGGTGCTTTGGTGGTCAGCCTCGGCCTTGATGCCCATGAGAACGATCCGCTTCAGGGGATGAAGATCAGCTTCGACGGGTTCCGACGCGCCGGGGCGCTGATTGCCGCCGCAGGCTTCCCCACCGTCATGATTCAGGAGGGCGGCTACCTTTCACCCGACCTCACGACCTCTCTGGAAAGCTTCCTGGGCGGATTCCTGGAGAGCTGAGACAAGCGCACCTTAGCCACATCAGCGGCGCCCGGTGCGGTCGGTCAGCCCAAGCCTGTCCGTCACCCCCGCGGCGCGTGCAGGTCATTCAGGGCAAACTCCTCCAGCACGCGCCAGTCAGAGGGCGCAAGCGCCTGATTGGAATGCACCAGTTGCAGGCGGCCCAGCGTCAGGGGCAAGCCGATCAGATCGCCCAGCCCGTCAATTTCGCCCCGTTCCTGCGGCCCCAACACCCCGTAGGCCATGCTGAGATGCGGTGCGAAAGGCGGCGCGCCAAGCCTTAGCCGCTGCGCCAGCGCCTCCCTGAACCGGCTGAGCGTCAGGGATTGCGGCAGATCCAGGTAGAGCGACTTGAAGAACAGCGGCTCGGCCCGGATGGCGGTGACGGGCAGGTGCTGAACAGGCAAGCTGGCCTGCAAGTCCTTCAGCATGGCCGAAAGGGGTGCTGCGCCGATCTCCAGATCCCCCAGGACCGTCACATGCGGCGCAAAGGCCGGGCGGCCCGTGCGGGCGGCGATATCGGCGATGCGCTGGCGTAGGGTGGTGTCCTGATCCGCAGAAGGAACCAGCCAGACGGAGAGTTGCGACGTCAATGTGTGCCTCGTGCGATGAATTCCGGCGCGGTGCGGATGGTCTGGGAGGGGGCCTCGGGATCTTTCAGGCGGGCCGTTAGCAGACGCATGATCTGGGTCACCGTCATGTCCATGTCATTGCGGATGGTGGAGAGCGCGATCATCGGCCAGCGCGCCATGGCGATATCGTCGAACCCGATGATCGACAGGTTTTCCGGTACGGAGCGCCCAAGTTCGCCGGTTGCAACGGCCTGCGCGCCAAGGGCCATCGCGTCATTGGCACAGAACAGCCCGTCGATCTCCGGATGACTGCTCAGCAAGGCCCTGGCCGCGGCAAAGCCGCCTTCGAAACTGTAGTCCCCGTCGACCTGCGCCGCCGGCTCCAGCCCCGCCGCCCGCACCGCGTCAAGAAACCCCTTCCGGCGCTCCCGGTCAGAGGTCAGATCGGCCTGTCCGCCCAGGTAGGCGATCCGGCGGCGGCCCTTCGCGATCAGCCCCTGCACCGCCATAGCCGCGCCGCGCGCATTGTCACAGCACACAGAATCGATTCCGGGCCCCTCAAGGATCCGGCCAGAGACGATCAGTGGGATCTTCAGCTTCGCGCAATGTGCGACCACGTCGTCGGGCACCGATCCGCCGCGCAGGATCATCGCGTCTAGCGGAAAGCCAAGCACACCGGTGACATCGGCCTCAGGCATCTCCCCCCCGGCACTCAGCACGAAAGACCATTTTCCGATGGCGGTCAGCTGCCGGATCATCCGGGCCAGGATCTCTCCGTCGTAGTGGTTGACCAGATCCCCCGTCATGATCGCGACAAGGTTCGACCGCCCTCGGCCCTGCAGGCCCGCCGCCAGCGCGTTTGGCCGGTAGCCCAGCTCTGCCGCCACCTGCAGGATATGGGCGCGCTTATCCTTGTCCAGGTAGGCGCCTTCGGTGAAGGCCCGCGAGACAGCAGAGCGTGACACGCCGGCCTTTCGCGCAACATCCGCCGCAGTGACCCGATGGGGCCGCAGGGCCGGCGAAACTTGTCTGGCCATTTACCGCGATTCCTTCGCTCAGTTTCACGACGCTGTCATATCCAACGCCTATATGAACACGTGTGCATAGTTTTTGCAGCAGATTTATGAAGGCCCCGAAAATGATACAGCAGGCAATTCACGCGCAACGACAGGCTTCGGCGGGGCTGGGTGCTGCGATATCGCTGAAGGACCTGCACTTGGGCTACGACCGGACCGACGTGATCTCCGGCCTGTCGCTGGATGTGCAGGCGGGCGAGTTTATCGCGCTACTGGGGGCCTCGGGCTGCGGCAAGACCACGTTGCTGCGCGCGCTGGCCGGCTTCGTACCGGTGCGGCAGGGGCAGATCCTGCTGGATGGCACCGACCTGAGCCAGACGCCGCCCGAAGCGCGGGGCATGGCGATGATGTTCCAGTCCTACGCACTCTGGCCGCATATGACCGTGGCGCAGAACATCGGCTACGGTCTGAAGCTGCGCGGCCAGCCCAAGGCGCAGATCGCGGCTCGCGTGGCCGAGATCGCCGGGCTGGTCGGCCTGGGTGATCTGACCGGGCGCCGGATCGCGGCCCTATCCGGCGGGCAGAAACAGCGCGTAGCGCTTGCCCGCTCTTTGGCCGTGGACCCGCCGGTGCTGCTGCTGGATGAGCCGCTGTCGAACCTGGATGCCGGCACCCGAGCCACCATGCGCCATGAGATCCGCGCCCTGCAACAGCGCCTTGGCCTGACCACGATCCTTGTCACCCACGACCGCGAAGAGGCCATGTCGATGGCCGACCGGGTGGTGATCCTGAACCGGGGTCGCATCGCGCAGATCGGCACCCCGGAGCAGGTCTACCACCGCCCCGCCGACAGCTATGTCGCCCGCTTCATGGGGGCGACCAACAGCCTGCCGGCGGAGCTGAGCGGCAAGGAAGGCATTACCCTGACGCTGCCAGACGGCACCCGAGCACAGCTGCCGCGCGCGCAGTTGCATATCCCGGAGCCGGTGGCACCGGGACCGGCCAAACTGATCTTCCGCTCCGACGCGGTGAAGCTGGGCGCAGAGCAGGAGGATGGCGGGCTGATCCTGCGTGGCAAGGTTGCCCAGCACGCCTACCTCGGGTCGGTCTATCGCCATGAAATCCGGATCGGTGCGCTTCGCCTGATGGCTGATGCCGCCCGCAAGATGCCCATCGGCGCTGACGTCGATGCATGTATTCCGGCCACGGCTCTCAGTCTGTTTCCTGCAAGTCCCAGACAGCCGTGACCGGTCAAAGGGCGGCAGCGTCCGCCGCACATCCCCTCTGATCCTTCTGGAGAAACACATTGTCAGTCAGAATTGCAAAGCTTTTCGCCCCGGTGGCGATCGCGCTGGTCACGACCGGTGCCGCGCAGGCCGAAACCCTTTACGTCGCCACCGGCGGCAGCCAGAACATGGTCGACTACGTGACCGATTACCTGGGCCCCATGTTCGAGGAACAGAACCCCGGTTGGACCGTCAACACCGTGGGCACCGGCCCCGGTGACGCGGGCAGCCAGGCGATCCTTGAAAAGCTGGACGCCCAGAAGGGCCGTGACAGCTGGGACACCGATGTCATCGTCACCAACCAGCTGAAGACGGCCGAGATGGTCGAAAGCGGCCTGCTGCAACAGTACCGCGACCAGATCGGCACCGGTGACCTGGTCACCTCGGCCAGTGCCCGCATGGCGCTTGGCACCGACGTCGACGGCTACGTGATGCCGATGTTCTCTTCCCAGACAGCCATCGCCTACAACCCCGACCTGGTCGAGGACGTGCCCGCCAGCTTGGATGACATCAAGGCATGGGCCGCCGCCCACCCCGGCGGCTTCGGCTACAACGGCATCAAGAACGGCATGTCCGGCGTGGCCTTCACCACCGCCTGGATCTACGCCTATGGCGGCGATGCGCAGGACATGATCGACGGCCCCTATGAAGAGACCGCCAAGGAAGGCTGGGACCAGGCCTTTGCCGATCTGAAAGCCTTCAACCAGAACGTCACCTTCACCCCGGGCAATGCCGGCACGCTGGACATGCTGAACCGGGGCGAGATCGCGATGGGCCCGGTCTGGGTCGACATGTTCTACACCTGGCAGGCCGATGGCCGCCTGAACCCGAACCTGAAGCTTCTGCTGCCCGAGCCCGGCATGCCCGGCCAGCCCTACTACTACGCGATCCCGGCCAAGGCGGCCCATGCCGAGGCGGCGATGAAGTTCATCGAACTTGCCACCTCTCCCGAAGTGCAGGCCGAAGGCATCGTGAAGAAGTTCAACTGGTACCCCGGCATCGACGCCCAGCACATCGAAAGCGCGCTGGATGAAGAGACCTGGAACAAGCTCTTCACCGACGTGTCGCCTGCCAACCTGGCCGCAAATGCCAAGCCCTTCCCGCTGGGGGCCTACTTCTCCGACATGCTGGAACAATACGAAACCAACGTGACCAACTGATCCGGTTCACGCGACACAAGCCGGGGGCGGCCAACGCGCCGTCCCCGCGCCTTGCAGGACAAGACCATGATTTCCCGCCGAACCTCCCTGATGCTGATCGCGCCCGCACTGGTGCTGATGGCCGTGCTGTTCCTGACCCCCCTGGGCTATTCGCTGATCTGGGCCTTCCGAGAGGAAGAGGCTGGCCGCTGGGGGATCGGCAATTTCACCAAGGCCTGGTCCTTCTATTCCGCCGATATCCTGTTTTCGCTGGTGATCGTCACCCTCTCGGCCGCGCTGATCGGCGCACTTTCGATTGCCATTTCCGGATACCTGACGCTGGGACGCAGCCGCCGGGCCGTCGCGCTGCTGCGCTGGCTCTACCGCTGGCCTCTCTTCATTCCCTTCGTGGTCGCCGCGCAGGTGATGCGCACCTTCCTGGCCAAGAATGGCATGATGAACAACGCGCTGGTAGAGCTTGGCCTGCTGACGCCCTTGCAGACCGCAAGCTACCTGGACTGGCGCGGCATCGTCATCACCTTCGCCTGGAAACAGACCCCCTTCGTGACGCTGCTGCTGGCCGGGGCCATGGCCTCTCTTGACCGTTCGATGATCGAATCCGCGCAGAACCTGGGCGCACGGCGGCTGCGGATCCTCTTCGGCATCGTCGTGCCGCAGGTGGCCCAGACGCTGATGGTGGGCCTGATCCTGAGCTACGTGATGATGATGTCCGTGCTTTCGGTGCCGATGATGATCAACGCCCAGCAACCCACGATGCTGACGGTGGACATGGCCTGGCGCATCAACGCCTATGGCGACTACGGCGTGGCCAATGCGCTTGGCTTCATCGCCTACCTCATGACTGCCGCCGTCGCCTGGGGCTACCTGCGCAAGGAACTGCGCGACCGCAAGGGACACGCCTGATGCCCGGAATTATTCGCTCCATCATGATCGGCCTCGTGCTGGCGCTGCTTGCCCTGGCCATCTTCGGGCCGATCTCCAACATGATACTCTGGGCCTTTACCGAGCAGTGGTACTTCCCCGCCAAGCTGCCACAGTCCTACGGCTTCTCTTTCTGGGAGCGGGTTTTCCGCCCGCAGGGCAACGCGATGGTGTCGCTGCTAAATTCGGTGGTGATCGCGGGCATGACCGTCCTGGTGTCTCTGGCCTTCGCGATCCCGGCCGGGCTGGCCCTGGGGCGGGGCCGCCTGCCCTACCGCGTCGTCTTCCTGTTGCTTTTCCTGCTGCCGCAGGCCTTCCCGTCCCTGGCCGTGCACATGAACATCGCGCGGATCTTCTACACCATCGGGCTGAACGGCACCTTCCTGGGGGTGGTGTTGGTCCATGCGCTGCAGGGCATGGTCTTTTCCGTCTGGATCGCCGCGGCGGCCTTCGGCGCCGTGGACCGTGAGCTTGAGGAAGCCGCCGCCAACATGGGCGCAGGTCCGCTGCGCGTCTTCTTCACGGTCACGCTGCCCTTGGCTCTTCCCGGCCTCATGGCCAGCGCGATCTTCGTCTTCCTGATCTCGCTGGATGAATTCACTGGCACCTATTTCGTCGGCGTCCCCGATATCACCACGATGCCCCTGCTGCTGTTCACCGCCTCGATGGAGGGCAACTACCAGATTGCCTCTATCACGGCGCTGTTGCTGCTGGTGCCCTCGGTCCTGTTCATGCTGGTGATTGAGCGTTTCCTGAAATCGGATGTCCTGGCGAAGGTCGGCCACTAGGCTTCCCCGGCCTAGACAGGGGCGCCCCGAAAAGGACGCCCGCCGATCAAGAACCCGCGCGCTCAGCCGCGCCGTGAGAACCGCAGTGGATCAAAGGGGGTCAGGCTGATCTCTGGCTTGCGGCGTGCCACGATGGCGCCGACCAGCTCGGCGGTACCTGCCGATTGCGTTAGGCCCAGATGCCCGTGACCGAAGGCATAGATGACCCGATCCGCGCGGGTCGACCGCCCGATGGCCGGCAGACTGTCCGGCATCGAGGGACGGAAGCCCATCCAGCGCTTGCCCTGCCCCGGCTCGAAGCCCGGCAGGAAGGTCCGCGCCTTGTCGACCAGCAGGTCGGCCCGTTTGTAGTTCGGGGGCAGCTTCAGGCCGCCCAGCTCAACCGCGCCACCGATACGCACCCCGTCGCCGATCCTGGACATCACGAAGCCATGGCTGCTGAAAGTCAGCTGGGTGCGCAGATCGAAAGAGGCCTCCGGGAAGGTGGTGTTGTAGCCGCGCTCCGTATCAAGCGGCATGCGGTCGCCTAGCCGGCGCGCCACCTGGTGCGACCAGGCGCCCGCTGCCAGCACCAGTTGATCGGCCCGCAGGGATCCATCCGTCGTGGTGACGGTCACGCCGCTGTCGTCCTGGGACAGGTCGCGTACCTCTGCCGTGCGGATCTCTCCCCCCAGGGCGGTGAACCGCGCGGCCAGCTGGCGCGTCCAGGCCTGCGGATCGGTGGTGTTCATCCAGTCCGGGGTAAAGCCTGCATGGGTGAAGCGCGGCGACAGACCCGGCTGGATCTCCGCGATGGCACCTGGCCCCTCCAGCAGTTCATAGGCAATGCCATGCTGCTTGCGCAGCTCCCAGGACGGCAGGCTGGCGCGATACTCGGCCGCGCCTTCGTAGACCTGCAACTGACCTTCGCGCCGGATCAGGTGTTCCGTATCGGTCCGCGCGATCAGCCGTTCCAGCGCCGCGCGCGACACCTTCATCAGCTCCGCCTGGGCCGCAATCGCGGCGCGGTGCCGGCGGGGCTGGCAGGCGCGCGCGAAGTGCAGCAACCAAGGCAGCATCCGCGGCGCGTAGCTGGGCCGAAGCGTCAGCGGGCCAAGCGGATCCATCAGCCATTTCGGCGCCTTCAGCAGCATCCCCGGAGAGGCCAGCGGCTCCAGATCCGTAAAAGCAAATGCCCCCGCATTCCCGCAAGAGGCCTCCTCGGCCACGCCGCGCCGATCCAGGATCGTTACCCGGTGCCCCTGTTCCGCCAGAAGAAAACCGGTGGTGACGCCGATCACACCGGCACCGATAATGACGACGCCGGGCGTATCGGCCTTGCCGTTCCTTGCACTGGAAGTATCGGGCATTCCGAGACCTGTCCTGGGAAGAGAGTGAAGGGATCCGGGCAGACGCGCGGCCTGCACGGCTGTGGGGGAGATCAGGAGCCGATGCCGCGGCGGAAGGGATCGGCCTGATCGAACAGAAGCTGGGCCTCTGCCATCACGTAGGCCTGGCCAGTGATGCTGGGGATCACGCCGCCGGTCGGCCCCGGGGTCCAGGACAGACGATAGGTGGAGCCGATGATGCTGTGCTGCACGATCTCCTCCCCCTCAGCCAGCTTACCGGAGGCCGCTAGGCAGGCCAGCCGCGCCGAACAGCCGGTGCCGCAGGGAGAGCGGTCATAGGCATCGTCAGGACAAAGCACGAAGTTGCGGCTGTGCACGCCCTCGGCCTGCGAGGGGCCGTAGAAGATCACGTGGTCGATCAGCTCGCCCGCCGCGCCGCCGATCTTCTGATCTGCCAGCGCCTCACGCGTGGCGACGCCCGCATCGGTCAGCGCGCGGATATTCTCCGGCGCAACCTGGATCGGCGCGGGATCGACCAGGAAGAACCAATTGCCGCCATAGGCCACATCGCCGGTCACAGGGCCCAGCCCCGGCACATCCAGGGTGACATCCGTGGCAATGCGGCGGCTTTCGATATTGGTGACGGTGACGGTATTGGCATCAGGCAGCTCAACCGTGACGATCCCGGCCGGGGTCTCGATCCGATGCCGACCCAGGCCGATGCGCCCCATGTGGTAAAGCGTGGCGGCCAGGCCGATGGTGCCATGACCGCACATGCCTAGCACGGCCTCCACATCGAAATAGATCACGCCGGTGACGCAGGTGGGATCGGTCGGGGGCACCAGAAGCGCCCCCACCATGGCGACCTGCCCGCGCGGCTCCAGCACAACGGCCCGGTAATCCTCCCGGTATTCCGTCGCCAGGAGCGCAGCGCGTGCGCTCAGCGGGCCGGAGCCAAGATCGGGGAAGCCATCCAGGATCACCCGCGTGGGTTCTCCGCCGGTGTGGCTGTCAATCACATGCATCGCATCCTCCTTTGGTCCGGACCCGCCGTTACGGCCTGGTCTGCCTCAGGCAGCCCAGTTGGCGTACCAGGTCTTGAACTGGGTGAACTGCTCTTCCACGAAGGCCTTCTGCGCCGGAGTCAGGGCATCGGTCTCGTTGAAGTGCAGGGTGTATTCGGCGTCCCCGTTCAGCACCATGAGGTACTTGTAGAACAGCACCAGATCGACGCCTTCGTCGAACTTGGACAGCACAGCCAGGGCCTCTTCCAGCTCCTGTGCCTTGACGCGGGCCTCGACGTCGCCTTTTGCGGCGGCCTTGCACAGCTCAACCAGGTGCAGCGCTTCCTTGGGGATGGCGTTGCCGATGCCGGTGATAGCGCCGGTTGCGCCGCATTTCACGAAGCCATGGAAGACCTGCGTGTCGACACCGACCATCAGCGTCAGCGCGTCATTGCCCGAGGTGATGTGCTCGGCCGCGTAAGACATGTCGGCAGCGCCGCCGAATTCCTTGAAGCCGATCAGGTTTGGGTAGGCTCCGTGCAGTTCGAAGAACAGGTCGGCGCGGGTGGCGAAACCGTAGTGGGGGCTGTTGTAAATCACCGCGGGCAGGTCCTTGGCAACCTCCAGGATGGCAGAGAAGTGGGCCTTCTGGGCAGAGACCGAGGTGCCGCGCGACAGAACGCGGGGGATGACCATCAGGCCGGCGGCGCCGATACGGGCGGCATGGGCCGCGATGGCGACAGCGGACTTGGTGTTGATGGCGCCGGTGCCGACGATGACGGGCACGCCCGCCGCGACCAGGGCATCGACCCCCTTCATGCGCTGCTCATCGGTCAGCAGCGGCCAGTCACCCATCGACCCGCAGTAGACAACCGCGGACATGCCGGCCGCGATCAGTTCCTTGCCCTTGCGCGCCAGGGCTTCGTAGTCGGGCGTGCGGTCTTCCTTGCAGGGGGTCATCAGGGCCGGGATGCAGCCGGTGAAGATGGAGTCATTCATGGGGTGTCCTTTCGAATTCACAAGGCAATCACTGACAGGTCATGCCGGAGCGTTGGCAGCCCGCAGACCGGAGCAGTGCCCTTCTCGGAGAGCCTCCTAGCATCGCGCCGCCCACCTGTCGACAAATAAAATACAAAACACAGCAACACGGACACTCTGACAATCAAAACACGCTACGTCAAAGCGCGATTGATGAGGCGCTGCGCGAATCCGCGGAGATATAGGACCGGATCTGCCGCACGATCTGATCGGCATGCTCAATCGCCAGGCGATCGGATTCTTGGACATCGCGGGCGATCATGGCCGAAATCATGTGCTCATGCTCGATCACGTACTGGCGCGGCAGGTTGTCGTCATAAGAGTGGTAATACAGCCGCAGGATACGCCGCCCGTCATCCAGAACCCGGCGGAACAGGTCCGTGTAGTACTTGTTGCGCCCTGCCACGGCGATGGCGACATGGAAATCCCGGTTGGTGGCGATCATGCCAAGCACATCGCCGCTTTCAACGGCCTTGGTAAAACTCGCCTGATGCGACCGGATCGCTGCCAGATCGGACTCGTCATAATGCTGCGCAGCAAGGCGCGCCGTCACGCGGTACATCAATGTCAGCGCGTCGAAGAAGGCGCCCAGCTGCACGAAATCGATATTGGATACGATCGTCGTGCGATTGGTCAGCGTGGTGATCATGCCCTCTGCCGCAAGGCGCACGAGCGCTTCACGGATCGGCGTGCGCGACATGGCAAAGCGCGCCGAAAGCTCCGTTTCATCGATCGGGCTGCCCGGTGCCAGCTTCAGATCGATGATCTCATTCCTCAGCGTTTCATAGACCCGGGCAACCCCGCCGCCCCGCTTGACCTGCGACACTTCACGCTCTGACGGTTCCTTGCCCATCCCACACTCCCGGTTGAATTCTCCCGGACTATAGGCACCCCCCGCATACAAGCAAACACCATTGTTATATTTTTTTTGTCGACAAGATGCAGGTCGTTCGATACACAGCCTCCGATCAAGACGCTCTTCCGCGCGCCCGATGTCCTCAAGACCGGCAGCATCGGCCCGCCCAAACACGCTGGACGCATCGCCATGACCCTGACCGCCTATACGAACGCCCGCCTGCTCGACCTGGATGCGGAACGGCTGGGTCAGCCCACCACGGTAGTGGTGAAGGGCGAGCGGATTGAAAGTATCGGCCAGCCGGCACCCGACGGCGCGAAGGTGGTCGATCTTGGCGGGCGCACCCTGATGCCCGGGCTGATCGACAGCCATTTCCATGTCGTCGCCCATTCCCTGGATCTCTGGAGCAATGTCACTGCCCCCGATTCCCTTGCCGCCCTGCGCGCTGCCAAGATTATGGAAGGGCTGCTGGATCGCGGCTTCACCACCGTGCGCGACCTGGGCGGGGCAGACCTGGGCCTTGTGCAGGCGGTTGAGGACGGGCTGATCGACGGTCCGGACCTGGTGATCTGCGGCAAGGGCCTGTCGATGACCGGCGGCCACACCGACCTGCGCGCCCGAACCGACATCCGCCCCGACGCCATGGGGTGGCGCCTGGCCAACATGGGCGTGCTGGTGGATGGCGTTGACAACATCCGTTTCACCTGCCGCAAGATGCTCAAGGAAGGCGCCAAGTTCATTAAGGTCATGGCCAATGGCGGCGTCTCGTCGCCTAACGACCCCATCGACTCCATCCAGTATTCCCGGGACGAGATACTGGCGATGGTCGAGGAAGCCGAGAACGCCAACACCTATGTCTCTGCCCATGTCTACCACGACAAGGCGATCCGCCGCTGTGTCGAACTGGGCGTGAAGTCCCTTGAGCACTGCAACCTGATCACCGCCGAAACGGCCAAGATGGCCGCCGAGGCAGGCTGTTTTGCCGTACCCACGCTGGTTGCCTACGAAGGGCTGAAGCTTGAAGGCGCGGCCCTGGGTCTGGGCGCGTCGGAGCAGGCAAAGATCGACATCGTGCGCGACAAGGGGCTGGAATCGCTGGCCATCATGCGCGACGCCGGGCTGCCGATGGCCTTTGGCACCGACCTTCTGGGTGAGCTGCGCAAGTACGGCGGCATGGAATTCGACATCCTGGCCAAGGTCCTTTCCCCCGCAGAGATCCTGCGCTCGGTCACCCAGATCGGCGCCATGGCTTGCATGCGTGACGGCGAAATCGGCTTGATCGCCGATGGCGCCCGGGCCGACTTCATCGTGGTGGACGGCGATCCCTTCGCCGATGTCACCCTTCTGGGCCGGCCGGAGGAAACCCTGCGCATGGTCGTGAAATCCGGCCGCGTCGCCCGTGACTTCATGGAGGCCGCGTGATGCCGATGGATGCCGCGCATCTCTTCAAGCTGGCCGCCGGCCCCGATGCCGCCCGTCAGGTTTTTGCCTACCTGCTGAACGGCCTCAACACCGATGTGGGCAAAGGGTTGACCACGGCCTCCGTCTACGACCTGCCCAACATGCGCTCGCGCCGCGTGTTCTCGGAAAACCCGGACGCCTATGAGCTTGGCGGTTTCAAGCCGCTGGAAAAGAACCGCTATTTCGATGTCGTGCTGGCCGGAAACAAGCATTTCAGCAGCACCAGCATCGAAGAGATCGCAGAGGTCTTCTTCGACTGGGAAAAGATCCGCGACCTTGGCTTTGAATCCAACATGAACCTGCCCGCGGTGGCGGATGGCCGTGTCATCGGCACCATCAACATGCTGGGCCCGCACGGTCATTTCACCCCTGAGGTGGTGGCTAGGGCGCTGGCCTGGCAGCCCGCCGTGACCACGGCCTTCCTGCTGCTCAACCTCGGCAAGACGGAGAACGCAACCTTCCAGACCCGCTGAGCCCACGGGCGGCGCCCTCGGCCGCCGTCTATCCTGAGCGAGGCACGATCAAGAAGCCGGAGAGCTTCGGACAAGAGCCGCACACCGGCCAGCCCCCTCCCCCTTTCAACACGGAGACTACAGACCATGAAACTTCCCTGCAAAGCAGCCTTCCTGTGCACGGCCATCGCCGCGCCGTTGGCCGCCCAGGCCGATGACATCAACATCGCCTTCCTCGCCGCCTCCAGCCAGAACGGCTTCAACCAGGCGATCTACGCCGGGATCGAGGAAGCGGCCGCGAATTACGACGACGTGAATGTCGAGATCTTCGATGGTGCTTTCTCTGCCACCACGCAGTTCAGCCAGGTCGAAGACCTGGTGGCAGGCGGCCGCTTCGACGGCATGATCGTCACGCCCAACGACACCGTCGGCATCGCCACCGCGCTGGAAGACGCCGTCGCACAGGGCGTTTCCGTCGCCGCGACGCTCTTCCCCATCGGGCCGGAACTCAGCAACATGGACCCGCAGGTCAAGGGCCTGACCACCACCGTTGCCGCGGACCCCAGCATCGGCGCCCGCGCACAGGCTGAAGCCGTCGCTGACTACTGCGCCGATATCGATCCCTGCAAGGTTGCCGTGATTGTCGGGCAGCTGATCTACCCCTTCGACAACCTGCGCAACGACACCTACAAGGAAGTCTTCGCAGAACATCCCAACATCACGGTCGTCGCCACGGGTGAGGGCAACTACAGCCCCGCGACCTCCATGGTTGCCATGCAGGACATCCTGCAGGCCAACCCGGAGATCGACGCCGTCCTGGGCAGCGCCGACCAGCACTTGATGGGCGCAGAAATCGCGCTGACCGACGCGGGCATCGACACCAGCTCGATCTACACCATCGGTGGCGGCCTGAACCAGATCTCTGTCGATGGCATTCGTGACGGCATCTACGACGCCACGCTGGCGCAGTTCCCGCACTCCATGGGCGCCGCCGCCCTGGACGCGTTGGTTGCCTCGCTCAAGGGCGAAGAGGTCCCCACCTGGATCAACGAATACTCCCTGCGCGACGTCCCCACGATCGTCGACAAGGAATGGCTTGATGCCAACCCCGATTTCCAGGGCGAATGGCAGGGCTGAGCCCGGCAAACGATGGGGCGCGGCACTGTCGCGCCCCCTTCGCAGATCCGGCGTGGCGCATCCGCCCCGGGCAGGCGTAGCGGCCGTAAGATCGCACAACTGGAAAGGAATGCCATGACCGGTACGGACATCGCCGTGCGCGTCCGGGGTGTTGCAAAAAGCTTCGGCGGAACGCGCATTCTGGATGACATCACGATCGACTTCAAAAAGGGCTCCGTTCACGCCCTGGTCGGCGAAAACGGCGCGGGCAAATCGAGCGTCGGCAAGATCGTCGGCGGCTATTATTCCGCCGATGAAGGCACTGTAGAGCTCTTCGGACAGCCCGTGACCCGCTTTTCACCCAGGGATGCCTTGGGGCGCGGCATCGCCATGATCCACCAAGAACTGCAGCTTGTCCCGGAGCTGACGGTGCTGGAAAACGTCTTCCTCGGCCTTGAAAGCAGTACCGGCGGCTTCCTGCGCAAGGGGGACCTGGACCGCTTTCACGCGCTGGAGGAAACCTGCGACTTCGGCCTGGACCCCAACAGGCGCATCGCCGACATGCGCATCGCCGAACGCCAGAAGGTCGAGATCATGCGCGCCATCGCCCGCGACGCGCAGGTCATCATCATGGATGAGCCGACTTCCTCCCTGACCGAGGACGAGGCCGACCGCCTTCACCAGCTGATCGCCCGGCTGAAAGCCCGCGACGTGACGGTGATCTACGTCAGCCACTTCCTTGATCACATCATCGCCAATTGCGACCGCGTGACGGTCATGCGGGACGGCAAGGTCATCCGCACGGACGAGATCGCCGGCGAGACCAAGCAGAGCCTGGTGGATTCCATGCTCGGCCAGGCGTCAGAGATCATCTGGCCCGCCCTGCCGGCCGCCCCCGCGCAAAACATGCCCCCCGTGGTGGAAATGCAGAACGTCTCCACCGCGACCGGGCTTTCGGACATTTCGCTCAAGGTGCGCCCGGGTGAGATCGTGGGCCTGATCGGCCTTGTCGGGGCCGGCCGCTCCGAAGTGGGCCGGGCGCTGTTCGGTGCCGATCCGATCACCGAAGGCAGCTATGCCGTCAACGGCCAGTCCCAGCAGAACGGGCGCCTCAGCGTACGCTCGGCCATTGCCCAGGGCATCGCCCTGGTGCCGGAGGACCGGCGCAAGCAGGGCCTCGTGCTGACCCAGGTGACCCGGCCCAACATCTCGCTTGCCTCGCTGGGCAGCATCGCCAGCTTCGGTTTCATCAACAAGGCCCGCGAACGCGAACGCACCCAGCGGATGATCGACCACTTCGGCATCGTCCCCGGCAAGGTCGACGGAGAGGTCGCCTTCTATTCGGGCGGCAACCAGCAGAAGGTGCTGCTTTCCAAGTGGGCGGTGGAAAAGCCCCGCCTGCTGATCCTGGATGAACCCAGCCGCGGCGTCGACATCGGCGCGCGCCAGCGCATCCATGAGTTCATCGTCGAAATGGCCGCAGCCGGCGTCGCCGTTCTGCTTATCTCCTCCGAACTGGAGGAAGTCATCAACCTGTCCCATCGCGGCTACCTCATGAACGACGGTCGTATCTTCGCCGAAGCCGACTGCCGCACCCTCACGGTGGAAGACGCCCTGAACCGTATCTTCCAAGAACAGGGCTCAGCCCCCCGCATCAAGGAGGTCCCCCAAGCATGAGCACCGCTCAGACCAACTCCCGCGCCAACCGTATGTCCGTGGGCGATTTCGCCCGTGAATACGGGGTCCTGGTGATCATCGCAGTCCTTCTGATAGGGCTCAGCCTGATCTCGGACAACTTCCTGACCGCCCGCAACCTGCTGAACATCCTCAACCAGTCCGCGCCACTCGCAATCATCGCCTGCGCGCTGACGCTGGTGATCATCGGCGGCGGCTTCGACCTGTCCACCGGCGCCATCTTCGGCGTTGCCTCCGTTTCGGCGGGCTGGATCGCGATCAACGTGGATCCCTACATGGCGATCTTCGCCGGGCCGCTGATCGGCCTGCTGCTGGGCGCGGTGAACGGGATCATCATCACCGGCTTCGGGGTCCATTCCTTCCTGGTCACCCTGGCCACCAGCCTTGTCTATCGCGGCATCGCCATCCTGGTGACCGATGGCTCCCTGATCCCCGTGCGAATCGCGGAGTTCTCCTGGCTGGGCCGGGGCCGCATCGGCGTGGTCAACATCGCCGTCATCGTCCTGCTGGCCTTCATGGTGATCTTCATGATCCTGCTCAACCGCACCACCTTCGGGCGGCGCGTCTATGCCGTGGGCGGCAACGAAGAGGCGGCGATCCTGTCCGGCATCCGCACCAACCTGGTCAAGATCATGACCTTCTCGCTCTGCGGCATGGCCGCGGGCCTGGCCGGTGTGATCGCCGTGTCCCGGATCTCCATGGCCGAACCCCAGGCTGGCACCGGCATGGAGTTCGAGGCCATCGCGGCCGTGATCCTGGGCGGCACCTCGATCATGGGCGGCGCCGGCGCTGTCTGGCGGTCCGTCGCGGGTGTCCTGCTGATGGCGCTGATCAACAACGGCTTCAACATCCTGAACGTGAACCCCTTCTTCAAGGACCTGACCACCGGCGTGATCATCGTGATTGCCGTGGCGCTGGCCGCATCGGGCAGCCGTCGCCGCTGACGGCCGCTGAACTGGAACAGAGAACCTAAAATGACTGACAAGATTACCCGCGTTTCAACCGATGTCGGCGGCACATTCACCGACCTCGTCTATTTTGAGACCGACCTGAAGACCGGCGTCCAGACCGTCCGCACCGACAAGTCCGACACCACGCCGCCCGATTTCGAAAAGGGCGTGCTCAACGTGCTGGACAAGGCCGGCGTCGATATCGAAACGGTCGATTTCTTCGCCCATGGCACCACCGTGGTCATCAACGCCCTGACAGAGCGCAAGGGCGCCAAGGTCGGCCTGATCACCACCAAGGGCTTCCGCGACGCGATCGAGATCGGGCGCGGCAACCGCCCTGATTTCTTCAACCTGAAGTACCCCAAGCCCGCCCCCTTCGTGGAACGCTACCTGCGCCACGAGATCACGGGCCGAATGGACTACCAGGGCCAGGAGGTCACGCCGCTCGACCTCTCCACTCTCGATGAAACGCTGGATCTCTTCCGCGCGGAAGGCATCGAGGCCATCGCAATCAGCCTGCTGCACGCCTACGCCAACCCCGCGCACGAGGCAGCCCTGAAGGCAGAGATCGAATCCCGCTGGCCCGAGGTCACCGTGGTCGCCAGCCACCAGATCACCCGCGAATGGCGCGAATACGAGCGCACCAACACCGCGATCCTTTCCGCCTATGTGCAGCCCAAGGCGCAGCGCTACCTGGAAAAGCTGGAAAGCGGCCTGACGGACAAGGGCTACAAGGGCCAGATGTTCATCATGCAGTCCAACTGTGGCGTCGGCTCCGTCGAGGCGATCAAGGCCGTGCCGATCACCATGGTCGAAAGCGGCCCCGCGTCGGGCTTCTGGGGCGCGGCCGAGCTGGGCCGCATCATAGGCGAGCCCAACATCCTGGCGCTCGACATCGGCGGGACCACGGCCAAGTGCTCCCTGATCGAAAACAACCAGGGCACCATCAAGACCGATTACTGGATCGAGCGTGACCGCAAATCCGCCGGCTACCCGATCATGGTGCCCGTCGTGGATCTGGTCGAAATCGGCAACGGCGGCGGCTCCATCGCCTGGGTCGACGATTTCGACAAGCTGCACGTGGGTCCGCATTCCTCCGGCTCCACCCCCGGCCCGGCGGCCTATGGTCGTGGCGGCGTAAACGCGACCACCACGGATGCCAACCTGGCCCTTGGCCGGATCAACAAGGACTACTTCTGCGGCGGCACGGTCGAAGCCGACCTGCCCGCGCTGGACAATGCCCTTGGCAAGCTGGCCGAGCGCATGGGCAACACGCCCCAGGACGTCGCGCGCGGCATCGTGCGGATCGCCAACTCCAACATGGTCAACGCGCTGAAGCTTGTCTCGGTCAACCGGGGCTACGACCCGCGCGACTTCACCCTGGTGGTCTTCGGCGGCGGCGGCCCGATGCATGGCGTCGCCCTTGGCCAGGAGCTGGGCGTCAAGAAGGTCGTCGTGCCGCGCGGCGCGCCGGTCTTCTCGGCCTGGGGCATGATGATGTCCGACCTGCGGCGCGACTACTTCGTCACCCGCCTGATGGACGGCAAGGACCGCGAAGGACTGGATGAGCTGCTCAGCGCAACCATGGACCAGGCGTGTGAGGAATACGCCCGCGAAGGCGTGGCCGCCGACAAGGTCACATGCGAACCGCTGGTGCGCTGCCGTTACCAGAACCAGGAATTCGCGGTAGAGGTCCCGGTGCCCGCCGGCCCCATCACCGAAGAGGTGATGGAAAAGATGCTGGCAGAGTTCCACGAAATCTACGAACGCGAATACACGTACCGGCTGACCGCGGGCGTCGAGATCATCGGCATCCACCTGATCGCCTCCTCCGAGGTCGGCAAGCTGGAACTGGTGCCGCTGCCGAAGACGGGCGCGAAGCTGGAAGACGCCGTGAAGGGCAAGCGCATGGTCGACTACGCCACCGAGGGCGAGCACGAGGCGACCATCTACGACAGTACGAAGTTCGAACCCGGCATGTCCTTCCACGGCCCCGCCGTGATCGAGGATCCGGGCACGACAATCGTCGTCCACCCCGCCAACCGCGTCCATATCGACGACTTCGGCAACACGCATATCGAGACGCGTACCAAGGAAGAGGGCTGAGCCATGACGGACAAGACCTACGATCCCGTCACCTTCGACATCATCCAGAACGCGCTGGAAGCCATCGCGGACGAGATGTTCTATGCCCAGGTGAAGACCTCGATGAGCGCGATCATCTACGAGGTGCTCGACCTGTCGACCTCGATCCTGAACCCGCAGGGCGAAATCGCCGCTTCGGGCGCGGGCATCCCAGCCTTCATCGGGGTGCTCGACAAGGCGATCATGGGTATCCTGAAGAAATTCCCGCTGGAAGAGATCCGCGAAGGCGATGTCTTTGCCTCCAACGATCCCTATTACGGCGGCGTGACCCACTTGAACGACATGGTGCTGGCGCAGCCGGTGTTCCATGAGGGCAAGCTGATCGCCTGGGTGGCCAACATCGCCCACTGGAACGACGTGGGCGGCAACGTGCCCGGCTCCATGTCCTCCGAGGCGACGGAGATCTTCCAGGAAGGTGTGCGTATTCCGGCCGTGAAACTCTTCATGGAAGGGATGCAGAACGACGCGGTCTTCGACATCCTCAAGATCAACTCGCGCCTGCCCGACTACCTGCACGGCGATCTCTGGGCCGGTATCGCCGGCCTGCGGATCGGCGAGCGCCGGGTGCTTGAACTGGTGAAGAAATACGGTGCCGACACCTATGAGGCCGCGGTTCAGGACTACATGGACCTGGGCGAACGCCGGGCCCGTGCCGCGATCAAGGAGATCCCGCACGGCACCTATGCTTTCTCCGAAGAGCAGGACTCGGGCGCGATCCACACACTAAAGCTCACGATCACCGAAGACGAATTCATCGTCGATCTGACGGACAACCCGGCGCAGTCGGGCTCGCTCAACTGTTCGCGTGAGGGCACGGAGATCGCCGTTCAGCTGGCCTTCAAGGACTTCACCGATCCCGACGCCCCCGGCAACGGCGGTTTCTTCAAGCCACTGAAGGTGGTGACCAAGCCCGGCACCATCTACCACGTCGAGGCTCCAGGCGCGCTTGGCTATTACTCCGAGGTCGAGATCCGTCTGTTCGACATGATCCTGCGCGCGCTGGCCCATCACTTCCCCGGCGTCGTGCCCGCCGGCAACTTCGCCTCGATCTGTGGCACCAACGTGGGCGGCCCGCACCCTGAAACCGGGCGCCACTACACCATCGTGGAACCGCAGGTTGGCGGCTGGGGCGCCTGGGAAGGCTCCGACGGCGTGTCGGGCCAGTTCTCGGGCTTCCACGGCGAAACCTTCAACTGCCCCGCCGAGGTCGCCGAGGCCCGATATGGCCTGGGCGTCGACCAGGTCGCGCTGAACAGCGAACCGGGCGGCGAAGGCCAGTGGCGCGGCGGCAAGGGGATCGAAACCCACTACCGCGTGCGTGCCGACAACAACTTCCTGTCGGTCGGCTACACCCGCAACCGGATCGCGCCCTGGGGCGCCTCGGGCGGGCTGGACGGCTCGGTCAACTACGTCGAGGTGCTGCGCCGCGACGGCGGCACGGAACGCTTCTCCTTCGCGACCAATCTGCAGGTCAACAAGGGCGACGTGATCCGCGTGGTCACCGGCAACGGCGGCGGCTACGGCGAGCCTGCCAAGCGCAGCCGTGACGCGATCGAAAGCGATCTGCGCAACGGCTACCTGACCCCGGAACGGGCAAAAGAGGTCTACGGCTACGAGGCCTGATCCCGATTAAACACGAAATACCGCAAGCCGCCCCCACCCCGGGGGCGGCTTCCTTCACTCCGGGCCCCAGGCCCGCCTAAAAGGAGGCGAACATGACCTTTGAACCCCATGGCAAGCACCTGATCGCAGGCACCTGGACTGCCGGCGAAACCACCTTCCGCTCCGCCCCCGCGCATGGACCGGCGCATGACTTCTCCGTCGGCACGCCCGCGCTGGTGAACCAGGCTGTCGAGGCCGCGGAAGAAGCCTTCTGGACCTACGGCTACACCACGCGCGCCGAACGCGCCGCCTTCCTCAATGCCATCGCGGACCAGATCGAAGCCCGCGCCGAGGCGATCACCGACATCGGCACCCAGGAAACCGGCCTGCCCGAAGCCCGTCTGCAGGGCGAGCGCGGCCGCACCACGGGCCAGCTGCGCATGTTCGCCCAGCACCTGCTGGACGGCACCTACCTGGACCGCCGCCATGATGCCGCCCTGCCCGATCGCGCGCCCGCGCCGCGCCCGGACCTGCGGATGATGCAGCGCCCGATCGGTCCCGTGGCCGTCTTCGGCGCATCGAACTTCCCGCTCGCCTTTTCCACCGCCGGGGGTGACACCGCCAGCGCCCTGGCCGCCGGCTGCCCCGTCGTGGTCAAGGGCCACGGCGCCCACCCCGGCACGGCCGAAATCATTGCAGAGGCCATTCACGCCGCCATCGAAGCCACCGGCATGCCGAAGGGCGTCTTCTCCCTGGTGCAGGGCGGCAAGCGTGACGTCGGCCAGTCTCTGGTGAAACACCCTCTGATCAAGGCCGTCGGCTTCACCGGCTCCCTGGGCGGTGGCCGCGCGCTCTTCGACCTGTGCGCACAACGCGAAGAGCCGATCCCCTTCTTCGGTGAGCTCGGCTCCGTCAACCCGATGTTCGTGCTGCCCGAGGCCGTGAAGGCCCGTGGCGCAGAGCTGGGCAAGGGCTGGGCTGGCTCGCTTGCCATGGGCGCGGGCCAGTTCTGCACGAACCCCGGCATCGCCGTGGTGATCGAGGGCCCCGAGGCCGATACGATGATCGAAGCCGCCCGCGCCGCGCTGGCGGAAACCGGCGGCCAAGTCATGCTGACCGAAGGCATCGCGGAGGCCTATGCCAAGGGCGCCGCGCAGATGGCCGACCAGCCGGGGGTGACGGCGCTGCTGACCTCCGATCCCGCCCCGCGAGAGGCACGCCCCTTCCTGTTCCAGGTCTCTGCCGATGACTGGCTGGGCAACCACGTGCTAACGGAAGAGGTCTTCGGCCCACTTGGCCTGGTCATCACCGTCAAGGACGCCGATGAGATGCTGAAGGTCGCCAAAAGCTTCGAAGGCCAGCTGACCGCGACCCTCCAGATGGACGAGGCAGACACAGAGGCCGCCCGCCGTCTCCTGCCGGTGCTGGAACGCAAGGCCGGTCGCGTGCTGGCCAACGGCTTCCCCACCGGGGTCGAGGTCTGCGACACCATGGTGCATGGCGGCCCCTATCCCGCCTCGACCAACTTCGGCGCGACCTCCGTGGGCACCATGGCGATCCGCCGCTTCCTGCGTCCGGTCTGCTACCAGAACCTGCCGGCCAGCCTGCTGCCCGCAGACCTGCAAGAGATTTCCGGGGGTTGACCCCCGGGCTGCCTACAGCCCTTATGCACCTGCTCCCGGCCGGCGCTCCCGGCCGGGAGCGCCGGATGGACACTTCCGGCCTGCCTGTCCAACAGAACGCTCAGGCCAGGGAACCACGCCCCACACCCGGCCTACCAAGACCCCTACCCCGCACCGGAGAGCCCCATGACCCAGCCCGCCCCCCACGCCATCCCCGTCGAAACGCTGCGCGCCCAGGTCACGGCGATCTTCCTCAAGAGCGGCCTGCCCCGCGCCGAGGCCGAGGCGGTGGCCAATGTCATCACCGATGCCGAGCGTGACAACTGCAAGTCCCACGGCATCTACCGGATCGCAGGCTGCCTTCAGGCCATCGCCGCCGGCCATGCCAAGGTCGAAGCCACGCCGCTTCTGCAGTCTGCCGAGGGCGCAATCGTCGAAGTTGATGCGCGCGGAGGCTTCTCCAATACCGCTTTCGAGGTCGCGCGCAGCGCGCTTGTCGAGCGCACGAAAGAGCTGGGGCTGGCGGCGCTGGTGATCCGCGACTGCCTGCATTTCTCCGCGCTGTGGCACGATGTGGAAGCCCTGGCGCAAGAAGGCCTCGCAGCGCTGTCGATGTGCCCCAGCTATGCCTTCGTGGCGCCCGCCGGGGGATCGACACCGCTTTTGGGCACCAACCCGATGGCCTTCGGCTGGCCGCGCCCGGGCGCGCATCCGCATGTCTTCGACTTCGCCACCAGCGTCGCCGCCCGGGGCGAGATCGAGCTGCACCGCCGCGCCGGCACCCCGATCCCCGAAGGCTGGGCCGTCGATGAAACCGGCCAGCCCACCACCGATCCCGAAGTCGCCCTGGCCGGCGCCATGCTGCCTTTCGGCGGTCACAAGGGCTCTGCCATCTCGACCATGATCGAACTGCTTTCGGGCGCCATGCTGGGCGAACCCATGAGCCGCGAAGCGCTTGATTTTACCCAGGGCCGTGCCCTGCTGCCGCGCCACGGCGCACTGATCCTGGCCATGGACCCGGCGCGTTTCGCCGCCCGCAGCGGCCGTGATCCCCTGGCCGAGGGTGAGAAACTGCTGACCGCCTTCGGCCTGCAGGGCGCGCGTCTGCCCTCCGAACGCCGCTTTGCCGCGCGCGAGGTCGCCTTGCGCGACGGCATCGCCCTGAGCGCCGCCGAGGTGGCCGAACTTGATCGTTTCGAAACCCTTGGGCTGGAGGCGCTTAACGCCTGAACCGCCCCGCCTGCCCCCATCGCGCCCGTGCTGCGCCCTGGGGGCAGGGAAAACCGGACGCTGCTCTTCATTCAGTTAAACGCTTGAAAGCCCACACCGTCAGGCAGAGCCGTCGCCAACGCCAAGAAGACGCATCGCGTTTTCCTTCAGGATGAGCGGGCGCACCTCGTCGCGGAAGTCCGCCTTGTCAAAGGCGTTCAGCCATTTCTCGGGCGCGATCATCGGCCAGTCGGACCCGAACAGCATCTTCTTCTTCAGCAGCTTGTTGGCGTAATCCACGAGGATCTTCGGAAAGTACTTCGGGCTCCAGCCGCTGAGGTCGATATAGACGTTGGGCTTGTGCTGGGCGACCGACAGGGCCTCTTCCTGCCAGGGGAAGGAAGGATGCGCCAGGATGATCGGCATCTCGGGGAAGTCCACCGCGACATCGTCGATGTACATCGGGTTGGAGTATTTCAGCCGCATGCCGTTGCCACCGCGCATCCCCGACCCGACGCCGGTCTGGCCGGTATGGAACAGCGCGGGCTTTCCGGTCTCGGCGATGGCCTCGTACAGCGTGTAGGCCATGCGGTCGTTGGGGTAGAACCCCTGCATCGTCGGGTGCAGCTTGAAGCCCTGCACGCCGTGGTTCTCGACCAGGTCGCGGGCCTCGCGCGCGCCCATCCGGCCCTTGGCCGGGTCGATGGAGGCGAAGGGGATCAGGATGTCGTCGTTCTTTGCGCAGAGGTCGGCGACCTCGTAGTTGTCGTAGCGGCGGTAGCCCGTCTCGCGCTCGGCATCGACGGGAAAGATCACCGCCGCGATGTTCATCTTGCGGTAATGGCTGGCGGTCTGGTCGATGGTCGGCGGATGATCCCAGGGCGCCCCGAAGTACTGCGCCATCGAGGCCTGCAGATCGTCGTAGCCATCATCGCTGTGACAGCCGCAGGGTTCCTCGGCGTGGGTGTGGAAATCGATTGCGCGCACAGCGGTGAAGTCGACCATTCGTTCATCCTTTCAATGGGTTGCGCGGGCCTTTGGGGCCCGCGCGGTTGTCATGGCTCAGGGCTGGCAGGTAAAGCCCTGCCCGGAGGCGTCGGGTTGCGCATAAGCCGGGTAGTTGCACAGCGGCCGGTCCGACGCGGCGTCTTCGCCCGGCACGCTGGCCAAGATCTGGTCGGGCGCCTTGCCGTTCTCGACCCAGTCCACGATGGGCGTCAGGGCGTCGAAACTGACAAGGCCCGCCCCCCCGCCGCAATGGTGCATGCCCGGCACCAGGAACAGGCGCGAGAAATCCTCGGCCCCGTCATTGTCGGTGCGGAAGTCTTCGTACCAGTTCAGGAAGTGGCGCACCGAGAACGCCGGGTCGGCATTGCCGTGCCACCAGAGGATCTTGCCGCCCTGGTCCCGGAACGCCTGGTAGTCGGTAGAGGTCGCGGCGAAGATCGGCGCGTTCTCCATCAGGAAGTCCCGGTCGTCGATGTCGAAGTCCATCGCATCGAAATCGGGACGCGGCGGGGTCGAGCCCACGGTGCGCATCCATCCTTGCGAGAAGCTGAAGCCGCGCGCGTTGGGCTCGCCCGTGGCGGAGCTGCCAAGCATCCAGGCACGCATGCCCGATTTGCCTTCCATGTCCGCCAGCGGCCAGCCGGTGTAGATGACCTCTCCGCTGCTGTCCTTGGGGCCCTGCTGGATCATTTGAAGTGCGGTGACCTGTTCAGGGCGCAGGCATTGGTCGCTCTTCTCACCGTCGCATTGCAGAACGGCGGGATCAAAGCTGCACTGCGCCGGACGGAAGACATTGCCGTCCTCGGCCCCGTCGTCCCCGTCGCAGGCCTCGATGGCCGCTTTCGACACCAGGTCGAGATCGCTGTCCGAGAAGGCCTTTGCCACGACGGGCGCGCCGTCGGGCCCCTCGGGTGCGGCCTGCATCAGTGCGCGGGTGTTCCAGTTCCAGGCGATGATCGAGGGCGTCAGGTCGAAGGCCGGCGCGCCCGAGACGATGCCGTCGAAATCCCCGGGCTCGCGCACGGCGGCAACCATGCCCTGGCGCCCCCCGTTCGAGCAGCCGAAGAAGTAGGAATGATCCGGGTCCTGCCCGTAGTGCCGTTCGATCAGCGCCTTGGAGCGTTCGGTGACCAGCCGCACGGAGTTGTAGCCGTTGTCCTCGCGCGCCTTCATGTCGATGCCGAACCATCCGTCGGTGGCACTGTCGCCGGTGTGGCCGGCGTCGGTGTTCACCACCGCGAAGCCGCGGCCAAGCGCCGTGTCCTCTGGCTTCGTCCGGTCGATCACCCCGATGGAGGGATCGACGCTGCCGTCCCAGCCGCCGCCGCCCTGGAACAGGAAGCGACCGGACCAGTTCACCGGCAGGCGCAGTTCGAACCCGGTGCCGAAGGTGCGCCCCTCGGCGCCGACGCGGGGTTCGATCACGCCCTGTACCATGCAGTAGGCGGGCAAACCGTCAGCAGCGGGCATCTCCTCGGCCCGGCTGACGATGGTGTCGAAATCCGCGACGCCGGCAAGCTGGGCGCAGGCGGTGCCCTCTGCCCAGGCAGGGGCCGCGGTACTGGCCAGCAGGATCGGCAAGGCCGCCCACCGGCTGTGGGATTTCAGGATATTCATTGTCTCCTCCTTACGTTGAATAGCGCTTGGGAAAGGGGCTCGGCCGCCCGTCAGTTCATGGTGTTGGGCAGCCAGAGCGTGATGGCCGGGATCGCCGCCAGCAGGATCAGACGCAGGATGTCGACGCCGACGAAGGGCATGACACCGCGGAAGATCGTGGTCAGCTTGGCGTCGCGGATCACGGCGTTGATGACGTAGACGTTCATGCCGATGGGGGGCGTGATCATGCCCAGCTCGACCGTCATGACGATGATGATGCCGAACCAGATCGGATCGAAGCCAAGCGCCATGACCACCGGGAAGACGATTGGCACCAGCAGGACGATCATCGCCATGGCATCCAGGATGCAGCCCATGAACAGGAAGAACAGCAGGATCAGCGCCAGCGTCGGATAGGCGCCAAGGTCCAGCCCGGTCAGCCAGGCGGTGATCTTCTGCGGCGTCTGCGTGATGGCCAGGAAGTAGCTGAACAGCATCGCGCCGATCAGGATGGTGTAGATCGAAACAGCCGTGCGCAGGGCCTCCACCAGGCTGATGCGCAGCTCCTTCAGGCCAAGGCGGCCACGCAGCACGCCAATGAGGCCGGTCAGAAAGGCTCCCGCCGCAGCGGCTTCGGTCGGCGTGACGACCCCGGCATAGATGCCGCCGACCACCGCGATGAACAGCAGGATCACGGCCCAGATCCCCCGAAGCGCCACGAAGCGTTCGCGATAGCTGATGCGCGGCGCCGATTGCGCCTGTCGACGGGCGATCAGCCAGACCACGGCTAGGTACATGAAGACGGCTAGGATCCCCGGAACGACGCCCGCGATGAACAGCGTGCCGATGTCCTGCTGGGTGATGTAACCGTAGATCGCCAGCACCACCGATGGCGGGATCAGGATGCCGAGGGTGCCGCCGCTGGCGATGACCCCGGTCGCAAGCTCGTCGCGGTAGCCCGCGCTGCGCATCTCGGGCAGCGCGACCTTCGACATCGTGGCCGCCGTCGCGACCGAAGAGCCAGAGATCGCGGCAAAGCCCGCGCATGCAGAGATCGTGGCAAGCCCCAGCCCGCCGCGCAGATGCCCGACCCAGGCGCGCGCAGCCCCGAACAGCTCGGACGAGATGCCGGAGCGGGTCGCGAAGACGCCCATCAGGATGAACATCGGGATCAGCGAGGTGTTGTAATCGGTCAGCGTGCGCAGCGGCGAGATGGCCAGCTGGTTCAGCGCCGGACCCCAGCCGGCGATCTGGGCAAAGCCGCCGACGCCGACGATCCCCATGGCGATGCCAACCGGCACGCGCAGGGCCATCAGCCCGAACAGCACGACAAAGCCGCCGATCGCGATCAGATCCGCTTCACTCATAAGTCACCTTTTCGGGGTCGTTGTCATTCATGCGCCGGTTCGTCAGAAGAACGATCAGTCCGACGGCGGTCGTCAGCACCGCCACTGCCAGCCCCAACCAGACACCGCCGATCAGCGGCCAAGTGGGCAGGCGCAGATCGAAGGTCGCCTCCTGCGAGGCGAAGGCACTGGCGACGCGGCCATATACCTTCCAGGCAAGGGCCGCGGTGAAGACCAGCAGGACGGCCTGTGCAAAGATCTCGACCCATTGGCGGGCGCGGGCCGGCAGGGCCTCGGCCAGCAGGTCGACGCAGATGTGACCGCCGCGGAAGCCAAGCACGGCATAGCCCCAGGCCAGAGCCAAACCCAGCAGAAGGCGCGAGATGTCGAAGGCATCGGGGATGGGCGCGGAAAACAGGTATCGTCCAAGCGCCGAGGCGAAGACGATCACCGTCACCGCGGCAAGGCACAGGGCCGCCACGGTTTCCACGGCCGTCGCGGCGCGGCGCATCAGGTCACTGACTGCTGGCATTTCTATCCTCCAGGGGGGAAGGCCGCGCCGCGCGGGAAACGCGGCGCGGAAGGCGATCATTCGAAAAGGGCGTCGGCCTTGCCCATGATCTCGCGGAAGCTGGCTTCCACGGCTTCGGGATCCTGGCCCTTGGCGGTGACCTGCCCGGCCCAAGCGGTCATCAGGGGCGCGGTGGCTTCCTGCCAGGCGGCCAGTTCCTCGGGGGTGGGTTCGTGCACGGTATGGGTCGGATCCTCAATCGCGCGGGTGCGCCCGGATTGTTCCTGCTCTGCCCAGCCGGCGGCCACCTTCTGCGCCCATTCCGAGGTGCAGTGTTCGTCCAATACGGCGCGCTCATCCTCGGGCATGCCTTCGTAGGTGCCCTTGTTCATGGCCATGACGAAGACGGTCGAATAGAGCGGGAAATCGATGTGGTACTTGGTCTCCTTGTCGATTCCGAACAGGTAGACGCTGTCCCAGGGGAAGGTGATCCCCTCGGCCGCACCGCGGGCGATGACCTCGCGTGCCTCCGGTGCCGGGACCTGGATGCTAGCCCCGCCCAGAAGCGACACCATCGAGCCCATGACCGCATTGGCGGGGCGGATGCTGGCGCCTTTCAGATCGGACGGCAGGGTGACAGCCTCGACCGAATGCAGCGTGCCCGGGTCCTGGATGAAGGCCATGCAGACATGGACGTCGGGCATCTCGGTCGCGGCGTATTGCTGGTACCAGTCGTTGAAGGCCGCAGAGCCTTCGATGGCGTTGGTCACCATGAACGGGTGCTCGCCAAGCGAGATGATCGGGAAGCGCCCGGGCTGGTAGCTGGGCGCGACGAAGGCAATGTCGGCAATCCCGTCGCGCGCGATGTCGTAGTGATCCGTCGCGGAGCCAAGCTGCTGTGCGGGGAAGGTGGTGAAGCTGATCTTGCCGTCCGATGCCTCGTTGATCGACTCGATCCAGGGCTCGAAGCCCGTTGTCTGCAGGGCGTGGCTAGGCGGCAGCCAGTGCGCCAGGCGCAGGGCCGTATCGGCCTGTGCGGCCGCCCCGAGCGCGATGAGCGCCGAGGTCGTCAGGATCTTCGCTGTGGTCTTGCTGTTCATTGGTCTCTCCTCCCGATGAAACGATGGTTCAGGTCTTCTGGTCAATTCCGACCGTCTGCAGGTGCAGGGACAGGTCATCTGTCCAGGCACGGGCAATCTCTTGCGGTGTCCAGCCCCCGTCCTTGCGGGCCAGCGCCACCTCCTGCGGGTGGGACCAGAGCGACAGGCGGTCGCCGCCGATCCCGATGCATTGGCCGGTGATCCTCCGCCCCTCTTCCGAGGCAAGGAAGACGGCCAGCGGCGCGACATCGTCGGGCGTGCCGATTCCAAGCTCGTTGCGCAGGCGGTGGGGGATGGGCTCGCCGCGTTCGGCGGCCTCGACCGCCTCGCCGAGGCCCGGGATCGTGGCGACCATACGGGTCAGTGCCGTGGGCACGATGGCGTTGACGCTGACGCCAGCGCGGGCCAGCTCCATCGACCAGGTGCGTGCCAGGGCGGCGACGCCGGCCTTGGCGGCGGAATAGGCGGTCTGACCGACATTGCCGCGTTGCCCCGCGACGGAGGACACAAGCGTCAGCACGCCGCCTTCGCCGGTTTCGCGGAAATGGCGCGCGCAGGCCCGCCCGCAGGTGAAGGCACCGCGCAGGTGGGTGCGCAGGACAAGGTCGAAATCCTCGTCCGTCGCCTTCCACAGGATCGCGTCGCGCAACACGCCCGCGTTGGCGATGAAGCCGTCCATCCGCCCGAAGCTCTCCAGCGCCGTGGCGATGCAGAGGTCGGCGGCCTCGGCCTCACCGATCGCCGCGACCGCCGCGACCGCCTGGCCCCCGGAAGCCCGGATCGCCGCGACGGCCTCTTCGGCCACCTGCGCATCGACGTCGTTGACCACGACCGAGGCCCCGGCCTCGACAAGCGCGCGGGCCATGGCCAGCCCGATGCCACGCCCGGCCCCGGTAACGACATGAACCTGTCCGTCCAGCATCTTCACACTCCCTTGAAAACGGCGGGGCGTTTTTCCATGAAGGCGCGCGGCCCCTCGCGGGCATCTTCCGAGGCCATGACGCGAGCTTTGGCGGCGTCTTCCATCCGGTAGCCTTCCTCCAGCGTCACGCCGCTGGCGGCCAGCACGGTGCGCTTGACCTCCTGCACGGCGACGGGGCCGTTGTCGGCGATGCGCCGCGCCAGGGTCCAGGCGGTCTCCATCAGCTCGGCCTGCGGGACGATGCGGTTGATCATTCCGGCCGAAAGCGCGCGTTCGGCGCTGATCGGATCACCCGTAAGTAGCATTTCCATGGCAAGGCACTGCGGGATCTGGCGCGGCAGGCGCACCAGCGAGCCGGCGAAGGGGATCAGCCCGCGCCGCACCTCTGGCAGGGCGAAGGTGGCGTTCTCCGCCGCGATGCGGATGTCGGTCGCCAGCACCGTCTCCATCCCGCCGGCCATGCACGGGCCGTTGATTGCGGCGATGATCGGCTTGTTCAGCTCGAACCCGCGCAGGGCAGAGCGCTCCATCACCTCCGGCTCGTCCAGCAGGCGCTGGTCCCATTCCGTCTCGGGCTGGCGCGCGCCGGTCATCAGCGGCAGCGTCAGCGCAAGATCCCCGCCCGAGCAGAAGGCGCGGTCACCCGCCCCGGTCAGGATCACGGCACGCAGATCGGGATCCGCGGCGATCTCGGCAAAGGCGTCGGCCAGTCGGCAGGCGACCTCTGGACTGATCGCATTGCGCGCGCCGGGCCGGTTGAAGGTCAGGACCGCGATCCCGTCGGTTTTGTCGAAGAGCAGCGGCAAGTCGGCTGTCATGTTGGGACGTCCTCTTTCGTCAGGTCCAGCGCCATGGTCCGCAGGGTGTACTTCTGCACCTTGCCATTGGGCGTCATCGGGAAGGCATCCAGCGTCTGGACGTATTTCGGCATCTTGTGACGGGCCATTCCGTCGCGGCAGTAAGCCTGCACCTCGGCCGCGGTGATCGTGGCGTCGCGGACAGGCAGGACGAAGGCAAAGATCTCTTCTCCAAGGTCCGCATCCGGCACGCCGACGACCTGCGCCTGGGCGATGTCGGGATGCTCCAGCAGGAAATCCTCGATCTCGACGGGAAAGACGTTCTCTCCGCCGCGGATGATCATGTCCTTGAGCCGCCCGACGATGGACAGGTGCCCGGTTTCCTCCAGCACCGCCAGGTCGCCACTGTGCAGCCAGCCCTCGGCATCGATGGTCTCGGCCGTCTTGTCGGGCATGTCGAAGTAGCCCTTGGTCAGAAGGTAGCCGCGGATGCAAAGCTCGCCCTTTTCGCCCCAGCCAACGGGCGCGCCGGTCTCGGGGTCGATGATGCGCACCTCGGTATGGGGCATTGGGATGCCGGCCGAGGCGATGCGCGTCTCGAAACTGTCCTGCGGGTCGGTCTGGGTGATGATCGGGCTGCATTCGGTCATGCCCATGATGATCATCGGCTGGGCGTCGACCTGCTGGCAGACCCGGCGCATCAGGCTGGGCGGGAT
Organism: Pseudooceanicola sp. HF7; assembly: GCF_011806405.1. Classification (GTDB taxonomy): domain Bacteria; phylum Pseudomonadota; class Alphaproteobacteria; order Rhodobacterales; family Rhodobacteraceae; genus Pseudooceanicola. Next base: position 34,386 of record NZ_JAATOW010000003.1, on the reverse strand, counting down.
GGAGGTGCCGCCCATGAAGGCGATGCGCAGGCTGTCCGTCCGGAAGCTGGCGAAATCGGGATGGTCCAGCATGCGCGCGTACATGGTCGGCACGCCATTGATGATCGTGGCGCCCTCGGACTGCCAGGCGGCCAGCATCGCGCCGGGTTCGTAACTGTCCAGCACGACAAGGCACCCGCCGCAGGCCATCATGCCGATGACATTGCAGACGCAGCCCGCGGTATGGAACAGCGGCATGGCGCTGAGCAGCACGTCGTCGGGGCCAAAATCACCGCGTTGCCCCATCAGGCGCGCATTGTTGACGGTGGAATGATGCGAAAGCATCGCCCCCTTGGGCCTGCCCGTCGTGCCAGAGGTATACTGGATCTGCATCGTGTCGCCCGGGCGCACGGCGGCCTCCCGTTCGGCAAGATCCGCCTCACTGACGGATGCCGCCATCTCACCAAGGGCGGCGAAGGTCATATCCGCATCCCCATCAAGCGCACAGATGCCGCGCATATCCGGGAAGGTCGTACCGGCCAGAAGCTCTGCGACCATCGCCGCCAGATCCTGCTTGCGGAAGCGGTCAGCGTGGATCAGGTGGGTGATCCGGCCCTGCGACAGAAGGTAAGAGACCTCGCGCGCATGCAGGGCCGGGTTCACCGTCACCAGCACCGCGCCGATCCGCGCCAGCGCGAATTCAAGTTCGATCCACTCGGGCCGGTTGGCCGCCATGACGGCCACGTGATCGCCCGCCTTCACGCCCCAGGCAATCAGCCCGCGCGCCAGCCGGGCCGTTCCATCCAGCATCTCCGCATAGGTCCAGCTGGTCCGCGCCCCGCTGGCAGAGTCGATGAAGACCACCGCAGTGCGCGATCCGAAACGTTCGGCCTGGGCCTTCAGCAGCTCCCCAAGGGTCTGATCCACGAGATCCCCATCACCTGTCGCCGGCCACCAGGCCACGCCGCGAGTCCTCATCGCGCCCTCCTCCCTTGTGTTCTTGCCCCGCTTCCTCCTTCGGGGCACAATAAGGTGGCTGTCGTATAGTTCGCCATCATATCGTTCGATTTCGTACTATATTCCCGAATCTGGACCTGTCAACGAAAGGAATCTGCAGGATGACCGAAGACACGCGCGCAATTGCTGACGAGACGGAGACGGGCATCCTGCGCGGCGGCGACTTCGACAGGTCCCTTGGCTATCGGCTGCGCCTGGCGCAGATCCTCGCCTATCGGAACTTCGAGGAACGGATCACGGATCATGGCGCGACGCCAAGATACCTGGGCCTTCTAGGCATTGTCGCCGCCAACCCCGGCCAACCGCAGAACCGCCTGGCCGAGGCGGTCGGCCTGCAAAAATCCAGCCTGGTGACGATTCTCGACCGCCTGGAAAAGGACGGCATTCTAGAACGTCGCCCCGTGCCCGAAGACCGCCGCGCGAAGGGGGTCTGGCTGACCGACCATGGCGAAGAGGTGGTTGCCGAACTCAGCCGCGAAGCGCTGGACCATGAGGACAGCCTGACCCGGGGGATTTCCCCGGAAGATCGCGAACGGCTGCTCGACATGCTGGGTCAGGTCATCGAGAACCTGCGCGGCTGATCTCCTTTGTGCCGATCCGGGCAAAGGCCTCGCCCATCCTTAGGCGACTGGCGGTGGGCCATCAGCTGTGCCGCTCACAGAACAGAGGCTAGACAAGGCGAAGACGGAAGCGTCATTTGGGAACGCGGGCGGTTTTGACAGCGACCCGCTGCAATGCCCCAACCGCGCCGCCTTCCCCCACCAGTGAAGCCACTCCGCACCCGCCACCACGCCTCCCACGTGGAGGTTTCGCGCACTCGAGCACGTACAAGCCGCAAAACAGCGCAAAAGCCGCCCAAAATCTATGCATCCATAAGATTTCCGTAACTTTGTAGACAATCTTCAATAAAACCATTTTTGCTATGCCCTCGGTGATTGTAGACAATCTACATCATGAATCACCGAAAGAGCTTCCGATGACTGGCATGATCAAGCGAGAAACCATGGGCGCCCAGCTTGGCAGTCTGCTGCGCGCCGCGATCCTGTCAGGCGAGTTCCAGCCGGGCGAGGCGGTGACCGAAACCGCCCTCGCCGTCCGCTTCGGCGTCAGCAGGGGACCCATGCGCGAGGCGATGCGCCACCTCATGGACGAAGGCCTGCTGGTCACCGTCCCCTACACCGGCACGCGGGTCCTGCAGCTGACCTCGGCGGATATCGACGACATCTATTCCATGCGCATCTGCCTTGAGATCTTCGCCTTCGAGCAGATCTGGGAGCGCCGCGATGAAGCCTTCCGCACGGCGCTCACACAGCGACACGCCGCCCTGCTCGAGGCGATCGACGACGGCGACGACATCCGCTCCATCGACGCAGAGCTCGATCTGCATGGCCTCGTCTACGAGACCTGCGGCAATAGCATTCTGCTGTCGAGCTGGAGCGGCATACGCGCCCGGCTTCAGCTCTATTGGGCGGCGCACCACCGCGCCCACGGCATCACCGGCCCAAAGCGGGAAAGCCACGATGACTACGTCCGCCTCGCACTGGGAGACAGCCGCGAGCGGATGAAGGACGAGATCCGCGACCACATGAGCCGCGGGCTCGACAAGACCATGGCCTTCGTCTCCTCGGTCGAGGGGCAGAAGGCCGGTTCCAACAGGAGAAAGAAATGAAAAGACGTTCCCTCATTCTCGCCGCCACGGCCGCGATGGCATTCGCGCCGATGGCCCAGGCCCAGGACGGCGGCACCATGGCCCAGGTCAAGGAAAACGGCGAGCTGCGCATCGGCGTCGCCTCGGCAGAGCCTTGGTTCTACAAGGACCCGATGTCCGAAGAATGGACCGGCGTCGGTGTCGCCATGGGCCAGCGCATGGCCGACGAACTTGGCGTTGAGATGGTCCCGGTCGAAACCTCCTGGGCCAATGCCGTGGCCGGCCTGCAGGCCAACCAGTTCGACATCATGTTCGTGCTCGATCCCACTGAAGAGCGCAAGAAGGCGCTCTCCTTCCCGGAAAACCCCCTGTTCTACTACGCCATGGGCGCACTGGTGAAAGAGGGTTCAGAGGCGAAGACCTGGGATGACCTCGACACCCCCGAAACCCGCATTGGCGTCACGCTCGGCACCTCGCTCGACCGCAACGTGACCGAGATGATGAATGAAGCGCATATCAACCGCTTCTCCTCCAATGACGAGGCCATCGCCGCCTTCGCCGCCGGCCGCATCGACGCGGTGGTTCAGTTCCACCCAGCGCTTGTCGTGCAGTACTCGCGTCTCAAGATGGGCGAAGTGCTTCTGCCAGAGCCGGTCAACCCGGTGGCGACCTCGGCGGGCATGCGCCAGGAAGACGGGACCGAGTTCCTCGACTGGGTGAACACCACCTTTGCCGACCTCTACGCCGCCGGCGTGCCGGATGAGCTTTTCGGCGCCTACCTTACCAGCAAGGACATTGACCCCAGCGGCATCCCCGGCCTGGTCAAGGAAGACTGGTAAGGCCCCGCGCGGACCCGCTCCTCCCCGGCGGGTCCGCGACCCCTCCGACCTAACGAAAGCCGTCACATGGACTATTCCTGGGACTTCGGCCCTGTGCTGGAGCGTTTCGACATGCTCGCACTGGGGCTGCTCAACACCGTCAAGATCGCTGCCGTCTCGATCGTCCTGGGCGTTCTCGTGGGGCTGGTCCTCGCGATAATGCGCCTCTCCACGCGCAGGTGGCTCAACATTCCGGCGCTGGTGTTCATCGAGTTCTACCGCAACACGCCGCCCATTGTTCACTTCTTCTGGTTCTTCTACGCCCTGCCGGTGATGCTGGCGATCAGCCTCGATCCCTATGTCGCGGCAGTTCTGGCGCTGTCGACCCAATCCGGCGCCTTCTACGCCGAGGTCTTCCGGGGCGGCATCGTCTCGATCGAACGCGGCCAGTGGGAAGGCGGGCGGGCGCTTGGCATGACCCATTCCGCGCTGATGCGCCGGGTGATCGTGCCGCAGGCCATCGCCCGCATGGTGCCGCCCTTCATCGAACGCAGCTTCGAGCTGCTGAAGACCACCGCCCTGGCCTCAACGCTCGCCTACGCAGACCTGCTCTACCAGGCGATGATGGTGAACGCAGAGACCTTCCGCCCGCTCGAGGTCTACACGACCATCGCGCTGATGTACCTCGTGCTGCTGGTCACGGCCAGCCAGCTTGCCCGTCTCGCCGAAGCTCGGCTGACGGCCTACCAGTGAGGGTGCCCCGATGAATTACGTCCCCGACTTCAGCATCGTCCCCGACTTCAGCATCGTCACCGACTTCAGCATCGTCACCGACAACTGGATCGTCCTGCTGCGCGGCCTCTGGGTCACCATCCAGATCTGGATCCCCTCCATCGTCATTGGCCTTGCAGGTGGCTTCCTGCTGGCACAGGCGCGGCTGGCGCGCAGCGTCTGGATCCGCGGAACCAGCCTTGTCTATGTCGAGCTGTTTCGCGACACGCCGGTGCTGATCCAGCTGATCTGGTTCTACTACGCCTTCCCGATCCTGGTCGGCGTCCAGCTCAGCCCCTTCGCAGCCGCCCTGATGGGGCTGACCCTGAACACCTCCGCCTATGCCTCTGAGATCTTCCGTGGCGGCATCAAGTCGATCCACCGCGGCCAGCTTGAGGGCGCGCTTGCCATCGGCATGACACGCGGCCAGGCCATGCGCCGGGTGATCCTCCCGCAGGTGGTCAAGCGCATGCTGCCCGCCTTCACCAACCGCACGATCGAGGTGGCCAAGATGTCCTCTCTCGCCTCGGTGATCTCGGTGCACGAACTGATGTACCAGGGCCGCCTGCTGTCCTCGACATACTACCGACCGTTCGAGATCCTCACGGCGGTGGCCTTCATCTACTTCGTCCTGATCTACCCCGGCACCTTCCTGGCGGGGCGCCTCGAAAAGCATCTGGCGCGGTCCAACTGACCCGGAAAGGAACTCTCATGACCGGCAACCCCATTCTGGAAGTAAAGGGCCTGCATAAGCGGTTCGGCGATCACCACGTGCTCAAGGGCATCGATTTCACCGTCGAGCCGGGCGAGCGCATCGCGATCATCGGCGGCTCTGGCTCCGGCAAATCCACCTTCCTGCGCTGCATGAACTTCATGGAAACGCTGAGCGATGGCGAAATCTGGCTCGACGGCACCCGCATCGGCGTCGAGAAGAAAGGCACCGTCACCTACCCCGAAAAGCAGCTGTGCCAGGTGCGCGAGCGTCTTGGCATGGTGTTCCAGCAGTTCAACCTTTTCCCCCACATGAGCGTTCTCGACAACGTCATGGAGGGGCTGGTGACCGTGAAGGGCAAATCCAAGCCCGAGGCGCGCCGGATCGCCGAGGCCGAGTTGGCCAAGGTTGGCCTGTCGGAAAAGCACGACGCCTGGCCCGGGCGCTTGTCCGGCGGTCAGCAGCAGCGCGTCGCCATCGCCCGCGCCCTGTCCATGCAGCCCGAAATCCTGCTCTTCGACGAGCCGACCTCCTCGCTCGACCCCGAACTGGTGGGCGAGGTGCTGCGCGTCATCAAGCAGCTGGCCGAAGAGGGGCGCACCATGCTCCTCGTCACCCATGAGCTCGGCTTCGCCTATCACTTCGCCACCAAGGTGATCTTCCTCGCCGACGGCGTCTTCCACGAGGTCGGCACCCCGGACGAGGTCCTCAAGCACCCCAAGCAGGCGCGCACCCAGGACTTCCTGCGCCGCTTCGGCGAATTCGCATTCTGAACACCCCTGACATCAAGGTAAGACCATGACACCCCTCAGCAGCTCCTCTTCCCAGAGCTACGTGAAAGACCCGCGCAACGATGGCGTGGATATCTACGTGAACGGTGAATTCTTCAGCCGGGACGAGGCCAAGGTCTCGATCTTCGACGCGGGCTTCGTGCTTGGCGACGGCGTCTGGGAAGGCATTCGCCTGATCAACGGCAAGCTTCTTGCCATCGACGAGCACATCGACCGCATCTTCGAAGGCGCACGCACCATCCAGCTCGACATCGGCTTCGACAAGGCCGGCCTGGTCGAGGAAATCTGGAAATGCCTGCGCCACAACAAGATGGAAGATGGCGTCCACATCCGCATGATGATCTCGCGCGGGCGCAAGTCGACCCCGAACCAGGACCCGCGTTTCATCGTCGGCGGCGCTACCATCGTCATCGTCGCGGAATGGAAGCAGCCCAACCCAGAGCTGAAGGCCAAGGGCCTCAAGCTGATGACCTCCACCATCCGCTGCTCGACCCCGGACGTCTTCGACCTGCGCCTGAACTCGCACAGCCGGCTCAATTTCATCCAGGCGCTGATCCAGGCGATCAACATGGGCGCGGATGAGGCGCTGATGCTGGACGACCGCGGTTTCGTTGCTTCCTGCAACTCGACGAACTTCTTCATCATTCGCGGCGAAGAACTCTGGACCTCCGATGGTTTGACCTGTTTCAACGGCATCACCCGCAAGAAGGCCATCAAGGTCTGGAAGGATGCGGGCTTCACCGTTCGTGAAGCGCCCTACACCCTCGCAGAGGTCTACTCTGCGGACGAGGCCTTCTGCACCGGTACGCTCGGCGGCATCACCCCGGTGGCCACCATTGATGGCCGTCCCATCGGAACGGGCAAACCCGGCCCGATGACGGCCAAGCTGAACGACCTCTACCAAGCCTATATCCAGAGCTGATCGGTGGCCGCCCGCTTGCGTCCCCTTCGCAGGCGGTCGGCCCTGCGCCGGTTCTTCGCGCCCTTCCGGCTTCGGACGCTGATCCGGCGCAATGAAATCGCCTTTACGGCACTCGCGGCCATCGTCGGGCTCTTTTCGGGCCTCGCGGTGGTCGGGATGCAGGAGGTGATCCACCTGATGGGGCTCTGGGTCTTCGGGGCCGAAGATCCCGTAAGCGGCGCGGCCGGGCTCGATCCCCTGCGCGCCTTTGCCGGGCCGGTCGCGGGCGGGGTGCTGGTGGGCCTGACCTACCTGATCGGCCGGCGTTGGTTTCGCCGTGTCGCCGACCCGATCGAGGCCAACGCGGTCGGCGGCGGAAAGATCGGGATCCCCGGCAGCCTCTACATCACCGCGCAGACTGTCCTTTCCAGCGGCTCCGGCGGCTCTGTCGGCATGGAGGCCGCCTACACGCAGGTGGCCTCGGGCGGCGCCTCCTGGCTCGGGCAACGCTTGCGCCTGCGGCGCGAGGACCTGCGCCAGCTGGTCGCCGCCGGCGCCGGCGGTGCCATTGCAGCGGCCTTCGACGCGCCGCTGGCCGGGGCGTTCTACGCCTTCGAACTGGTGCTGGCCACCTACACCGTGGCAGCCCTCCTGCCAGTGCTGGCAGCGTCTATCGCGGCGACCGCCGTGACGAGACTGATCAGCGACAGCCACGGCCCAAGCCTCTTCTTTGCTGGTCAGATCCCGGCCGAGGTCTATCTGCCCATCGCCCTTCTGGCGGTGCTTGCCGCGGGCGTCGGCATTGTCATCATGCGATCGGTCGCGATGACGGAGCGGCTTTTCGGTAAAAGCCCGATCCCCGGCTGGACCCAACCCATGATCGGAGGCCTCGCCGTCGGGGCGCTCGCGCTGGTCTCGCCGCAGGTGCTGTCCTCGGGGCACGGCGCGATGACCCTCGTGCTGGGCTCCGACATGACGGTCTGGGCGCTGCTGGCGCTTTTCGGCCTGAAGATCGTGGCGTCGATCATCTCGCTCGGCTCGGGTTTCCGCGGCGGCCTCTTCTTCGCCTCGCTGCTGCTCGGAGCGATCCTGGGCAAGGCCTTCGCCATCGGATGGATGCTGGCCTTCGGCCTGCAGATCCCCATCGTGGTCTTTGCCGTGGTCGGCATGTGCGCGCTTGCCACCTCGATCATCGGCGCGCCGATGGCGATGAGCTTTCTCGCGCTTGAGATGACCCAGAGCCTGCCGCTCGCGCTGGCGGTGCTCTTCTCGGCACTTCTCTCCACCTCGATCGTCCGGCAGGTCTTCGGCTTCAGCTTCTCCACATGGCGCTTCCACCTGCGCGGGGAAAGCATCCGCTCGGCCACCGACGTAGGCTGGATCCGCGATCTCTCGGTCGGTCGCCTGATGCGGCGCACCCCGCACACGATGCCCGCGACCGCGACCATCGCAGAGGTACGGCGGCGCTTCCCGCTCGGATCGACCAAGGCGGTGCCGCTGCTGGACCAGACGGATCGCTACGTGGGCATGTGCCAGATGACCGACCTGCACTGGGACGGGCAGGATCCCAAGGAACATGTGGAGAGCATCGCAAGGTACACATCCGCCTGGCTGCGGCCCGAACAAACCGTGCGCGACGCGATCAACGCCTTTGCCCGCCACGAGGCCGACACGCTCGCCGTGGTGGGCGCCGATATGCAGGTGCTCGGCACGCTCAACGAGCACTACTGCCTCCGGCGCTATGCCGACGAAACGAACAAGCGTCTCTACCCGGCGCGACACTGAAAGGACCTTCCCTTGCGACTTCTCTTCCTTGGCTGCGGTAACATGGGCGCCGCAATTGCCGCGGGTGCGCTACGCCAACTGCCGGACGTCGACATCACCGTGATAGATCCCGACGTGGAGCGTGCCCGCGGGCTCTTGCCCGCCGAGGGAGTGCGCTTCCATTCAAAGCTTGCCTCCGTGGCAGACCAAACCTTCGACGCGACCGTGCTCGCGATCAAGCCGCAACAGTTCCATGCGCTGCCCGGATCCGCCTTGCCCGGAAACTGCGGCCTGCTCATCTCGATCATGGCGGGCGTGACGCTGGACGGGATGCAGGCCAGGCTTGGCACCGACCGGATCGTGCGTACGATGCCGAACCTTCCGGCTCTTGTGGCGCGCGGCATGACCGTTGGTATTGCCCGCGACCCGATCAGCGACGCGGACAAGGGGCTGGTGTCGGATCTCTTCGACGGCTCGGGCCGGTTCGAATGGCTTGAGAGCGAGGACCAGATCGACAGCGTCACGGCGGTTGCCGGCAGCGGTCCCGGCTACGTCTTCGCCTTTGCGCATTACATGATGGAAGCCGCCAAGGCCGAAGGCCTGCCCGATCCCCTGGCCGATACCTTGGTCCGCCAAACGCTGCTCGGGGCGGCAGAGCTTCTGGTGTCCGATGCCCGCTCAGCTCTGGAACTCAAGCAGACGGTCACAAGCAAGCGCGGCACGACAGAGGCCGGGCTGGCCGTCTTTGAAGCCGAAGCCGGGCTGCCCACGCTCTGCCGGCAGGGCGTCGCAGCCGCGCGCCTACGGGCGAAAGAGCTGGCCAGCGACGACTGACAGGGCCGGGCCTGGGCTTCGTCCAGGTCGCCCAGCCGCTCAAGGCGGCCTGCGCAGGCGACCTCCTCGAAGCCGGCCCCACCATCCCGTTGGAACTTGGGTTTCATGCCTTGTCGGTGCAGCCGTCGATACTCAAGCGACCGGTCTCTTGTCACATGCAGGGTGACGATACCCAATCCCACTCAGCCTTCGCGCGCCAAAACCCCGCCCCAGCGCAAGCCAGGCAACCGGGTTCTTGCCGGTCGCCAAAGCTGCGCAAACCCCAGCTTTGTCCGAAAATGGCAAGACCGATCGGGGTGTTTACCCAATGATCGCAAGGGCAGGAAATCCACGCCCGCCCCAATATCCAGGTCACTGCTTTTGACAGCGGCTGCTTGCGGCTTCCCATCCTGCCTCAACAAGATGGAGACTGAAATGGCAGCACAGAGAGCCTACAGCGAAAGCACCGACCGGATTCCGAACCTTCATGATTATCTCGTCCGCGGCTTCGACGTCCCGCGTGCAAAATTCCGCGCCAACCCTATCTTCAAAGCGTCTTATAGTCGTGGCTTTGACCATAAATGGATCGATTGGAACGGCACGAAAAAGCTGATTCCCAATGAAGTTGCGGCCTACACAGGCATCGACTCTTTTCGTCACCAATCAACGACAATACTTGAAACGGAAACCGATTACGAACAAGGCTACGCCGTGGCCGTCTCTGCCAAGGCCAGTTTCATGGGCTTCGGCGCTTCGGCAAGTTCCAGTCTGGTCTACAACGGGAACCTGTTCCAATCCAGCGCCAACTCCTACGCCCTGCAGTATCATGCAATCTCGCACCTGAAGTTTCAGCGAACAAATCTTCAGGGGCCTCAGTCTCTGGAAGGAGAATTCCTTAAGAAGCTCCGGGCACTGACCCCTCTGGAGGAAAAAACCGAAGAGTCGCTAAGCCCCTATTTCAAGCTACTCCAGACCTATGGCACCCACTTCGTTGAAAGCGGACGCATGGGGGGCACCGCCTTCATGGAGACTGAGATCCAGGACAGCGTGTTCAACGAGGCCTCTTCGACCGAAATCGAGGCGGCGCTGGACGTCGGGTATAAAGGCATCTTGGCCAGCGGAAAACTTGAGGCAGAGGCCGCTTATGACGAAAGCGAGTTTCTGCAAGAGCACCGCAACGCAATCTCGATCAGGGTCAAATCCTACGGGGGCACATCCAGCGTGGAGGCGGAAGACTGGAGTGACAGCCTTTATAACGCGCCAATCCTGCTTCTTGTTGCCAGCGGCGGCAAGCCGGTGACCGAGTTCAGGCCGATCAGTGATCTGGCGGAGCTGGCCGGCGTGGACCAGCCAGAGCGGATCGCGGAGAGCCTCCTGGATGCGACGTTGTTGTACTCCCTTCTTGATGAGACGGCCCCGGGCCTCATCGGCAGTGGACGCAAGCTCGGTACACTTGGCCATTCCCATGACATGAACAAAGAGGCTGGATTTGTCTTGGGGACAGCATTTTCTCATGACGCGCGGGGACTGCTCTCGGGCAAATCGGGGCCAGAGATGACCCCTGGAAAAGTGCGGGTCTCGCAGCGGATCGATGGACACTCCCCGCTGGGTCTGGAATATGGATCGGTACTCTTGCCGGTGCCACAGAAAGATCGATACGTGCTCGATTGGACGGGGGACATCAACCAAGCGCATACCGAAGGACGGCAGTACCAACTGGGCGTTTCTACCGTATCCAGCTTTCTTGGTGATTACACCGCGATCGACGAACTGGACGCCGGGGGTATTCCCGTCAGTGTGGTTTCTCCGGTTGATGCCATGTTGGTGGCAAATTTCTCAATCCCTGACGACAATGCGGCGACGGCGCGGCTGCGCCTGACGACTGGCACGGAAGACGGCAACGTGGAGGCCGAACAGTGGATCTGCCTTGACGCCGCGGGCGATGGCTATGCCACCCATGGTTCGATGACGGTGCCGCTCTGCGCTGACGAGCAATATTACCTCACGTGCGAACGCATGACCGGCGAGGGGGACATAAAGGTCGAAGCCTGGCTGGTTCCCTTGAATATGCCCCATATGACCCTGCAGCGTGACCTGGACGAAGACGGCAATCACGCGCAGATTAGGCCCGATACCCAGTTTCGTATCGATGATGACGGGTTCATCCTTGGAACAGTGACAGCCACCGAAGACGCCTTGGCAACAGTGAGTATCGTGAGCGGTCCTGAGCAAAGTACCTTGGCGTCTGCCAGGCAAGTCAGCGAAACGGTCAGGGTTGCAGCCGGCACGTTCTGCCTTCCGGTGCCGCGAAACACCTCGCACGTAGTGCGGGTATACAATGGCACCGCCGATGTCCGCTTCTTCAGTCTCAAAGTGAAAGGCAGCACCCAAAAGCTGCTGCGCGCGCTGCGTCCGGCGCAAGACTAGGCCGCGCGTGCCGATGCTGCGGGGCTGTCCTGCCCCGCGGCATCCCTTGACCGCCTGCAGTTCATCATCGCGTCCGGACCAAGGGATCAGCGAAGACGGCAACCTTGATTCACCGGCCTGCCCCCTACGTGGTGCCACTACCGCCCCTTGCACGGGCCTTTTGCCTGTAGGTTCCCGGTGGCATCTGAAGCTTCCGACGAAACGCGCGCGCCAGATGGGACTGCTCACTATAGCCTGAGAGGAAGGCGATCTCGGAAACTTGCATGTCGCTATCGACCAACAAGGCACAGGCCTTTTCCAGACGCACGTCGGTCAGAAGCGATCGGTAGCACAGATCGTCCTTCGCCAGCCGGCGTTGAAAGGTGCGCAGTCCAATGCCCAGGCTGTCCGCAATGCTTGCCGCATCCGTGCGACCGCTCAGAAGGTTCGTATGGATCAATTCCCTGACCACATTCTCGAAATCCTCCGGTGCGCGCTTGCGGACCATCGTCCTGAGATCCTGCAGGTAGATTTGCCGCGGCCTGGGCATGTCACGATGGGACCGGCTGTTCAGCAGCCGGGCGGGAAACACCACCGCAGTGGCCGGGCAATCGCAGTGAACCGGGATCGACAGCGCCTGTTCCAGCGCATCGATACGGCGACTGCGCGTCTGATCCGTTTCGATGAACAACGGCTTCCAGCCAGGGCCGGTGAATTGCCGGAACGTCCGCAGCAAGGAAGGGAGGGCGTGTTCGACATGCTGCGCGTGCGCCCGGGGAAGGCCGGGCAGGATGTAGCTGTACCGTGCGATAGTCTTGCCGACAGTCAGGACCAGGCGCGTGCCGGTCTGGTGATAGCCCAGAGTGCGGCTGGCCCGCTGAAGGCAGGTGTGCAAGTCAGGCGCGCAGCGCGCATAATCCACCCAGCAGCCAAACTTTTCGGTCATCTCAAGTCCGACGTGAAATCCGAACAGGCTGTTGCCGGTCACGCAGGCGGCGGCCTCGTAAAGCTCCGCGAGCTTGTGAAGCGGCATCATCTGGTCGGGCGAAAGGCTCAGCTCGACCGGCAGGCCGACCCGCGTGAAGATGCGCGCGGCGGCTGCGGAGCCTTCCCATCGATCGACGAAGTCCGGCAAGGGACCAATGCCTCGGGCGGAGGTGATTGCCTTCATTCCTGTCGAACTCCTCCAAAGTCGTGGATCTAGTTCGTTCGATAATTGCATGCCCAGCAGGATTTGAACCACATTTCGACGCCAGGAGTGCTCTTTGTCGTGAAATGGCAAGCCCCGGGGGTCCGAAATCTCTAACCGTACCTCCGCTGGTTCAATTCAGGCCAGATCACATTCAAGAAGCACCACACTGAACGGAAAATAACCGGGACAGGCGATCTGGTTCATACGTGCCGCTTGGCTGGCCGTTGAAGGGATCGGCCCCGTGCAAGGTCCGCGAAGGTCCCTGCCCCGCACGCCCCAGATCCCGCCGATGACGCCCGCAGGCCCCGGCACCTACCAGTGGGGGCGGGTCCCTCTGCCCTTTCGGACTGTCAGGCGCACCACGAGGACGCGGTTCCAGATGAAGGATAGCTACGACAGCGATGTCACGGCGCTTGCCATGGCGCCCCCGGCGCGCCTTGCACGGCGGCGGCGCGCGCCGATCCTGGCGCTGTGCATCGCGGGGCTGCTCCTGGCCATCGTGGTCGAACGCTATGTCCGTCCGCGAACGGTCGCCACGATTGCGGTCTCCACGGCTGATCAGGCAATCCGGGTTTCAGGCCCCGGCACGCTCGCCTCCCTCACCGATGTCCGCATATCGAGCCGCGTGAACGGCGTGATCCTTAAGCTTGCAGTTGAAGAGGGCGACCGCGTCAGCGCGGGCGACACGCTGGTGCGGCTGGACGAGACCAGTCTTGCCGCCGACCACGACGTTGCACGCGCCACGATCGAGGTGCGGCAGGCCGAGATCCGCAAGGCGCAGGCCGATATTACGCGGGCCGCATCGGTGCTGAACAGCACCAGGCGCAACCTGGACCGCAGGACGCGTCTTTTCGCAAGCACCGCCGGGTCGCAACTTGCCGTCGATGACGCCAAGGCCGACCTCGAGGCCGCACGCGCCGATCACAGCAGCAGCCTCCATGCGCTGGAGGCAGCGCGCGCCATGCTCAAGGTGGCTCAGGCCGAAGACGCGGCGATCCAGTCGGCGCTCGAACAGCTGCGAATTGCCGCCCCGATTGCCGGTCTGGTCGTCAGCCGGTCCGAAAGCGCCGGCGCGGTGGTCTCTGTGGGGCAAGAGATCCTGCGGGTTGTGCAGCCAGAGGCCGTTGTGATCCGCACGCGGTTCGACGAAGGGACCATCTCTCGCCTGCAGCCCGGCCAGCCCGCCGCTGCCCGGATCGGCGGACAGAGGATATCCGGCGAAGTGCTCCGGGTCGGGCGCCATGTCGACGCGGAAACGCGCGAGTTCACCGTCGACATCCGCCCGAAGACCCTGCCCCGCAACTGGGCCATCGGGCAGCGCGCATGGGTCGAAGTCACCGTGGACCGGCAAACGGATGTCCAGACAGTCCCCGACACGGCCATCGCCTGGAAGGGGGGCGAACAGGGCCTCTGGCTTGTCCGCAACGGCCGGGCCTCGTTCCGCCCCATCGACTTCAGCGAAACCGGCACCGGTCGCGTTATCCTTGCCACGCAGCTCCCCCAGGATGCCCGCGTCATCCTTCCCGAGGGGCCGCTTTACCCCCGGATGCCTGTGCGGAGCGAAGCCCCGTGAACCTTGCCCTGCGCGATATCGCCCATGCCCCGGCGCGGTTCCTTCTGACGACCTGCAGCGTCGCTTTCCTGATGCTCGCCGTGATCGGAATGCTGGGTCTTTACAAGGGCGTGATGGCCGATGCGCTGATGGTGCTCAACCGCGTGGATGCCGACCTCTGGATCGTGCAGGGCGGCACCAAGGGCCCCATTGCCGAGGTCTCCTCCGTCCCGCGCAACGTCACCGGTCGGGTGGATGCGGTTCAGGGCGTCGCCTGGGCCCGGGGGTTCACGCAGTTCGACTACCAGATCACGCACAAAGGCCGGCAGGACCGCGCCACGATCCTGGGCCTTGATGTGCCCCGCGATGACGGCAGCTGGATCACGCTCGCCGCGGGGCGGCTGCTGACCACGACGCGATACGAGGCCATCGCCGACAAGAGCCTGCATCTGGCGCTTGGCGAGGCGGTGCAGCTTGGGCGCGACAGCTACCGCATCGTCGGGGTGGCCGACGGCATGGTCGACACCGCCGGCGACGGGCTCGTCTTCGTCGGCATGGGCGATGCGCTCGACATCCTCTCGACCCGCACGAGCGAGGATATCCTGCTGACCCGCGCGGCAGAGCCGGGCGCAACGGGACGCCCGGCAATCTCAGCGGTCCTGGCCGGGCTGACGCCGGGGGCCGATCCAGACACCGTCCGCGCGCGGATCGAAGGCTGGGGCGATGTCAGCGTCCTGTCCCAGGAAGAACAGCGCGTGCTGACGCTCAGCTACCGCCTCGGCAAGCTGCGGGCCCAGCTTCTGGCCTTTACCGGGCTGATCCTGATCGTGACCTGCATCGTGGTGTCGCTGATCATGTACTCCATGACGGTGGAAAAGCTGCACGAGATCGCGACGCTCAAGCTTCTGGGCGCGCGAAACGCGGTTATTGCAGGTTTGATCGGGCAGCAGGCGCTGCTGATGGGCCTGGCCGGCTATGGCGTGGGCGTCGCGGTATCGCTCAGCGTGTTGCCCTATTTCCCCCGTCGGGTGATCGTCGACCTGCCCACGCTGGCCTGGCTCAGCCTTGCACTGCTCGCCATCTGCCTTGTCGCCAGCTGGGTGGGCATCGCGCGGGCCATGAAGGTCGACGCGCGCGAGGTGCTGTCATGAGCGCCCTCGCGGTGCGCGGCGCGCGCAAGCACTACCGCAGCGGCGACAGCCTTGTGCGTGCCCTGGATGGCGTCACCCTGACCGCGCGGCGGGGCGAGGTGGTAGGGATCGTCGGCCCGTCGGGCTCGGGCAAGAGCACCATGCTGCTGATCGCGGGGCTGATCATCCGCCCGGACGACGGGTCCGTAGAGATCGACGGTATCGAGGTGAACTCGGCCAGTGCCGATATCGACCGGATGCGCGATCTCCGGCGCCGCCATATCGGGTTCGTCGCCCAGAAACCCAACCTGATCCCCTTCCTGACCGCGCAGGAAAACGTGGCCCTTGCCCTGTCGATAGACGATGTGCGCGCCACCGACGCCCGCGCGCATGCGGCTGAGCTTCTGCGCGCGCTTGGCCTTGGGCACCGGCTGCGCAGCAAGCCCATGCAACTGTCCGGGGGCGAACAGCAGCGTGTCGCCATCGCCCGAGCGGTGGCCAACGCGCCCGCCCTGATCCTCGCGGACGAACCCACCGCGGCCCTTGACGGGGAACGCGGGCGGCAGGCCATGGGGCTGTTTCGCCAGATTGCCGAGGAACGGCGCGCAGCGGTCGTCGTGGTCACCCACGATCCCCGCAATGCCAGCCAGATGGACAATGTCTTCACCTTCGAGGACGGGCGGATCGTGTCGGACAATCCGCGCGGGTCGGACTGGTGACCGCCCTGCCCTCTCAAGAACGGCCTTTCCCCGGGTCCGCCAAGGCGCTGACCCAGGATGCCACCCTGCCAGACGACGCATGAAAGAGAACGACCATGAAAGACATGAACGCCGGATCGCCCGCCGAAGCCAAGGCCAGCCAGGCCTTCAAGACGGACGGGATCAACGCGATGGAGCGCCCCTCTCTCTCCTCGCGCCTGATGACCAGGCTCATCAAATGGGCAGAGGCATTGAACTACCGCTACGCCGTTAACGGCAACCCGCCCGTCTATGACACCGCCGATTTCCCCTGGGTGAAAGAGCTCGAGGCCGCCGCACCGGCGATCCGGGCCGAGCTGCTCCCGGTTCTGCAACGGCAATCGGAGCTTCCGAATTTCCACGACATCTCGTCTGAGGTGAAGGCGATCTCGACCGACAGCCACTGGAAGACGTTCTTCATCTACGCCTACGGCCTCAAGTCCGCGCGCAACATCGCGACCTGCCCCGAAACATGGAAGGCCACGCGCAAGATCCCGGGGGTGCGGGCGGTGATTTTCTCGATCTTCGAGCCGGGAAAGCACCTGCCGCCCCATCGCGGGCCCTACAACGGTGTCCTCAGGCTGCACGTCGGCATGGTCGTGCCCGAAGCAGGGCCGGAGGACCTTGCCATCCGGGTCCGGGACCAGGTCTGCCAGTGGAAAGAAGGCAAGGCGCTTATCTTCGACGATGCCTATGATCACGAGGCCTGGAACCACACCGACAAGACGCGCGTGGTGCTTTTCGTGGATTTTGCCAAGCCAACACGGTTTCCCGCTCGCCTTATTAACTGGGCACTGCTCAACCTCGCGATCTTCACGCCGTTCATTCGCGAAGCAAGTGAGAAACACAAGGAATGGGAAAGCCGGTTCCATGACGACGGCTCAGCGGGGGGCTGAGCCGTCATCACGTCACCTATGGACCATGCAGATGGCGGCCTTGATCAGCCGCGCAGCACCATCGCCACGGCACAGGCCGCCGTGGCCGGCAGGCGCAGCATGTCGTGGATCTGGGCCACGCGCTCGGGCGTGTAATAGCCCTCTTCATGCAGGATGTTCATCGTCGCGATGACCTTGCCGCCGATGATCAGCGGCAGGTTCACCACAGAGCCGCAGCCCAGCTTGCCGATCAGCTCGGCATCGGGGAAGACCGTGTCGATATCGGCCAGCGTGTTCGACACGAAGGCCTCCTGCCGGGTCAGCACCTGGTCGAACCAGCGGTTCAGCTCGATCGGCTTCTCGCCCGAGGTCGGGTAGTTTTGCGCATCGTCGGTATAGGCGCGCCGTGCCACCATGGCATCGGTGTCCGAGGTCATCACGGTGAACAGCTTGGCGCCCACTGTCGCCTTGGTCAGCGCGCAGAGCGCGTCAAAGGCCGCCTCTTCGGTTGTCGCGGCGGCCAGGGCGGTGGTGAAATCGGCGAGCGTCTTTGTGGTATCGGTCATGCGGGGTCCTTGCTTTCGGATGCCGCCGCAACCACGGGATCGGCATCAGGATTGCCGCCCGAAGCGGCATAGAGGTCGCGCGTATAGGGATCGGCAAAGCTGCCGTCGTAGAGCGCGGTCTTGGGGGCGATCTCAACGATGCGACCCTTGTTCATCACGGCCATGCGGTCGCACATGAAGCTGACCACCGGCAGGTTGTGGGTGACCATCAGGTAGGTCAGCCCCTGTTCACGGCGCAGCCGCTTCAGCAGGTTCAGGATCTCTGCCTGCACCGAGACATCCAGCGCCGATGTCGGCTCGTCCAGCAGCATCACCTTGGGCTCCAGCATCAGGGCCCGGGCGATGGCGACACGCTGGCGCTGCCCGCCCGACAGCTGGTGCGGAAAGCGGAAGCGAAAGCGCTGGTCAAGGCCGACGGCGCCCAGCATCTCGACCACCTTCTCGCTGCGCTTGCCGATGCCGTGGATCGCCAGAGGCTCCGAAAGGACGGTGTCGATGGTCTTGCGCGGATGCAAAGAGGCATAGGGATCCTGGAAGACCATCTGGCAGGTCTCGGAGAACGCCCGGTCGGTACCATGGCCGCGCGGCTTGCCCAGCACGGAGATCTCTCCGGTCCAGTCCGGCGCCAGCCCGGCGATGGCCTTGAGCACGGTCGACTTGCCCGAACCGCTTTCGCCGACCAGGGCAAAGCTTTCGCCCGTCGCCACGTCGAAGGTGACATCGCGCACGACCTTCGTGTCGCCGTAGGAGATATCCAGATCCTTGAGGGAAATCGCGGGGCTGCTCATGTGCCTGCTCCTCCGCTGCGGTCCAGGACCGGCAGCTCGTCTCGGGTTTCCTGCATGCGCGGCTGTGCCGCCAGCAGACCCTTGGTGTAGGGATGACTGGCCTTGTGCAGATCCTTGGCCGCGCAGGCCTCGACCACCTCGCCGCCGTTCATCACCAGGATGCGGTCGCAGTAGCGCGCCACCAGGTTCAGGTCGTGGCTGATCAGGATCAGGCCCATGCCGTTGCCGGTCACCAGCTCTTCGATCAGGTCCAGCACCTGCGCCTGAACCGAGACATCCAGCGCCGAGGTCGGCTCATCCGCGATCAGCAGCTGCGGGCGCGGGATCAGCATCATGGCGATCATCACCCTCTGCCCCATGCCGCCCGAAACCTCGTGCGGATACATCTTCGCCACCCGCTCGGGCTCGTTGATGCGGACGGAGTTCAGCATCTCGATCACCCGCGCCTGCAGGTCGCGGCGGGGCAGTTTTTCATGCACCTGCAACGCCTCGGCGATCTGGTGGCCGATGGTCATGACGGGGTTCAGAGAGAACTTCGGATCCTGCATGATCATAGAGATCCGCGCGCCACGGATCTGGCGCATCTGCCGGTTGCTCTGGCCCATCAGGTCCAGCCCATCGAAGCGCAGGGTCTTCGCGGTCTGCTTGCCCGGCGAACGGATCAGCCGCAGGATCGACCGACCCGTCATCGACTTGCCCGAGCCACTTTCGCCGACGATACCCAGCCGTTCCTCACGGCCCAGGGTCAGGTTCAGGCCCTTCACGACCTCCACCGGCCCTTTGGGGGTGGCGAAGCTGACCCGCAGGTCCTCGATTTCAAGAAGCGGTGCGCCGGTCATTTCTCGCCCCCCTGTTTCGGGTCCAGCACGTCGCGCAGCCCGTCGCCCAGGAAGCAGAAGCCCAGCGAGACCAGGATGATGGCGAAGCCCGGCATGGTGGCGACCCACCACTGGTCCAGGATAAAGGTCCGCCCGCGCGAGATCATGGCGCCCCATTCCGGCAGCGGCGGCTGCGCGCCAAGGCCAAGGAAGCCCAGGCCGGCGGCGGTCAGGATGATGCCCGCCATGTCCAGCGTCACCCGCACGATCATCGAAGAGGTACAAAGCGGCAGCACGTGCCGGGTGATGATCCGGGTGTGGGAACCGCCCACCAGCCGCACCGCCTGGATGTACTCCGCATTGCGGAAGGTCAGCGTCTCGGCCCGTGCGATACGGGCATAGGCGGGCCAGGCGGTGATGGCGATGGCGATGATCGCGTTCTCGATCCCGGGTCCCAGGGCGGCGACGAAAGCCAGCGCCAGGATCAGCTTGGGCAGCGACAGGAAGACATCCGTGAGACCCATCAGGATGCGGTCGACCCAGCCGCCAAAATAGCCCGCAACCGCGCCGATGATCAGACCCAGCGGGGCCGAGATCACGGCGACCAGCGCCACGATCATCAGCGTGATGCGAGAGCCGTAGACCACGCGGCTGAAGATATCGCGGCCCAGCTCGTCGGTGCCCATCCAATGCTCTGCCGAAGGCGGCAGCAGGCGCGCCTGCAGGTTCTGCCCCACCGGGCTTTCCGGCGCGATCCAGGGCGCGAACAGCGCCGTGGCCAGCAGAGCCACGATGATCAGCAGACCCGCCACGGCCAGCGGATTGCGCATCAGCGCGCTCATCATCCGCCAGGCGCGGCCCAGGTTGGCCTGGGTCAGCGTGGCGGGGCTGTCGTCAAGAAGCCAGTCTCTGGTGCTCATCATTTGCTCCTCGGGTCGAGGACGCGGTAGAGCACGTCCGAGATCTTGTTGATCAGGATGAAGACAGAGCCAATGACCAGCGTGGCGCCCAGAACGGCGTTCATGTCGGCATTCAGCAGCGCCGTGGTCAGGTAATTGCCGATACCGGGCCAGCTGAAGACGGTCTCGATCATCACGGACCCCTCCAGCAGCGCGGCGTAGGACAGGCCGATGACGGTGATCAGCGGCACGCGGATCGGCTTGAAGCCATGCACCCAGATCACCCGCCACTCGGGCACGCCCTTGACGCGGGCGGTGGTGATGAACTCCTGCCCTAGCTGGTCCAGCATGAAGCTGCGGGTCATCCGGGCGATGAAGGCCAGGGAGAAGAAGCCCAGGATCGAGGCCGGCAGCACCAGGTGCGACAGCGCGTTCCAGAAGACACTCCAATCGCCCGCCAACGCGGCATCGATCAGCATGACATTGGTGCGCGCGGGCACCAGGCCCTCATAGAAGATGTCCAGCCGCCCCGGCCCCGCGACCCAGCCCAGACCGGCATAGAAGATCGCCAGCCCTACAAGGCCCAGCCAGAAGGCAGGCACCGAATAGCCCAGCAGCGCGAAGACGCGCATCACCTGGTCCACCCATTCGCCGCGCCGCGTGGCGGCCCAGACCCCGGCGGGCACGCCCAGCACCACGCCGATGAGGATACCCAGGGTGGCCATCTCCAGCGTCGCCGGGAAGACCCGCAGCAGGTCGTCCGCAACAGGCCGGTTGGTCGAGATCGAGCGCCCCAGGTCGCCCTGCATCACCGACCAGACGTAGTCGAAGAACTGCACGACCATCGGCCGGTCCAGCCCCATGGCGACGCGCGCCGCGTCGTATTGCGCTTGCGTCGCGCGGTCCCCGACCACCGAAAGCACGGGGTCGATGGGCACCACGCGCCCGATGAAGAAGGTGATTGCCAGCAGGCCCAGGAAGGTCAGCGCAGTGACGACGACGAAGCCGCCGATCCCCCGCGCACCGCGTCCCGCCCTGACGGCCATTGATGCTTCTGTCGCCAAGGTGTCCGCCTCCTTTGGCATCGGTCGAGTGAATTCTCGCCCCCAGTGTTACAAAAAATTTTTGCCATAGTAAAAAATTTTTTGTACCGTAACGGAAATGATCTCGGAGGAACGTGCCATGGCACGGGAGAAGCAGAAAGCTGAGCCGCAGCTCGGACCGCTTATTCGCAAGCGCCGAAAGCAGCTTGGGCTGACTCTTCAGGCATTGTGCGACAAGGCGGGTGTCTCTGTCGGCTATCTCAGCCAGGTAGAACGCGACAACGCCACGCCCTCGCTGGGGACGCTGGCGCAGATCGCCGCGGCGCTGGATGTGACGCTGGAATATTTCATCGCCGCCCCCCGCCCAACCGACAGCCTGACGCGCGCCGAAACGCGGCCCCAGTTCTCGCTGAACGGCTCCTCCATCGGGTATGAGAACCTGGCCACCGATTTCCCAGGCGCCGAACTGTCCAGCTACATCCTGCATGTGCCTGCGGGCTATGTGTCAGAGGTGGTCAGCCACGAGGGCGAAGAGATCATCTTTATCCTGGACGGCGAGATAGAGCAGACCCTCGACGGCCAGGTCATCCGGATGAAGGCCGGTGACAGCCTGCATTACAGCGGGTTGCGCGCCCATTCCTGGACCAATCCCACCGACAAGCCCGTCCGGATCCTCTGGACGGGAACCCTGGCCGTGCTGAACCGCAAGGGCGGGATGAAACTACCGGAGATGGCGCAGCTGGAGAGCTGATCAACGCCGTCCCGCTCCACTCAACCCCAACAAGGAGAGCCACATGAACAAGCTGAAATCCGCGCTGTTAGCCTCGGCGCTCGCGCTGCCCCTGGCGGGCACCGCAGCCCTGGCCGACACGCCCGACGGCGTCTTGGTCATCGCCCAGAATATCGACGACATCGTCGCGATCGACCCGGCGCAGGCCTATGAATTCACCTCTGGTGAGCTCGTGACCAACCTCTACGACCGCCTGGTCCAGTACGATGCGGAAGATCCCACCGTCCTGGCCCCCGGCATCGCGACCGACTGGGAGGTCGACGCCGAGGCCAAGACCATCACCTTCACCCTGCGTGACGATGCGGTCTTCAACTCCGGCAACCCGGTGACGGCCGAGGACGTGCTGTTCTCGCTGACCCGCGTGATCAAGCTGAACCTGACGCCCGCCTTCATCCTCGCCCAGCTTGGCTGGACCCCGGAGAACGTGGACGACATGGTCACCGCCGACGGCAATGTCGTCACGGTGAAATACGAGGGCGACTTCTCCCCCGCCTTCGTGCTGAACGTGCTGGCCGCGCGCCCCGCCTCCATCGTCGACAAGGCGCTGGTGATGGAGCACGAGGAAGACGGCGACATGGGCAATGCCTGGCTGAACGCCAACTCGGCAGGCTCCGGTCCCTTCGAGCTGACCGCCTACACCCCCGGTCAGATGGTGCGCATGGCCGCCAACGAGGACTACTTCAAGGGCGCGCCCGAGATGTCCCAGGTGATCATCCGCCACGTGGCCGAAGCCGCCACCCAGCAGCTGCTGCTGGAACAGGGCGACATCGACATGGCCCGCAACCTGACCCCCGACCAGATCGCCTCGCTCTCCAGCGAGGACATCAAGGTGGAGACCTTCCCGCAGGCCGCCGTCCACTTCCTGTCCTTCAACCAGAAGACCGAAAGCCTGACCGATCCCGCCGTCTGGGAAGCCGCGCGCTACCTGGTCGACTACACCGGCATGACCGACACGATCATCAAGGGCCAGATGGAGGTCCACCAGGCCTTCTGGCCGAAGGGTTTCCCCGGCTCCTACGACGAGACGCCCTTCACCTATGATCCGGAGAAGG
Source organism: Pseudooceanicola sp. HF7 (assembly GCF_011806405.1). GTDB lineage: Bacteria > Pseudomonadota > Alphaproteobacteria > Rhodobacterales > Rhodobacteraceae > Pseudooceanicola. The sequence continues at coordinate 11,324 of NZ_JAATOW010000003.1, read as the reverse complement.
CCAAGCAGATCCTGGCCGACGCCGGCATCGAGACCCCCATCGAAGTGACGCTGGACGTGATCAACTCCGCCCCCTTCACCGACATGGCGCAATCGCTGCAGGCCAGCTTCGCCGACGCGGGCATCGAGTTCGAAATCCTGCCCGGCACCGGTGCCCAGGTGATCACCAAGTACCGTGAGCGGACCCACCAGGCGATGCTGCTGTACTGGGGCCCGGACTTCATGGACCCGCATTCCAACGCGAAGGCCTTCGCCTACAACGCGGACAACTCGGACGAAAACTACCAGGCCACCACCACCTGGCGGAACGCCTGGGCCGTGCCGGACGAGATCAACGAAGAGACCATGGCCGCCCTGTCGGAAGCCGATCCCGACAAGCGTCTGGACATGTACCGTGACCTGCAGGCCAAGGTGCAGGAGGATTCTCCGATCGTGATCATGTTCCAGGCCTCCTACGAGGTCGCCATGGGCGCGGATGTCTCGGGCTACGTCAACGGCGCGACCTCCGACTTCGTCTACTACCGGCTGGTCGAGAAGGAGTAATCCTTCGACCGCCCGCAAGATCACAGGGTCGCTGGTTCGCCGGCGGCCCGTTTCGTTTCAGGAGTAAAGAATGTCCTATCTGATGCAGGCCGAAGAGCGCCTCTCGCGGCTGCGCGCCCGGATGGCGGAAACCGAAACCGACCTGGTGGTGCTGGGCCCCTCCAGCCACATGGCCTGGCTGACCGGGCTCAACCCGCATGGCGACGAACGCCCCGTGATGCTACTGGTCAGCGCCGATCACGCCGGCTTCCTGATGCCCTCGCTCAACGCTGCCATGGCGAAAGAGGTCACCTCCCTTCCGCTCTTCACCTGGGTCGATGACACGGGTCCCCGCGCCGCGCTGGACGCCCTGCTTGATGCCAGCAACGCCCGCCGTCCCGGCCTCTCGGTTGTCATCGACGAGACCATGCGCGCCGATTTCGCCCTGCTGCTGCTCGACAGCCTGGACAGCCCGCGCCGCCGCTTCACGGACGATACCGTCGGCCTGCTGCGTACCATGAAGGACGAGGGCGAAGCCGCCCGCATCAAGGCCGCGCATCTGCTCAACGATGCTGCCGTCGAAGCCGCCTTCGCCGCCCTGAAGCCGGGCATGACAGAGGCCCAGGTGGTCGAGCTGATCGAGGCGCATTACAAAGCCAATGGCGCCACCGCGGCCTTCTGCTCTGTCTGCTTCGGCGCCAACGGCGCCTTCCCGCACCACCACCCCGGCATCACCGCCCTGGGCGACAACATGGCCGTGCTGATCGACACCGGCTGCGTGCTGGACGGCTATCCCTCGGACATGACCCGCTGCCGCTGGTTCGGCCCCGATCCCGACCCTGAGTTCCTGAAGGTCCGCGACCTGGTCGAAGCCGCCGTGCAGGCCGCCCTTGCCGCCGCGAAACCCGGCGCCCCCGCCAGCGCCGTGGATGCCGCCGCGCGCGATGTCATCACCGAAGGCGGCTACGGCGACCGCTTCCTGCACCGCACCGGCCACGGCCTGGGCATAGACATCCACGAACCGCCCTACATCACCGGCACCTCCGAGACGCCCCTGGCCAAGGGCAATGTCTTCTCTATCGAGCCAGGCATTTACCTTGAGGGCAAGTTCGGCCTGCGCCTGGAAGAGATCGTCATCCTGCGCGAGGACGGCCCCGAGATCTTCTCGGAAATGCCACGGGTCTGAGCCCCCTGGGCACGCCACCGACCCTGCACAATTGCAGGAAACAGCGCGTGCCCCCTCGCCCACTCGTGTCTGACGCCGATAAACCTCCACCAAGGCCGCCGCGCTCCTGCGCGGCGGCCTATGGCAAATGCGGATCTCGACCGCCCGACAGCTGATCGTCAAAACCCGAATCGCAACGCCCCTGTCGACAGAAGAGTGAAAAATCGCAGGATGTACGAAGACATGAAACTGAGGCCCAAGGGCATCTGAAAGACGCGAGCCTATTCAGTGCGCAGCGCCGAAAGGCCGACCATCTCACGTGAGAAGGACCGACCGGCAACCGCGCGTGTTCCCAAATGACCATCCTCTCAGATGTGTCAGCCAGGAAATCACCTATGTGTCAGGGATTTATGGCGGAGACGAAGGGGGAGTAAAATATCTCACAACCAATTGTTATATATTAAAAACATCAAAAAAAATCAAAAAGATATTACGTACCGCACTTTAAACCACATCATCTGTAGGGAAGATCTACTCAGACGCGGCGACGCCGAGGTCTTGCCTTCGATTCTTCGCTCACAACACATGCCTTTAGCCCTTCAACAATCACAGCTTCAGTCTCCTGGACCCGTGGATTAAGCGAGAAAGCAAACTCTTCAACTAGTTCCGCAATTCTTGGGTCTTTCGGGCAGCACATCGGCCAATCGTGCAGTTCATGGGGGTCAGGGTGCTCGCACGCCCTCATCCTTCTAATCCTTAGGAAAAATAATTTTGCCAAAAAGGCACTTGTATTGTGCGCCGCGTCAAGAAGGACTGGTCTGCGAGACAAACCCGAAATTGCCTGGAACATGCCTCTGGAGACAGATGGTTGACCTTACGCTGAATCAAAACGTGCTGAGCTATCCTCCGAAATTCGGCCACTGACATAAGCTACGATTTGCAGTCTGCTGATCTTCGACGAGAAGGAGATCAGAGATGTCGAAACGGAAGCAGCACGCGCCTGAGTTCAAGGCGAAGGTCGCGCTGAAAGCGCTGAAAGGCGAGGGTTGGAGGGATCGTCGCGCCAATGGCGCGGCGTAAGCCCGAACAACGCTGCCGAGCTGGCAAGCCGGTGCGAGGTGCATCTTGAACCGACAGGTGTTTGCCCGCAAACACCGATGGGCGACGATGATCCATCAATGGAAGCGGGCCCTGCTCGAAGGCGCTTCCGGTGTGTTCGAACGCGGGGGCCGCAAGAAGCCGGAGATTGACGCGGAGCAGGTAAAGGAGCTCCAGGCCAAGATCGGGGATCGAGCCATTGGAACGCCATTGGTCCGAGAGACAATGGCGAGACGGTGGCCAACTTTTTTTTGGAACAAAAGCCGAAGCCCCGGGGCGGGAAGTGGGCGGGGGGGCGTGCCGCCATCGGTCCGAGGCCAACCCCGAACCGGCATGATCGAGCCAGACCACCCGGATCTGTCAATCGGCCAGCAGTGCAAGTTGCTGTCGATCGCGCGTTCGTCTTTCTACTACACGCCCAAGGGAGAGACTGAGCAGAACCTCGGCCTGATGAGGACGATCGACGAGCAGTTCCTGGAGACGCCGTTCTTCGGAGTTCGGCAGATGACCTGGCACCTGCGCAACGACGGCCATCTGGTGAACGAGAAACGCACCCGGCGACTGATGCGCCTGATGGGGCTCATGCCGATCTACCAGAAGCCCGACAGGAGCAGGCCAGCGAAGGGTCACAAGACCTATCCCTACCTACTGACTTGGGAGACCGGTTCGGAGACAAAGGCGGCCATCAGGAAATGGCTGACCTTCTACAATCACCAGCGCCCTCGTTCAGCCCTCGGCGGTAAGTCACCAGCACTGGTCTATTGGCAGAGAAATGACATCAAACAACCCGATCAGCAGGTACAAAGAGTAGCTTATTTTACGCCAGATCCTGTCCAAGAGACGGGGAGCAGCTCAACTTCCCAGTCAGGCCGCCAGCAGTTTCGGCAGCCGTACCAGATTGCTGGTCGCCATCGTCAGCAACGGGCCGAAGCTTCGCCTCGGCACACCCGGCGACGAGAGAAGATCATGGGGCGCTTCAAGTCCTCTGGTCAGGCGCAACGGTTCGTCTCAGTTCACGATCAGATGGCCACCTGGTTCCGAGCGCAACGCCATCGCCTCTCCGCCCAGTCATACCGTCATGCGAGGTCTGACGCGTTGAGCCTTTGGGCCGACTATGCGGCAGAACTGGCCGCGTGAAAGCTGTGTTGCCGGATCGTAGCACTCAGGGCCAGACAAGCTGACAAAGCCGTTCCACCAGATGCTGAAAAATGAAGACCTACCGCCCCAACCCAAGAGAGAGCTCCCTTGCGGCATCAATTATCTGTGGCCGCATACGCGCAATATCCTCTTCGCGGAAGCGTTCCCTCGGCCCGGAGAAAGACAGCGCTCCCAGCAGGCGCTCCGATCCAGCGAATACAGGGGCGGCGATGCCCGCACAAAGTTTGTCCCTTTCTCCAAGCGAAATGGCGAAGCACTCCTGCCGGATCAGATCCATATCGCTGCCCTGCTCGGGGGGGTCTCCGAAAGCGCGCAGGATTTTTCCTGCCGCGCCTTTATAAAGCGGCAAGCGATCCCCGACCTGCACACGGTCTAGGGTGGAGTGGTGCGAGTCCAGCCTGAACAGGCACAGCCGCTCGGTCTCGGTCTGGCGCACGTGGAACGAAGGGCTCTCTGTTCCGATCGAGACGAGACGTTCCATAACCGGCAGGAAGTGATGGCGCAGGGGGTTGCTGCGCTCGTAGGCCAGACCAAGCTGCATGATAGTCGGGCCGAGCGCATACTTGGACTCTTCGATCCGGATCACGTAGCCGGCCGATTGCAATGACTCCATCAGTCGCAGGATCGTGCTCTTGTAGAGCCCGGTCGCGCGCGCGATCTCGGAGAGGTTGCGTGGGATCGTGCTGGCTTCGAGAGCCGCGATAATCGAGAGCGCTCGGTTCACTGCCGCAACGCCGCGCGATGATTCGTCCTTGTCGCGACTTGTGTTGTCCTGGGCCGTCACATTTACCTCGACCTATGCGTTGGTTGGATTTGGCGCTACGCCTGAACCTGTCTCGATCGAACCGGGGGATTGGGCCTCGTCGTCGAGAAATTCCTATCAGAAGTGTCCACTGCGACCAACACGTCTTCACCTCCTGCTGATCCGAGGGGCCTCCCCCTCTCTTTTACCGCTTCCCGTAGTCGCCAAATCACCCAAGTCTGCGCGGGAAGCGGCCGCCGAAACGGCCACTTCCGCGTTTTCCGCCTATCAGACAGCCCAATAAAGGCTTTTCATCTGCTGGTAGGCGCGCATCCCCTGAAGGCCCTTCTCGCGCCCCTGCCCGGACAGCTTGAAGCCGCCGAAGGGGGCCGCGATGGAAAGCTGCTTGTAGGTGTTGATCCAGACCGTGCCGGCCTCGAGCGCCCGCGCAACCCGCCAGGCCCGGCGATAGTTTTCGGTCCATATGCCTGCCGCGAGGCCGAAATCGCTGTCGTTGGCCGCACCGACCAGCTCGGCTTCGTCCTCGAAGGTCATGAAGCAGAGCACCGGGCCGAAGATCTCTTCCTGCGCGATCCTGGCAGAATTATCGAGCCCGCCGATGATCGTCGGCTGGAAATAGGCCCCCTCGGCAAAGGCCTCGCCCTCGGGTCGCTCCCCGCCGAAAAGGATCTCTCCGCCCGCCTCGACTCCGGCCTTAACGAAGGATTCGACCCGTTCGCGGTGCGCGAAGGAGGACAGCGGACCGATCACGCTGGAGGGATCGCTGGGGGGGCCCAAGGTCAGTTTGCGGGCGGCGTCGATCAGCAGTGTGCGGAACCGATCCGCGACCGGGGCCTCGACGAACAGCCGGGACCCGGCGACGCAGGATTGCCCGGTGCCGCCGAAGATCCCGCTGGCCACCGATTTTGCCGCCGCTTCCAGGTCGGCATCGGCAAAGACGATATGCGGGGACTTGCCACCGAGCTCCAGGATCAGGGGCACAAGCCGGTCCGACGCGCCGCGCGCGATGCTCTGCCCGGTCGCGGTGCCGCCGGTGAAGCTGATTAGCCCGATGCCGGGATCCTCGACCAGCGCGACCGCGGTCTCGCGGCCGCCGGCGATCACCGACAGCAGCCCCTCCGGCAGCCCTGCCTCGACGACGCATTGTCCAAGGGCCAGCGTCACGAAGGAGGTCGTCTCGGCCGCCTTCAGCACCACCGCGTTGCCCGCCGCGAGCGCCGGCGCGATCTTCTGCGCGCCCATCGTCAGAGGCGAGTTCCAGGGCGTCAGTGCGGCGACCACGCCGACCGGCTCATAGACCTGCATCGTGAAGTAGCCGCCACGCGCGGGCGGCATCGCTTCTTCGCTGCATTCGCAGACCGCGGCGTAGTAGCGGAAGATGCCGGCGGCGGACATCGCCTGCGCATGGCTTTCCTTGCGCGTCTTGCCGTTCTCGCTCATCTGGAGACCGGCAAGGTGATCGGCCTGCCGCTCGATCTCGTCGGCGGCGCGGGACAGGATGCGCGCCCGCTCATGCGGGGGCAACTGGGCCCAGCCGGTGCGGCGCAGCGCCTCGTGACCGGCTTGGATCGTCGCGGCCACCTGTGCCGGACCAGAGGTCCCCACGCGCCCGAGAAGCGCACCGGTCGCCGGGTTCACCACGTCAAGCGGAGGCCCGTCCCCGGCCACCGGGCGCCCGGCGATCAGCAGGTCCTGCATCTGGTCGGCCGGAGGAATCGAGGCCTCCTTCGCGAGAAGCGACATGTTCTTTTCCTTCTTATGTTCCTAGGTAGGCAGCCCGGACTTCCGGACTTTCCAACAGCTCCCGGCCGGTGCCTGTCAGCACGACGGTGCCGGTTTCCAGCACGACGCCGGTCGCGGCGATCGACAGCGCCATCTGGGCGTTCTGCTCGACAAGCAGCACGGTCATCGACATGTCGCGGCTGATTTCCTCGATGAGAACGGCCAGTTCTGCGACAATGATCGGCGCGATCCCAAGCGAGGGTTCGTCCAGCAGCAGGATGCGCGGCTGCGCCATGAGGGCGCGACCAATGGCGCACATCTGCTGCTCCCCGCCCGAAAGCGACCCGGCCATCTGGCGGCGGCGCTCCTTCAGACGGGGGAAGTAGCCGTAAACCCGTTCCAGCATCTGCCGCCGCGCCGCCTTGTCGGAGACCGTGTAGGCCCCCATGATCAGGTTTTCCTCGACGGAGAGCTGGCCGAACAGGCGCCGCCCCTCGGGGGACAGTGCGACGCCGTGGCGCAGCGGATCGCCCGGACGGGGTTGCAGCACATGCTCGCCGACGCGGATCTCTCCCTCGACGGGCTTGAGCAGACCACAGATCGACTTCAGCACGGTGCTCTTGCCCGCACCGTTCGAGCCGACCAGCGCGGCCACTTGCCCCTCGGGGACGTCGAAGCTGACGCCATGCAGGGCGCGGACGGGGCCGTAGTTCACCACCAGATTGCGGACGGAAAGATCACTTCGCATGGTCGGCTCCCAGGTAGGCTTCGATGACTTTTGGATCGTCGCGCACCCTGTCCGGCGCGCCCTCGGCGATCTTCTCGCCGTGGTCGAGAACCACGAGGTGGTCGCAGACCCGCATGATCAGGCGCATGTGGTGTTCGACGATCAGCACGGAGACTCCGAAGCCTTCGCGGATCTCCTTCAACATGGAGCCGAAGCGATCCACCTCGTCGGGATTGAGCCCCGCCGCCGGTTCGTCCAGCAGCAGCAACCCGGGTCGCGTTGCCAGTCCGATCGCCACGCCCAGGCGCTTCTGATGCCCGTAGGCCAGCGTCCCGGCGGCGCGGTCGGCGTGTTCGGTCAGCTCCAGCGCTTCCATCACCTTGTCGACCGTGTCACGTGCGCCTTGCTCGGCCCGCCGGGCCGCGCCGCCACCGAAAAGCATCGACCCCAACCCAAGCGGATGGCGCAGCAGTGCCCCGCGCAGGATGTTCTCGCGCACGCTCGCCTTGGGAAAGGTCGTGGCGGCCTGGAAGGTCCGTGCCAACCCGTGCTGGACGATGCGATGCGGGGGCAATCCAGAGATATCCTGCCCCCGGAAGCGGATCGTGCCGGAGGTCGCCGAGAAGGTCCCGGTGATCAGGTTGAAACAGGTCGTCTTGCCCGCTCCGTTCGGCCCGATCAGGCCGGTGATCGCGTCTTCGGCCACGTTGAAACTGACATCTGACAGGGCGGTGAGACCGCCGAACCGCTTGGTCAGACCGCCGATTTCGAGAAGTGTGCTCACGACCGGTCTCCTTTCCGCGAAAGTTGTGCGGGCAGACCTGCCAGGCCCTGCGGCAGGAACCGCAGCACCGCGATCAGGATAACGCCGTAGATGATGTGCTGGTACTCGACCGCGCCGCGCAGGAACTCCGGCAGCGGGGTCAGGAAGAGCGCGCCGACCAGCGGCCCCCAGAGGGCCAGTCGCCCGCCTGTCACCAACATGATCACGTAAGACACCGACAGCTGGAAGCCGAAGGTCTCGGGCGAGATGAAGCCGACGTAGTGCGCGAGGAAGGCGCCGGAGAAACCGGCGATCGCGCTGCCGAGCGTGAAGGCCAGGTTCTGCGTGCGGGCGGTCGGGATGCCCGAGGCCTCGGCCAGGGCAAGGTTTTCCTCTACCGCGCCGAAACGGCGGCCAAGCTGGCCTTTGCGGATCAGGACCAAAAGGCCCATGACAAGCGCAAGACACAGCAGCGCGAAGGGATAGACCTCCTCGTAGCTCGACAGGGTCATGCCGAAAATCGAGAGCTTGGGGATACCCGCGATGCCGCTGGAACCGCCCGAAAGCGCGGGCACATCCAGCATGATCAGGCGGAACAGCTCGTTCAGCGCGAAGGTGATCAGCACGAAGTAGACACCACGCAGACGCAGTAGCGGAGCGCCGATGACGAAGGCCACGGCCCCGGCAACAAGCGCGCCGGCCGGCAGACCAAGCAGCACGGGCAGGTCGAACCGCGTGACCAGCAGAACCGAGGTATAGGCCCCGAGCCCCGCAAAGGCGGCATGAGCCAGCGACAGCTGGCCGACCCAGGCCGTGACCGCAAGGCCGCCCGTGGCCATGGCCGAGATGCAGACCATGATCGCGATGTGGAAGTGGAAGGTGCTGCCGGTGATCCAGGGGATCACTGCCACCAGCACCAGCGCCGCGGCCCAGAACAGGCCCATCGGCAGCGAACGAGAGGTCGGGTAAGACTTTGCCACGCTCATACCTCGGCCCGCCCCAGCAGACCGGCCGGACGCACCAGAAGCACGCCGATGACCAATGCGAAGATCACGATGTCGGCGGCAGAGGCGCTGACGAAGGACGAGGTGAAGCTTTCGATCAGGCCCAGCAGGATCGCGGCAAGCGCCGCCCCAGGGATCGACCCCAGGCCCCCCAGGATGACCACGATGAAGGCTTTCAGCAGCGGCGTCGCACCGATGAAGGGAGAAACCCCGAAGAGCGGCGCCATCAGGCCGCCCGCCACCGCAGCCAGCGCGATGCCAAGGCCAAGGCCGAGCGGATACATGATTTCAAGCCGGACGCCGAAGACGGCTGCGACTTCCTGGTCCTGGACCAGCGCGCGCAGCGCACGTCCGTGCCGCGTGTGCATCAGGAACAGATAGAAGACCAGCAGGATGACGATGCCGATGCCAAGCGCGAGGGCCCGCGACTTGGGCACGATCAGCGCGCCCCACTTGAACACGCCCGACACCATGGCCGGGAAGGCCTGCGGATCGGGCCCGAAAAGGATCAGCGCCCCGTGCTGCAGGATCATCGCCAACCCGAGGGAAGCGATCATGCCGGACAGCTCGTCATTGCGGAAGGGCCGGAAGACCAGCCTTTCGATCACCGCGCCGAACAGGATCGCGAAGACGATGGTCAGCGCCAGGGTCACCGGATAGGGCAGCCCCAGCCAGGTCACACCGATCAGAGCGCCGAAGGCGCCAAGCATGTAGAATTCGCCATGCGCGAAGTTGACGATGCGCATCACACCGAAGGCCAATGTGAAGCCGATCGCCATTAAAAGGTAGAGTGTTCCCAGGATCACGCCGTTGATCAGCGACTGGGCAATGAGAAAGCTCACGGAAGCTGGTCCTTTTCACAAAAGGGCCGCGCACCGCCCCGGGGGGCGACACGCGGCGGGGGGAGCGCTTATTCGCAGCCTGCGGAAGTGCAGCGGGCGACGATCTCTTCCTGGCCGCCGGTCACCCGGGCGATGTAGAAGGGGCTGTCGAGCTGGTGCGCGATCCCGTAGCGGTCCGCACCCGTCCAGTTCATGGTGCCAAGGATGCCCTCGTAATCCGTGATGTTCTCGTAGGCCGTCTTCACCGCTTCGGTGTCCTCGACCGTGCCGGCGTCCTGCATGGCCTGGAACAGCATCTTGGTCCCGTCGTAGAAGAAGGGCGAGAAACCGTTCATCGGCTCGTTGTAGGTCTCGACGTAGCGGTCTTCGTAGGCCTTGGCGCTGGCCACACCCGGATCGAAGGCCGAGTGGACGAACATCCCTTCGGTGGCCGCTTCGCCCGCGACGTTCACGATCTCCTGGGTCGCGGGACCCCCGGTGCGGATGATCACGCCCTCAAAGCCCAGATCACGGGCCTGTTGCACGATCTGCCCCGCGGTGACCGGAGAGTTGCCGTCAAGCTCGATCGCATCGACGCCCTGGGCAATGATGCGGGTCAGAAGCGGGATGAAGTCGACGCGGTCACGCTCGAAGAATTCTTTCGCCGCAAGGGTCGCGCCCGCCTTTTCATAGGCAGCGGACAAATCCCCCGCGATGGCCTCGCCGGTCTCGTCCTTGGGGAAAAGCGCGCCAACGGTCTTCACGCCCTGGTTGGCTACGATCCAGTCGATCTGCGGCTGCGCCACCTCTGCCGTGGTCGGGTTCGGGCGGAAGGTGTACTGCTTGTCTTCGCCCAGGGCCTGCGCGGTGAAGCCAAGCGTCATCGTGATGACGCCGTTTTCCTCGGTGATCGGCTGGATCGCCAGGATCGGGGCCGAGCCGACGGTGCCGATGATGTACTTCACCTTGTCCTCGAAGACGAGGCGGTTGGCAGCCGTTACGGCCTCGTTGGCCTTGTAGCTGTCGTCATAGGCGATGATCTCGACCTGGTACTTGGTGCCGCCGACCTCGAGGCCGCCGGCCTCGTTGACGTCCTCAGCAGCCATTTCGGCCGCGCGCTTCATGCCGTTGCCCCAGCTTGCGCCAGCGCCCGACATGGTGGTCAGCGCGCCGATCTTCAGGGTCTCCTGCGCCAGCGCGCCGGTCGCGACCATGGCGAGGGCCGAAGCCGCCGCGAGAATAGTTGTCCGTTTCATTCGGGTTCTCCTCCCAATTTCAATGTCTTCAGGTTTCCGCGTCGGCGCCCTGCGCCGGCGGGACCGACCCCGATATCTCCTCAAGAATCGGGGTCAGGCTGCGGGCGAATTGCCCGTAGTTCTCACTCATCGGAAAGTGGCCAAGCCTTTCCATAACCACCGCGCGACAGCCGGGAATGGCCTCTGCGGTGGCCAGCATGTCCTCTGGGCGGCACGAGAAATCGTACTCGCCCGCCATTAGCCAGAGCGGACAGCGTTCGGTGTCGATCCGCGCGATGGTGTCACGCAGATCGCCGTCGACCCGGTAGAACCAGAGGTCGCCCTTG
>NZ_JAATOW010000033.1 GCF_011806405.1 Pseudooceanicola sp. HF7 | reverse complement strand
GGGCTTTGCCCCCCACGAAACTGGGGGGCTCGATGCCCCCCGGTTTCGTTCCCCCCAGAGTTTTTCGGCAAGAAGAAGGCAGGGCGGGGTCAGGCCCGGGCGAGGGTGGCCAGCAGCTCTGCCTCGCGGATGGGTTTGAGCAGGTAGCGGTCTGCGCCGGCGGCCTGGGCGCGGGATCGGTTGCCTGGCTCATCGGTGCCGGTCATCAGGACGATGCGCATGCGCGGCGAGAGTCTGCGCAGGACCATCGCGGCTTCGAAGCCGCTTTTTCCCGGCAGCTTGAGATCGACCCGCGCCCAGGGGGGCGCCACGATTTGCGGCAGGTCCAGAAGCTCTTGGACGGAGCCGACGGCGGTGGCGGGTGGCAGGTTGGCGACAGCGAGTCCGTGGCGCATGAGCTGGCGACAGTCGACCCGGTCATGGATGGGAACATCCACGAAGGCCGGCAGGGTGGTCAGGCCGGCGCCGATGTAGGTGTCATAGACGCCTTAGGCCGGCGCGCCGGAGACCTGAAAGATCGTCTTCCAGGAGCAGCGCGCGACGGGCACCCTGAACATCTGGGCGGACCCCTTCACCGCGCTGCGCGTCCCCAAGATCTTCGATCTGCGCGCGGATCCCCATGAAAGGGCTGACGTTACGTCCAATACCTATTACGATTGGCTTCTGGACCACGTGTTCCTGCTGACGCCGGCGCAGGTCGAAGCGGCAGACTTCTTCGCCACCTTCGAGGGATTCGAGCCCTCGCAACGCGCGGCCAGCTTCTCGGTCGACCAGATCCAGGCGCAGCTGGAAGACCAGCTGAGCGGCATGGTCCGCTGAAACGCACCAGACCGGCGGGCGGGTGTTTCGCCGGTTCTTCCCTGATCTGCCCTAGGTTTGATGGAGGCCCCCTTGCGTATTTCCCTTCCCCTGGCCCTGGTGGCCCTGACATCCGTTCCGGCTGCGCTGCTGGCCGATCCGCTGCCCTCCTGGAACGAGGGCGCGGCCAAGGACAGCATCATCGCCTTCGTGGACAGCGTGACCGATCCGGACTCGGCCGATTTCGTGCCGGTGAAGGATCGCATTGCCACCTTCGACAACGACGGCACGCTCTGGACAGAGCAGCCGATCTATTTCCAGCTTCTCTATGCCATGGAGGTGCTGCGCCGGATGGCGGCCGAGGATCCCTCCGTCCTGAGCTCGGACGTGCTGAAGGCCGCCAATGAGGGCGACATGGCGGTGGTCATGGCCGGCGGGGAGGAGGGGCTGCTTGAGATCCTGGATGTCTCTCACGCCGACACCACGCCGGAGGCCTTCAAGACCAGCGCCTACGAATGGCTGACCACTGCGGAGCATCCCGCGACGGGGCTGCCCTATGCCGGCATGACCTTCCAGCCGATGCTGGAGCTGCTGAGCTACCTGCGGGACGAGGATTTCGCGACCTACATCGTGTCCGGTGGCGGCATCGACTTCATCCGCGCCATTGCCGATGACGCCTATGGCATTCCGCCCTGGCAGGTCGTCGGCTCTGAAGGGCGGGTCAGCTACGAGGTGATCGACGGGGTGCCGACGTTCACCAAGGGCGGGGGCATGACCTTCCTGGACGACAAGGAAGGCAAGCCCGTGGGCATCATGCGCCACATCGGACAGAAGCCGATCTTCGCCGCCGGAAACTCTGACGGGGATTTCGCCATGATCGACTATACCACCGCCGGAGAGGGCCCCGGCTTTGGCCTGATCGTGCATCACACCGATGCGGAGCGCGAGTATGCCTATGACCGCGAGGGCTTTATCGGCACGCTCGACCGTGGGCTGGACGAGGGCCCGGATCGGGGCTGGACGATCGTGGACATGGCCCGGGACTGGGCCCGCATCTACCCCGGTCATTGAGCTGACGGCGCAGGGCGGCCCCGCAGGAGGGGCCCCTGCAAGCCGGACTTGATGAGCCAAAAGAGCGCGCGCAGGTCGACAGCCTGCGCGCGCTTTGCTGCACCCCCCTGCCCCGCTCACTCCAAGCCACCTGCGCCAAGGCGCGGCGCGGCCCAATCCTGCGGCGGAGCACCCCAAGGGCTTTTGCATTCGGTCCGACATTTGTTATACGATTGTGTAACAGTCAGTTTTCCCGGAGCCCCGCCCCGGGCCATCCCCAGACGAAGGACCCCGCATGTCACAGCCAACACCGATCCACGGCGTCTACCTGAGCGACAGCCATGACCTGGACGCGATCTACGGCGCGGCCCTGCGCGCGGCCGGGACGGATGTGATCCTGCACCAGCCAGAGGCCGTGCAGGACCCGGACCAGATCGCCTTTGCGCTGTGCTGGGTGCCGGGCCCGCAGGCCTTTGCCCCCTACCCTAACCTGCGGCTGGCGATGTCCATCGGGGCCGGGGTCGATGCGCTGCTTGGCCATCCCGGCCTGCCCGAGGGCGCCGCCATCGCCCGTGTCCGCGATCCCCACCAGGCCGACCTGATGGCGGGCTTTGCGCTTCACGAGGTGCTGCGCGATGAACGCGGCTTCGATGACATGGCCGCCGACCAGCGCGCCGCCCGCTGGGATCCGGCCCCCATGCGCGCGCCGGCCTCGGTCAAGGTGGCGGTGCTGGGACATGGCACCATGGGGCGCGCTGTGGCCAAGGGGCTGTCCGCGCTTGGCTTTGACACCCATGTCGCCTGCCGCAGCACACCCGAAGCCCCGCTGGAGGGGGTCTCTTACAGGACCGGGGCGACCGGGATGCAGGATGCGGCACGCGGAGCGGCCTATCTGATCAACGTGCTGCCGCTGACCGCCGCAACGGAGAACGTGCTGAACGCCGATCTCTTCGCCTGCCTGGCCCCGGGCGCGCGGCTGATCCAGATCGGGCGCGGCGAACACCTGGTGGAGGGCGACCTGATGGCGGCGTTGGACAGCGGCCAGCTGGCCGGGGCGACGCTGGATGTCTTCCGCCAGGAGCCCCTGCCCGCCGATCACACTTACTGGGCCGACGCCCGCCTGCGCATCACGCCCCATGTGGCCAGCGATACCCTGCCCGATGTGGTCGCGACCCAGGTGATCGAGACCGCCCGCGCGCTGCGCGATGGCGCGCCGCTGGCCTATGGCATCGACCGCGCCCGCGGGTACTGACACCCGACTGCGAGAAAGCAAAACGGCGCCACCCTGGCCGGGGTGGCGCCGTTTCGCGTTTCAGGGGCGGAAGACCCCGAACTGGGGATCACCGGATCACCTTGCGTCGGGCACCCGGCTTTCCATCCAGCGCAGCAGGACCGTCAGCACGCCGGAGAGGCAAAGGTAGACCGCGACCAGAAAGAGCAGCGGTTCATAGGTCAGGAAGGTATCCTGGCGGACCTTCGTGATCACCGCGTAAAGATCCGTCACCGTGATGGTGGCCACCAGCGGCGTGGCCTTCAGTTGCAGGATGATTTCTCCGCCCAGGGTCGGCAGGGCACGGTGCACGGCACGCGGAAACCAGACCCGGCGAAAGGTCTTGGCCCGGGACATGCCGAAGGCGCGCGCCGCCTCCAGCTCTCCTTTCGGGACGCCCGTGAAGGCGCCGCGCATGATCTCACCCTGGTAGGCCGCGAAGGATATGGTGAGCGAGAACAACCCGTAGGGCCAGGCCTGGCGCAGGTAGGGCCAGGCCCAGGTCTCGCGGATCTCTGGGAACTGGCCCAGAAGCGAGCCGAGACCGAAGTAGAACAGCCACATCTGCAACAGAAGCGGCGTGCCCCGGATCACCGTGCAGAAGGACAGCGCCAGCCAGCGCAGCGGCAGCGGGCCGACCACCTGGGCGATGGCCAGCGGCAGCGCCAGGATGAAGCCCAGCACGACGCTGACGACAAGCATCAGCATCGTGATCCCCAGCCCCTCCCAGAGGCGGGGCATGTAGGCGGGCAGCCAGGACCAGTCCATCGTCCGGATCATCATGGCCAGCGCGAAGAGCGCCACCAGCACCATGATGATGCGGTGCGGCAGGAAAAAGGCGGTCAGGCTGCGGCCCATGCGGGAAAGGGAGGCGGGGCGCAGCGGTGTCACGATGTCTATGTCAGGCATGTCGGCTCCTCAGCTTGCTGCGGTCAGACCGCGACGGGCCCGTTTCTCGAACCAGCGCAGACCGGCGTTGGAGACCAGCGTGAGCGTCAGGTAAAGCGCCCCTGCCGCGAAGAAGAACAGGAAGTATTCGCGCGTTGCCGCCGCCGCCTGCCGGGTGGCAAGCGTAAGTTCGGAAAAGCCGATGACGGCCAGCAGCGCGGTATCCTTGGTGGCGATCATCCACAGGTTCGCCATGCCGGGCAGCGCATGGGGCGTCATGGCCGGCAGCGTGACGCGCGTGAGCACCTTGAAGGGCGACATACCAAAGGCCTGGGCGGCCTCGATCTGGCCGCGCGGAATGGCCTTGATGGCGCCGCGAAGCACCTCTGTCGCGTAGCCGCCCTGCACCAGACCGATCACCAGGATCCCGGCGGTCAGCCCGTCGATGTCAAAGCCCGAATAGCCAAGCGCCTGCATCCCGCGGTTCGCCAGGTCCGTGCCGACATAGTAGAACAGCAGCATCAGCACCAGTTCCGGCACCGCGCGGATGATCATGGTATAGACCTCGGCCAGGTCGCGGATGACCCGCCCGCCGTTCAGCTTGGCCAGGGCGCCGCAGATGCCGATGACGATGCCCAGGGCATAGCCGCCAACGGCGAGCTCCACGGAGCGCAGGAACCCTTTCAGCAGGGCCCCGCCCCACCCCGGCGCGTCAAGCGCCAGCAGGCTCAGGTCGATTGCGTCGAACATGGGGGATAACGTCCTTAGGGGAAGGGCCGGACCCCGGTGGGGATCCGGCAGAGAGGCTTATTCGCCGTAGATGTCGAGCTCACCGAAGTAGGGCTTGGCCAGCTCTTCGTAGGTGCCGTCTTCGCGGATCGCCGCGATGGCGGTGTTGACCCGCTCCAGAAGCGCGGTGTCGTCCTTGCGCAGGCCGACGGCGATGCCATGACCCAGGATATCGGGATCGGCCTGGACCGCGCCGCGGTATTCGCAGCAGGCCTTGCCGGCCTCTGTTTCGGTGAAGGGTACCATGGCCAGGGAATCGCCCACGACGGCATCGATCCGGCCCGACATGAGATCCTGCAGCTCTTCATCCACGGTCTGGTAGATGCGCACATCCGCCGCGGTGTCGGCGTAATAGGCCTGGGTGTACTTTTCCTGGATGGTGCCGGATTGCGCGCCCAGGTAGGCCCCCTTGACGCCTTCCGGCGTGGGCTGCACGTCAGAGGATTTCAGCGCCACGATGCCGGTGGGTGCATCGTAGTACTTGTCGGAGAAGTTGATCTGCTTGGCCCGTTCCTCGGTAATGGACATGGAGCCGATGATCATGTCGATCTTGCCGGTCTTCAGCGCGGGAATGATCCCTTCCCAGGCAACAGGCGCCAGCACGCAATCGGCTTCGATCCGGCCGCAGAGCTCGTCGATGAAGTCGATTTCCCAGCCGCTCCAGTTGCCTTCCGAATCCGGGGTGTAGAACGGCGGATAGGGCTCTGCCGAGATGCCGATCTTGTAGGTTTCGGCCATGGCCGGCGCGGCAAGGGCGGTGGCGGCTGCAAGCGAGACGACAAGGGATCTGATCATGTTGGGTCTTTCTGTTGGGGTCTTTTATGGGGGCCGTTTCCGGCCCCGTGGTTGAGCGCGGCCTCAGGCGACCGAGCTGATGAATTGCTGAAGATGGGGCGACTTGGGCGCGCCGAAGATCTGGTCGGGCGGCCCCTGTTCTTCGATCCGGCCTTCACGCAGGAAGACCACGTGGGTCGCCACGTCGCGGGCAAAGGCCATTTCGTGGGTGACCAGGATCATGGTGCGCTTTTCCTGCGCCAGGTCGCGGATGACCGACAGGACTTCGCCCACCAGTTCCGGATCAAGCGCAGAGGTCGGTTCGTCAAAGAGCATCGCCAGCGGATCGACCGCCAGCACGCGGGCGATGGCGGCGCGCTGTTGCTGCCCACCGGAGAGCTGCGCGGGCCAGGCATCCAGCTTGGCCCCCAGCCCGACGCGGTCCAGCACCTCGCGGGCGCGGGCCTCTGCCTCGTCCCGGGGCACGCCCAGGACGTGCACGGGCACCTCTGTCACGTTGCCCAGAACGGTGCGATGCGGCCAGAGGTTGAAGGACTGGAACACCATGCCCAGCTGGGCGCGGATGCGCTGGACCTGGCGGCGGTCTGCCGGTTGCAGCCCCTGGCGGGTTTCGCGCATCGCATAGGCTTCGCCCTGGATGCTGATGGTCCCGGCCGAGGGGATCTCAAGCAGGTTGATGCAGCGCAGCATGGTCGATTTGCCTGACCCCGATCCACCAATCACCGCGACGACGTCACCGGGGCGGGCCTCCAGGTCGATCCCCTTGAGAACCTCGAGCCTGTTGAACCGCTTGCGCAGTCCCTTGACGCGGATTGCCGGTTGTTCGGTCATTCTGTCTCCTTGCACGTGCGGCGAAGAATGGGTCGGCCGCCCCTTGCTTTTTTCCGACTGTTGCACGACTGTATAACAGCGGGCCGACAAGAATCCAACAGCCCGGGGGAAAACATCTTTCACCACGGGAAGGAGACGCCGTGATGTGCCACATGACAGACGCACAGACAGCGCGCCGCCGCCCTTGTTCCATGGCGCCACCCAAGGGGGAGATGCCCAGATGACACGCAAGACATTTCGCAGGCTTGCCAAGGATGACCGCCGCCACGGATTGCTTGAGGCGACGCTGGATTGCATTGGCGAACACGGGCTGAACGGCGCCAGCGCGCGCCGAATCGCCGATCGCGCCGGTGTGACGCCGGGGCTGATCCGCCATTACTTCGGCAGCAAGGACGAGATGGTCCGCGCCGCCTATGCCTACCTGATGGAGCAGCTCACCGACCGCGCCGAAGAGGCCGCGCGTGATGCTAGCCAGGACCCGGACGAGGCACTGGCCCGCTTCATCGGCGCCAATGTCATGACGCCCAGCCTATCGGTGCGCCATGTTTCTCTCTGGGCCACCTTCATCGGCCGGGTCGAAAGCGAACCCGGCTATTCCACGATCCACCGCGATGGCTACCGCGAGTTCCTGGAGGCGCTGGAACGGCTGATCCATCCCGTGCTGGCCGCCCATGGACGCCCCGCCGATCCGGCCACCTGCCAGGGGCTGGCCATCGCCATGAACGGGCTGATCGACGGCCTGTGGATCGAAGGCTCTCTTGGGCATGGGCTGTATGACCCGGCCCGCCTGCCCCGTATCGTGCTTGCCGCGGCCGAAGGCCTGCTGCGTCTGCCTGACCAGACCCTGCTGCGCCACCTGCCCGCGCTGGCGCCGACCTGAAGACAAACTGAAAGGACCCCCAATGCGCTACGCTGCCATCACCGACCGCCTCAAGGACCTGGGCGGCGACAAGTGGGCTATCCACAACGCGGCCCGCGCCCGCATGGCAAAGGGCGAAGAGGTCATCGAGCTGACCATCGGCGAACCGGACATCACCCCCGACCCCGCCCTGATCGAGGAATGCGTGACCGCCCTGCGTTCAGGCCGGACGCGCTATTCCAATGGCCGGGGTGAGGCCGGGCTGGTCGATGCGCTGGTGGAGACCTACCGCCCCCGCATGCCCGACATTGGGCCGGAAAACGTGCTGTGTTTCCCCGGCACCCAGACCGCGCTTTATGCCGTCTTCACCGCCCTCACCAGCGACGGGGACGGCGTGCTGATCGGCGATCCCTATTACGCGACCTATGAAGGCGTCGTGCAGGCCAGCGGCGCCCATGTGCAGCCCGTGCCCCTGCATATGGAGCACGACTTTGAACTGCAGCCCGCGGACCTGGCCTCCGCGATCACCCCGGAGAGCCGGGTGCTGCTGCTGAACACCCCGCATAACCCCACAGGCGCGGTGCTGACCCGTGACACGCTGCTGGCCCTGGGCGAGCTCTGCATCGCGCATGATCTCTGGATCGTCTGCGACGAGGTTTACGAGGCGCTGATCTTTGACGGCAGCTTTGCCTCTCCGCTGGAGATCGAGGCGCTGCGGGAACGCACGATCGTGGTCTCCTCGATCTCCAAGAGCCACGCGGCGACCGGGTTCCGCAGCGGTTGGGCCATCGGCCCGGCAGAGTTCACGCGCCGCCTGCTGCCGATCTCGGAAACCATGCTCTTCGGCAACCAGCCCTTCATCGCCGACATGACCGAGGCCGCCCTGCGCGGGAACTACCCCACCGCCGCCCTGCTGAGAGAGGCCCTTGGCCGCCGCGCTGCTCTGGTGCACGGGCTGGTGCAACAGGTGCCGGGCCTGTCCTCTCGTCTGCCGGCGGGGGGCATGTTCATCATGATCGATGTCTCTGGGACCGGGCTGGACGGCGATGCCTTCGCCACCCGCCTGATCGAAGAGCACGGCGTGGCGGTCATGCCCGGCTCTTCCTTCGGAAACGAGGGGCTGAACCTTGTCCGCGTGGCGCTGACCGTGCCCGATGCGGACCTGCGCGAAGCCCTGTCCCGCATGGGAACGCTGAGCCGCAGCCTTCTGGCCGGCGCGGCCTGAGCGGGTTTTGATGTTGTGGGGGGCTGTCTGCGATGGCGGCCCCCTGCCCTATCGGCGTTCAGGCGTGAAACGCCGGATTTCGGGCTGAAAACTTACTATTATCTATTTAATTCAATTACTTAAGGTCATTTTCCGGCCTGATCCTGCCAGTCATGGCATGTCCGATCTTGTTTTCGGAGAAGCTTGGCCTCTTTCCCTGCTATCTCCCGTCTTGGAACCCAACGGCGGTTAAGTCAGGAATGCCAGAGCTTTACCGCCGCACTTGTTGAGGGCTGACTCTCGCGGCCTGACGAACCGTCGCGGTCACCGAGAGCTTGGCCAGGTCCGGGCAGATCTCAAGCCGTATCCCCCGGGAATGAACCTCTGCTTTCTATGAAAGATGGGTGCCTTCCTCGGTTCCTCTTCAAACCCGTTCCGGGAATATTCATTGGCGGGCGTTGCTCTATTCATCCGGGTCTCACCAAGCATTGAAAATGCGTCTCAACGGAGCCCCGTCGGATTACATTACGCGATATCGATCAAGAGCATCTGCCCATTCCCCGGCCAGCAAAGCGAAGACGGTAAACCGGCCCCTGCCCGCCTCACCTGCATCCCGCTGCAAAATTGTCCGCGGACAATTGCCCGGTTTGCCCGGCGCTTTCCTGCGCCATCGCCAACCGTTTCACCAGCCGTACCGGGCTGAACCCTTCGCTGCGGCTGCCCGTCGTGATCGCCCTGAAATAGGCCCCCGCTCTTTGAATGCGGTCATGCCCTTGCACCAGCCCCCAGATCGTCACAGCCGTCCCCAGTGGCCCAAGCCGCGCCTGTGCCGCCTGGTAGTTCTGCCGGTCCACCCCGATCATCGGTGCCAGCGTCTGCGCATGAGCGATCACGTCAGAAAAGCTCTGGATCTCTTTCATGGAAAACTCGGCAGCTTCCGGGCAGGCGGCCAACAGGTCCTTGAGCGAGATGTCCTCTGCCGGCTCAGCTGGCGCCAAACCAACCTCAGCCTCTTTCTTATCAGTATTTTCTTTTTTTGACTTCTGATGGTGGCGGACATTTTGACCGTCATTGCCGGCCATTTCTTCCGCTTCAAGGGGTCGATATGCGGCTTCCGTCCCGGACGTTGCGCCCTGGTCCTGGAGGGCGCAGAGCAGTGTCTGGCAATCCTGAACGGTCAACTTGCGGCGCAGGATGCGCAGGGCGTCTGTTGCCTCAGAGCTCTCCGGCTCCTGGCGCAGGATCTGGTTGGCCGCCGCGCGGATCTGGGCCCGCAGGTAGGCAAGCTCTTCCTTCTCGCGCAGCGCCTCGGCGGCCAGCACAGCGATCTCATGCAGGCGGTCGAACAGCGGCGTCAGGTCAAAGCCAAAGCGCAGGGCGACACCGCGGTGCCGGTCCAGGCGGGTGAACCGTTTGCCATTGGCACTGTCGCGCCGCTCAAGAAGCCCGTGTTCCTGCAGGATGGCCACGTGGCGCCGGATCGTGCGATCGGACAATCCGTCACGCCGGAACATCAGCGTTTCGTTCGATGCAAAGACAGTGTGGTGGCTCCGCTTCGGCGGCAGGCAGGACAGCATCGCGTCCAGCGTCGCCAGCACAGGCGCTTTCAACCCCAAGCGTGGGGCGGCATTGCGCAGGGTTTCCATCACGATATGCCGCTCCGGAACCGCGTTGTCCGCGGACAACAGCTCTTTGGTCCGCGCTCCGTAAGAGGCGGTTGCATGTGTAAAAGCCATGAAATTTTCACGACAGCCGGACGGGGAAAGCCCCGGTTCTCCTGGTTTCCAGGAAAAAGGCCGCAATTCACCTGTCAACCGAATCGGTTGCTGTTGACTGCGGGGGAGAAGCTGATAAATCTGAAGGTGCTAAGTACAGATTGGGCTCTCCGGGGGTGACCTTGGGGGGCTCTCTCTTTTTGGGCTGTGCCTCGTGCTCCTGTTGCCTGTTTCTCTCTGCTCGTCTCTGGGTCAGTCAGTCTTCTGATCTGACCGCCACGCCTCGTAAAGGCGTGTCAGCTCGGCTTCAGCGTTCTCCCGCATCCACCGCGCAAATTCCGGGGTCTCCGTCTTGGACAGTTTCACGGTCAGGGACCGCGCGCTGTCCTTGATCTCTGCCACGCGCGTGCCATCGCTCAGCGTGATCGACAGGGCAGGGGAGGGGGCCTGGCTTTCAGACGCCGGGGCCTTCAGATGGCGGCCCACTGCGTCTGCAACCTGGCCGAACCGCGCGTCAGAGGGCGCGTCCTCGGTCAGTGTCAGCCGGGCCACGATGCCGGTCAGGTCCAGATCATGGCTTCGCACCCGGTCGGCCAGCTCTTCCCAGCGGCGCCGCCCGATCCCATGGGCAGAGCCGATCTGTTGGATCACCTCCTGCGGGATCGTGCGGGCGACCTTGGTCATGCGCGACAGCATCGGCTTGTCGATCGCCAGCGCATCCAGGATCACCGGCTGGGTATAGCCCGTGTCCGCGAGCTCCGTCGCGAAAAGCGCCTTTTCGATAAAGCTTGGATCCAGCCGTTGCGAGTTTTCCTGGCCCTGGGCCAGGATCGCCTGCTGGTCATTCAGCGACCGGACAAGCGCCTTGGCCGGCTGGCCCAGCTGCTTGAGCGCCCGAAGCCGCCGCCGCCCGTAGACAACCCGGTAATACCCGGGCTTTTCCGGGATCGGGCGCACCATGATCGGCACCTGCTGACCATGGGTCCGAATGCTTTCGGCCAGCGCGGCCACATCGGCATCGCTGAAAGACAGCCGGTCCTTCGGGCCGCCTTCCTCGATCACCTCAACGGCGATATCCCGTACAGCATTGCTGGACAGGTCCTTCAGGGTCGACTTCACGCCGCTCATCGCGCCGGTGTTGGGGAACCGCGTCTTGGGCTCCTTGCTCGCGCTATCAGGCGCGCTGCCTTCGGGTGGGGGAGGGGGCTGGAACAGGTTTCTACGTGCCATCAGTCACCCTCCCGGCCCCAGGCCAGTTGAATTGTCTTCTCGAACTCGTCGGCCACGCCGTTCACGCTTTCCAGTATCCGGTCCAGGGTCTTCTTGACCACCTGTGATGGCTCCAGCTCGTAGATCGTCTGCTGGGTCATCCCCGCATCCGAGATCGCGGTGGATTTCAGCATCGGCGTCGTCAGCACCTGGTCCAGCAGGATCGACCGCAGGAAGCCTGCCATCTGCGATTGCGGCACATCCGTCGGCTCGTATCGAGCCACCAGGAACTTCAGGAAATTCCAGTCGATCGGCCCGGTCGCATCCTCCAGCGTCTGGACGGTTTCTCCAGCCATTTCAAGGAATTGCGCCATGGAGGCCACGTCCAGCATGGAGGGAATGACCGTGATCAGAAGCCCGGTCGATGCCAGCAGCGCCGTCATGG
Organism: Pseudooceanicola sp. HF7; assembly: GCF_011806405.1. Taxonomy (GTDB): domain Bacteria; phylum Pseudomonadota; class Alphaproteobacteria; order Rhodobacterales; family Rhodobacteraceae; genus Pseudooceanicola. Next base: position 38,575 of record NZ_JAATOW010000033.1, on the reverse strand, counting down.
TGGTAAAGCCAAGCTGAGGCGGGCAGTCGATGATCACCAGGTCGTACTCCGCCTCGATCTCATCCAGGGCGATGGCAAGGCGCTGCGTGAAGGGGGGGTCGATCTTGTGCTGCAGCGCATAGGCCGTCTCTGTCTCGTATTCCGACAGCAGCAGCCCGGCGGGGGCCAGGTCCAGGTTATGGAAATAGGTCTTGTGGACCACCTGGCTCAGCGGCACGGGATCGTCGTATTTCAGCGCGTCGTAAATCGTGCCGCTCTCGGCGAACTCGATCTCGGGGCGGTAGCCGAACATAGTGGTCAGGCTGGCCTGGGGATCCATGTCGATGGCCAGCACGCGGTAGCCTCGCAGGGCGTAGCGCTGCGCCATGTGGATCGCCGTGGTGGTCTTGCTTGAGCCGCCCTTGAAGTTGACGATGGAGATCACCTGCAGCGCGTCGCCCTCGCGCCGGCCGGGCAGGTAGGTATCGCCGTTGCGCCCCGTTTTGGCCATCACGTGGCGGATCTGGTCGATCTCTTCGGCCGAATACAGCCGCCGCCCGCGCGAATCCGTCTCCACCTCGGGAAAGTCGCCTTCCTGGTGGCGGGTGCGCAGGTTCGACATGCTGATGCCGGTCAGTTCGGACACTTCAGAGGCATGGAACTTGCGCAGGGTCTTGCGGCTTTCCGGCTGGAAGCTGTTGCGCATATGGCTGTCGAGCGCTTCTGACAGACGCGCGGCATTCGCGGCGATGGAGGCCGCGATGGATCCGGAGTTTGCAATTTCTGCCATCGTTACCATACTGCTCAAGTGACCTCTTACCGGGTCAATTCTGTTTCGTCGCCAGATTGCGATATTTGCGCGTTCTGGCGACAAGACCACTCATGGCACGCAACTTACCCTCCGGCAATATTTTTTTGGCCCACGGCCATGCCAGCGGGCGCAGAAAACTTCATGCAATGCCTCAGGGCGGGTTTGCAAGTCTCTGAAAAGCCAAAATAAAATCCCACAGCGCGCCGGCGCGCCCGTTTTGGGCAGATTGGCGCGGCAAACGGGCAGGGGACTTGAAACCCCGCCCGGTCGATTCGCATCAGCCGTGTTACGGCGATGGTCTAAGACAAAAACCCGCACTTACCTGCAAGGCCAGAAAGCGCGGCAGAATCGCGTCTCTTCAATAGGGTAGGGGGCAACGTCAGAGCTGTCGAGCGTCAGTCCAAGGCGCCCGAAAGGCGCCGCCCTCCACGCCTTCCAGGGCCGCCCGCATCCCTCTTCTTCTTGCCGAAAAACTCTGGGGGGAACGAAACAGGGGGGCATCGAGCCCCCCTGTTTCGTGGGGGGCAAAGCCCCCCGTCACCGCTTAAATCTTCGCGAACGCCCCGTTCGCCGCGCACCGACGCAATACCGACTTGATACCGACACAAAACAGACGCCGCACCGACAGGGTTTAGGGCCCTCCAAACCACCCCTGTTCGCGACCGGGTCTCCGCGCGCTTCGCTCCCTCGGTCAGGCCGGTTTACGGGCGATGAACAGCCCCAAGGTGACCTGCCCGGCCTTGGCCATGGCGATCATGTTGCGCGATTTCTCCGCCGCGTTTTCCCCCTGCAACAGATGCAGCCCAAGCGCCGGCGTGCCAGAGCTCAGGTTGGCCAGGCTCGCGGTATGGCTGGCCAGGATCGACGGCGTGCGGTCCTCCTGTTCGGAGATGACAAACCCCTGATCACTCAGCAAAATTTGCATTTCTTCAGCGCTGACCAGGTGGCTGGTCTCTGCCGTCTCTGCCCAGGGCACCGGGAACAGCAGACCCTCTTGCGGCCCCTTCAAGACGTCGTAGATCACCAGCGTGCCGCCCGGTTTCAGCACCCGCGCGGCCTCGCGGTACATGCCGGCGCGATCGGCGATGTTCATTGCCACGTGAAAGCTGGTCACGGCGTCAAAGACCTCGGCCCCGAAGGGCAGGTCCAGCGCGCTGCCCAGCTTGAAATCGACCTGCTCCGCCAGCCCGGTCAGATCCGTAAGCTCCTGAGCCAAAGAGACAAATTCAGGAGTCAGGTCAAGTCCGGTCACCCGGCATCCCGCCTCTGCCGCAAGGTGGCGCGCCAGTCCTCCCAGTCCGCTGCCGATGTCCAGCACCCGCTCTCCGGCGATGCCGGCACGTACCACGATCTCTTTCGTGGCACCCCGGCCGCCCATGTGAAATTCATCCACCGGCGCCAGCATTCGGGGCGTCAGGGCCGCCATGTCCAGCCCCGCCTTGGCCAGGGCGTCAAAGACCGTTTCCCGCAGGCGGGACCCGCCGTAATGGCCGGCCACCGCGCCCTCGTCCAGGTCCTTGCCTGCGCCGCCTTTCGGGGATGTCATGACGTGGCTCCTCCGTCTCTGTCCTCCATCCTAGCAGGTCCCGGACGCTCTGTCCGATGTCTTCCGGGAGGTGACGAAAACACGCAATATCAGGGGTTTGGCGCGGCCTTCGGCCCGTAAGCGGCCAGGAACATCTCCACGGCCGCCTCGGCCGTACGGGCGATCTCCGCTTCGGAGGGCGGCACCGTGATGCGCCCGAAAAGCCGGGTGCGCCACAGGCCGGCCGTCGACAGTTCCACCAGCTGGGCGGCCGCCAGCGCGGGGTCCCGCACCGCCAGCGCCCCCTCAGCGGTCTTGTCGCGCAGGAAATCCTGCAGGCAGCCCAGGAAATGCTTGGAGCCCGTATCGTAAAAGCGGTGGCCCAGCTCGGGCATCCGCTCCACCACGCTGATGACGATCCGCTGCGCGTGGATCACATCGTCCGAGGTCACCTGGCGGGCCAGGGTGGTCGCAAAGGCCAGAAGCGACTCCCGCAGGGTTTCCGCCTCTGACAGGCGGTCGAAGATCCCCTGAAAGAAGGCCGCGCGCTTGCTCTCGACCAGCGCCACGAAAAGGTCTTCCTTGTTCTCGAAATAGACGTAGAGCGTGCCCTTGGACACGCCCGCCTCCTTGCAGATGCTGTTCATGGAGGCCGCGTCGAACCCCTGGTCGATGAAGACCTTCCAGGCGCCCTCCATGATCTGGCGGCGCTTGCCGGGATCCTCGCCTGCCGCGTGGCGGCGTTTCTGGGAAGAGGGGCCTTCGCCGGGACTGTCCTGACTGGATTTTGCTACGTTGGTCATGGCGTTAACTTAGCTGAACCGACCGGTTCGATGAAGCCTTGATTCTTCGGGTGCTTTATCCTAGATGCCAATCGAAACATGTCGAACCGAGTGGTTCGATTGGCGAAGCCTCCCCCTTCGCCCCTCCAGTTTGACCGAAAGCCCGCCATGTCCCGCCCTGAACAGATCGATCCCGCCACCGCTGTCTCCTCCTCCGAGGTGGAGGCCCCGCCGAAGAAAAGCCGCAAGAAACTGGTACTTGGCGGGATCGCCCTGGTGGTCCTGCTGGTCGGTGGTACGACCGGTTACGAATGGTGGACCAACGGGCGCTTCTTGGTGGATACCGATGACGCCTATGTGCAGGCGGACCTGTCGCTGGTCTCTTCCAAGCTGCAGGGCTACGTCGAAGACATCCCGGTGAAAGCGAACCAGCATGTCTCCAAGGGAGAGGTGCTGGTGCGGATCGAGGACGGCGATTATCGCATCGCCCTGCAACAGGCCCAGGCCAAGCTGCCGACGCTGGAACGCACCCTGGCCCGGATCGATGCCCAGATCGTCGCCGCCCGCGCAACGGTTTCCCAGACAGAGGCAGAGCTTTCCGCGGCCGAGGCCGCCCTGCGCACCGCCGGTACCGCACAGACCCGGATCCAGGGGCTGACCGATCGCAAGGTGACCTCCCAGGCGGAACTGGATGACGCCAACGAGGCGCTAGAAACCGCCCGCGCCAACCGCGCCGCAGCCCAGGCCGCCATCAAGGGCGCCGAGGCCCAGGTCGAGGTTCTGAAAGCACAGCGGGCGGAAAGCGACTCCAACCGCGATGCGCTGCAACTGGATATCCAGCAGGCGCAACGCAACCTGGATCACACCATCCTGCGCGCGCCCTTCGACGGCACCGTCGCCAATATCGCCATCGAGGAAGGGGAGCTGGTCAGCATCGGTGCCCGCCTGGCCGCCGTGGTCCCTGATCACGGGCTCTATATCGAAGCCAACTTCAAGGAGACCCAGCTGGGCGACATCGTTGCCGGGGAAACCGCCCATGTGACCGTTGACGCCCTTGAGGGCCGCGAGATCGAGGGCCGCGTGGTCTCTGTCGCGCCGGCCACGGGCTCCATCTTCTCTCTTCTGCCGGCGGATAACGCCACGGGCAACTTCACCAAGATCGTGCAGCGCGTGCCGGTGCGGATCGAACTGCCCGCGGAGACCCGCGGGCTGCGCGCCGGCCTTTCCGCCGTGGTGGAGATCGACCGCAGGTCTGCTCCCGCCGGCACGGAAGTGGCGCAGGCGCTGAAATGAGCGCCCCCGCCGCCCAACCGCAGGAACCGGAGCTTACGCCGCGCAGGGTCGCGGCGTTCTTCGTCATGGTCTTCGGCATGTTCATGGCGATCCTGGACATCCAGATCGTCTCTGCCTCCCTGCCGGAAATCCAGGCCGGGCTTGGCGCTTCGTCCGAGGAAATCAGCTGGGTCCAGACCTCTTACCTGATCGCAGAGGTCATCATGATCCCGCTGTCGGGCCTGTTGGGGCGGATGATGTCCACCCGCTATCTCTTTGCCATTTCGGCGGCAGGCTTCACCGCGGCCTCCTTCATGTGCGCCACCTCGGGCTCCATTTCGGAGATGATCCTGTGGCGGGCGCTGCAGGGTTTCCTGGGCGGCGGCATGATCCCGTCTGTCTTTGCCGCGGCCTTCACGATCTTTCCGCCCTCCAAGCGGGCTGTCGTCTCTCCGATGATCGGGCTGGTGGCGACGCTGGCCCCCACAGTGGGGCCGACCGTCGGTGGCTACCTCAGCCACGCGATGAGCTGGCACTGGCTGTTCCTGGTCAATGTCCCTGCCGGGATCGCCGTCACCGTGGGGGTGCTGGCGCTGGTGGATTTCGACAAGCCGAACTGGAAGCTCTTCGATACCTTCGACTGGCTTGGGCTGGGGGCGCTGGCCTGCTTCCTGGGCGGCATGGAATACGTGCTGGAAGAGGGCCCCGCCAACGACTGGTTCCAGGACGAACTGGTGGCGATCCTGTTCGTCGTCATGATCGTCGGGGGTGTGGTGACCTTCTGGCGGTCTTTCACGCGCGACGATCCGGTGGTGGATTTTTCCGCGTTCGGAAACAAGAACTTCGCCGTCGGGTCGATCTTCAGCTTCGTGATGGGCGTGGGGCTTTACGGGATGACCTATCTCTATCCGCTCTACCTGTCCTCGATCCGGGGCTATGACAGCCTGATGACCGGTGAGACGGTCTTTGTCTCCGGCCTGGCGATGTTCGTGTCTGCGCCGCTGGCGGGCATCCTGTCGTCGCGCATGGACCTGCGGCTGATGCTGCTGATGGGCTTCTGCGGATTTGGCCTGTCCTGCTGGATGCTGACGGGCATGACCGCGGATTGGGACTTTTCCGAGCTGCTCTGGCCGCAGGTGTTGCGGGGGCTCTCGCTGATGATCTGCATGGTGCCGATCAACAACCTGGCGCTTGGCACCCTGGCGCCGGACAAGATGAAAAGCGCCTCCGGGCTTTATAACCTGATGCGCAACCTGGGCGGGGCCGTGGGCCTGGCCATGATCGCCACCTTGCTGACGGATCGCGGGGCGCTGCACACCGCCCGGCTTCAGGAGGGGCTGAACTGGGCCAATTCAGAGGTCCTGCGGCAGATGAACATGCTGACGGCGAACCTTCAGGCCAATGGCATTTCAGACAGCAGTACCGCGGCGCTCAGCCAGATGGCCGGGCGGATTGCCCAGCAGGCGACGGTGATGTCCTTCATCGACATCTTCACGCTGCTCACGCTGCTCTTTGCCGGGCTGGCGGTGCTGGCGCTGGCGATGAAACCACCCCGCAAGGGGGCAGGCGGCGCGGCGCACTAAGCGCCGCCCTGAGCCTCAGGCGGCGCAGGAATACCCGCCGTCCACCGGCAGGCTGATCCCGGTGACGAAATCCGACGCCGTTGAGCACAGGAACAGCGCCGCGCCGCCCAGGTCCTCTGGCCGCCCCCAGCGTCCCGCCGGGGTGCGCGCAAGGACGCGGTCGTTCAGCCCGGCCACCTGTTCCCTGGCCGTGACGGTCATCTCCGTGTCGATCCAGCCGGGCAGGATAGCATTCACCTGGATATTGTCCGCGGCCCAGGCCGTGGCCAGCGCCTTGGTCATCTGTACCACGCCGCCTTTCGCCGCGGCATAGGGCGCGGACATGGGCGTGCCGAAGGTCGACATGAGCGAACCGATGTTGACGATCTTGCCGCCACCCCGCGCCGCCATCAGCGGATAGGCCGCCTGCGATACCAGGAAGGCAGAGGTCAGGTTGCTGCTGATTAGGGTGTTCCATTCGGCAAGCGAATAGTCCTGCGGCAGCTTGCGGTCGTTCGCCCCGGCGTTGTTGATCAGCATGTCCAGGCCCCCGAAACGTTCGGCCAATTGCGCCATGGCTGCGGCTACGCTGGCCTCATCCGCCATGTCGCCGGTGATCGCCATCGGGGCGGGGGTGCCGTCGCGTGCGAGGGTGGCCGCTGCGGCGGCGCTCTTGTCCGCGTTTCGGCCGACCAGCGCGATCGCGGCCCCCGCATCCGCAAGAGCGGTCGCCATGGCCAGCCCGATGCCCCCGTTGCCGCCTGTAATCAGGGCCACCTTGCCCGTGAGGTCCGTCATCGCTGCTCTCCTTCTGTCGCTCTCACCTCTGCCGCCGATCGCCGTTTCGGTGCATCTGGGTGACAAATACCGATCTGCCCGCGTGGTTGACTGATTCGGGCGCTGCGGATTTTCTAGCAGAGGCGGGCGGGAAAAATGGAGGGAAACCGCGATAAAACCGCAAAAATCTCATTTTACACCATGAATACCCGCTTTTCTGCGAAGAGGCAGGAGAGAATCAGGGGCGTCGCCACCTCACAAGACGTTGATATTCTCTCGCGCCTATGCCTTATTTGTCCAACCAAAGGGGCAGACAGGCCCACCCGGCTCTCAGGAGAAGAGACAACGGGATTGGATCAAAGGGAGGAAGACATGCAATTCATCAAGAGGCTTACCGGCCTGGCAGCCGTGACGATTTCGGCGCTCAGCCTGGGCAGTGCCGCCATGGCCGCGGACTACAACTGGACGTTCCAGACCTCGGAAACCGCAGGGGAGCCGGGCTTCGTCAACAAGACGAAATGGGCGGAAGAAGTCGGCAAGCTGTCCGGCGGCCGGATCGAGATCGAGATCCTGCCGATCGGCGCAGTCGTGCCGCACTCCGACACGCTGGAAGCGGTCGGCGCCGGCATCCTGCAGGGTCACCTGACCGACCCCAGCTACTTCTCCGGCAAGGACCCGGCCTTTGCCATGATGGGCAACCTCGTCGGCGCCTGGAGCGATCCTTTCGAGCTTCTGGGTTTCATGGAAAGCGGCGGCGGCAATGAGCTGTACGCAGAGCTGGTCGAGCCCTACGGCGTCCAGTTCATCGGTGCGGCCGCGACGGAGCCGGAAGCCTTCGTGTCGCGGATTCCGATCCGCACGGTCGAGGATCTGAAAGGCGTCAAGCTTCGCGCGCCCGAAGGCATGGTCTACGAAATCTTCTCGAAAGCCGGCGCCGCGCCGGTGTCCCTGCCGGGGTCCGAGATCTTCTCTGCGCTCGACAAGGGCGTCGTAGATGCCGCGGACAACACCGTCTTCGCAACCAACCAGTCGCTGGGCATGAACGACATCGCGAACTACCCACTTTACCCGGGCTTCCACTCGCTGCCGATGATCGACATTTCTATGACCAAGTCGGTCTGGGACGAGCTGCCCGAAGACCTGCAGGAAATCATGAAGGTTTCCGTCAAGCAGTTCAGCTTCGATCACATCTACTCCGTGCGTCAGCTGGATGCCGCCGCGGTGGAGAAAGCGAACGCGAATGCAGATATCGAGATCATCAACTGGTCCGGTGACGAGCGCGCCAAATTCCGCCGCATCGCGCAGCAGGAATGGCAGAACTGGGCGCCCAAGACCGAGATGACGCAGCGCTATTACGACGCCGTGACTGCCTATCTCAAGGGCCGCAACCTTCTCTGATCCCTAAATAAACCAATAGTACCACGCCCGGCAGTCGCTGCCGGGCGTGCTCCGGACAGGCAGGAGGAGAGCCGCAAATGGCCGATCAGAGCGATATCACCAATACCGTCGAGCACGACGATGACACAGAGATCCGCACAGGCCTAGACCGGGCCGTTTCCGGATCTTCCAAGTTCCTGGCATGGGCGATCTTCGCGGCCTTCCTCATCACCGTGGTCGAGGTCTTCGCGCGCTATGTCCTGAACAGCCCGACCTTCTGGGCGCATGAGACGACAAGCTTCCTGATCGCCGCGATCTTTCTGATCGGCGGCCCTGTCGCCCTGGCGCGGGACAGGCACATCCGGGTGCGGATGATCTACGATTCCGTCAATCCCAAGCGGCGCCGAATGCTGGACATCTTCAACTCCATCATCGCGCTGATGTTCTTTGCCGGGCTGGCCTTTGCCAGCTGGGTCATGGTCGAGAAATCCTGGTTCAACCCCTCGGGCGCGCTGCACCTGGAAGGCACCGGGACCTCCTGGAACCCGCCGACCCCGGCGCTGCTGAAGCTGCTGGTGCTGCTCTGCGTGGCGTTGATGTTCGTCCAGACCGTCTTCCACCTGATCGCCGCGATCCGCCGCGATACCTCCGTTTCCGAAGAGGGCAAATAATCATGGACCTCAGCTCCATCGGGATCGAGTACGGGTCCTACCTTCTTGTCGGCGCGATCTTCCTGCTGCTTCTGACCGGCCAGCCGTTGGCCTGGGTCACCGGCTTTGTCGCACTGATCTTCACCTATGGCTGGTTCGGGCCCATGGCCCTGCCGCTGGTGACCTCCCGCATCTTCGGGTTCATCACTGAATACTCCCTTGTCGCCATCCCGATGTTCATCCTGATGGCGGCGCTGCTGGATCGCTCTGGAATCGCGAAATCGCTGTTCAACGGGATGCGTATCCTGGCCGGGCGTCTGCCGGGCGGCGTTGCCGTCCAGACCCTGATCGTGGCGATCCTGATGGCCGCCATGTCCGGCGTCATCGGCGGTGAGATCGTCCTGCTAGGCATCCTGGCCCTGCCGCAGATGCTGCGCCTTGGCTATGACCGCAGCCTGTCCATCGGCGTGGTCTGCGCCGGCGGCTCGCTGGGAACGATGATGCCGCCCTCCATCGTGCTGATCATCTACGGGCTGGTCGCAAACACCTCTATCGCCGACCTCTTCATCGCCGCGATCACCCCCGCGCTGTTGCTGCTGGGGTTCTACGTGGCCTACGTGCTGTTCCTCTGCTGGCGCAATCCGCAGCTGGGCCCGCCGATGTCGCGCGAGGAAGTGGCGCAGGAATCCATCGGCTCTGCCCTGCGCGCATTGGCTGCCCCGCTGTTCATCGTCTTCGTCGTGCTGGGCTCGATCTACGGCGGCATCGCCTCGATCACCGAAGCGGCGGCCATGGGTGTGTCTGCGGTGCTGATCATTTCGCTGCTGAGGCGCGAGCTGACCTTCAAGATGGTGCAGGACAGCCTTGTGCACACCCTGCAGACCTGCGGCATGATCATCTGGATCGGCATCGCAGCGGCCGTGCTGGTGGGCGTCTACAACCTGATGGGTGGCAACCGCTTCGTGGCGCAGGCGATCCTGGGCATCGACGCGGCACCGGTGATCATCATCATGGTGATGATGCTGATCCTGCTGGTTCTGGGCATGTTCCTGGACTGGATCGGCATCGCGTTGCTGACCCTGCCGATCTTCGTGCCCATCGTGGTGCAGCTTGGCTATGACCCGATCTGGTTCGGCATCCTCTTCGCGGTGAACATGCAGGTGTCCTACCTGACGCCGCCCTTCGGCCCCGCGGCCTTTTACCTCAAGAGCGTCGCGCCGAAGGAAATCACGCTGAAGCATATCTACGTCGCGCTTCTGCCCTTCATCGCCTTGCAACTGATTGTCCTGGCGACGATCCTGTTCTTCCCGCCAATTGCGACCTGGCTGGTATGAGGGATGTCGTGACCGATAAATCAGGGGCTTCAGACGTGGGGGAGACAACGGAAGAGAGCGGCGGAGGGTCGGCTGTCGATCAGGTGGTGGCCCAGATCCGCGAGCTGATCGACACCGACGGGCTGACCGTGGGCGACAAGCTGCCCACCGAGCGCGAGCTTTGCGAGCGTTTCGAGATCAGCCGCAACACGGTGCGCGAGGCGATGCGCATGCTGAAGGCCTATGGCATCGTCGACGTGCGGCCCAAGGTGGGGGCGACGATCATCGACCAGCGGATCAACCGCGCGCTCGATATCTTCTCCTTCAACGTGGGCGAGGTCTCTCGCCGGACCTTCATGGATATCCAGGGCTTCCGTGAGCTGATCGAAACTGGCAGCGCTCTGGCCATCTTCGCCGCCACCAAGGCAGAGGACCTGGCAGAGCTGCGCGCGCTCAACCGCAAGATGGTGCAGGCGCGCAGCATCGTCGAGGCGTCGGAGTTCGACTTCCAGTTCCACGTCAAGCTGATCTCGCTGACCGGGAACCAGTCGATCCTGGATATCTACGGCATCATGAAGCCGGTGATCCTGCGCATCATGCAGCACGGCAAGACCCGCAGGATCATTGAGGGCGAGACCTTCCAGGAACACGAAGCCGTTCTCAAGGCGGTGGAGGCCTCTGACCACCTTGCCTACCAATACCTGATGCGAACCCACCTCAGCCAGGGTCTGACCAGCTTCCCCGATCCGGTGGACAGCAAGGGCTGAGGCGCATCGGGACGCAGACCATCGGCGCGCGGCCAGTACAGGGCTCCGCGCGCCTGAGCGCCGCAGATCCCAGGGCATCGCGGCAGACCATCTTCAAGACGCCTTTCATCGGCCGGCTGCCGGTGAAGGGACGCGAAACAAGGGTTTCAGAATGACTTTGAACACGCCGGTGGCACTGAACGCGAAAGATATCCTTCCCCAAGACACGGGCGGGCTGTTGCTGGGCCGGGTCTGGTCCAAAGAGACGAACGGGCCCTGTCCGGTGCTGATCCGGGACGCAGAGGTGCTGGACCTGACGCAGATCGCCCCCACCATGGCCGACCTGCTGGAAATCGACGACCTGCCCGGCGCGCTCCGCGAGGGGGGGCCGTCGCTTGGGGCGCTTGATGGCTACATTGACCAGGGCGACGGCACGGGCCACCTGGGCCAGCTGCTGGCCCCTTGCGATTTGCAGGCGGTCAAGGCGGCAGGCGTGACCTTCGCCGGCTCCATGGTCGAGCGGGTGATTGAGGAACGCGCCAAGGGCGACCCAAAGCTGGCCGAGTCGATCCGCACCGAGCTGGCTGAGATCCTTGGCGGCAACCTGCGCGGGCTGGTACCGGGCTCTGACAAGGCGGCAGAGGTGAAGGCGCATCTGCAAAAGGCCGGGCTCTGGTCCCAGTACCTCGAGGTGGGGATCGGCCCGGATGCAGAGATCTTCACCAAGGCGCAGCCGATGTCCGCGGTGGGCTGCGGCGCGCAGATCGGGGTGCACCCGGGGTCGTCCTGGAACAACCCCGAACCCGAGGTCGTGCTGGCGATCAACTCGCGCGGAGAGATCCGCGGCGCCACCCTTGGCAATGACGTGAACCTGCGCGATTTCGAAGGCCGTTCGGCCCTGCTTCTGGGCAAGGCCAAGGACAACAACGCCGCCGCCTCCCTCGGGCCCTTCATCCGGGTCTTCGACGATGCCTTCACGCTGGAGGACCTGACCACCCTGCGCGTACAGCTCGAGATCACCGGAGAGGACGGTTTCGCGCTGTCCGACCATTCCGACATGTCCCAGATCTCGCGCCAGCCGGCCGACCTGGCCGGGCAGCTTCTGAACGCGACGCACCAGTACCCGGACGGCGCGATGCTGTATCTGGGGACGATGTTCGCGCCCACCAAGGACCGTGAAGGCGCCGGCATGGGCTTTACCCACAAGACCGGCGACGTGGTCACCGTGTCCTCGCCCGCCCTGGGGGCCCTGGTGAACCGGGTCCGGCCCTGCGACGCGGTCGCGCCCTGGACCTTCGGCTCCCGCGCCCTGATGTCCAACCTCGCAGCAAGAGGAGCGCTGAAATGACCAAACGCCGTCTGCGCAGCCAGGACTGGTTCGACAACCCCGACCACGCCGACATGACCGCGCTCTACCTCGAGCGCTTCATGAACTACGGCCTGACGCCCGAGGAACTGACCGAGGGGCGCCCGATCATCGGCATCGCCCAGTCGGGCAGCGACCTGTCGCCCTGCAACCGCCATCACCTGGACCTTGCCAAGCGGGTGCGGGACGGGATCCGCGATGCCGGGGGCATCCCGATCGAGTTTCCCACACACCCGATCTTCGAGAACTGCCGCCGCCCCACGGCAGCTCTTGATCGCAACCTGTCCTACCTTGGCCTCGTCGAGGTGCTGCATGGCTATCCCATCGACGGGGTCGTGCTGACCACCGGCTGCGACAAGACCACGCCTGCCGCGATCATGGCGGCGGCCACCGTCGACATCCCGGCCATCGTCCTGTCCGGCGGTGCGATGCTGGATTCGGTGCACGAGGGGCGGCTTGCCGGCTCTGGCACCGTCATCTGGCAGAGCCGCCGCCGCTATGCGGCAGGAGAGATCGATCGGGCCGAGTTCCTAGAGGCGGCGATGGATTCCGCGCCCTCCATCGGGCATTGCAACACCATGGGCACCGCGTCGACCATGAACGCGCTGGCCGAGGCCATGGGGATGTCGCTGACCGGCTGCGCCGCGATCCCGGCGGCTTACCGCGAACGCGGGCAGATGGCCTATCGCACCGGCAAGCGGGTGGTCGAGATGGTGGCCGAAGACCTGCGGCCCTCGCAGGTGCTGACCCGGGACGCGATCCTGAACGCCGTGCGGGTGAACGCCGCCATCGGCGGGTCGACCAACGCGCAGCCCCACCTTGCGGCCATCGCCGCCACCGTGGGTGTCGAGCTCAGCCATGATGACTGGCAGATCCACGGCTACGACATCCCGCTGATCGCTGACGTCCAGCCCGCCGGGCGCTTCCTGTCCGAACGCTTCCACCGCGCCGGCGGTGTGCCCGCGATCATGTGGGAACTGGCCGAGGCCGGCGTGCTGGAAACCAGCTGCGCCACCGTCACCGGCCAGACCATGGCCGAGAACCTGAAGGGCCGCGAAGCCAAGGACCGAGAGGTTATCCGCCCCTATGGCAAGCCGCTGATGGAGCGCGCCGGCTTCCGCGTTCTGTCCGGCAACCTCTTTGATTTCGCGATCATGAAGACCTGCGTGATCTCCGAGGACTTCCGCCGCCGCTTCCTGTCCGAGCCTGGCAAGGAAAACTGCTTTGACGGGCGCGCGGTGGTCTTCGACGGGTCCGAGGATTACCACGCCCGGATCAACGACCCCGCGCTCGACATCGACGAACGCTCGATCCTGGTGATCCGCGGCTCCGGCCCGCTGGGCTGGCCCGGCGCGGCGGAAGTGGTGAACATGCAGCCGCCCGACCGGCTGATCCGCGCGGGCATTACCAGCCTGCCGACCATCGGGGACGGGCGGCAATCGGGCACGGCCGACAGCCCCTCCATCGTCCATGCCTCACCCGAAAGCGCGGATGGCGGCGGGCTGGCCTGGCTGCGCAGCGGCGACATGATCCGGATCGACCTGAACGCCGGGCGCTGTGACATGCTGGTCGATGAAGCAGAGATCGAAAAGAGACGCCAGGAAACCGCGCCCCCCGTCCCGGTGACGCAGACGCCCTGGCAAAAGATCTACCGGGCAGAGACAAACCAGCTGAGCGATGGCGCCGTGCTGCGTTCGGCCGAGGGGTTCCACCGCATCGCGCAGACCCCGCCCCGGCATAACCACTGAGGGGGCAGCCACGCAAAAGGAAGGGGGCTGCGCGCAGGCGCAGCCCCCTTTTCTGTTGCCCCGGGACGCACCAGCGCGCGCCCCGGGGCATGGTCAATCAGACCGCACTCAGTCCGGCAGGGCGTAAACCGCCACCTGGTCCCCCACGGTCGGCTTCAGGATGGAGTTCCCGCCGGAGATGAAGGCCACGTATTGCTTGCCCTGGAACTCGTAGACCGCCGGGTTCGCCACCACGGGCGCCTCAAGCTGGTCTGACCACAGCTCTTCGCCGGTCGCCATGTCATAGGCGCGCGCCTTGGCGTCCATGGTCGCGCCGATGAAGATCAGCCCGCCTGCAGTGACCGCCGGGCCGCCGATGGTAGGAGAGCCCATGCTTTCGGGCATGAAGAAGCCATAGCGCTGCGAAGAGCCGATGGGTTTGCGCCAGGTCACGTCGCCGGTCGTCATGTCCAGCGCGACCAGTTCACCGTAGGGCGGCTTCCAGCAGGGCATGCCCAGCCAGTTCATCGCGGTCATCAGGCTCATGCCGTAGGGCGCGCCCTCCTGCGGATAGAAGCCGCTTTCATTGCCCGACCCGCCGGCCTGCTTTTCGTAATCCTCGCGGTCGAACAGCTTGATGTACTGCACGATATGAGAGGTGTTCACGACCGCCGTCTGGGTCACCGGGTCAAAGGCCACGCCGCCCCATTGCACGCCACCGGCGCTGTCGGGATAGGTCAGCACGCCTTCGCCCTTCGTCGTCGGCGGGGTGTACATCCCTTCGTACCAAAGGTCGTCAAACAGCTTGGAGCAGGAGCCCATGCCGACGATATCCGCGATCTTCCAGACCTCTGGTTTCACGGACTGGTCCAGCAGGGGGGCCGGGACGGTCGGGAAGGGCTGGGTGGGGGCGTAGTATTCGCCGTCCACCGTTCCATCGCCGCCGGGCACCGGGCGTTCCTCGATCGGCCAGACGTCTTCACCGGTCTCGCGGTTCACCACGAAGAGGAAGCCCATCTTGGTGGCCTGCATCAGCGCGGGGACCTCTTCGCCATCGACGGTGATATCCATCAGCGTGGGGGCGGAGTTGATGTCGTAATCCCAGATGTCATGGTGCACCCACTGGCGCGACCAGACGACTTCGCCCGTATCCAGATCCAGCGCCGTGGTGGAGGTCGCATAGGGGATTTCCTGCGTGCGGTTGCCGCCCCAGTAGTTGGGCGAGGGCGAAGCGACGGGCAGGTAGATCATGTTCAGACCCTCGTCCACGGACATATGCGTCCAGACGTTGGCCGTGCCGGTCTGCCGGCGGATCTCTTCGGGCAGGGTCTCGAAGGACCATTGCAGCTCACCGGTCTGCGGATCGACAGAGAAGACCGCGCCGGGAGGAGCTTCGGCATAGGCCCAGTCCTTGCCGGCCCAGCCCAGGACCAGGTGGTTGCCCGCAACGGTGGGCGGCTGCAGGACAGAGAAGGGGAAGCGGTCATTGACCTTGTTCCACTGGTTCACGTCCAGCACGCCGTTATTGGCAAAGTTTTCGCAGGGCGCGCCGGTGTCCGCGTCAACGGCGAACAGCTGGGCATCCATGGTGCCGATGTAGACGATCTTCTGGCAGGCCTCTCCCGCGACGGGATCGGGGCTTTCCCAGTAGGCCACGCCCCGGTTCTTCAGCGCCGGCTGGGTCAGCGGTTCCAGGGCAGAGGCGGTATCGAAGCTCCACTTTTCTTCGCCGCTGGCCGGATCCAACGCCAGGATGCGATAGAAGGGGGTGCCGATGTAAAGCGTGTCGTTGGCGAAGATCGGCGTGGCGGACCAGACCGTCGCGGCCAGGTCACCCGATCCGTCAGAGACATCGCCGGTGTGCACTTCCCAGACCTTTTCCAGGTCGGCCACGTTATCGACGGTGATCTGGTCCAGCGGAGAGTACTTCTGGCCGTTTTCCTGACCGTGGAAACTGACCCAATCGGTGCTGCCCGGCACCAGGGGAATGTCGGAGCGCGTGCGCCCGGCCATGTTCAGGATCGGGTCGGCGACGCCGGGCACCTTGTCCTCGACCACCGGAGCGGGTTCGGCATCGGCCTGCGCCGTCTCGCTGTCGTCAGCCTCAGCCTCCGCATCGTCAGAGGGGGCAGGGGTCTCTGCCGCAGTTCCCTCACCCTCTGCGGCCTCGGGCGCCGGGGTCTCGGCTGTATCGGCTTCAGGAGAGGGTTCGGGCGCGGCATCCGTATCGGCGCTTGTATCCGCATCGGTCTCTGCTTCGTCAGAGGGCGTGATCTCTGTGTCCGCGCTTTCGGTCTCGCTCGCCTCGGTGTCGGCACTTTCCGCCGCCGGAGCTTCAGTCTCGGCGCTTTCGGTCTGTGCCGTATCGCCGGCCTCTGTCCCGGTACCTTCCGGGATCACGGTCTCGGTGGCTTCGGGGGCGGCGACATCTCCGGTCGTGCTCGTGTCCTGCGCCCAGGTGGCCAGGGGCAAGCACAGCGCGATGGCCGCGGCGGTCAGGGTGAGGGGGGCGGATTTCCTGAGGGGCAGGGGGCTCATGCCAGGGCTCCTTTCCGGGTCGTACGCGATTGCGCGATATCGAAGGCCAGCCCCAGCAGGGTGATCGCCATGGCCACGATCAGCCACCATTCATGCAGGAAGTATCCCGCCAGCGCGGTCAGCACCGCGCCTAGGCCGATCAGGAAGCGGAAGCTGCCCCGCAGTGCACCCGGCGGTGTCAGCTGAACCACGAAAGCCCCGAGGATCAGCATGGCGCAGCCAAAGATCGCCAATGCCGCGCCATAGGTGCCATTCACCCCGGTCAGCGGCGTCACGTAATTGTAGATCGCGATGGCAAGCCCGCCAAGCGCGCCTGCGACGATCAATATCGTTCTGGGGGTTCCGGGTCTGGCAGATTGCGGCATGTGGTTCTCCAAGGTTGGCGTCCCGGTGCATTGCGGGATCAACCTGTTGCATTGTCAAGCTTTGGTTGGCTCAGGGCTGCATCTAGGGCCGATTGCGGCGCTGACCATGGATCCTGAGGTTTTGATTGGGATTTTTCCGTATCCCTGTTTTTGTGCTGAAAGAGGCGGCAGTTCCGCAAGGCGTAGCGGCGCCCGGGTAATAGAGATTATGTGAATAATTCATCTGAACGCTGTGGGTTTCGGGCGGCTGCCCTCCGTCACAGCCTCTGCCTAGGGACTTTACGCCGTGCCGTCAAAGGCGTCCTGCCCCCATCCTGCTGTCTTGACCTGCGCAACTCCACTGATATTGCTTTTGGACGTTCTCAGGGCGGGGTGAGATTCCCCACCGGCGGTAATAGCCCGCGAGCGCCGTCCCTTGTGGCGGGTCAGCAGATCCCGGTGGAATTCCGGAGCCGACGGTCATAGTCCGGATGGAAGAGAATGCAGGTACGCGCCGACCCTTTTGCGGGGATGGCGCATGCGTGCAGACGTGCTCTGGGATCTTGTCATTCGGAATAAGGACCAGAGACATGACAAAATCCCCTACCTTCGCCTTCATCAAGGCGCGCTGGCATGCCGATATCGTCGATCAGGCCTATGCCGGTTTCACCGAACGCCTGGCAGAGTTGCTGCCTGGCGCAACCGTCGACAGCTTCGACGTTCCCGGCGCCTTTGAAATGCCGATGCTGGCCCAGAAGCTGGCGCGCACCGGGCGCTATGACGGTATCGCCGCCGCTGCGCTGGTGGTCGATGGTGGCATCTACCGCCATGATTTCGTGGCCCAGGCCGTGGTCAGCGGCCTCATGGATGCGCAGATGGCGACCGAAGTGCCGGTCTTCTCCGTTTCGCTGACGCCGCACCATTTCCAGCCCTCTGCGGAACACGAAGGCTTCTATCACGCTCATTTCGTCAAGAAGGGTCGGGAAGCCGCCGATGCCGCCGTGCAGATCCACAAGCTGAACGCCCAGCTTGCCAGCGAGGCAACCAGCGCCGCGGCTTGACCTGGGCGCACCTGAAAGCACCCCTGATCGCTAGCGGGCGACCAGGACCTCGATCCCGCGCAGCGCGAATTCCCTGGCGGTGGCGTCAGAGATGCCATCGTCGGTGATGAAGGAATGGATCGGGCGGCCCCGGCGCAACTGCAGGCCAACTGGCAGACGGCCCTGCGCCGCTGCCGGTGCTGACGGATCCGGAAGTGCAGAGGCGGGTCCGTCTGCTCAGATCAGCGCCCCACGATGGCGGATCACCTTGCCCGCCAGGCGATGCCCGGCCAGCGCGGCCTCCTGCGCGGAAGCGCCGGACCAAAGCGCGGCCAGAAAGGCAGCGTTGAAACTGTCCCCCGCCGCAGTGGTGTCCAGGGGTGTGACCGGCTGGGGCACTGGCACGTGGTTCTGGCCTTCGGGCGTGGCGAGGATACAGCCCTGCGCCCCCTGTTTCAGCACGACAAGCTGCGGACCCAAGGCCAAGATGCGGTCGATCACGGCCTGCGGATCACCGTCCTGCCACAAGAGCTGCTCATCCTCGAAGGTAGGGAACACCATGTCAGACAGGGCCATCACCTCGGCGAACAACTCCCTTGCGCGATCCTCTTGCCCGTCCCAGAGGCGGGGGCGGTAATTGCCGTCGAACATCACCTTGGTCCCACCGGCCCGCGCGCCGCGCAATAGGCCCAGAAGCGCCTCCGCATCCTGTTCCAGCACCCAAAGCGTGATGCCGGACAGGTAGATCCCCTCGGTTTCTGCGAGAAGCGGGGCCAGCGCGCTGCCATGTCGGCGCAGCAGGCCCCGGGCTGCCGCCTGCGCGCGCCAATAGTAGAAACTGCGCTCACCGTCGGGCGCAGTGGTGATCGCATAAAGCCCGGTCTCTTCGGGGCTTTCGAACAGCAGGTCTGCCACCCCTTCGACGCCCAATCGGTCCCGGATCATCTTCCCGAAGGGATCCGGGCCGATGGCACTGGCAAAGCCTGCTGTCAGCCCCTCGCGCACCATGTAGATGGCCGTGTTGAAGGTATCTCCGCCGACATTGACCGACGTCCCGCCGGGCGCGACAGAGATTTCCCCCATGGCCTCGCCCAGGCAGATGATCTTTGCGTTCATCGCGCCATCCAGCCGCCATCGACGTTCAGCACCGCGCCGTTCACATAGGCGGCTGCGGGCGAACATAGGTAGGCCGCCGTGCCGCCGATATCCTCGGGCTTGCCCCAGCGACCGGCGGGGATGCGCTCCAGGATCGCGCGGCTGCGCTCGGGATCCTCACGCAGCGCCTCGGTGTTGTTGGTTGCGATGTAGCCCGGCGCAATGGCGTTCACGGTGATGCCCTTGCCGGCCCATTCATTGCACAGGATCTTGGTAATCCCGGACACACCATGCTTGGAGGCCGTATAGCTGGGCACCCGGATCCCGCCCTGGAAGGACAGCAGCGAAGCGACGTTGACGATATTACCCTCCTGCCCCTGCGCGATCAGCTCACGCCCGAAGGCCTGGCAGGTAAAGAACAGCGCCTTCATGTTCACGTCGACGACGGCATCCCAGTCCTCTTCCGTGAAATCGACGCTGTCATTGCGGCGGATGATCCCAGCATTGTTGACCAGGATCGAATAGCCCGCCCCGGCGAACAGGTCCTTTGCCGCCATCGGGTCGGCCAGGTCCAGGATCAGTTCCTCGGCGGTACCGCCAGCGGCCTGAATCTCCGCGACCGTCTCGGCGCAGCTACGACGACCGGCGCAGGTAACAGAGGCGCCCTGTCCCGCCAGCGCCACGGCGATGGCCTGCCCGATACCGGTGTTGGCCCCGGTAACCAGCGCCCGGCGGCCCGTCAGGGAAAACAGGCTCATCACTTCAGCTCCGCGGGCTGGATGAAGTCCATGTCGGTGTAATCGACGTTGTCGCCCGCCATGGCCCAGATGAAGGTATATTCCCCGATACCCGCGCCCGCGTGGATCGACCAGGGCGGAGAGATTGCCGCCTGCTCGTTGGCGATGAACATGTGTCGGGTCTCTTCGGGTTCGCCCATCAGGTGCAGCACGCGCGCCTCTTCGGACATGCCCCAGTATAGGTAGGCCTCCATCCGGCGGTCGTGAATATGGGCGGGCATGGTGTTCCAGACGGACCCGTCCTCAAGCGAGGTATAGCCCAGGATCAGCTGGCAGCTGTCCATCACGGTAGGGTGGATGAACTGCTTGATGGTCCGCTTGTTCGAGGTTTCGCTGGCGCCCAGCTTGACCTCGACACAATCGTCCAGGGTGATCAGCTTGCTGGGCTTGGCCTCATGCGCGGGGGCGGAGGTGATGTAGAACCGACCGGCCCCTTCGAAGGTCACGGCGCCGCTGCCCTTGCCCAGGTAAAGGACATCGCCGCGGTTCATCGAATAGGTCTCGCCCCCCGCGGAAACGGTGCCGGTTTCACCGACGTTGACGATGCCCATCTCGCGGCGGTCCAGGAAATTGGGGGTCTTGGTCTCTTCGACCACGTCTAGCACCAGCTTGCCGCTGCCGGGCACGGCCCCGCCCAGGACGAAACGGTCGTAATGGGTATAGATCAGGTTGATCTGGCCTTCGACGAACAGGCCCTCGCCCATGAAGGCGCTGCGCAGCCCGTCGGTGTCCATCAGGGCAGCATGTTCGGGGTGGACGGCGTGACGTGTTTCGACGTTCAGCATGGAATGTCTCCTTGGTTTCGGGAGGGGGAGGGTTGGCAACGCCTGGCTAGCCGGGATCAGAGATCCAGCAGACGCGGTAGGGTCAATGTCAGCGCAGGGACATAGGTGACCAGCAGCAGCAGGGCGAAGAGCAGAAGGTAGAAGGGCAGAAGGACCGGAACGATCCGTTCGACCCTTTCCCTTGCGACGGAGGCACCCACGAACAGGCCTGTCCCAACGGGGGGCGTGATGGTGCCGATCGCCAGGTTGAAGACCATGACGATGCCGAAGTGGATCGGATCGTAACCGACCTTCTGGGCGATGGGCAGCAGGATCGGGGTGAAGATCAGGATCGCGGGCCCGATATCCATGAAGCAGCCGACCACCAGCAGGATCACGTTGATGATCAGCATGACCACCGCCGGGTTCTCGCTGATGCTCAGGATAAGGGCCGACAGGGCCGCCGGGATGCCGGTAAAGGCCATGGCAAAGCTCAGCGCGGCAGAGGCCGCCAGCAGCAGCATGATCGTACCCGTGATCTGGGCGGTTTCCAGCAGGAAGCCGGGCATGGCTGTGACGGGCATCGTGCGATGGATCACGAAGGCCAGCAACATGGTGTAAAGCACCGCGATGCCAGAGGCCTCGACTGCGGTGAAGATGCCCATGGTGATGCCGCCGATGACCAGCACGATCAGGAACAGGCTGGGGATCGCTTCGCGGGTGATGCGCCAGGCCTCTGGAAGGGAGGTGCCGCCGGTTGCCTGTAGCCGCGCCGCCAGGCCATGAAGCCGGTCAGCACCATAAGCCCGATCCCCCAGAGCGCCCCGGCCACCGCTCCGCCGATGAACAGCGCCGCGATTGAGGTCCCGCCAGAGACCAGCGAGTAGATGATAAAGGCGGTCGTGGGTGGGATCAGCATGCCCGTGGGCGCAGAGACGATGTTGACCGCCGCCGCGAAGCGGTTGTCGTAGCCTTCCTTGCGCTGCATCGGCACCATCACCCCACCGATGGAGGTAGAGGCCGCGATGGCAGAGCCCGAGATCGAGCCGAACAGCATGTTGCCGGCGATATTGGTCTGGGCCAGGGCGCCGGGAATGCGGCCTGAAATCAGCTTGGCGAAGTTCACCAACCGGATCGCGATCCCGCCGGAGTTCATCATCACCCCCGACAGGATGAAGAAGGGCACCGCCAGCAGGCTGAAGCTGTCCAGGCTGGACATCATCTTCTGGGCCGAGGTGAATAGCGCCATGTCCAGCGGCGCCACCAGCATCACCGCGCCCAGGGCAGCGGCCACGATGGAGACTGCCAGCGGCACGCCCAGGAAGGCCAGAACGCCGAATATGCCGATCAGCACGAGGCTTGCTTGTCCGGCCATGGGTCAGTCTCCGGAAATCACGGCGCGTTCCATCGGATCGGCCGGGGCGCGGTCGCCGCGCAGGATGTCAGTCAGGTTGAGAAGCGAATAAAGCGCCATCAGCGCGCCGCTCACGGGCAGGCTGGCATAGACCAGGCCCATGGGGATCTGCAGTACGGCACTGGTCTGGCCGCGCGCGATCTGCACGCCGTGCCAGCCCCCCAGCACGAGCACGCCGATGCCGAAGATGGCAAGGGACAGCGGCACCAGGCAGCGTTGCGCGACAAGGGCGCGCCCGTTCAGGACGCCCTGCAGCAGGTCCACGGCCATGTGGGTGCCCTGCCCGGTGGAATAGGCTGCCCCCATCAGGGACAGCCAGATGACACCGAAGCGCAGCGCCTCTTCGGAGAAGGTCGAAGGATCGTTCAGTATGTAGCGACTGAAGACCTGCCAGGCCAGGACGGCAACCATGCCGGCCAGAAGCAGGCAGCACAGGCCACCGACCGTCACGTCAAGGATACGGCGCATCAGGCGCATGATCACTCCGTGGCCACGGTGCGGATCTGCTCGTAGACCGCGTATTTCTCGGGCTCGGATTTCAGTTCGTCGTACATCGGCTGCACGGCGGCCTGGAACTCGGCCACGTCGGGATAGAAGAACTCAACGCCGAATTCCTCTTGCGCCTTGGCCTTCTCCGCCTCGATCGCCTCGCCCCAGAGCTCCTTGTGGTATTCGGTGCTTTCCTTGGCCGCTTCGATCACCGCCTTGCGGTTCTCTTCGGACAGGCGCTCAAGCGTCGCGGTAGAGATCAGCAGGATGTCGGGGATGCGGCTGTGCATGTCGTAGCTGTAGTACTTTGCCACTTCGCCGTGACGGGCCACGGTGACGGCGTATTCGTTGTTCTCAGCCCCGTCCAGGACGCCCTGCTGGATGGAGGTGTAGACCTCGCCCTGGCCCATGGCGATGGGGGAGCCGCCCAGCATCTTGACCATCTCGATGGAGGTCGGGCTTTGCATCACGCGGATCTTCAGACCCTTCAAGTCCGCCACGCTTTCGACCGGGCTGTCTGAGGTATAGAAGTTGCGCGCGCCGGAGTTGTAGTAGGTCAGGCCGACCATGCCCTGGCCTTCGGTGGCGGAATAGATCGGGCCCATGATCTCTGCATCGTCCATGGCGGTGTAGAAATGCGCCTCGTCGTCGAAGAGGTAGGGCATGGAGAAGACGCCGTAGACCGAAGAGAAGCTTTCCATCAGCCCGCCGGAGACCTTGGTCATGTCCAGCAGGCCGCCCTGCACCATCTCCACGAGCTCGCGTTCGCCGCCCAGCTGGCTGTCGGGGAAGTATTCCACGGTCACGTCGCCGCCGGTCTTTTCCTCGACCAGCTCGCCGAACTTGGCCATGGCTTCCTTGGTGGGGGTGGCGTTGCTGGCATAGGCAAAACGCAGCGTTTCCGCGTGGGTGGCGCCGGCCATGAGGGCCAGCACGGCCGTGCTCATCATGATCTTGTTCATCGTCTTATCCTCCCTGAAATTGACGATAATGCGGCCGTCAGATGTAGCCGCGCAGGTATTCGCACAGGCAGAACATCGCCATCGCCTGCCCGTAGGGCATCGAGGTCAGCTTGATCTGCCGGTAGTAGTCCAGGTCTTCTCCCATGGCGGTGCCGAAGCTGGTGTTCAGCAGCTCACCCTCGTCGTTGATATTGGCCACGACGCCCTTCACCGCGCGTTCGGCACAATCCTTGTAGTCTTCGGACAGCAGCCGCATCCGGGTGGCCTTCAGTAGACCGTAGGCGAAGCCGGCGGTGGCCGAGGCCTCTTCGTAGCTGTCGGGATCGTCGAGCAGCGTGTGCCACAGCCCGCTTTCGGCCTGGGTGGCCTTCAGCGTCTCTGCCTGTCGTTCCAGCAGGCCGGTCAAGTGGCGACGGATCGGATCGCTTTCCGGCAGGCGCAGCATGTCGATGAACTCCGGGATGGCGATGGTGATCCAGGAGTTGCCCCGCGCCCAGAGCGCACGGGCAAAGTTGTGATTGCCATCGAAGGTCCAGCCGTGAAACCACAGGCCGGTCTGGGTATCCATCAGGTACTGGCAATGGATCAGGAACTGGTACTTGGCTTCCTCGATGTACTCGGGATGGTCCAGCACCTGCCCGATCCGGGCCAGCGGCAGCACTGACATCATCAGCGTGTCGTCCCACATCTGCTGGTCGTTGACCGAATTGTAGACGATGTGCTGCAATCCGCCCGCGCGGGTCTTTGGCATCTCGTGCATCACCCAGTCGGCCCAGGTCTCCATCAGGGGGACCCAGGTGGGATCCGGGCTCTCCGCGTAAAGGTTCGCAAGCGTCAGGAAGGGCGCGACCGTGTTGATATTCTTGGTCGGTGTGCCCTCTGCCAGGCGCTCCGAGAACCAGTCGTGGATGATCTTCCTGGCATTGGTGTTGCCGGTCAGCTGAGCGTATTTGAACAACCCGTAAAGACCGATGCCATGGGTCCATTCCCAGCCTGCCCAGCCCTTTGTATCGATCACGCGGCCATCTTCGAGCCGCAGCAGGAACTCCCCGGTGGTGTCTTCGATATTGATCAGATTGTCGGTCAACCGGTCGATCAGCGCGCAAACCTTGTCACGCGTGATGAAGTGATCCTTCTGCCGCAGAAGCGGATGCATTCGATGGGCCTCCCTTGCCAGTCTCCCGGGTCATTTCAAAAGTGAAACGCCGTTCCGAAACATGTAATCATAACGGCATGGCTCTCGCAAGTCATTTCAGAGCCACGTAATATCCAATTAAATCGTTAATTATCCATTGGTTAGCATGACGCCACCGACTTCCTTGACACAGCGGCGTGATTTTTTCAGAATGGCATTCCATAAATAAGCGAATGGTCCGCATGGCAACGAATCCCCAGAAATCAGAGAATGTCGCCTCGGTTCTCAAGGTGTTCTCTGTCCTTGAAACCCTGTCCGAAGACAGGGAAGCCAGCCTTGCGGCCATCGCGCAGCGGGCAATGACCTCAAAGAGCACCACGCATCGGCTGCTGCAGACCATGGTGGACCTCGGCTATGTGCACCAGGACGAGGAGACAGAGAAATACGGCCTGACGATGAAGCTGTTCTCCGTCGCTGCACGGGCCGTGAAACAGGAAAGCGACCTGCTGCACATCGCCGATGCTGGCATGGGCAAGCTGGCGCGCAGCACCGGGGAAACGATCAACCTGGGCATCATGGATGACCACGATCAGCGCGTCGTCTACGTGCACAGTTACCCCTCGGCGTTCAACCTGTCGATGAAGTCCACCATCGGCATGCGCAACCCGTTGCATTCCACCTCTCTCGGCAAGGCACTGCTGTCCTTCCGCGATGAAAGCGAGGTCGAGGAACGCATAAGCCAGATGACCTTTGACAAACGCGCGCCCAACACGATCACCACGCCGGAAGCCCTGCGCGAGCAGATCGCCCTGACCCGGTCCAATGGCTTTTCCGAAGAGATCGAGGAAAGCGAAGCCGGGGTGCGTTGCATGGCCGTGCCGCTGCGCAACCACCTGGGCAAATCCGTCGGCGCGATCTCGATCGCCTTTCCGATCTTCCGCTTCGACGAGGGGCGTCGCGGCGAATACATCCACCTGCTGACCTCTGTCGCCGGGGATATCTCAAGCCAGCTCGGCTTTACCGGCGACAGCTGAAAGCAGCGCCCCAAGTCTTTGCATCACCAGACGGATCGAACGCCGGTTTCCGGGCTCATCCGGTCTCCAGCCCCTTCAGCAGGGCGCGCAGGGCGGGCATCCGGTCCAGAGCCATGTCCAGCCGGCGTGTCCACTGCGGCCCCCGGCTGCGCGCCTCTTCCAGGGCGTCGGCCAGTTCGTCGGGACGGTCTTCGGCCAGGGCGCGGCACAGGACCTCGGCCTGCCGGCGATCCTTTTCCGATTTCAGCCGGTCGCCCGCGGGGCGTCGGGTCGACACGATCAGCTTGTGGATCGCGAAACGCTCCGGGCGGGGCACCTGCACCAGCACGCCGGAGCGATAGAGCGCCACCGCGTGGATCGGCTCTGCGATCAGGTAGTTCAGGTAGTGCAACGCCTGGGCACGCACATCCAGCGCCGCCAGCGGGCGCAGGCCTTCCTCGCCGAAGGCGGGGGTCAGGAATTCGACCAACGTGCCGCTCTTGGACTGGGTCCAGCGCCAGGCCTGCCGGTTGTCCAGCGCTGGCATCGGGGCAAAGCGGAATCCGGCCAGCACCTCGCCCACCGGGGGATCGGCGCGGTCTTCAAGAGCGAGGGAGAGCCGCTCGAAAGAGGCAATGTCGATGTCCCCGGTCTGGGCGGTGTCGTCAAAGGCATAGCGCAGGCCCAGCTCGCCTTCGTAGAGGCGGAAGGCATGGGTCCCCACTATGGTGCCACCAAGCCGGAAAGTGCCCGCCTGCGCGAGGGCGTTCAGCAGGCCGCCGGTCCCCTGATCGATCCCCAGGAACCCTTCTGCTCTGAGCAGCCGCACCAGCCGGCTGCGGGCGGCCCGGCGGGCGCTGGCCTGCTCCTTCAGGGCTTGGGCCTGCTCTAGCCGCGCGCGCAGCTCTTCGCTGTCCTCGCCGATATAGGTCTTCTGGACGGAAGAGCCGATCCGGTAGCTGTCGTACCAATAGACCCGCCCGTTGCGGGTCAAGGATGTGGGCGTGCCGCGCAGACCGCTGGCCGCGTCATCCTTCAGCAGGCGCAGCAGATCGTGATAGGCCGCATGGGCGATGGGGGAATGGCGTTCCATGGCTGTATCCTACACTTTTTGAAAGCGTAGAGTACAGGCCGTATTCTACGATTACCAAAACTGTTGAATACAGTACCGATTCCAAGTCCCGTCCGCTCCGTCAAGAAGCAGAGCGCCCCTCAGATCCGTGGCATTCCCTTGGCCGGGGCCAGGCGTTTCTGCGCGGCGATGCGGAAGGGTGCGTTTGGGGCGCCGTAGCCCCGATATCCAGATGCGCGCTGCACGATTTCGAAGAAGATCCCGCCCTGAAAGGGGCGGCTGTAGCTCTGGAAGAACTCCTGTCCGTCCTCTGCGTCGTACAGGATCTGCAACGTCTTCATACGCGCCAGTTTCTCGGACGGGATGTCGAAGCGGCTGGCTAGGTCGTCGTAGTAATTCCCCGGGATCGGCAGCGGATCGAACCCCGCGCTGGCCAGGGCCTCTGCACTGGCAAAGATGTCTTCGGTGGTGAAGGCGATGTGCTGGACCGGCGCGCCGAAACTATCTGCCAGGAAGGCCCCGGCCAGCGTGCGGTGCGTCTCTGCCCCGTTCAGCGTGATGCGGAAGCGGCCCTCCGGCGTCGACAGCGCCTGGGAGCGCACCAACCCGTCAGGGTCGATCACGTCGACCATCGGGGATTTCTCCATGTCGAAGAGCGTGCCGTAGAACAGCGACCAGCTGAGCATTTCGTCATAGGTCAAGGTCTGCGCAATGTGATCCACCGCTTGCAGACCGGCACCTTTCGGCCCCTTCGGCTCTGCGCCGAATTCCCGGGTCCAGACGGAAGCGTGACTGTCATCCAGCACATGCAGCAGGCTACCCCCCAGCCCGCGGATTGCCGGGATGTCCAGCTGCCCAAGCGCCGGTTGCTGGGTGAACCCCCGCGCGCCAAGCGCCTTGGCCCGCTCCAGCGTCTCGCTGGCAGAGGAGACGGCCAGCCCGACATCACAGACGGAGGTGCCGTGCATGTTGTAGGCGGTGCCGGCGAAATCGCCCTCTTCCTCGTTCACGACGATACGGATATCGCCCTGCTGCCAGAGGGTCACCGCCTTGGCCATGTGTTTACCCGTCTGGGCAAAACCAAGGGCGGTCAGCTGGGCGCGCAACTGGTCGCCGTCCGCGCCACGAGTGGCAAACTCGATGAAAGAGGTCCCGTCGATCCTTTGCCGTGCGGGCATGACCGGCAGGGGGGCGGGAACATCGGGCTCCTGGCGGCGCACGTCATCCAGCAGCGCCATGAGGGAACGGTAGCCATCCCGCGCGATGGTGTTCGGGCTGCCGCCCCGGAACTGGTCGTTGAAGATCTCAAGGCTGACGGGCCCGGTATAGCCCGCCGCCAGCACCGCCCGCATGAAGTCGGTTACCGGCAGGTCGCCCTCTCCTGGCATGTTGCGAAAATGGCGGGACCAGTAAAGCAGGTCCATGTCGATCTTCGGCGCATCGGCCATCTGCACGAAGAAGATCTTGTCGCCGGGAATGCGGCGGATGGACTCCGGATCCAGGCCGCGGCCCAGCGTGTGGAAACTGTCCAAGATAATGCCGACACTGTCGTGATCGGCGCGGCGCACGATCTCCCAGGCGTCGCGGTGGTCGTTGACGTGCCGCCCCCAGGCCAGGGCCTCGTAGCCGATCCGCAGCCCGCGCGCCGCCGCCCGTTCGCCCAGCTCTCGCAGGTCATCCGCGGCCCGGTCGATCCCGCCAAGCGCCTTTGGATGCACCGAAGAACAGACCAGCACCAGATCCGCGCCCAGGTCCTGCATCAGGTCGAACTTGCGCTCCGCCCGGTCAAAGGCCTTGACGCGCAGCTCCTCCGGCAGACCTTCGAAATCGCGGAACGGCTGGAAAAGGGAGATCTCAAGCCCCTGATCCCGGATCCGGTTGCCGACGTCGCGGGCCGACCCGATATCGGTGATGAAATCCTGTTCGAAGATCTCTATCCCGTCGAACCCGGCGGCGGCGATGGCCTCCAGCTTCTCCGTCAGGGTGCCAGAGATAGAGACCGTGGCGATGGCGGTTTTCATCAGCTTTCTCCCAGGAATGTTCTCACGATGGCGGGCAGTGTCAGGTGTCGTTTTCCGGCGCCAGAAGCGCCGTGCGCAGGGCGGCCTCGTCCAGGCCACGCCCGGAAAAGAGCCGCCAGGCATGGACGCCCTGCCAGTAGAACAGCTCCCAGCCCGATATGATCGACAGGCCCGCGGCGGCCGCATCGGTCAGGAACTGCGTGTCCGTCGGCGTATAGACCGCGTCAAAGGCCCAGCCGGCCCCGGCCATGGCTGCCGCGGGCAACGGCGTGCCATCGTGACCGACCATGCCGACGGGGGTGCAGTTGATCAGCCCGCAGGCACCCTCGGCTGCATTCTCCGCGTTCAGCCAGATGGAGATATCCATCTCTGCATCCACCGAATGCAGTGCCTCTGTCAAAGCCTCGGCCTTGGCCGGGTCGCGATCGACCAGTCGCAACCGGCGACAGCCCAGCCCGGCCAGCCCGAAGGCCACGGCCCGCCCGACCCCGCCAGTGCCGATCATCAACACCGTGCCGGTCTCTGCCTCGCCGCGCGCGGCGCGATAGGCCGCCATGAAGCCGGAGTAGTCGGTGTTGAAGCCGCGCGGCCCCTCGGGGGCGAAGGTGACGGTATTCACCGCCCCGATGGCGCGTACTAGCAGGTCGTCCACTCGAACCTTGGCCGCGGCCAGCTCCTTGTAGGGATAGGTCACGTTGATCCCGCGATAGCCCCCTTCGGCGCAATCCGCGAAGACGCTGTCGAAATCCCGGTCCAGGTCGCGCGGGACCAGCCGGTCATAGGTCACCGCGATCTCGTTCTGATTGCCCGCAAGCCGGTGCAACAAGGGCGAGCGCGACCGGGCGATGTTGTCCCCGATCAGGCCCAGTTTGAGCGTATCCGTCATTGTTCGACCTCCTTGCCGGAACGGCCCAGAAGGCGCCGCTTTGCCCGGGTCCAGATCGGTGTCTGGGAGACGAAGATCAGGATCACGGCGCAGAACAGAACCAGAGAGAGCGGGCTGGTGAAGATACCCATGAAGAAGCGGCCCAGGTCCTCGCGTTCAGAGATGATCGCGCGCCGCCAGTTGTCATCCAGCAGCCGTGACAGGATCACCCCCAGGATCACCGGACCCAGCGGATAGCCGTAATGGCGCATGAAGTAGCCGAAGAAGCCGAAGCCGAGCATCCAGTAGACATCGTTGATCGAGTTGTTGACCGCATAAGCGCCTACGATCGACAGCAGCATGATCAGGGGGATCAGGACCGCCCGCGGCATCTCGACGATCTTGGAGAACAGGCGGATGCCGGTGAGTCCGAAGATCAGCATGAAGACATTAGCACAGACCAGCGCCCCGACGATGAACCAGAACATATCCGGCTGGTCGATCATCAGCATCGGGCCGGGGTTCAGCCCGTGGATGAACAGCGCCCCGATCATGATCGCGGTCACCGCGTCGCCGGGAATGCCAAGAGTCATCATCGGGATGAAGGCCCCACCAACAGCGGCGTTGTTGGCGGTCTCCGGTGCGACAAGTCCCTCCATCGCGCCTTCGCCGAAGGGGCGCTCGGGGTTCTTGGTCACGCGCTTGGCGTGGTCATAGGCCATCAGGGCCGCGATATCCCCGCCAGTGCCCGGAAGCGCGCCGATGATCACCCCGATGGTGGATGTCTGAAGGCTGAGCGGAAGGTGCTTCCTGACCGTGGACAACGATGGCACGATGCGGCTGATCTTCTGGCGCACGGCGGCCTTGTCGACGTGATGCAGCTGCATCAGCGCCTCGGAAATGCCGAACATGCCGATCATCACCGCGATGAAGGAAATCCCGCCCTCCATGATGGAAAGATCGAAGGTGAAGCGCTCGGTAAAGGTCAGCGGATCGCGCCCCACGGCGCCCACGGCCAGACCAAGCGCTCCGGCAAAGATGCCCTTCACCAGGCTGCCCTGGGACAGGGAGCCCACCAGCAGGATGCCCAGGATCGCCAGCAGCATGTAATCGCGCGGCTGGAAGCGCAGGGCGAAATCCGCCACCATCGGCGCAGCCAGCGCCAGGATTCCGATGCCGACGAAGCCGCCCAGGAAAGACATCACCGTGGTCACGCCGATGGCGGTGCCCGCCTCTCCGCGCTTGGCCAGGGGATAGCCGTCCATCGCCGTGGCAATAGCAGAGGGCGCGCCGGGGATGTTCAGCAGGATCGCCGTGCGCGAGCCGCCATAGACCCCGCCCATGTAGATGCCGATCATCAGAGAGATCGCCGGGTAAACATCCCAGGAGAAGGTGAAGGAGATCAGGATCGACACCGCCATGGTGACCGACAGCCCCGGGATCGCACCGACGTAAACGCCGGCAAAGGTGCCAAGACCCACCAGCATCAGAAGCTGGGGATGGGTGAAGATGGTCAGGAAAGCCAGCAGGGTATCCATCAGGCACCTCCCGCGAACAGGTTGCGGAAGACCTGGATCAGCTCGGCCTCGGGCACCACGCCCACCGGCATGAGCACGGTGAAGACAATGCGGAAGATCAGCCAGACCAGCAGCAGGCTGCCCAGAGCGATGAACAGCGTCCAGCCCCAGCCGCGGCCGGAGAGCATCTTGATCGACACGATCAGGAACAGCGCAGAGGTGGGCAGGAAGCCCAGGGGCCGCAGCAGCACGCCGTAGCAGACCAGCAGCGCCGCCACGATCATCACGGTGACCGGCAGGATATCCTTCAGCACGGTTTCCCCGCTGACCTTCGGCAGGCGGGCCGTGCGCAGCACGATAAGCGCGGCAGAAATCACCATGGCAAGGGTCACGGCCATGGGTACGGTGCCAGGGCCGGACAGGGCCTGGAACCCGGAAATGCCATAGGCGCTCCAGAGCAGGCCAAGGCTGGCCAGCAGCAGCAGGACGCCAAAGACAAGCTCTCCGGGGCGGCGCTCTTCCTCGTAGCCGCCGGGGGCCGCATCGGAGGTGCCGTCGTGGTGATCAGGTTCAATCCTGGTCCTGCCAGAGGCCCGGGCCTCGGCCGCGGTGCTGGGTGTGGTCCTGGACATGGGGTCCTCCCCTCTTGTCGTCATGCGCGACGCCGAGGCGCCTGCCTGGATAGCCGGAAAAAAGGCGCCGCACTTCGGTGCGGAAGCGCGGCGCCGGGATCGTCACGCAGCCATGGCTGCGCAGCCTGGGTCGGGATCAGTCGGCATCCGGACGGGCGATGCCGAACTCTTCCGGCGATGCCTTCGTCAGGCCGGCGTCCTGCAGAAGCCAGGTCGTGCCCTGCTGCCACTTGGCCAGGAAATCCTCGGCCTCGGCGCCGGAAATGCCCATCATGGAAAAGCCGCGATTGTCCATCAGCTCCACGAAGTCGGGGTTCTTGGCCCCTTCGGCATAGGCCGCGGACAGCTTGGCAACCACGTCATCAGGCGTGCCCTTGGCGACGAAAACGCCGAAGAAGGGGCCCCAGGGCAGGTAGGTGTTGTAGCCCTCGTTGAAGTCGGTGACGGGCGGGACGTCTGGCAGCTTGGGGTTCGCCTCAACGTCGAAGATCGCCAGCGGCTTCATCTTGCCGGCACGGATGCCTTCGATGGCCGCGCCAAGAACGGCGGGCATCACGTCGATCGCACCGCCTTGCAGCGCGGTCAGCGCCGGGCCGTCGCCGTCATAGGGGACAGAGATCACGTCCATCTCGCCTTCAACGGAGCCGATCATGCCGGTGACGACAGAGGGCAGGCCACCCGGGCCGGTCGCGCCCAGGCGCAGCTCACCGGGATTGGCGTCAATGTATTCCATCATGCCAGCGTAATCGTCGAAGGGCGCTTCGGGGTTCGCCACCAGGATCGGCGTACCCCGGGCCAGGATGTTGACCGGGATGAAGTCGGTGTAGTCCTTGTCGCCCAGGCCCATAACCTTGTAGAGCAGCGGGTTTTCCGCCCCCATCAGCAGCGTGTAGCCATCGGCCTTCTGGCCAGCCACGTGGTTCAGCGCGATGGCACCGACACCGCCGGTCATGTTCTGCATGACGATCGTGCCGCCCAGGGCCTCTTCGGCATGGGGCGTGACGGAGCGCATCACCGTATCGGTGGAGCCGCTGGCCCCCCATTGGATGATGCCCTGGATTTCCTTGGTCGGGTAATCCTGCGCCATGGCGCAGGATGCCGACACGATCACTGCCGAAACAGCACCGAAAACAAAACGTTTCATGAGTGTCCTCCCACTTCAAACTTTCGGATACGGTCCTCCCCATACCCGGATGCCGCCAGTCTGAGCGGTCCTTGCCGTTAACGTCAAATACCAAAATGGTAATATTGATAACGTGATGTTATCCTCAGCTCTGGCCGTCGAACCAGGTGCGCCCGGCCTCCGTCAGCTCGCGGCGAAACTGGCGGATGCTGAACTCCGCGAAATTGGACAGAACGCGATCCTTCTTGGTCACCGCGTAGATGTCGATCGCCGTTTCTTCCAGGATCGGCCGGCGGACGACGCCGGGCATGTAGACCTCGGCCACGCTGAATTCGTCGATCAGCGCCACGCCCAGCCCGTGCCGTACCAGGCTGACGACCGTCTGTGCAAAGCGCCCGCGCATGGAGTGGCGCACGTCCAGCCCCGCCTCGCGGAAGGGCCGCGCCACGGTGCTGCCATAGGGGTCGACCGGATCTACCCCGATCAGCGGCTCCCGGGCCAGATCGTGAACCGAGACGACCTCCTGCTCGGCCAGC
Source organism: Pseudooceanicola sp. HF7 (assembly GCF_011806405.1). GTDB lineage: Bacteria > Pseudomonadota > Alphaproteobacteria > Rhodobacterales > Rhodobacteraceae > Pseudooceanicola. The sequence goes on along the minus strand of NZ_JAATOW010000033.1, from coordinate 5,331 downwards.
GGATGCCCCTCTGGCAGGATCGCGATGATGCGGCCGTTCACCAGCTTTTCACTCTGGATCCCCGGATTGCGGATGGGCGAACTCATGAGAACGAATTCTCCGCGCTCCAGCAGCAGGTAATCGGTCGTTTCCTCGATCTTGAGGATGTTGAGGTCGATGTAGAGGTCCGGGTAGCGCGCCCGGATCGCCCGGATTGCACGCGCTGCGATGAACTGCGCAACAGAGGGGGCAGAGGCGAAGGCAAGCTGCACTTCCTCGCCCTTCTGAAGCGAGGCCAGCGCGTCCTGCAGGTTCTCGACACCCTTGTAGACCTCGCGGATCTGGTCAAAGACCCGACTTGCCGCGACAGAGGGCACGAAAAGCCCTGCGCGCCGCTCGAACAGCCGCAGGCCCAGCGACTCCTCCGTGTGTTTCACCAGCCTCGAGATCCCGGGCGCAGATACGCCCAACAATTCCGCGGCCCCGGCAATCGTGCCGCGCAGCATCACCGCCCGGATGACCTCGATCTGGCGCAGGGTCAGTTCGCGCATCGACCCCTCCTTGGATAACCTGATGTTACGTTGATAGCAGATTGTGTCATTGACGTTAATTCATTTCCGGACAACCTCTTTGCCAAGGGAAGAGGAGCCGCCATGACCACGTCGAACATCGATCTGATCGTCATCGGGTCCGGGGCCGCCGGGCTGAGCGCTGCCGTCACCGCCGCCGCCAGCGGTCTGCGGGTCACCTTGCTGGAAAAGGCCGATGTGCTGGGCGGCACCACCGCCTGGTCCGGCGGCTGGATCTGGGCACCGGGGAACCCAGTGGTGAAACGCGCCGGGGTGAAAGACAGGCCGGAAGACGCGCGGCTCTACCTGCAAGCGGTGATGGGCAACCGTTTTGATCCTGAGCGCATCGATGCCTTTCTGGCCGGCGCGCCGGCGATGATCGACTTCCTCGAGCAGGAGGCCGGGCTGGCTTTCGATCCCGGCAGTGCCATCCCGGACACCTACGGCGACCTGCCCGGCGCAGGGACCGGGGGGCGCTCCGTCATCGCGCGGGCGTTTGACGGGCGGGCGCTCGGGGCGGATATCGCCCTTCTGCGCAAACCCCTGCCCGAAACCAGCTTCCTTGGCATGACCATCCAGGCCGGGCCGGACCTGCGCGCCTTCATGACCATGACACGCTCTGCCCCCGCCCTTTATTATGCGTGCCGTCGTGTGCTGCGCCACCTGCGCGACCTTGCCCTGCATGGCCGCGGAATGGAGCTCCGCAATGGCAACGCCCTTGTGGCACGCCTGCTTCAGGCGGCGCGCGCCCGCGGGGTGAAGATCCACACCGGCGTGGAGGTTGCCGCGCTGGAACGCGCCGCGCCGCCCGATGCGCCGCAGGGCGGCGGGGGCCCGGTTACCGGCCTGCGCCTGCGCGATGGCTCAGGGCTGGCCTGCAATGTCGGCGTGGTGCTGGCCTGTGGCGGCTTTCCCCATGACACCGCCCGCCGCGCGGCGCTTTTCCCACGTGACGGCGAACACCGCAGCCTGGCCGTGCCCGAAGCCACCGGCGATGGCTTGGCCCTGGCCGAGGACCTGGGCGCAACCGTCACGACAGACCTCGCCAGCCCCGCGGCGCTCTGCCCGGTCTCCCACGTACCCTGGCCAGATGGCCGCAGCGGCGGCTTTCCCCATATCATCGAGCGCGGCAAGCCCGGACTGATCGCCGTGCTCCGCGATGGCCGGCGCTTCTGCAACGAAGGGCTGGGCTATCATGACTATGTCGAGGCGCTTTTGCGTGCCGTGCCGCCTGACGCACCGGCGCGCTCCTGGCTGATTTGCGATCACCGCTTCCTGCGCCACTACGGGCTGGGCATCGTGCGGCCCCGCCCCCTGCCCTGGCGACCCTGGGTGCGACGCGGCTACCCTGAAAACGGGCCGAACCATCGCCGCCCTGGCACAGGCCTGCGGGATTGATGCGACGGGACTGGAGCGCACGTTCTCCGACTGGAACCGCGATGCAGCAACGGGCGAAGACCCCGCCTTCGGGCGCGGCACCACCCCCTATATGCGGCTGCAGGGCGATCCCGATCACGGACCGAACCCCTGCGTGGCCCCGATCCTGAAGCCCCCCTTCTTCGCGGTAGAGGTTGTTCCGGGCAGCTTCGGCACCTTCGCGGGGCTCACCACCGATGGTCGTGCCCGGGTTCTGGACGGCACAGGTACCCCGATCCCCGGCCTCTGGGCGGCGGGCACAGACAGCGCGAGCGTCTTTGGAGGGCATTACCCTGCGGGGGGCATAAACCTTGGCCCGGCGCTTACCTTCGGCTTCATCGCCGGGCGCGACGCGGCGGAGGGACTGCAATGACCCGGACCCTGAGCCTGGCGCATCTGAGCGCCATAGACCTGCCGCCCCCCGCCCTGATCGAAGCCGCCGCCAGCGCCGGGTTCGATGCCGTCGGGTTGCGCCTTCTGCGCGTGACCGATGACAGCCCGGGCTATCCGCTGACCTCTGCCGCCGATCTGCGCGCCACGCGCAGCGCGCTGAAGGCCACGGGGCTGAAGGTCTCGGATGTGGAATTCCTGCGCCTGACCCCGGACTTCCGGCTGAACAGCCTCCTGCCCGTGCTCGACACCGGCGCAGAACTGGCAGCCCGCACCGTCATCGCCGCGCCCTATGATGCGGACCTGTCACGCCTGTCGGCCAACCTGGCCGCCCTGTCCCGGGCCGCGGCTGACCGGGGCCTGCGCGTGGTGCTGGAGTTCTTCCCCTGGACGCCTGTGCCCGACCTTGCCACCTGCTGGCAGGTTGTGCAGGCGGCGGGGCCCCTGCCCGGCCTGCTGGTCGATGCACTGCATTTCAGCCGCTCGGGGTCCACCCTGGATCAGCTTGCCGCGATCCCGCCGGACCGTCTCCCCTTTGCCCATCTCTGCGATGCGCCGGTGCAAGCCAGCTACACGACCGAGGAGCTTCTGGCCGCCGCGCGCGGAGAACGGCTGGCCCCGGGCGAGGGGCAGATCGACCTGCCTGGCCTGCTGCGCACCCTGCCCGCAGACCTGCCCCTGGGGCTTGAGGTCCCCGGCCCTCTGCGCGCCGGGGAAACCGTAACGGATCGACTGCGCCGTATTCATCAGGCGATGAGCACCCTGCTGAACAGGCTGTGAAGGGCCGGGTCTAGCTGCGATCAGCTGCGGTAATCGGAGCCGATGTCGGCGATGGAGCGCAGGTGCGCCTGCCATTCCAGCTCCAGGTCACCATCGTCGTCCAGCATCTGGACGTATTGGCCATGCACGCGGTCCGCGACTGCATCGTCGATCTTCTTCAGGGGGCGGCCAGAGGAGGTCGCGGCGACCTGGATCTCGCAGGCGCGCTCCAGGTAGAACATGTTGTTGTACATCTCTGCGGCGCTGCGGCCCGTGGCGATGAGGCCGTGGTTGCGCAGGATCATCACCGGGTGGCTCCCAAAATCCGCCACGATGCGTTCGCGTTCCTCAAGATCCAGCGCGATGCCTTCGAAATCGTGGTAGGCAATGCGGTTGTGGAACTGCAAAGAGATCTGGTTGAGCGGCATCAGCCCCTCTTCCATGCAGGAGACGGCGACGCCCGCGCGGGTGTGGGTGTGCATGATCCAGGCAGCGTCATGACGGTGCATGTGCACGGCCGAATGGATGGTGAAGCCGGCGGGATTCACCCGGTGGGGCGAGCCGTCCACCTTGTTGCCGTCCACGTCGATCTTGACCAGCGAAGAGGCCGTGATCTCTTCCCAACGCCAGCCGTAGGGGTTGATCAGGAAGTGGTTCTCAGTGCCCGGCACGCGGGCGGTGATGTGGGTATAGATATGGTCGGTGAACTTGTGTTGCGCCGCGAGGCGATAGCAAGCCGCCAGGTCTTCGCGGGTCTTGCGCTCTGCCTCTGACATATCGGCGGAGAACGGGGTTTCTTGCAGGGTCATGTCTGTCTCCTTCTGGGTCATTAGCCGCGCTGGCCGACGGCGGTGCCGCTGCCGCTTGTCTCAAGACCTTCATGGGCGCGCGCCAGAGAGTCCAGAGCGCTTGCCACTTCGGGCTCCGGCGGGCAGCTGCGCCGCGTGGTCAGATCGGTGTGCAGCAACAGGGTTTCGATGGTTGCGGCCAGGGTATCGCCATCCCAGACCCGGTGGAAGAGGTGCATCTTCTTGCCCTCGCCCTTCAGCACCTGCGTGGTAGCTGTCAGCACGGCACCCCGGTGGACCTCTGCCAGGTAGCGGATGCGGGTGTCCACGGTGAAGAAACTCTTGCCGGAGGCGATGTACTCCGGCCCCGCGCCGATCCGCTGCATGAAGCCATCGGTGGCCCAGGTGCCCAGCTCAAGATAGGCGGCCTCGTTCATGTGGCCATTGTAATCGGTCCAGGTGGCGGGCACGGCACGGCGGGTGGTGACCGGCAACCCGTCCCTTTCGCCCCCCTGCGGCAGGGCGGCTTCGTGATCCAGGATCACCTGCCCGGCCCCGCTGCCCGATTGGCGCAGGCTGCGCAGAATGCCGACAAGGTTGTCGTCGCGCAGGCGCTCAAGCTCCCGGATCGACCGTGCGCCTGACTGGGCATCGGATTGCGCCGCGATCTTCTCGGTCAGCGCCTGGTCCAGATCTGGTACGTCCATGAGCTTGGTCCAGGGCCAGGACAGCGTGGGGCCGAACTGGTCCAGGAAGGCCTTCATGCCCTGCTCCCCGCCCGCGATGCGGTAAGTCTCGAACAGGCCCATCTGCGCCCAGCGAAGGCCGAAGGACATGCGGATCGCATCGTCGATCTCTTCCGTGGTGGCGATCCCGTCCTTCAGCATCCAGAGCGCCTCGCGCCAGACGGCCTCCTGAAAGCGGTTGCCGATGAAGGCGTCGATTTCCGTCTTCAGGTGCAGGGGGAACATACCGATGGAGCGCACCACTTCTTCAGCACGGGTGCGCAGCTCTTCCGGACCCGACAGCTCTGCCAGGGGCAGCAGGTAGACCGGGTTGAAGGGGTGGACCACTACGACCGGCGCACCTTTGGCCGCCAGGTCAGAGGCCTTGATACCCGGGGTCGGGGGGGCGATAAACCCGCCCCCCGGCGGGGCGCCCATGATCTGGGCAAAGACGAAATGCTCCAGCCCAAGCCGCTCAGCCCCGTTTCCCTGCACCCAGTCGGCGCCGGTAACCGCCTCTGCCACGGTGCTCGCAAAGGTCAGGGTGCCCTCTTCCGGCAAAGCCCGGTCATAGAGCCCGGGAAGCGAGGCGCGGGCATTTGCCAGCACCTCTTCTATCTTGCGGGGGGCTTGCGGGTCCGGGTCGAACAGGGCCACGTCCCAGCCGTTCAGCAGGAAGCGCGCGGCCCAGCCGCCGCCGATGAC
>NZ_JAATOW010000032.1 GCF_011806405.1 Pseudooceanicola sp. HF7 | reverse complement strand
CTGCGCCTCAAGCTCTGGTCCGTCGCCCAGAAGATCGAGCGGGTGCGCGAAGTTTCCGAAGGCATGCAAGAGCTTACCGGCGGCTCACAGGTGCCGGACGGCACGGGGGGCGACACGGTCGTGGTGCGCGACAGCTCCCTGATGCAGAACGTTATGGCCTCGGCCGCGGGGACAGGCTCTGCGCTGATCATCGCGCTTATCCTGGCGCTTTTCCTGCTGTCCTCCGGCGACATGTTCCAGCGCAAGCTGGTAGAGGCGATGCCCACCTTCCAGACCAAGAAACGATCGCTCAGGATCAGCCGGCACGTGGAGCGCCAGATCTCTCGTTACCTGGCGGCGATCACGGTGATCAACGCGGGCCTGGGCGTGGCCATCGGCGGGTCGCTGCACCTGATGGGGATGCCCTACGGGCTGTTCTGGGGCGTGGCGGCCTTCCTGCTGAACTACCTGCCCTACCTGGGCGGGATGATCGGCACGGTGATCAGCTTTGCCGTGGCGCTGGTGACATTTTCCACCTTCGGCCAGGCGCTGCTGGTGCCGCTGGTCTATTTCAGCCTGACCTCGATCGAGGGGCAGCTGGTCACGCCGGTGGTGGTGGGCCGGCACCTGCGGCTGAACACCCCTGCGGTCTTCATCGCGGTAATCTTCTGGGCCTGGCTCTGGGGCGTGGCGGGCGCGCTTCTGGCCGTGCCCTTCCTGGTCTTCCTGAAGGTGCTTTGCGACAACATCCCGGCCTTCAAGGCCGTGGGCAGCTTCCTGGATGGGTCGAACTCCTCTCGTCACAGGCGGCGGGCCCGGGCGCGCCTGCGGCGCAACACCCGCAAGGTGGCACAGGCAGGCCTGCTTCCCGGCCAGGCGGGCGGGCTGCGCGGCGGCGGAGAGCCGGGCGGCGTTCTGTCGGGCCCCTCCTCGGGCGCCTCGGCCGGGCCGCTTTCGGGGTCTTCGGGCAGTTCGGGACCGGGGCGCGCGCCGCTGCCCGAACCGTCGAAGTGACGCGATTGGTTTGACTTTCCCGGAACTTGCGTCACAACCTCTGCCGGTATTTCGCAACGCCGGCCCCGGTAAGGGCCGATCCTTCGGAAGGGAAGCGGGACGTGGTGACAAAACGCCCCCAGGCGCGGGCCGGCCAGCGGATCGGGCTGCTGGGTGGATCCTTCGATCCGCCCCACGAGGGGCATCGGCATATCACGCTGGAGGCGCTCAAGCGCTTCAACCTGGACGGGATCTGGTGGCTGGTCAGCCCCGGCAACCCGCTCAAGCCCCGTGGCCCGGCCCCGCTGCAGGCGCGGCTGGAGGCCAGCCGCGCCCTGATGCAGCACCCCCGCGTGCGCGTCACCGGGGTCGAGGCCCGCACCGGCACCCGCTACACCGCCCAGACCCTGCGCGCCCTGCAGGGGCTTTACCCCGGCGTGCGCTTTGTCTGGCTGATGGGGGCGGATAACCTGGCGCAGCTGGACCGCTGGCAGGAATGGCGCTGGATCATGGACAACGTGCCCGTGGGCGTGCTGGCCCGGCCCGGCGAGCGGCTGGAGGCGCGCAATTCCCGCGCCGCGCGGATCTACCGCGCCGCCCGGCTGGAGGAACCGGAAAGCCGCCTGCTCGGCCGCTCCGGCGCGCCGGCCTGGTGTTTCGTCAATGTTCCGCTGAACGGCGCCTCTTCCTCAGAGATCCGGGCCCGTGGCGGATGGCTTCCGGCGGAGTGATGCTCACAAAGGCGCGGGGTGACGCGCAGAATGCTTGGCGTCCCGTACACCCAACGTTAGAATATGACACGACAGACTGGGGGTTCCGGGGAACCGCCCGGTTGCCCGCGTGCCATGACGCTGCGCGCGGGACCAGCCGGACGCCCCATCACGAAGCCGAACAGAGGTGACATGAAACAGATCCGCCGCAGGTCCTTCCTGGCCATGCTGACCGCCGGAAGCGCGGGCACCGCCCTGGCGGGACCGCTCAACATGCCGCGGCCCCGGATGAGGCCGGACAACCTGGGAGAGGTCGTCGCCCCCGGCCCCGCCTCTGTCGTCGAAGACGCCCGTGTCACCGGGGAAAGCCATTTCGCCGTGGCCGACCTGGACACCGGCGCGCTGCTTGAGGACTACCGCAAGGACAAGCCCCTGCCCCCGGCCAGCGTGGCCAAGACCGTGACTACGCTTTACGCGATCAACACCCTGGGGCGGGATCACCGCTTCGTCACCCGGGTGCTGGCCACCGGCCCGATGCAGGGTGGCCGGATCGAGGGCGACCTGATCCTGGCAGGGGGCGGCGATCCGGTGCTGGACACACGCGACCTGGCAGAGCTGGCCGCCGCGCTGAAGGCCGCCGGGGTGACGGAGGTCACCGGGCGCTACCTTTACCACGGCACCGCCTTGCCGGAGGCGCGGCTGATCGATGAGGCCCAGCCGGACCAGGTGGGTTACAACCCAGGGGTCTCTGGCCTGAACCTGAACTTCAACCGCGTGCATTTCGAATGGAAGCGCGAAGGCGGTCGCTGGGTCACCACGATGGATGCGCGGGCGGGCAATTACCGCCCCGACGTGACCGTGGCCCGCATGACGATCGCGGACCGCGCCGGGCCGGTTTACACCTATGCCGACGAAGCGGGGGTGGATGCCTGGACCGTGGCCAGCGGTGCGCTTGGCACCGGGGGCGCGCGGTGGTTGCCCGTGCGCCGCCCCGCCGCCTATGCCGCAGAGGTCTTCCAGGTGCTGGTGCGCGCCCATGGCATCGTGCTGAAGGCGCCCGAGCCGGTCGAGGCCCTGCCGGAGGTCACCTACCAGATGGCCAGTCACCGCAGTCCGCCGCTGATCGAGATCGCGGAAGACATGCTGTATTATTCCACGAACCTGACCGCGGAGCTGCTGGGCCTGGCGGCCAGCGTGGCCCGCGCTAGCGCGCCGGGGCTGATGGCCTCTGCCAAGGCGCTGTCGGAGGGCATGGACAGCCCCGATACCGCCGTCATGGCGGAAAGCCTGTCAGGCAAGCTGACAGAGGTGCGCGATACCGCCGTGCCCCATCCCCCCCGCCCGGAGCTTGTGACGGCCACGACATCGCAAACGATGCCGGCCAGCCTGCGCGATTCCGCCGCCGCCATGAGCCTTTGGGCGCGGCAGCATTTCGGCCTGACAAGCATCGACCTTGTGGATCATTCCGGGCTGGGCGAGGCCTCTGGCATCTCCACGGGGGACCTGGTGCGGATGCTGCTGAGCCCGGAGGCGCAGCGCGACCTGCAACCGATCCTGAAGGAGATTTCCGTCAAGGACGAGCTGGGCCGACCGATCCAGAACGGCCCGGTGAAGGTTCACGCCAAGACCGGCACGCTGAACTTCGTCTCTGCGCTGGCGGGTTACGAGAAGGCCTCGGACGGGCGGATGCTGGCCTTTGCGGTGATCTCTGCGGATATCGAGAAACGCGATGCGCTGACCCGCGCCCAGCGGGAGCGCCCGCCGGGCGGCCGCGCCTGGCTGACCCGCGCCCGCGCGCTGCAACAGGACCTCATCCGCCGCTGGGACGGGGTCTACGGCACGGGGTGAGGCCCCGGGGATCGAGTCCCGCGCTCGGCTGGGCGAAAGGGCCGGACGATTGCAGAGGACGGATCTTGCGGTGACCGGCACACCGCTGGCGGCGGTGCGCCGCGCCGGCCGCTGTGATCGCGGAGGGCGTGGGAGCCTCCGGCGGAAGTTTCTTGGCAAGAAGAAGGCAGGGGCCGTTTTTCCCAGGCTGGCCTTGGGGCTGGCGTCAGGGGGAGTTGCAGGGGGCTTGGGTCAGTAGACCCATTTCTGCGGCTTGGGCTGTTCCTGCAGGCGCATGGCTTTCAGCACGGCGCCGTCGGGCAGCCCGCGTTCCACGTAGGCGCCGAGGATCGGCATGAGGCAAAGCACGGCAAGGCCGGCGATGAGAAACACGCGGTTCATGGGGCTGCTCCCTCTTGTTGACTCGCCTTGAACGGTTCTGGAACCAAGATGCGATAAAGAGGGTGTCAGGCAAGTGACGCTTTCTCACGAAAGGGTCAGGAATGTTTCGCAGCGCCGCAATCCCGCCCATGCCGGTGCGGCATTGGCGGGGGTTTGCCGGGAAAACGATCAGAGCGTGATGTGACGGGCGCGGGCGCCGCGTTCGATGGCCGCCGCATGGAGCCGGTCGAGGCTAAGCTCATAGCGGATCTCTTCGAGCAGGCGCAGCTCTGTCTCGCGCAGGGTGCCATCGGCGGCGGCCACGTCGCAGGCGAAGGCATAGGCGGTTTCGAAGAGCCGTTCGGGCAGGTTTTCCCGGATCAGGCCGAAGAGCGCATCAAGCCCGTCTTCCTCTGCGAAGAGGTCGAAGACGATGGAGGACATCTGGGAAATGCGGGAATCGTCGTAGCTGGCGAAGACGGGAAGCGTGTTCACCAGGCTTTCGATCTTGATCAGCTCGACCGTGCGGACGTTCTCATCGGAGACGGAAACCGCGATCATCAGCAGGACCAGGCAATCCTGGGCAGTCAGCGCGTGGGGGGTGTCGGAGGGCATGGCCGATAATTCCTTTCGCCAAAGCGTTCCGGCGCAGATTATTGACGAGCGCGGCAGGGCACAATAGGAAGCGCAGGCCCCGGCGAAGGGGACCTGCCCCGAGGTCGGGACAGGCGGTTACTCACCTGATGGAGAAGATCATGTCCGATCTGCGCGCTGCTGCACTGGAATCGAAGGCCTGGCCGTTCGAAGAGGCCCGCCGCCTGGCCAAGCGCTACGAGAAGACGCCGCCGGAAAAGGGCTTCGTGCTGTTCGAGACGGGCTATGGCCCCTCCGGCCTGCCCCATATCGGCACCTTCGGCGAGGTGCTGCGCACCACGATGATCCGCCGCGCCTTCGAGGTGATCAGCGATATCCCCACCCGCCTGATCTGCTTCAGCGATGACATGGACGGGATGCGCAAGATCCCCGGCAACGTGCCCAACCAGGAACGCCTGAAGGAAGACATCCAGAAGCCGCTGACCAGCGTCTATGATCCCTTCGAGGAATTCGAAAGCTTCGGGCACCACAACAACGCCATGCTGCGCCGCTTCCTGGACACCTTCGGCTTCGAATACGAGTTCTACTCGGCCACGGAGTTCTACAAGTCCGGCCAGTTCGACGCGGTGCTCAAGCGCGCGGTCGAGAAATACGACGAGGTGATGAAGGTCATGCTGAAAAGCCTGCGCGACGAGCGGGCGGCGACCTATTCCATCTTCCTGCCGATCCATCCGGAAACGGGGCGCGTGCTTTACGTGCCCATGAAGGAGGTGAACGCGCAGGATTACACGATCACCTTCGATGACGAGGAGGGCCGCGAATGGACCCTGCCCGTCACCGGCGGCAACGTGAAACTGCAGTGGAAGCCCGATTTCGGCGCCCGCTGGGCCGCGCTGGACGTCGACTTCGAGATGTACGGCAAGGACCATTCGACCAACACGCCCATCTATGACCGCATCTGCGAGATCCTGGGCGGCAAGAAACCCGAGCATTTCACCTACGAGCTGTTCCTGGACGACAAGGGGCAGAAGATCTCCAAGTCCAGCGGCAACGGTATCTCCATCGACGAATGGCTGAGCTATGCCAGCACGGAGAGCCTGAGCTACTTCATGTTCCAGAAGCCCAAGACGGCCAAGCGGATGTATTTCGATGTCATCCCGCGGGCGATGGATGAATATCACCAGCAGCTGAAGGCCTATCCGGACCAGGATGCCAAGGGCCAGCTGGCCAACCCGGTGTTCCACATCCACGCGGGCGATGTGCCGGCGTCGGACCTGGTGGTGCCCTTCTCGATGCTGCTGAACCTCGCCTCGGTTTCCGGTGCCGAGGACAAGGAGACGCTTTGGGGCTTCATCGCGCGCTATGCGCCCGAGGCCTCGCCCGAGGCGAACCCGCAGATGGACCAGGCCGTGGGCTTCGCGGTGCGTTACTACAACGACTTCGTGAAACCCACGAAGGTCTTCCGTGCCCCGACCGAGCAGGAGCGCGAGGCGCTGCAGGCGCTGCGGGACGCCCTGGCAGCCTATGACGGAGAGCTCTCTGACGAGGCGCTGCAATCGGTGGTCTATTCCGTGGGCCGCGAGCGCTTCGATCCGATGAAGGCCTGGTTCTCCTGCCTTTACGAGGTGCTGCTGGGCGCCAGCCAGGGGCCGCGCTTCGGCGGGTTCATCGCGCTTTACGGCGTGTCCGAAACGGTAGAGCTGATCGACCGGGCGCTGGCGGGCGACTTCGCCTGAGGCCAGGCAGGCGAAAAGATGCAGGGGGCTCCTTCGGGAGCCCTTTTTTTTGCGTGGCGCCTGCGCAGGATTACCGCGCAATACGTAGCTTTTCGGTGACAGGCACGGGCAAAGTCCCGGCTGCTGCGCGCCGGCACCGCTAAATGCTTTGCAACCGTACCTTTCGCTCGCAAACTCAAAGGGTTCGCGGACCCGCCATCGGCAGGATGGAGGCATCGCGATACTTGAATACAACAGGTTTGCGAGGTTCGAAACAATGAAGAAAGTTCACACACTTGCCATTGGCGCCCTTCTTCTGGGCGGCGCCCTGCCGCTTGCGGCACAGGCCCAGGAGGCGGGGGATATGACCCTGTCCGGTGGTGTCTCCTCCCTGGGTATCTATGTCGAGCCGACCTACACGGTGAACAGCCAGCTGAGCCTGCGCGCGCCGCTGTACTGGGGCGAAGGCGATGTCACCCTTGAGGATGACGGCAACAGCATCGATTCCACGGTTGAATCGCTCTCTCTTGCGCTGGTGGCGGATTACTTCCCCTGGGCGAACGGGGTGTTCTTCTCTGGCGGGATCGCCTTTGGCGGGTACTCCGCTTCGGGCAACACGAACCAGGTCACCGCAAATGGGAATACCTATTCCGGTGATTTCGGCATGAACATCGAACAGAAAAGCAAGGTCGCGCCGCAGGTCTCTGTCGGCTATCGCCGGGCGATGGACACGGGCATGACCTTTGCGGTTGAGGCCGGCGCGCGCGTGGCCACCTACGAGATGTCGCTCAGCGGGATCGACTCCCAGCCCCAGCAGGCACAGGACGACATCAACGCCGAAGTCGCCAGCATCAACGACAGCCTGTCCGACTTCCCGGTGGTTCCCTTCATCAGCCTCAGCATCGGCTGGCGCTTCTGATATCCGGCCGGGTCCCACCCCGTTAGGGTGGGGTTCGCGACGGTCTTGCAGGTCCGGCCCTCAGGGGTCGGGCCTTTGCGTTTCGGGGGGCGGCAGAAGGTCCGCCGGGGTCATCCGGAAGGCCTTGCCGAAGCCGCCGTTCAGGAAGCTGTCGCGCGGCGCGAAGCGGACCAGCAGGAAATCGGCGAAATCCATGTAAAGCCGCGCCTTGGGGCGCAGCTGCGCGTAATGGGCCGCCAGGGGCGCATAGGCGGGATCCTCGCGCACGACGGGCTGCGGGATCGCCTGCAGCGTCAGGCGCGGGTGGGTCAGCGGATCGCCCTTGTCCCCCGGCTCGCCGATCAGCAAGGAGACCTCTGCCCCCCGCAGCAGCGGTGCGGTATGGGCCGAAAGGCGCGAGACCAGCGTCAGCGGGCGCCCCTGCGGATCCGTGGCCAGGGCAATCCGCGTGACGAAGGGCACGCCCTGATCCGTCAGCGTGGCAAGGGCCGCGAAATGCGCCGCCTTCAGAAGATCGCGCGCCAGGGCGCGGGCCTCTTCATCGGCGGGGCGGACGGGATCCTTGGGGGGTTCTGTCATTTCGCGGGCATCTGCATGGCCGGAAGGTAATACGCGCCTGCGCCGGGGTCAAAGCCCGGCGGGTGCGGCCTAGCCGCTCAGAAACTGCGCCAGACCCCCAGCTTCAGCCGCACCGGATCACTGTTGTGCAGGCTGGTGGAGGCGCCGATATCCAGGTCCAGCCCCTCTGTCAGGCGGATCGCGGCAGAGCCGCCCAGCCGGGCATAGGGCAGCTGGCCATAGCTTTGCCCGGTCTCGATCTGGCCATAGATCTTCAGCCCCTCGGAGCGGTTCAGCCCCAGCGTTGCCTCTGCCTTCCAGTCATAGGCGCCGGTCTGCGTGTAGACGTCCAGGATCCCGTCAACGGCCAGCCAGCCAGAGGGATCGGCCAGGCCGCGCCCCAGGGCCAGCACCTGGCGCACCGCGGGCTGGCTGTTCAGCGTGCCCAGGGCCAGCCCGACCGCCGTCTTCAGGCCGAAGCGATCGGGCATCGGGTAGGTGGCAAAGGCCAGCGCCTTGTTCGCCCCCTCGGGCGTGCCGTTCAGATCAAGGCCGACGGTCAGCTTGTCCGTCAGCCCGTATTCGTGAAAGTAACTGAGAGATGTGTCGGTGTCGCCGCTCTCCGACCGGCTGAACCGCAGGGCGCTGGCGATGAAGTGATTGCCCTCTCCGCGCGGCCAGGCACCGGCAAGGGCGGCCTCTGCCATCAGGCAGAGGATCACGACCCAGGTGCCGATCCCGTTCCCGGCCCAGCGTTGCATCCTGCCCCTTTCCCGCGTCCTGCTCAAACCTTGGCCAAGCGCCTGCATAGCCATGTCCAAGGCCATTCTAGCATGGTTTTGAACGGTTAATGCGCCCTTAACGCCAGAAAGGCGCGTTAAGGATGTGGAAAGCCCGCCGGCGGAGGGGAGGCCGGCGGGCAGACAGGAGGGAGCAAGAACGGGCGGGGTGTCAGGCCGCCGCGGTCTTGGTGTCGCGGGGGGCGGAGTAGATCGGGATGCGGATGCCCTGGCCGAAGCTGGTGACGATCACGTCATCCGGCGCGCCGATGGCGGCCAGCTTGGCCCGGATGCGGCAGGTATAGACATCGATGATCTTGGGATCGGGTTCATCCTGCCAGGCGTAGAGCTGCATCATGATCTGGTCGCGGGTCACGATGGCCCCGTTGCGCAGCATCAGCATCTCTATCATCTCGTATTCCACGCGGGTCAGGTGGATCGGCATATCGCCGTAGTGCAGCGTCATGGCCGACAGGTCCAGTTGCAGCAGGCCCGACTGGATCACCGGCATGCAGAAGCCCGCGGCGCGGCGCACGTAGGCCCGCAGGCGGCTGGCGATCTCTGGCGCCTTGTTGGGCCATTCGATCACGTCATCGGCCCCACGTGTCAGGAACTCTGCCCGGATGGCCTGGGTGTCGCGGCGCGAGACGATGCAAATCACCAGTTTCGGATGAGCCATGCGCAGTTTCGACACCAGCTGGGCCGCCGACATGTCCGGCAGATCCGGGTCGATCAGCACCGCATCCTGTTCCGCTGTGCTGGCATATTCGAGCGTCTCTTCGGCATTCGCCGCTTCGGTGACGTAGAACCCCTGCTTGAGAAGGGCGTGGGAAAGGCCGGCAATGTTCCAGGTCGTATCGGTCACGAGAAGGCGCATCTCAGGTCTCCTGTTCCTGTAGAAGCGACGATGGAAGGAAGAGGGAAACTGCCCGACGATGCCAAGGGCGCTACCCCGGCCCACACCGTCAAACGTTTCGGAAAAAATGCGGCTTTTGCCGCGGGTGCCAGGCGCGCTGCGGAAGATCGCCTTCCAGTGGCGCAGCCCGGCTCTGGCATAATGAATACAGTATTGAACGCGCCCTGTCGCCAGAATTGCGCAAATCAGGGTTGTTTTTCATATAGTTGGTTAACGTTCTCTTGAACCTGCTTGCGGCAGCGCGTGCCCGTCCCCACATCCAGGCCAGCCAAGGATGGAGGAAACGCGATGAAATGTCCGGTGGATGGAAACGACCTGCTGATGACCGCCCGGCAGGGGGTTGAGATCGACTATTGCCCGAAATGCCGGGGCATCTGGCTGGACCGCGGAGAGCTGGACAAGATCATCGACCGCGCCGGGGCCGAGGCCGCGCCGGAGCCCTACAGCCCGCCGCGCCCCGCCACGCCGCCGCGCGAATATCGCGAGCCCTATTACCGAGAGGATCAGCGCTATGACCCGCGCCACTACAAGAAGCGCAAGAAGAAGAAGAACCTGCTGAGAGAGATCTTCGACTTCGACTAGAGCGCGGGGCCCCTGCCCCAGCCGGGGTCCGGGCGGCCCCGGTCAGGCCCGGGCCTGTACCAGGTGAACGCGGCCGGGGATCATCAGACCCTGGTCCGTGTCGAAGGCCGCGAAGGCCGGGCGCAGGCGGTCCATGATGGCGTCAAAGTCGGCCTCGGTGCCGTTCTTGTCGGTCATGTGGCGTGAAATCGGCCCAAGGTGCTTGCAGAACTCCAGCCCGGCCTCGAGCCCCTCGGGGATGACCAGGGGCACCTCATGGGTGTCGATCTCCACGCCGGTGAAATGCGCGCCCTCAAGGATGTCGCGCACCCGGGCGGGCTCACGGAAGGCCAGCGGGCCGGGGGCATCGGCGGGCTTGGGCTCTGCCGGGCCAAGCTGGGCGACGGCGGCCTGCATGGGCAGGTCGAACCAGGGGTTGCCCTCTGCCCAGCAGGCAAAGACAAGGCGGCCGCCGGGGCGGATCAGCCGCCGGATGTTGACGAAGGCCGCCACCGGATCATCAAAGAACATCACCCCGAAACGCGACAGCGCCAGGTCGACGCCCTGCTCCGGCGCGGGCTGGGTCTGGGCATCGCCCTGCAGCGCCTCTGCGTTGTCCAGGCCTTCTTCGGCGAACCGCTTGTTGGCATGGCGCACCAGCGGGCCCGAGATATCCAGCCCCACCGCGTAGCCCCCGGGCGCGACGGCACGCGCCGCCATGATCGTGGTGGCCCCCGCGCCGCAGCCGATGTCCAGCACCTGCTCTCCGGTGCGCGGCGCGGCGGCGTTCAGCACCAGCTCTGCGACGCTGTGGTTCATCCGGTCCAGCGCCTGCTGGTGGGTGATCCATTTCACCCCCGGCGCATCGTTCCAGTAAAGCTTCTGACCCGCGTTTGCTTCCGTCATGGCATTGCCTTTCCCGTTTGCAGCCGAAAGGTAGCCTGCCCGCGCGCTGACACAAGTCGGGATCCTGCGTCAGCGCGAGGACATGCCGAGCAAAGCGGCGCCGGAGGGGTGCAGGCGCTCAGGATGCCGCCCAGCGCGCCTTGCGATCGGTGACCCGGCGCACGAAGACGTAGAAGCTGGGCACCATGAAGACCCCGATGAAGGTGGCCGCGGCCATGCCGCCCAGCACGCCGATCCCGATGGCGTTCTGCGCTGCCGCGCCCGCCCCGCTGGCGGTGGCCAGGGGCACGACCCCCAGCATGAAGGCGAAAGAGGTCATCAGGATCGGGCGCAGGCGCATCCGTGCGGCCTGCACCGTGGCCTCGACCAGCCCCTTGCCCTGTTCCTCAAGGTCCTTGGCGAATTCCACGATCAGGATGGCGTTCTTGGCCGCCAGGCCGATCGTGGTCAGGATCCCCACCTTGAAGTAGACGTCGTTGCTGCCCCCGGTCACCCAGGCCGCCAGCAGCGCCCCCAGGATGCCCACCGGCACCGCCAGCATGACGGAGAAGGGGATCGACCAGCTTTCATACAGCGCCGCCAGCGACAGGAAGACCACCAGCACGGAGAGCGCATAGAGGTAGGGCGCCTGGTTGCCCGATTGCTGCTCCTGGTAGGACAGGCCGGTCCAGGCCACGTCGAAACCGCCGCCGATCTGCGCGACCAGCTCCTCCATCGCGGCCATCGCATCCCCCGAAGAGGTGCCGGCGGTCGGCGAGCCCGAGATCGACATCGCCGAGGTGCCGCCGTAGCGCGCCAGCGTCGGCGAGGCAGAGACCCATTCCACCGTCATGAAGGAGGAGAACGGCACCATCTCTCCGGCGCTGTTGCGGGCGTACCAGCGTTCGATGTCCTCTGGCTGCATCCGGTAGGGCGCGTCGGCCTGCACGATCACCGGGCGCAGGTTACCGTTCATGTTGAAGTCGTTGACCTCGGACCCGGAGAAGATGATCGACAGCAGCGCGTTCACCGAGCTCATGGAGACCCCGAAGCTTTCGGCCTTCTGCTGGTCCAGGTTGATGCGCAGGACGGCTTCGTCCTCGTCCCCCGAAACGCGCAGGTTCTCTGCCCGCCCGTCCTCTGCCACGGCGCTTTCCAGCTGGCTGGCGGCGTCGCGCAGGGCGCCCAGCCCGTTGCCCGCCTGGTCGATCAGGTAGAAGCTGAAGCCGGAGGTATTGCCCAGCCCCGGGATCGCCGGCGGCTGCATGAAGAAGATCTGCCCGGCCCGGTTGTTGTAGAACCGCCCGTTGCCGCGCGCGACAAGATCGCCCGCCCCCATGCCTTCGCCTTCGCGGTCCTCGAAATCGCGCAGCTTGACGAAGATCATCGCAGCGTTCTGCCCCGAGCCGCCGAAGCCGAAGCCCAAGGTGTAGAAGGTGCTTTCCACCGCGCCGGTTTCCTGGTTGCGCAGGTAGTCGTCGATCTCCTCGACCACGGCCTGGGTCTGCGCGGTGGTGGAGCCCTCTGTCAGCCGCACGATGACCAGCATCACGCCCTGGTCCTCTTCCGGCAGGAAGGAGGAGGGCAGCCGCGTGTACAGCGCAGAGGCCCCGATCGCCACGCCCAGCAGAACGATCAGCATGAGGAAGGGTGCCTTCAGCAGGCGGCCCACGCTGCCCGTGTAGCCGGCGTTGATGCGGTCGAAGGTGCGGTTGAACCAGCGCGCGGGCGCAATGCCGCCGCCCGCCTTCGCCGGGCGCAGCATGGTCGCGCAGAGCGCCGGGGACAGGATCAGCGCCACCAGCGCCGACAGGACCATCGCGGTGATGATCGTGACGGAGAACTGCCGGTAGATCACCCCGGTCGAGCCGCCCATGAAGGCCATGGGCAGGAAGACCGCAGAGAGCACCAGCGCGATGCCGATCAGCGCCCCGGTGATCTGGCTCATGCCCTTGATGGTGGCCTCCAGCGGGCCAAGGCCCTCTTCCTCCATCACCCGCTCGACGTTCTCGACCACCACGATGGCGTCATCCACCAGCAGGCCGATGGCCAGCACCATGGCGAACATGGTCAGCGTGTTGATGGAGAAGCCGGCCGCCGCCAGCACCGTGAAGGTGCCCAGCAGAACCACCGGCACGGCGATGATCGGGATCAGCGTGGCGCGCCATTTCTGCAGGAAGATCAGGATCACCAGCAGCACCAGCACCACGGCCTCGATCAGCGTGTGATAGACCTTTTCGATCGACAGCTCGACGAAGGGCGAGGTGTCATAGGCATATTCGATGTCCACGCCCGCGGGCAGCGCCGGCGCAAGCCGGTCCAGCGTGGCGCGCACGGCCGCCGCGGTATCCACCGCGTTGGCCCCGGTTGCCAGGTTCACGCCGAAGCCCGCCGCGTTGGAGCCGTTGAAGAAGGAGTTCGACCCGTAATCCTCCTGCCCGATCTCGACCTTGGCGACATCGCCCAAGAAGACCGCCGCGCCGTCCTCTTCCGTTTTCAGCAGGATCTGTTCGAATTCCACGGCAGAGGTCAGCTGGCTTTGCGCAGTGATCGTGGCGGTGAACTGCTGGCCCTGCGTGGTCGGCATATCCCCCAGGGAGCCCACGGAAACCGTGGTGTTCTGGGCCTCGACCGCGTCGGTCACGTCCTTGGGCGTCAGCTGGTATTGCGACAGCGCCAAGGGATCCAGCCAGATGCGCATCGCGTAGCCGGAGCCAAAGGCGTTGATGCCCCCGACCCCTTCGGTGCGCTGCACCGGGCCGGTCACCATGTTGTCCAGGATGTCGCCCAGCTCGATCGTGGAAAAGCGCTTGTCCTTGGACACCAGCGCACCCACCAGCAGGATGGCATCTGAGGATCGCGTGACGGTCACGCCCCGGGATTGCACCCTACCGGGCAGCTGGCCTTCCACCTGGCTGATCTTTGACTGGACCTCGTTCTGGGCATCGACCGCATCGACGCTTTCATCGAAGGTCAGCGTGACGCTCGCGGAACCCTGGCGCGAGGAGGAGACCATGTAGAGCAGCCCGTCGATCCCCGTCAGGCTGTCCTCGATCACCGATGTGACGGAGTTCTGGACCGCATCCGCCGTCGCCCCGGAGTAGCCGGCAGAGATGCGGATCGTTGTGGGCGCGATCTCGGGGTATTGGGAGACCGGAAGCCGGGTGAAGGAAAAGGCGCCGGCCAGCATGGTGACGATGGCCAGCACCCAGGCGAAGACCGGGCGGTGAATGAAGAAATTGACCATTCCCTGTCAGTCTCCCGCGCTTTCAGGGGCATCCTGCGCGGCGTCGCGCACGATCCCATCTGCGTCGATGGTGACCGGCACCGGGGCGATCTGTGCCCCGGCGGCCAGGTTGCGCAGACCGTCGACGACCAGGCGTTGCCCGTCCTCGACGCCGGCGGTCACGATCCAGGCGTTCTGATAAGCGCCCTGCGTTGTCAGGGTGACCTGCCGGGCGGTGCCGTCTTCTGCGACAAAGGCGGTCAGCGTGCCGTCCGAGCTGCGCGAGGTGGCGCGCTGCGGCACCAGGATCGCCTCAATCTTGCCGACCTCTGCGGTGACGCGCAGGAACTGGCCGGGCATCAGCAGCCGGTCCGGGTTGTCGAATTCAAAGCGGAAATCGACCGTGCCGGTAGTGGTGGAAACCGCCGTCGACGGGGTCACCAGCGTGCCGGTCCCCTCGTAGATCCGGCCTGTTTCCAGGACCAACCGGATCTCAACCTTGTCGCTGGGTTGCAGGGCGCCGGATTCCATCCGGGCGCGGTTGCGCAGCATCCGGGCAGAGCTTTCCTGCACATCGACATAGATCGGGTCCACCCGGGTCACGGTGGTCAGCGGATCGCTCTGGTTGGCGGTGACCAGGGCGCCGACGGAATAATCCGAAAGCCCCACGATCCCGTCGATGGGGCTGCGGATCACCGTGCGGTCCAGGTTCAGCTGGGCGGATTTGAGCGAGGCCTCTGCCGCGGCAAGCGTGGCCTGGGCAGAGGCCAGCGTGGCATCGGCCCCGTCCCGGTCCGCCTGGCTGATCGCGGCCGAGGTCAGCTTGTTGTAGCGATCCACGGTGGACTGGGCCACGGCCACGGCAGAGCGCGCACTGGCGCGCTGCGCCTCGGCGGCCAGCAGGGCCAGGTCATAGGTATCGGTTTCCAGCCGGAACAGCACATCCCCCGCCGCGACCCGCGTGCCGGGGCGATAGGCGATCTCTTCGATGATGCCTTCGACGCGGGGGCGCACCTCCGTATCGTCATGGGCCACGGCGCGACCGGGCAGCGTGACCGTGTAAGGCACCAGGCTTTGCTCAAGCGTCACGACGCCCACCTGCGCAGGGCCCCCGGCCCCGCCGAACTGCGCCCGGACCTGTGCGGGAAGTACCAGCAGCACAAGGCAGGCCAGCAGCAGCCAGCTGACGCCGCGCAGGGTCACCGGCGTGAAGGGCGCGCGATGTCGGGCGGCCGCGAACTGCGTAACATTACTTGGGGCGGTCATTTCTTCTCCGGTTGCTTGGGTCCGGGGCCTGTGGGGGCTCCGGGCACCTGACTAACACGATGCGCGCCGGTATTCCCGTCGCAATGAAGTGAGGATTTCCCCCGAACGCCCTGCAAACCCGGGTCCGCAAGGAAGGGCATGCCCGAAAAGCAGCACACCCCGGCACGGGAAACGGCCCCGGCGCGGAACGCCGGGGCCGATGCAGACTTCGGATGTTTCCGTAAGACGGGCTCAGAAGGTCTTGGTCAGCTCGACCAGGAAAGTCCGGCCGGGCTCATTGTAGGTGTTGGCACCGGCTTTGTTCGAGGTGCCTTCACGATAGATCCGGGTGTCGAAGATGTTCTTGATCCCGGCGGTCACCGTCATGTCATAGGGCTCGTAGGTATAGGAGGTGGTGACATCGACCAGCGTGTAGGGAGAGCGCGGCCTCGGATTGGTGACCTCTTCGCCGTTGGTCACGGAGATCCTCGGGCTGGGCGTTTCGCCGTAGTGGGTTGCGCCGATGGTCAGGCTCCAGTTGTCCGTCACCTCGTAGTCGAGCTCGGTGTTGATCGTGTAGTCAGGCACCAGCGAGAGCGGCTGACCGGTCGAGCGGTTGACCGAGTTGATCATGACCGTGGCGTTGGTGCTCCAGCCGAGGCGGTCATTGATCGGCACGAAGAGGTTGCCCTCCAGGCCCTCGACCATGGCGCGGGGGATGTTGACCCACCTGAAAACCTGCGTCGTCCCGATCACCGCTTCCGGCTCCAGCGAGGCCTGGATCTTGTCGCGGTATTCGTTGTGGAAGTAGGTCAGGCCTGCGTTGAGACCGGAGTCCGTTTGGTAGTTCACGCCCAGCTCGGCGTTCACGGAGGTCTCATAGGTCAGGTCGGGGTTGCCGAGGATGACACAGCCGCCGCCCAGGTTCGGATAGGCCACCGGGCACCCGTTTCCCCTGGTCCGGTACACGTAGTCGGGATTAAGCTGGTAGAGGTTCGGCGCCTTGAAGGCCCGTCCGACACCGGCCTGGATCGTCAGGTTTTCGGTGGCCTCGTAGGTCGCGTTCAGGCTGGGCGACAGGTTGACGCCCACCTCCGAATGCCAGTCCATCCGCAGGCCCGGGGTCAGGGTCAGGCGGTCGCCGACCAAAATGTTGTCTTCGGCATAAAGGCCGATCTGGTGGGAGTTCATCCGCGTGTCGCGCTGCGACGGATCCGTCGTCGTGCCCGGGATGTCCACGCCGCCGGTGGTGGCGCCGCTGACCGAAGACGGGTCATACATGAACTCGCCCCGGTATTCCGCGCCCAGGGTAAGGGTCTGGTTGTAGCCCATGAACTGCGAGGGCAGGTTCCATTCGGTCTTCGCGGTGACGTTGTTCAGCAGGGTGGTGACGAATTCGGCATCGCCCGGGATCAGGCCCTCACGACCGCCGGACGCGCCTTCGGACAGGCGGGAGTTGTCGGTGTGCTCGTACTGGATGTAGCTGAGGCTGTCGCCGAAGGAATAGGACCCCTCGTGGATCAGGGCCAGGACGGTCCGCTGCATCACGTTGGTTTCCGTGCCGATCAGGTCAGTGGGGACACTTTCGATGTCCTGGAACAGCGCGTCACCGGCATATTCGTTGCCTTGGCGGCTGTAGGACAGCTCGAAACCCAGCGTGTTGGCGCCGTCGAGCTCATATTCGAACAGGTTCGAGAAGTCGACGTTCTTGACCCCCTCGCGGCCCGCGGCCACGCCGCTGTTCTCATCGGTGGCTTCCGCGTTGATGTCGGGGGAATCGCCCGCAGTCTGGTTGTAGCTCAGGTAGGTCCGGTAGGAGAGCCGCTCGCTGAGCGGGCCGGAGGTGAGGACGTTGGTCCGGAAGGTGTTGCCCTCGTCGCTGTCCTGCTTGACCTCCCCGTAGAGGCTGACGGTGGTGGTGGGCTTGTCGGGGCGCTTGGTGATGATGTTCACCACGCCGCCCGCGGAGCCGGAGCCGTAGCGCGCGGCCGCCGGGCCACGGATGACCTCGATCCGATCGATGGCTTCCGCCGGAACCCAGTTGGAATCGCCACGTGTGTCACGCTCGCCCGAGCGGCCCATGCGGACGGAGTTCCGCGACAGGACTGGGCGGCCGTCGACCAGGATCAGGGTGTTTTCCGGGCCCATGCCGCGCAGGTCGATCTGGCGGTTGTTGCCGCGCTGGCCGGTGGTGGTGTTGCCGGTCAGGTTGGCGCCGGGCATCCGGCGCACGGCTTCGGAGACGTCGTTGGAGACCGGGCGGCGCTGCAGGTCCTCGCCCGTGATCAGCGAGGAACCGGGCGCCTGCTTCAGCTCATCGGATGCGGCCTGGACGATGATCGGGTCAAGGACGATGACTTCACCGTCATCGCCCAGGAAGACCATATCCTCTGCGGTATTGATCGCATCGGGTGCGTCCTGCGCAAAGGCAGGCAGGCCGGCCAGCAGAAGGGCCGACGTGGTCATGGTAAGAAGGCTCCGGACGGACGGCCGGTTCAGCGGCTTCATGGTAATCCCCCTAGGACTATTGCGTGGAAAGGCCGAGGACGTTCTTTCTGGCAATACGGGAGGGGATCCCGGGCTGGAGTGACGATGACCTATAGCGCGGGGGATAGGCGCCATAGGTATCCGAGTAAATCGCTCAGGAAAATTCCTGACAAAAACACTATGCCTGTGGCGGGGCTGCTACATCTTCCCGCGATGATTGCATAAAGTCGCGAATTTCCCGTGTGATTTCAGGTATCTGCACAAGCGATACCAGGTCGGAGTGGTGGCAATCCAGGTCCAGCACATCGACCCCGCCACAGTGTTCTTGCCACAGCTGCGGGCTGCGGCCGGTGCCCGCGTGATCGCGGGTGGCATGCACATGCAGGACCCGCGCGCGGACGGGGCGCTCCCTGTGGCTGCGCACCAGCCGGTTGGTCTGCTGGACGGAGCGCACGACCCCCTGTTGCACCGCGCGCGGCAGATGGCCCAGCGGATGGCCCGCCTCGCGCAGGAAGCCCAGGATATCCTCCCGGCTGACCAGCTTCGGATAGGCATCCGGATCATGACCGGCGATCGCCAGCAGGGCTCGGATCGCCGCGCCCTCGTCCGGCTCCGGCTCGTCGCGCCAGCATTGGGAGGGATAGGCATCCAGCAGCGCCAGAAGGCCCAGGTGGCGGCCGCGGGCCTCCGCCTCGGCAGCGATGGCATGGGCGATGATGCCGCCAAGGGACCAGCCCATCAGGTAGAGCGGCCCCTCCGGCGCAAGGGCCTCGATCCGGTCGCAATAGGCCCGCGCCAGGCTGTCCAGGTCCGCCGGCAAGGGAGCGGCGGGATCCAGCAGCGGCGATTGCAGCCCGACCAGGTCCACCCCCGGCAGATGGGCGGCGAAACCGCGATAGCACCAGGCGATGCCGCCCGCCGGGTGGATGGCAAACAGCTTCGGCCCCGCCGTGCCGCTGGAAAGCTGCACCACCGGGCCAAGCCCGTCGTCATGGGCCGCGCCCTGCTGCTCCAGCCGACGGGCCAGGTCGCAAAGCACCGGGGCCTCGAACAGGGTGCCCAGGCCCGGATCGCTGCCAAAGACCTCCTCTATGCGCAGGCTCAGGCGCACCGCCATCAGGCTGTCCCCCCCGGCGGCAAAGAAATCGGTCTCCGGGGTGACGCGGGACAGGCCCAGCACCTCTGCGTAAAGCGCGCCAAGGCGGCTTTCCGCGCCCGGCGCCAGCGGGCGGACGGGGGATGCGGCCTCTGCCTGCGGGGCGGGCAGCGCCTTGCGATCCAGCTTGCCCGAGGGGTTCAGCGGAAAGGCCGTCAGCGGCACGATGACGGCGGGCATCATCATGGCGGGCAGCCGGGACGACAGGGCGTCGCGTATGGTGGCGGGCGTCGCGCCCTCTTGCGCGATGACATAGGCCACCAGCCGGTCCCGCCCGGCATGATCGGGCAGCGCCAACACGGCGGACTGGGCGACAAGGCCGGTGCGGGCCAGGGCATCCTCGACCTCTCCCAGCTCGATCCGGACGCCCCGGATCTTGACCTGGAAATCGGCACGGCCCTGGTAGGTGATCGTGCCATCCGGCGCCATGGTCGCCAGGTCACCGGTGTCATACATGCGCGCGCCGGGGTCGAAGGGGTCTTCGGGGAAGCGTTCTGCCGTCAGTTCGGGCTGGCCCAGGTAGCCGCGCGCCAGTTGGCGCCCGGCCAGCCAGAGCCGCCCGGTCACCCCGTCGGGCACGGGCCGCAGGCGGTCATCCAGCAGGTAGCAGCGGGTGTTCCAGACCGGGGTGCCGATGGGGACGGAGGCGCCTGGCTCATCCCCTTGCCCCTCACGGAAGGTCACGTCCACGGCAGCTTCGGTAGGCCCGTAAAGGTTATGCAGCCGCCCGGTGATCACCTGGTGGAACTGCCGCGCCAGGGTGACCGGCAGTGCCTCTCCGCTGGCAAAGACCTTGGGGATCGCCAGCCCCTTGGCAGCCGGGGCCGCCAGGAAGAGCGCCAGCATGGAGGGCACGAAATGCAGCACGGTGATCTGCTGATCGCGGATGATCCCGGCCAGCGCCACCGGATCGCGATGCGCGCCGGGCGGGGCCACCACAAGCGTCGCACCGGACAGGAAGGGCAGGAAGAACTCCCAGACAGAGACATCGAAGGTCGCCGGCGTCTTCTGCAACACCCGGTCGCCCGGGCCGATGCCATATTCGGCCTGCATCCACAGCAGCCGGTTCACGATGGCGCCGTGTTCGATCACCACGCCCTTGGGCGTGCCGGTAGAGCCGGAGGTGAACAACACATAGGCTGGATCCCCGGGCCGGGGGCCTTCGGGCGTGGCCTCTTCGCCCTCGTCCCAATCCTCGGGCGGCAGCACGGGGGCGTCACTTGCGGCGGCGTCGAAATCCGCCTCTGCCAGGATCAGCTTGGGCGCGGCGCGGTCCAGCATGTCCGCTCGGCGGGCCGAGGCATCTTCGGGATCCAGCGGCACATAGGCCGCACCGCAGCGCATGACCGCCTGCAACGCCAGGATCAGCGCGACCGAGCGTGGCAGAGCCACGGCCACCGTATCCCCCCGCCCGATGCCGCGCGCGGCAAGCCGGCGGGCCAGGGAAATGCTGCGGCGGTCCAGCTCTGCATAGCTCAAGGTCTCTGCGCCGAAGACCAGCGCGGGGGCCTGTGGTGTCGCCGCGATCTGCGCCTCTGTCAGGGCGGCAAGCGAGGTCTCCGGCACCGGGTGGTCGGTGGCATTGCGTGTGGTGACGTGACGCTGGTGTTCTTCTGGCGTCAGGGTCGGCAGATCCAGCAAGCGGTCGGCCGAAAGGGCGTTTTCCAGGAAGGCTGCCAGCCGGGCGGCATGGCCGCGGGTCGTCGCCTTGGAATAGAGCGCGGGGTTGGCATCGCATTGCACCAGCAGGCTTTGCCCGTCGCCCCGGAAACAGAAGGTGATGTCATCGACGGAGCCCGCGCCGAGGATCTGCAGCTGGCTGTCCAGCCCGGCCAGCTTCGGCGTGGCATCGAAGGGCAGCACGTTGACAAGCGGCCCGTGCAGGCGGCGCTGCCCGCCAAGCCGGCCCAGCTCGCGCCGCAGGGCCTCTCCGCGGTACTTGCCGTGACGGCGCAGGGCCGCCATCGCCGCGCCGCTTTCCTTCAGCCAGTCGGCCAGCGGCGCCTCTTCATCGACCACCAGGCGCAGGGGCAGCACGTTCACCAGGGTGGAGGGCACCCGCGCCGCCTTCGATCCCATGCGGTTCATCAGCGGCACGCCCAGCACAACCTCACGCGGGGCCCCTTCCTGCCCGGGAACGGGCGGAAGGCAGCGGGCGGTATAGGCCGCGCTCAGTGCGCAAAGCACATCGGGCCAGGACAGGCCGGTATCGGCGGCCACCCTGCGCAGGCGTTCCAGCGTATCAGTGCCCAGTGCCACCTCGTGCCGGTGAAACCAGGCAGAGGCGACGGGATCACCCGGGGCCATCCCCTCTATCTCCGGCAGGTCCTTCAGGGCCTCCAGCCAATAGGCGCGATCCTTTTCGCGCTTCGGGGCATCGCGGTAGCGGGCCTCGGCCTCGATCGCCTGTTCATAGGGGGGGAAGCCATCCTCTGCCGGGCTGCCGGTCACGAAGGCGTTGTAAAGCGCGGCGATGCGGTTGGTGATCAGCACCATCGCATAGCCATCGGCGGCGAGGTGGTGGATGCGTTCGCTCAGCACGTGGCGGTCCGGCGCGAGGGTCCAGAGAGTGAAGCCCGCGATCGGTCCGGCGCGCAGGTCCACGGGCGCCTGGGCCTCTGCCAGGATCGCGGCGCGGGCGCTGGCCTCTGGCGTGGGATCGTCCGAGAGGTCGCGGAACGCCAGCCGGGGCGCGCCACCGGGTTCCAGCCATTGCACCGGGCCCTCGGCCGTTTCGGCAAAGCGCAGGGACAGGCATTCGGCCTCTGCGCAAACCTGATCGACCGCGCGCGCAAGGGCGGCGCGGTCCAGCGGCCCCTCCAGCCAGAGCGCCTGACCGGTCATGAAGGTGGGTGAGCCGGGATCGCGGCGCTGCGCGTACCAGATGCCGTCCTGGGTGTCACAGAGCGGCCGGGCGGCCGCCGGGTAGCCCTGCGACTGCGATACCAATTGCTTCACCGGACTGCTGCCTTACCCGCTGCCGGGCCCGTCTGGGCCGCTTCGGCAATGGCCCACCATTCCTCAAGCGTCTCCGCCTCCATGAAGCGCGAGAAATCGAGGCCCTCGATCTTCTCGCCCCATTTCATCAGCAAGGTCATCACCTGGATGCTGTCCAGCCCCAGGTCGACAAGGCTTTCCTGCGGCTCCACCTCATGGGGCGGGATACCGATCTGTTCCGCGATATCGGCCTGCATCTGCGCATGGCCAAGCAAGAGCTCATCCTGGGTCATATCTTTTCTTCTTCCGTTTTGCGGGCCTCGGCCGCTTCGGCCTTCAGCACCTCTTCGCGCAGCTCGGCGCGCAGGGTCTTGCGACTGATCTTGCCCACGGCGGTGGTGCCGAACCCCGTGACGAAGCGGATCTCGTCCGGGGTCTTGAAGGGCGCCACCTGGCGCGAGCGCATGAACTTGCGGATATCCACCGCCCGCAGCGCCTGCCCTTCCTTCGGCAGGATGAAGGCGGCAATGCGTTCGCCCAGCTTGGCATCGGGGATGGAGACGACGACCGCATCCAGCACGGCGGGATGGGCGACCAGGTGATCCTCCACCTCTTCGGCGCTGATCTTCTCTCCGGCGCGGTTGATGTGATCCCCGGCGCGCCCCTGCACCGTCAGGTGGCCAGAGGGGTGGCGGATCACGATATCGCCGGTGCGATACCAGCCGTCCTCGAAGCTGCGCTCGTTGGCGGCGGGTTCGTCGTGATAGCCTCGGATCGTGTAAGGGCCACGGGTCAGCAGGTGCCCGGGGGTGCCATCGGCCACCGGATTGCCCGCGTCGTCCAGCACGCGCACCTCGTCATCCGGGCTGATCGGGCGGCCCTGGGTTTGCGTGATCGTGGCTTCGTCATCGTCAAGGCGGGTGTAGTTCACCAGCCCCTCGGCCATGCCGAAGACCTGTTGCAGCGTGCAGCCCAGCACCGGCTTCACGCGCCGCGCGCTTTCGGGCAGGAACTTCGCCCCGCCCACCAGCAGCACCTTGAGAGAGGCCAGGTCCCGCGCGGTGCGCGCGCCCCCCGCCTTCTCTGCCGCATCCAGCCAGAGCAGCGCCAGCGGCGGCACCAGCCCGGTGATAGTCACGCCTTCTTGCCGGATCAGCGGAAAGGCCGCGTCCGGCACCGGAGAGGGGAAAAGAACCACCCGCGCCCCGGCATAAAGCGCGCCGTAGCAGCCCGGAGAGGACATGGTGAAATTATGGGCCACCGGCAGCACCGCGCCATAGACGCTGTCTTCGGTAACGCCGCAGATCTCGTTGCTGGCCCAGAGCGAATAGATGTAATCGTCATGGGTGCGCGGGATCAGCTTGGACATGCCGGTCGACCCGCCAGAGATCTGCAGGAACGCCACGCTCTGTGGATCGGGGTCCTCAGGCAGGGTCGCGGGGTCGCCCGCGATACTGTCGAAACCGGTCAGCGCGCCGGCCTCTCCCACGATGAAGGCGTCGCGCAGCCCGGGGATCTCTTCCAGCATCTGGGCGGCAAGCCCCGCGTGATCGAAGCCGTCCAGCCGGTCATGGGTGATCATCGCCACGGCCTGCGACTTGCGCAGCAGGTGCGCGATCTCCGTCCGGCGGTGGGCAGGCAGCGCATAGACCGGCACCAGCCCGGCGGCGAACAGGCCGAAGGCGGCATGGAAGAAGGCAATGCTGTTGCCCAGCTGGATCAGCACCCTGTCGCCGGGGGCATAGCCGCGCTCCAGCAGCCCCGCCCCGAAGGCCTGCGCCCGGGCGGCGAAGTCACGGTAGCTTTCCTGCCGCGCCCCCTCGCTGAAGGCGATCCGGTCGCCATGCTGCGCGCCGATCCGGCGCAACATGGCCGGGAAGGTCTCTCCCCGCCAGTAGCCGCGCGCCTTGTAAAGCGCGGCAAGATCGTCGGGCCAGGTCTGCGTGACCGGAAGAAGGGAAGAGGTCATGGGATGGGTACTCCGGCAGGGAAACCGGCCGCGCAATCCCTGCGCGGCCGGGGGTCTTGGTCTTACATCTTCGGAGTGATGCGGGTGACCAGGTCGCCCTTGGGGTCGTCATCGCCCGAGCGCTTGTTGACCACCAGGACGCCGCCCTTGGAATCCACCGCCAAGTGGTTCGGGAAGGTGCCGACATCAAGGTTGCCGACAACCTCTCCGTCGGCATTGATCACCACCACCGTGCCGGAGCCGCGCACTGCCACGTAGGCCAGGCCGCTTTCCGGGTCCACGGCCACGTTCAGCGGGCCGGAGCCGACGGGAACGGACTTGATCAGCTCACCGGTTTCCGCATCCAGGATCGACACGTCGTCAGAGCCGGAGTTCGCGGTGTAGATCCGGTTGCGTGCGGTATCCTCGGCCACGCCGATCACGCGCTCTGCGCCGGGAACGTGGAAGACCTTCTGCTCTCCCGTGCCCAGGTCGAGCACGGCAACCTCAGAGGTACCCAGACCGGCCACGACCAGCTTGCCCGCTTCGGCGTCCAGCGACAGGGAGGCGGTACCGAAGGTCTCGCCGCGTTGGCCCGTCTGGATCTCGATGGTGTCGACAAGCTCAAGGCTGTCGGCATCGAAGACCGCGATATTGGGCGTAAAGGTAGCCGAGACATAGGCCTCGCCGCCGTAAAGCACCACGTCGCGCGCATGGCTGACGGTGCCCGAATCGAACTGCTTGATCAGCGAGAGGTCATCGGCGGCATAGACCGCGACCGTGTCCTGGCGGGTGTTGGTCACCCAGACCTGGCCGCGGATCTCGTCCACGCCGATCCCGTAGGCCGCGAAGACACTGCCCGAGGAACTGCCCTCTTCGGGGGCCTCGGCCGGGCTCACGCTGGCCAGCACCTCAAGCGAATCGATATCCAGCTTGGCGATGTAGCTTTCCGTGACCGGCGGGCGGCCGTTGGCGGCGGCCACGTAGACCGCATTCAGCTCAGGCGCTTCGGCCACCTGGTACAGGCCACGGACGCCCTTGTGGCTGTCCACGGTGAAATCCTCAACGCCGATCGGGCCCAGCACCGGGGCGACGCGCACGTCGAAGGTGGTGGCAAAGGCCGGGTTGGCGAATTCCGCCACCACCGGGTAGGCGCCCGGCGCGGCATCTTCCGGGATGGTCACGGTCAGGCGGAACTCGCCGTTCTCATCCGCGCTCACCGTCTCGCCCAGCTGTTCGCCGTTCTGGCGCAGGGTGACCTGCTGCCCCGGGGTCAGGCCACGCCCGCCCAGAAGGACCTCGCTTCCCGGGACGATCGGACCGCGGCTTTCGCTGGAGGCGCCAAGACGCCCCTCGAAACTGCCCAGCTCTGCAAAGGGCTCTGCCTGGGCGGCCACGGCACCAAGCGCCAGCGCGCCGGCCATGGCGGATGCCTTCAGCCAGCCCCGAATGCTTTGGGAGCACTGTTTCATGAATACGACCTTTCGCTGCAAGGAGGCAGATCTGATCCGCCCTCCGGAAATATGCTTGCCCTGTTTGCTGCAGCGTGGCTGTGGCTCAGTCGTCAGCCCCAGGGGCTGTGCACGGGGCCAGGGCCGGTCCCGCGTTGCCTGCCCGTGGCGCGTCAAGGCGCGCCCGACCCAGGACGATCGCCGGCAGGATTAATAATCCCGACCAAGATAGTCAACTAATGCCGGGCGAGGAAAAGGCTCACGATTTCGCGGGTTAGGCTTGGCCCGTCACGCCAGGGTCAGCGCCCGCCGCGAGGGCCGCGACCCTGACGGAGCGGGTGAAGGTCTCTCCATGGCTGAGGCCGGGAAAGACGGTGAAGGCACCGGGATTGCCCGCCCGGGCGAAGGCCGCGACCAGCCCTTCCAGGGCATCGGGCGGCAGGGCGGCGCGCATCTTAAGCAGCGGCTGGGCGGTGGGATCGCTGGGCTGGCTGGCCCGTTCGCGCTCTGCCCCGCCGGTGTGAAAGGCGATGGGGGCCTGGGGGCGCTGCCCGGCCTCCAGCGCGGCGTGCAGTCGGGCCAGGTAGCCCGCGTGATTCCACCAGAGCGCCGGGCTGGCCGCGATGAAGCCGCTGAAGAGGTTGGGCGGGCCTGCAAGCAGCGCCGCGCGCAGCACGAAGAGCCCGCCGTAGGAATGGCCCCAAAGCTGCCGGGCGGTGGGATCGGCGGTAAAATGCGCCTCTGCCGCCGGGATCAGCTGTTCGGTCAGGCGCTGCCAGAAGGACGGCGCGCCCCCGGCCGGGCGGCCGCGCGGATCGGTCGCCTGCCCTTCCGGCGTGTAATCCCGCGTCCGCTCAAGAGAGGCGAAACGCTCTGCGCCCTCGTGGCCCAGGCAGATCAGCACCGGGGCGCCTGGTCCCGGGATCGCGTCAAGCGTGGCGGCGTCCAGATCCTGTGCGGCGGCATTGCCATCCAGGTACCACAGGGTCGCGCGCCCCGCCGCCGGTGCGGGCCCGTCCGGCAGGAAAAGCGTCAGCCGGTGATCCGCGCCGGGGCGCGGCGCGGGAAGGCTTAGCACTGTCTTGCGGTATCGCGCCACGCGGGGGTCTCCTGTTGCGTTGCTTCACGCCTGCCCCGGAAGACAGCCCCGGGCAGGTTCCCTGCGGCCTAGCCTTCGGCGCGACGGGCGGCAAGCCCCCTCAACGCGCGCCCAAAACGCAGCCATTGCAGCACCCCGGCATTGCTGGCGCCCGCACCCAGCCTATATATTTCCTGGTCCGGCCCCGCCGGACAGCCACTGAAACACGCGACCAAAGCAACGCATGGCCCGTCAGGGACAGGCCGGAGGACCAGGATGGGATATGTGAAGACAGGCCTGTTGATGGCCGCCATGACCGCGCTCTTCATGGGGCTGGGCTACCTGCTGGGGGGCGCGGGCGGCGCGATGATCGCGCTTGTGATCGCCGCCGGGATGAACGTCTTCACCTGGTGGAACTCCGACAAGATGGTGCTGAAGATGCACAACGCCCACGCGGTGAAACCCGGAGAGGCCGGGAACCTGCAGGCGCTTGTCCATGAGCTGGCCGCCAACGCGGGCCTGCCCAACCCGGCCGTCTACATCATCGACAGCCCCCAGCCCAATGCCTTCGCCACCGGGCGCAATCCCAGCAATGCCGCCGTGGCGGTGTCCACCGGCCTGCTGCGCAGCCTCAGCCGCGAAGAGCTTGCCGGGGTCGTGGCCCATGAGCTGGCCCATATCCGCAACCATGACACGGCGATCATGACCGTCACGGCAACCTTCGCCGGTGCGATCTCCATGCTGGCGAACTTCGCGCTGTTCTTCGGCGGTTCCCGTGAACGGCTGGGGCTGATCGGCACGCTGGCGATGATGATCCTCGCGCCGATGGCCGCCGCGCTGGTGCAGATGGCGATCTCCCGCACCCGCGAATACGCCGCGGACA
This sequence comes from Pseudooceanicola sp. HF7, assembly GCF_011806405.1. Classification (GTDB taxonomy): domain Bacteria; phylum Pseudomonadota; class Alphaproteobacteria; order Rhodobacterales; family Rhodobacteraceae; genus Pseudooceanicola. The sequence goes on along the minus strand of NZ_JAATOW010000032.1, from coordinate 24,250 downwards.
AGGCCGGGGCGCAGATCTGCGGCAACCCGCTCTGGCTGGCCGGCGCGCTTGAGAAGATCGCCATGGGCGCGGCGCGGATCGATAACGAAACAGCCGAGCGGAACCCCGCCACGGCCCATATGTTCATCATCAACCCGCTGCATGCCCACAAGCGCGATGCGCTCTTTTCGACCCACCCGGCGACGGAAAACCGCATCGCCGCCCTGCGCGCCATGGCCGGGCAATCGACGCAAGAACGCCAGGCCCCGCGCCCGGCGCCCCGCCCGCGCCAGGCAGAGGACAAGGCGGCCAGGGATGCACATGCCTCCGTGCCGCGCGTCTCCCGCCGCCGCCCGCCGACGGACAGCAACGGCCCTTGGGGCTGAGTTGGCTGAGGTCCGACACACCGGACAGACAGCGCCAGATGAAAAGGGGCAGGTGCCACGCGGCCCTGCCCCTTTCGGTTTCAGACCTCAGGCCACAGAGGGATCCTGCCAGCCCTTCTGGTGATAGGCACTGTGCCAGAAATGCCATTCGTGCCAGCAACTGCGGGCAAAGGCGCGCTGCATCCGCGCCCGGCAGGCCTCGTCCCCTTCGGCGGCAAGCCGGTCGGTCAGCGCCAGCATCCGCTCCACGCCCTCGGCAAAGCCCTCGCCCGAATAGGTATCGATCCAGGCGCGATAGGGGTTCTCCGGCGCGGCTTCCCGCGCGATGCCCTGGCCGATCTCATGGTAGATCCAGAAGCAGGGCAGCAGAGCCGCCACCCCTTCCGCGAAATCCCCAAGCGCGGTAGAGCGCAGCAGGAAAGAGACATAGTGATCGCAGGCCTCTGACACCGGCGTGGCCTGGAACTGCGCCGCGCTCACGCCGAACAGCCCCATGTAATGGCCGTGCAATTCCCGCTCCACCGCGATGGCCCCGGCCGCCGAACCGGCCAGCTGCGCCACCGCCTGCGGATCCACCGCCTTGGAGGCCGCCAGCGACAGGCCGCGCGCGAAACCCTCAAGGTAGTGGGCATCCTGGATGATGTAGCCGCTGAAGACCACGGGTGGCAGGCTGCCTGCCGCGAGCTCCCGGTTGAAGGGCATGTCGCGGATACGGGCCTGCAGGTCCTCTGTCGCCTGCCAAAGCTGGTCTCTGAAACGCATGTCATTGTTCCTGTTCGTGAAAGTGATGCACCGGGCCGTGACCGGACCCGACGTCCAACTGACCGGCGCAGGCGATCGCGCCGGAGATATAGGTCTTTGCCGCCGCCACGGCCTCTGGCAGGGCAAGTCCCGCGCCCAGGTGCGTGGCCAGGGCAGAGGACAGGGTGCAGCCGGTGCCATGGGTGTTGCGCGTGGGCTGGCGCGGGGCGGCGCGCCATTCCGCGCCACCGGGCCAGATCAGCAGGTCGGGGCTTTCCGGCCCCTCAAGGTGACCGCCCTTCAGCAGCACGGCGCCGGGGCCCAGGGCCAGCAGGGCCTGGGCCTGCTCTGCCATCTCCGCGCGGTCGCGCGCCTCTGCACGGCCCAGCAGATCGGCGGCCTCCGGCAGGTTGGGCGTGATCACCCGGGCCAGCGGCAGAAGCTCTGCGCGCAGGGCCTCCACCGCGGCGGCCTCCAGCAGGCGATCGCCGCTCTTGGCCACCATCACCGGGTCCAGCACCACGGGGCAGTCTAGCCCCGCCAGCCCCTCGGCCACGGTGCGGATGATCGCGGCGCTGCCCAGCATGCCGATCTTGATCGCATCCACGCGGATATCGGCGCGGATCGCCGCCAGCTGGGCCGCGATCATACCCGTCCCGACCAGTTCGACCGCGCGCACCCCTTGGGTGTTCTGCGCCGTCAACGCCGTCAGCACGGACATGGCGTAGCCGCCATTGGCAGAGATCGCCTTGATATCGGCCTGGATTCCCGCCCCGCCGGAACAATCGGAACCCGCGATGCTCAGGATATTCGGGATCATGCGCCCCTCCATGCACTCAAAAGGTCCGCCGCCGCGGCCTGCATGTCCTCCGCCCGCGAGATGGCCGACACTACGGCCAGCCCGGCCCCGCCCGCCGCGCGCACCGCTGCGGCATCGGCAACGGTGACGCCACCGATGGCAAGACAGGGCAGATCCGTGGCCCCGGCGATCCGGGCAAAGCCCTCCGGCCCAATGGGCGGCGCGTGATCGGCCTTTGACCTTGTGGCATAAAGCGGGCCGACGCCCAGGTAATCGACCCCCTGGGGCACGCGGGAAAGTTGGGTGGGATCCTCGACCGACAGGCCCAGGATCATCTGAGGGCCGATGCGGTCGCGGATGCGGGCCGGATCGCCATCGCCCTGGCCCACGTGCAGGCCCGGCGCGCCGATGGCCCGGGCGACCTCCACCCGGTCATTGACGATCAGCGCCGCGCCCTGCTCTGCCAGCAGCGGCATGAGCTGGCGGGCGAGTTCGGCGAAATCGGCATCCGACAGCGTCTTGTCGCGCAGCTGCACCCAGCCCGCCCCGCCGCGCGCCGCCGCCAGAGCCTGATCAGGCACCGTGGCAGGGGCGGCGGCATCGGTGATGAAACAAAGGGGCGGGATCATGCGGGCACAGCCAGCTCGACCTGCGCGCGCGCCGTCAGGACCTGCGGGTCCAGATCGTACAGCGCATCCAGGAAGGCCACCTGGAAGGAGCCCGGCCCCCGCGCCGTCTCTGCCGCGATCTCACCGGCTAGGCCGAAGCAGGCCAGCGCCGCCACCGTGGCCTCGAAAGGCGGCTGATCGACGACGAAGGCCGCGATGACCCCGGTCAGCGAACAGCCAAGCGCGGTGATGCGCGGCATCATCGCGTGCCCGTTGCGCACCCGCGCCTCCCGCTGGCCATCGGTGACGAAATCCACCGGGCCGGTGACCGCCACGACGCAGGATTGCGCGCGCGCCAGGGCCCGCGCGGCGGCCTCTGCCGCGGCGACCGGATCGGCGGCATCCGCGCCCTTGCCTGCTGCCTCAGCGCCGGACAGCGCCAGGATCTCAGAGGCATTGCCCCGGATCACCGTCGGGCGATGCGTGAGCAGCCGCGCGCCCAGGTCGCGCCGGAAGGCCGTGGCGCCCACGGCCACCGGATCCAGCACCCAGGGGCGCCCCGCCGCCCGCGCCGCTTGCGCCGCCAGCTCCATGGAGGTCGCCCAGGGACCAGAGACCGTGCCTATGTTGATGCTGAGCGCCGAGGCAATGGCGGCAAATTCCGCCACCTCTTCCTCTGCATGGACCATGGCCGGCGATGCGCCCACCGCCAGCATGACATTGGCCATGACGTTCATGGCGACGAAATTGGTGATGTTCTGAACAAGCGGCGCGCCCTCGCGCATCCGCTCCAGCGCTTTTCCGGTATCCTGCATCTTCGGTCTCCTCACTCGGATGACGAAGACAGGACCGGACAGAAGGCACTATCGCGCGGGGGCAAGGCGTTCTGTCTGCGCCTCCCTCCGCCAGCATTATCTGGTTCAGGTTCAAAGGGTACGTCTCAGCCCGGTTTCCCGTGCGCCCCCGTCGCAATAACACCCCAGCCCTCGCATGGAGGGCCGGGGACAGTCAACCACCTGGCGGCCCGTCAGGTGCGCCGGGATGGCCTTGGCTCAGCCAGCCGCCTGAACCGAGGCAAACAGGTCGAAGTAGCGCCGCTTCACCTCTGCCGGGTCGCAGCCCAGGGCGACCCTGACCGGGGCGCGGCCCGCCGCCGGACCCGTCGCGCGCACCGTGCGCCCGATCTCTTCGCCCTCCAGCACGACGGAAAGCGGCGTGACCTCGCAGTCCAGAAGGTCGGGCATCAGGCAGGCCATCACCGCCATCGGATCATGGAAGCCGCAGCCGGCCTCGCCCTTGCTGTGGTAGAAGGCCAGGTAGAAATGGCTCATCTCCTGCAGGAAGGCGCCGTGTTCCGGGTCGATCCGCGCCAGTTCGCGGAAGTCCTCTGCCGTGAGCAGGACCTGCATGGTGACATCCAGGCCGACCATGGTGATATCGGCGCCGCTGGCCAGCACGATGTCCAGCGCATGGGGGTCATGCCAGGTATTGGCCTCTGCCACGCCGCTGACGTTGCCGCGCGCATCCAGCGCCCCGCCCATGAAGACGATGCTCTTGATATTGGTCGCGAAATCGGGATCCAGGCGGATCGCCTCTGCCACGTTGGTGATCGGGCCGATGGGGCACAGCACGATCTCTCCGGGGGTTTCGCGCGCCATGCGCACCAGGAATTCCGCAGCCGTTTCCTCCAGCGCCTTGCCGCTGACCACCGGGGCCGGGATATCCCCAAACCCCTCCGGCCCGTGCACGATCGCCGCGGGCTCGAAGGGTGGCAATTCCAGCGGCTTGCCCGCCCCTTCGGCCACCGGCACGTCCAGCCCGGCCCGTTCCACCAGGCAAAGCGCGTTGCGGGTCGCCTGTTCCACCGTGACATTGCCGAAGACCGTGGTCAGCCCGACAAGCTGGATCCCGGGGTGCAGGGCCGCGTAAAGGATTGCCAGCGCGTCATCCACGCCCGGATCGGTATCGATGATCAGTTTCATGTCTTGTCCATCTGTAGAATGTGCCGCGCCCTGCTGCGGGCGGGGTCACCGGGGCCAGAACGCCACGGCGGGCCGCGACCGGCACTGGATACCAGCGCCCGCAGGGCGGCACCAGAGGGCCCCCACGCCCCCTAATTCTGGTGCCCTATTTCAGGCCCGCCTTCACCGCCGTGGCGATGGCCCCGCGAAACCACTTGTGCGCGGCGGCGGCATGGGTGCGCAGGGTCCAGACCATGTCCACCTCGAAGGGGCCGGGCACCGGGCAATCGGCGACATGCAGCATCGGCGACACCGTCTGGGAAAACCGCCGGGGCACCGTGGCCACCAGGTCCGTCCCCTCGATCAGCGCCTCGATCCCCACCGGATCGGGCACCGTGATCGCCGGCACGATCTCCACCCCGCAGGCGGCCAGCGCCCGCACGTAGCTTGACGCCCAGCCCCGGCCGTAGACGATGCCGACATGCCGCGCCCCGGCGTATTCCGGCAGGGTCAGCGCGCCAGAGGCCAGCGGGTTGTTGCGGTCCATCAGGCAGACGTAATGCTCCGACACCAGGTTGCGGCGGTAGAACCCCTCGATATCCGGGCGCATGGGGCCCAGCAGCACATCGGCCTCTCCGCTTTGCAACTGGCTGGGACCATCGGTGCCGGAAGGGATCACGTTCAGCTCCACGCCCGGGGCCTCGCGCCGGATATGGCGCGCGATCAGCGGCAGCAGCCAGCGCCGTTCGTAGTGATTGCAGCTAAGCGTGAAACGATGGCGCAGCGTCTGGGGCGCGATCTCTGCCGGGCTGATCAGCCGCGCGTAGCTTTCCAGGATCCCCTCGGCCTGCGCCACCACGTCGTTGCAGCGCTCCGTCGGGGTGATCCCCCCGCCCCGGCGCAGGAACAGCGGATCACACAGGGCATCGCGAAGCTTGTCGATCGTGTAGCTGACCACGGATTGGCTGACCTCCAGCTCATCGGCCGCCCGCGAAAAGGAGCCCAGCATATGAACCCGCATGAGGATTCTCAGCGCCGCGAAATCCAGCTTGTAAGGATCGAAGGACATGGCCCACCCCGCCTGGTCGAGTCAGTGTGAAATCAGTTTTCTCGATTTCATATATCTACGGCATCTGATTGTGAAATAAAGCCGGGGATGCAACCCCCGGAGACGCGCGTTAATCGGGAGGAGCAAACGCATGACACAGGTGACCGTTGTCCTGGTCCCGGGCCTGGTCTCTGATGCGCGGGTCTGGAAACCCGTGGCAGAGGCCCTGGCCCCCAGGTACCCGATCCACGATGCGGACGTGCGACAGGACTCCTCGATCCCGGGCATGGCCCACCGCATCCTGCAACAGGTCGACGGCCCCCTGGTGGTGATCGGCCATTCCATGGGCGGCCGCGTCGCGATGGAGATGGCCCACCAGGCCCCGGATCGCCTGCGCGCCCTGGTGCTGGCCAATACCGGGCATGATGCGAAGAAACCCGGAGAGGAAGCAAAGCGCCAGGCCAAGATCGACCTGGCCAATGACGACATGGAAAAGCTGGCCGCCGAATGGCTGCCGCCCATGCTGGACCCGGCGCGCACCGGAGACACCGCCCTGATGCAGGACCTGACGGAGATGGTGCTGTCCATCGGGCCCGTGGTGCATGAACGCCAGATCCGGGCCCTCGTGGATCGCCCCGATGCGGGGACTTACATCTCCGAAATCACCTGCCCGATCCTGCTGGTGACCGGCGCGCAGGACGGCTGGTCCCCCGAACCGCAGCACCGTGAGATCGCCGATCTTGCGCCGGATGCGGAAGTGCATGTCATCGACCAGGCCGGGCATTTCCTGCCGCTCGAACAATCCGCACAAACCGTCGCGCTCATCACCGAATGGCTCGACCGCCGCCGGGAGGATATCCATGTCTGACGACAAGACACCGCTTGCCGATACCCCGCTGTTCGACCGCAAGGCCGGCATCCGCGGTTACAAGCTGAACAAGATGGCCATGTCGCTGGGCGAGGAGCCCAACCGCAAGGCATTCCTCGCGGACGAGGAAGCCTTCCTCGACAGCTACGGGCTGGACGCGGAAACCAAGGCGGCCGTCATGGTCCGCGACTGGCATGAGATGGTGCGCCTTGGCGGCAACCTGTTCTTCATCCTGAAGATCTCTGCCATCGACCCGACGCCGATCATCGCCATCGGGGCCGCACAGGCCGGCATGAGCGTCGAAGACTTCATGATTCAAAGACTGGGGAAGAGAAATGGCTGAGATCATCGGCGGACTTGGCACCAGCCACGTGCCCTCCATCTGTGTCGCGCTCGACAAGGGGATCGACCAGACCCCGCAGTGGAAACCCTTCTTCGACGGCTACGATTACCCCAAGCAATGGATGAAGGAGCACAAGCCCGACATCGCCGTCGTCATCTTCAACGATCACGGCAATGCCATGTTCCTGGACCGGGTGCCCACCTTCACGGTCGGCGTGGCGGACACCTACAAGCCCTCCGACGAAGGCTGGGGGCCCCGCGCGATCCCCGATTTCGCCGGGGCAGAGGACCTGGGCTGGCACTTCGCCGACAAGCTGGTCGAACGCCATTTCGACCCGATGATCGCCCGTGAGATCACCGTGGACCATGGCTGCCAGGTCCCGATGGAGCTGTTCTTCGGCCGCCCCGAAGACGCCTGGCCGGTCAAGATCCTGCCGATCTGGGTCAACACCGTGCAATTCCCGATCCCCACCCCGCAGCGCTGCTGGGACATGGGCCGCGTGCTGCGCGAGGCGATCGAAAGCTTCCCCGGCGATGAGCGTGTCGTGATCCTGGGCACCGGCGGGCTGTCCCACCAGCTGCAGGGCGCGCGCGCCGGCTTCCTGAACGAACAGGCGGACCGCGACTGGCTGGCCACCTTCGCCAGCGACCCGGACAAGTGGCGCTCCATGAGCCGCGAGGACTACGTCGAGAAGTTCGGCTCCGAAGGGGCAGAGCTGATCATGTGGCTGGTCATGCGCGCGGCCATGCAGCAGGAGGTCACCGTCAAGCATACGCATTACCACCTGCCCGCCTCGATGACCGGCGCCGGCTGCATCGTGCTGGAGAACGCGTGATGGCCTTCTTCCTGATGCGCTGCCTGCACCACCCGGACATGGGCGAAAAGCGCGATGCCCTGCGTCCCGAGCACCGCAAGTGGGTGGGCTCGGGCGGCGAAGGGCTGGTCTCCGTCCTGATCGGCTCTGCCCTGACCGATGACAGCGGCACCTCCCTCGGCAATTTCGGGGTGCTGGAGGCGCGCAGTGCGGCGGACGCCCGGGCCTTTGCCGAAGGGGACCCCTTCGCCGGGGCCGGCATCGTCCGGGACATCAGCATCGAGCCCCTGCCCGAGGCCTTCCAGGCCCAGCGCATCACCGATCCGATGAGCCCCCGGCTGGCCACCGCCTGACACGCGTCGCCACCCGGATCGCGCCCTGCATAAGGTCGGCAGGCGGAATGATCCCTGACGTTATGCGGGTCGCTGAAGGTCTGCTGCCTGCGTGAGGGAAGGAAGGTCGGTCGATGACGCCCCTCCTCCCCGCAAAGGCACTCGCTCAGCTGTGCCGGATTTCAGTGCCCAGCACCTTCAGACACTCGCGCATGAAGGCCGCAAGGGCGGTCCAGCCCTTGGCCGAAACCATGGTGCCGTCGACATAGGCTTCCTTGGGGTCGGCATCGTAGTAGGTGCCACCCACGGCCGTCACCTCTGGCGCACAGGCGCCAAGGCCCGCGACGGTCTTGCCCTTCAGCACCCCGGGAACCGCCATCAGGATCTGCACGCCATGGCAGATGGTGAAGATCGGTTTGCCGCTGTCGTGGAAATGCTTGACCATAGCCTGGATGCGGGGATCGGTGCGGATGTATTCCGGGCCACGCCCGCCGGCGGCATAGACCGCATCGTAGCTGTCCAGCTCGGCTTCGGCCTCGGAAAAGGTCTTGTTGATCTCGGCATTGTGGCCGGGCTTTTCGGTATAGGTCTGGTGCCCCTCGAAATCGTGCAGCGAGGTGGCGATCATGTCGCCGGCATTCTTGTCCGGGCAAACCACGTGCACGGTATGGCCGACGGCCTCCATGCCTTGCTGGTAGACGTAGATTTCATACTCTTCGGTAAACTCGCCGCAGAGCATGAGGATTTTCTTGCCGCTCATCTGGGCCTCCTGGGTCATGGGGTGGACCCGTCCGGCTGCAGGGCGGCCGGACGGGAAGATGGGTTCAGAACGGAGAGTCGGGGAAGTAGAACTGATCCGCGTTCTCAGGGGTGATCAGCGGCGCATCCAGCTTGAATGCCCCCCGCATCGGTGCCTGCCCCGCGAACTGCGCCGCGGTCATGTACATGGCAGAGGCGATCATCGACGGCGGATACGGCGTGGAGATCGGGGTGCGCACATCGCCCGCTTTCACCATCTCGATCACCTGCTTCATGCCGTTGCCGCCCAGCGCGTACTTGATGTCCTCGCGCCCCGCCTGGTCGACGGCCTCAAGCACGCCAAGCAGCATGTCGTCATCATTCGCCCATACCGCGTCGATGTTGGGGTATTGCGCCAGGTAATCCTGCATCAGCGTGAAAGCCTCGTCCTGGTTCCAGTTCGCGTACTGGATGTCGAGGATCTTGATGTCGGACTGGTCGATGACATCCGTGAAGCCCTGGATGCGCTCGTCGTCGATCACGGTCGGGATGCCACGCAGCACGACGATCTCCCCTTCGCCGCCCAGATTGTCGACCAGCCATTTGGCCGTGTTCGCGCCCACCGCGATATTGTCGCCCGCGACGTAAAGATCCTGGATCGAAGGATCGGCCAGACCACGGTCCACGACCGTGATGAAGGTGCCGTTGGAAGCGACCTGCTCCACAGGCCCGGTCAGCTCCTCTGACGTGAAGGGCAGGATGACCAGCGCATCAAGTTCATTGGTGGCAGACAGATCCTCGAGCGAGGACACCTGTGCCGTTGCCGAGGACGCGGTCGAGACGATCACGTCGATGTTGGGATAGGCGGCCTCAAGCTGCTTTTCGGCTTCCTGGGCATGATAGACCACGCCCCCGGTCCAGCCATGGGTTGCGGCCGGGATCGACACCGCGATGGTGAACGTCTTGTCCTGGGCGTGGGCCATGGCACCGGTCAGCGCGCTGGCGACGATGGTGGCCGACAGAAGCGTCGCCCCCTTGGTCATTTTCCTCATTTTCCCCTCCTCCATTGGGTTGTTATGCGCCCGCCGTTTTCAGCGGGTGCCCGTAAAGCGGTGAGCCAGCATGGCGATAATGATTATCGTCCCCTGGACCGCTGCCACGAGGTACTCCGACACCATGTCCGACAGGACCATGACGTTGGCGATGACCTCGAGGATGAGTGCGCCGGCGACAGTGCCCCATACACGGGCCTTGCCGCCGCGCAGGAGCGTGCCGCCGATGACGACCGCCGTGATGACCTGAAGCTCCCAAAGCTGCCCGGTCGTGGGCGTCGCGGCGCCAAGACGCGGCACGTAGCAGATCGCGGCCACGGCAACGCAGAAGCCTTGGATGACAAAGGCCATGGCCCGCACCCGTCCGACATGCACACCGGAAAAGCGCGCAACGTCGGCGTTGGACCCGACGGCGGTGACCCGACGGCCGTATTTCGTCCGATACAGGATGAAGGCCCCAAGCGCGGCGATCGCCAGCGTAATGATCACCGGGTAGGGAATGCCAAGAAAGTCGCCGAAGTAGACCGGGCGATAGGCCGTGCGCAGGCTGCGGTCGATCGAAAGCGACCCGCCGTCGGTCATGTAGGTGATGAGCGCGCGGAAGATGCCCATCGTGCCCAATGTGACGATGAAGGGCTCGATCCGCCCCACGGTGACGATGAGCCCGTTCAGAAGGCCGCAGAGAGAGCCCACCACCAGCGCGACGACCGCGCCGGCCGGGATGGCCCAGGCGCCAAGCGATGGGGCAAGCGCGTTCATCGCCATGATCATGATGCCCACGACGAAGGCCATCATCGACCCGATCGACAGGTCCAGCCCCCCCGTCGCGATCACGAAGGTCGCGCCAACGCCGATGATCGCGATGAAGGCGCTGCGCGTGATGACGTTCAGGATGTTGTTCGCCGACATGAAGTTCGAATTGATCAGCGCGCCCAGCAGGATGATCACCGCCAGCGCAATGAACGGAGCGAAGTCGCCCCAGCGGATCTTGAAGCCTTCGTTTTCCGGTATGGCTGCGATTTCGGCACTGCTCATGCGCGTTTCCTCCCCTCGGTGTCGGTGCCGCTGCTTGCGGCGGCATAGACGATGTTCTGTTCGGTGATGTCCGCGCCCGTCAGTTCGGCAACGAAACGCCCGCCGCGCATCACCAGCACGCGGTCGGACAGGCCGACAAGTTCGGGCAGTTCCGACGAAATCACGACACAGGCCTTCCCCGCCCGGACGAGATCGTCGATGAAACTGTAGATCTGGCTCTTGTTGCCGATGTCGATGCCGCGCGTCGGCTCGTCGATGATGACCACCGTGGGATCGGCCAGCATCACCTTGGCCAGCAGCAGCTTTTGCTGGTTGCCGCCTGACAGCTGTCCGGCCTCGACCGACAGGGTGCGGACGCGGATGTCGTATTCCTGCACCGCGCGCCGGACCGTGCCGGTTTCCCGCCGGCGATCAAGACGCAGGCGCGGGTTTACGGTGTCCAGCGCCTGGAGCGTCAGGTTCGCGGCCAGCCCCTCGTTGAGCAGCAGGCCCTTCCCCTTGCGGTCCTCGGTCAGGTAGACAAGCCCGGCCTCCATCATGGTGCCGACATTGGGTTTCCTGATCTCCCTGCCGTTAAGCATGATCGAGCCCGCCTGGGCCGGGCGCAATCCCATCAGCCCCTCGACAAGCTCCGTGCGGCCAGCCCCGATCATGCCGCCGATCCCAAGCACTTCGCCCGGGCGGACGTCAAAAGAGCCCGCGATCTTGCCGTGATCGACAGAGAGGTCCTCGACCGCAAGCGCGGGATCGGCGTTGGAAACCCCGCGTTTGGGTGGATACAGCATCGACAATTCGCGCCCGACCATCAGTTCCGCCATCTGGCGCTGATCCAGCTCCTGTGCCGGCCAGGTCCCGATCATCTTGCCGTCGCGCAGGACGGTGGCGCGGTCGGCAAGCGCCTCCACCTCTTCCAGGCGGTGAGAGATGTAAAGCACGGCGACACCCTGCGCGCGCAGGTTCCGGACGATCTCAAGCAGCGCGTCGACCTCGTCATTGGCCAGCATCGCGGTGGGTTCATCCAGGATGATCACCTTGCGGTCATCCAGCAGGGCGCGGGCGATCTGGACAAGCTGCCTTTGGGCAAGGGGCATGTCGCCGACCCGGGATGTCGGCCGCGCCGTGGAGCCGACCCGCGCCAGCACCTCGGCCGTGCGGCGGTTCATCCTGCGGTCGTCCACGCTGAAGTAACGGGACAGCTCGCGGCCAAGAAAGAGGTTCTGCGCCACTGTAAGATCGGGCGCGAGCAGGATTTCCTGATGCACAAGAACGATGCCCGCATCCTCGGCCTGCACGGCATCGGCAAAGGCGACCGTTTCCCCGGCCATGGCCAACGTGCCGCCGGTCGGCGCGGCATGACCTGACAGCAGCTTCATCAGCGTCGACTTGCCGGCCCCGTTTTCGCCGATGATCGCGTGGACCTCTCCGGCGCGGATATCAAGCGTCACGTCGCTCAGCACCGTGATCGGCCCATAGGCCTTGGACAGGCCTTCGGCGTGCAGCACCGGTCGACTGGGCGCGTTGCCCGCCCCGGGGGTATCCAGCCCTGGGGTCATCATTCGAAGGCCGCCGCAAGCCGGTCGCGCGACCGTTCGATATGTTCTTTCATGGCCTCATAGGCAGCATCCGCATCCCCTGCCCTGAAGGCCGCAAGCAGGCTCTCATGCTCTTCCAGCGCCTCCTGCGTGACCCGGCTGTGGAACATCAGACGGAAGATATGCAGGTGGATATGCTGGTCGTTCAGCGCCTGGCGCACGAATTCATTGTCCGCAAGTTGCAGGATCTCGTCGTGGAAATGCGCATCTGCCCGCGCGAAGCGCGAATAGCGGCTGTTGCGATCCACGGGCGGCTCGCCCTGCTCCATGTCGGCGGCGGCGGCCTCGATCCGGGCCAGCGTCTCGGGCGTCAGGTTCAGGCAGGCCTGCCGGGCGCTCTCGGGCTCCAGCATCAGGCGGAACTTGTAGAGGTTGTCGAATTCCTTGTGCGTCAGCTGCGGCGAGGTCGAGTAGCCGATCAGATGCGCCTTGCGCACCAGCCCCTCGCGCTCAAGCCGCGTCAGGGCTTCGCGCACCGGGGTTTGGGACACGTTCAGATCGCGCGCCAGCCCGTCGATCGGAATGCGGGCTCCGGGCGGGATCTCAAGCGACATGATGCGCTCGTAAATTTGTTCGTGAATGCTGTCAGCAATGCTGGAAGGCCGAACGAACCCGCCCTTCTCTTCGCGATTTGTCGATACAGCCATCATTCTTCCCAGTTCAGCGTTCTTGACAAGGCAGATCCTAACACTGATAGGATATCGCATGTCAAATACAATATCATATACGATCTGATTCAGAAGGGAGGTTCGCTTGGTGTTTTCGGCTGAAAATCTTCGTGAACTTTCGGAAAGGGCGCTTCTTGCACAGGCAGTTGCGCCGGAAAGCGCGCGCATCCAGGCAGACCTGCTGATCGAGGCTGAACTGCGCGGCCTGCCCTCCCATGGCCTCCAGCGCTTGCCGCGGATCGTTGAACGCCTGAAGGCCGGGCTTGCCGACCCCACCGCGAGGGGCGCGATACGCAAGACCCGGCCCGGCTTCCTGAGCGTGGACGGGCAACGCGGGCTTGGCCCGGTTGTCATGATGCAAACGCTCGATGCCCTGGCCGCCCTCCTCCCCGATCAGGGGATAGCTGTCGCCGCGATCCGAAACGCCAACCATATCGGCATGTTGGCCTATTACGCCGAAGCCGCCGCCGATCGGAACCTGATCGGCATCGTCCTGACCACGAGCGAGGCGCTGGTTCACCCCTTCGGCGGAACCGAGGCGCTGCTGGGCACCAACCCGATCGCCATCGGGATCCCCACCGGGGCTCGCCCCTTTATCCTGGACCTTGCGACCAGCCGCGTCTCCATGGGGAAGATCCACCACCACGCGCTGACCGGCACGCCGATCCCGGCGGATTGGGCCGTCGATGCCCAGGGCAACCGCACCACGGATCCCGAAGCCGCCAAGTCCGGCGCCATTGCCCCTTTCGGTGAGGCAAAGGGATATGGCCTGGGCCTGGGCGTAGAACTGCTTGTCGCAGCCCTGGCCGGATCGGCCTTCGCGCCGGATGTGGGCGGCACGCTCGATGCGACTGCGGTGGCGAACAAGGGCGATATCCTCATCCTGATCGACCCCAGCGCCGGGGACGGCAGCACCGCCGGCCTGGCCGCCTACCTTGACCGGCTGCGCGCCTCCCATCCCAGGGACCCGGACCGCCCCGTGGCCGTGCCCGGCGACAGGATGCACGCGCGGCGGGCGCAGGCCCTGGCCCGGGGCATCGCGCTGCCCGACGCCCTTCACCACGAAATCCGAACCCTCGCCGCGGGCTGAGCCCCCATGACATGACAGGAAAAGAAATGACCCTATTCGGCACGATCAGAGCACCCCGGGAAATGATCTTCGGCAGCGGCCAGCGCGACGCCCTTGGCAAGGTCGCGGCGCAATTGGGCAGGCGGGCTCTGGTGGTGACGGACGAGCGGCTGGCCGCAGATGCGACCTTCCAGGCCATGGTCGCGCAGCTCAAGGCAGAGGGCGTCTCGGTCCGGGTGGATGGCTCGACCCTGCCCGAAGTGCCGGTAGAGACGGCCATCGCCAGCGCCGAGGCCGCGCGCGATTTCGCGCCCGACCTGGTGATCGGCGTCGGCGGCGGCTCCTGCCTGGACATGGCGAAATGCGTGGCGGTCCTGCTGACCCATGGCGGCACGCCACAGGATTACTACGGCGAGTTCATGGTGCCCGGCCCCGTCATGCCCCTGATCGCCGTACCCACCACCGCCGGAACCGGATCAGAGGCGACGCCGGTGGCGGTCCTGTCGGACAGCGAACGCCAGCTCAAGGTCGGCATCTCCTCGCCCCATATCATCCCGACCGTCTCGATCTGCGACCCGGACCTTACGCTTACCTGCCCGCCCGCGCTGACCGCCATCGCAGGGGCGGACGCGCTGACCCACGCGATTGAGGCCTTCACGGCAATTCGGCGGGATCCGGTACCGGGGCTGGCGCAGGAGCGGGTTTTCGTCGGCAAGAACGCGACATCGGATCATTTCGCCCTGACCGCCATCGGCCTGCTCTGGCACGGGCTGGAAGCGGCATGTACCGACGGAACCGATGCTCAGGCACGCGCCAAAGTCATGATGGGCGCAATGACGGCGGGCCTTGCCTTTGGCGTGGCGGGCACCGCCGCCGCCCATGCGATCCAGTACCCGGTCGGCGCGCTGACCCACACGGCACATGGCCAGGGCGTCGCCTGCCTCATGCCCTACGTGCTGGCCTGGAACGCGCCAAGGATCGAAGCGGAGCTTGACCAGATCGCGGGCGCCATCGGCGTAAGCAACCGCGATGCCGTCATCCCGGCCATCGCGGCGCTCTTCGGGCGCATCGGCATTCCCCGCACGCTCCAGGATCTCGGGCTGGCCGAAGACAAGCTGGACTGGGTGGCCGAGCAATCCTGCGGCATCGCCCGGCTGATCCAGAACAACCCGCGCCCGCTTCCGCTTGAGGACATGCGGCGGCTGGTCGGCGCGGCCTATCACGGCAAGCTCGACGTGCTGGAAACCAACTGAGGGAAACGACGCGATGACACTCGACACCACTTTCACCGGCTACGCTGACCCGTCGCTGCACGCCGAAGGCCTCTACATTGGCGGTAAATGGGAGGCCGGCAGTGGCATCCCCGTGATCGACCCCTCGACCGGCACCGCCATCGCCGAAGTGCCCGATGCCGGCACCGAAGACGCCCTGCGCGCCGTGGAGGCCGCTGCCGCCGCCGCAGCCGGCTGGCGCGCCACGCCCTCCCGACAGCGGTCTGAGATCCTGCGCCGCTGGTTCACCCTGATGACCGAACACGCCGAGGAACTGGCGCTGCTGATCAGCCTGGAGAACGGCAAGGCGCTGTCAGACGCGCGTGGCGAGGTCGCCTATGCCGCCGAGTTCTTCCGCTGGTACGCCGAAGAAGCCACCCGGATCGGCGGCGAATTCCGTCACGCCCCTTCGGGCGCACACAACATCCTTGTCGATCATGAGCCCATCGGGATCGCGGTGCTGATCACGCCCTGGAACTTCCCCGCCGCCATGGCCACGCGCAAGATCGGCCCGGCCCTTGCCGCCGGCTGCACCGTGATCCTCAAGCCCGCGTCGGAAACACCCCTGACGGCCTATGCCATGGCGCGCCTTGGCGAAGAGGCCGGGGTGCCACCGGGCGTCGTGAACGTGCTGACCACCTCCAACCCGGGCCCGGTGACCTCTGCCATGCTGGCCGACCCACGGGTGCGCAAGCTCTCCTTCACCGGCTCCACCGGCGTCGGGCGGACCCTTCTGGCAGAGGCCGCGAAATCGGTGGTGAACTGCTCCATGGAGCTGGGCGGCAACGCGCCCTTCCTGGTCTTTGACGATGCCGATCTCTCTGCCGCGCTCGACGGCGCGATGATCGCCAAGATGCGCAACGGAGGAGAGGCCTGCACGGCCGCCAACCGCTTCTACGTGCAGGCGGGCATCCACGACGCCTTCGTCGAGGGGCTGACCGAGCGCATGGCCGCGCTGAAGCTGGGGGCGGGCTACGATCCCGAAACCCAGTGCGGCCCGATGATCACCACCAGGGCCGTGGACAAGATCGACCGCCTGGTGTCCGAGGCGACCTCGCGCGGCGCGCGCACCACCACGGGCGGCGCCCCGGTGGAGGGCAGCGGCTACTACTACCCGCCCACGGTGCTGGAAAACGTGCCCACCGATGCCGCCCTTGCGCACGAGGAAATCTTCGGCCCCATCGCCGCCGTCTACCGCTTCGAGACAGAGGAAGAGGCGATCCGCCTTGCCAATGACACCGAGTACGGGCTTGCGGCCTATGTCTATTCGCGGGACATCATGCGGGCGATGCGTGTCGGGCGCGGGATCGAGACCGGCATGATCGGCATCAACCGTGGCCTGATGTCGGACCCGGCAGCCCCCTTCGGCGGCGCCAAGCAAAGCGGCCTCGGGCGCGAGGGCGGGGTAACCGGCATCCTCGAGTTCATGGAGCCCAAATACTTCGCCGTCGAATTCTGACGGCGGGAAAGGAAGACGATGACGCAGCGCGACCTCTACTTCAACCGGGCCTTCATCCCCGATTTCGACGCGATCATGGAAGAGACAGAGGCGCGCAGCCGCGCCTTCGCCGACACAGCGCGCGTTGAACGGAACCTGAGCTACGGGGACACGTCCCGGCAAAGCTTCGACTTGGTCTTTCCGCCCGATCCGGCCCCCGGCGCGCCGCTGCACATGTTCATCCATGGCGGCTACTGGCGCGGCGGCAGCAAGGACGCGCATACCCTCGTCGCGGCCCCCGTGCTCGCGGCGGGCGGGGTGGCCGCGCTGATCAGCTACGACCTGATGCCCCGGACCCGGCTGGCCGATATCGTCGGCCAGGTCCGCCGCGCCGCGCGGCACATCGTGGATCTCGCGCCCGACATCGGCGCGGACCCTGCCCGCTTCACCGTCAGCGGCCATTCGGCCGGCGCGCACCTTGCATCGCTTCTGGCCGCGCAGGCGCCGGGCGACGCCGGGCCGATCGACCTGCCCGACCTGCGCGGCCTGCTCCTTGTCAGCGGGATCTACGACCTTTCGGGCATCCCGGGATCCTTCCTGAAGGACGAGGCAAAGATGACCCCCGAGGAGGCAACCGCCTGGTCCCCGCTTCTGGCCGCCCACCGGCCAGCCCCCCTGCGGATCATCACCTGCGGCCAGGAAGAGACCGCCCCCTTCCAGGACCAGGCCGTCGCCCTGAACGCCCTGCTCGACCGCGACGCGCAGCCGACCGAGCTTCGCCGGGAGCAGGACCGAAACCACCTGACCATCGTCTTCGACCTGGCAGATCCGGCGGCCCCCCTGGGCAGACGGCTGCGAGACCTTGTACGCGCCTCCTGAAAGGCGGCACCTCCGCCGCGAACACGTCTAAAAGCCGCCACCCCTTCCCGCTGAGGCGCCCACGCCTTGCTCCAACGGCCGGGACGACAAGAGCTGCCCTGCGTGATCTTCCGGAAGGTCGCTGCCGCCGCTCCGCTGGCTGCTTTCAGCCCAAAGCTGCCTTCCGTGCTCGCCGCAGCAGGACGACAGGCGTCGACACGGATCTGGGCGATTTTGCGGACCTTCGCTGCACTCTGCAGCCGATGTCCGTTATGCTTACTTGGGGAACTAATCGATTATGCTTTGATTGGCTGAGCCGCTCTCTTGGCTCGCTGTCCACCAAAGCACTTCAGGCTCACCTGTTGAGAAGACAACGTTTACCATATAGAGCGTCCCATCGCACGGAATAAAAATAGCATGCTGATGTAGAACATCTTTGAATCTTCTTATCGCAGCCGAAATTTCATCCGCTTTTTCCTGAGCGGAAAATTCCGTCTTCAAAGGGTTGCGGCAGTGAAGAAGCTCGCTGGCTTTGCCCCACATTTTAAAGAGCTCACTCCCCGAGATGAACTTATCCTCAATGTGGGCTATCTGAATTACGCCCGTCGGCGTCCGCACTGAAGAAATCGGAGATGGCATATAATTTGGATTCTCTTTCTCCAGTACTTTCCTAAGCTTGTCCCAGCCGTCGTTTTTCTTCAAAGTGGAGAGCAGGTCATCAACAACTTTTGAGTGAAGCGAAAATGAGGCCAAAAGAGTTGCCTCACATATCATTCTGACCTGTAGCGCCGCCTCCTCCAACCGAAGTGACCGGGAGTTATCTTCTTCCCAGAGAGATAAGCAGCGTTCGGTATGGATCACTCTATTACTGATATCTTTCATGATTTCTGCGTAGGATATAATCCCTTCATCATTGGGCATCGAAAAATCCAAATGGCTTGCTAAGGATAAAAGTTCGCCGCGTGAAGCCCGGCTGGGACTGGCCGCAAGTTCTTTCTTTTTGTCAGACTATATCCCGCAATAGTGGGTGGCAAGTTAGCCCCAGACTTGGCTAGTGGGCTGCACTCGGAAGCTGCATCGCAGAACTTCTTTCTCTCTCGCCAAGGTCCGCTCAGTGCCGGGAAGCAACGTGCCACTCGGGCAAGAAGGCGCTAGAAGAGATCCCCCCTCACTGCGCCCCGCCATTCGACCGAGATGCAGCACCCCCCACCACGGCCTCCCGCACGCCCGTCGCACCCGCCCCTTCAAGGTCCGCCAGAACCAGGTTTCTCAAAAGATGGGGAAGCCAGATACGACAAAGCCCCCGCGAGTGGCGAGGGCTGTGTCGAAATTGGTTGCGGGGGTAGGATTTGAACCTACGACCTTCAGGTTATGAGCCTGACGAGCTACCGGGCTGCTCCACCCCGCGCCAATGTCCTTTCGGATGGCGTCGATGTATCCCGCAGTTCAGATAGGTGCAAGGGCCAGATGCTGTTTTTTTGACAAAATAGTAAAACTTCTTCTGCGGCCTCTCCTGCGCAAGGAAGGTGACGCAGGGTCTGCGGGTTTCTCATAATCTTTCAGCCGCTTAGGGGAAATCTGACTGCCGCCTGCGGAAGGTGGCGCTGACGCGAGAGCGCATCGGACTGGAGCACCGCAGGCTCGAATCGCGCCGCGCAGGGCGACTCGCCCCCGCTTGCCTGGAAGGGCCCTTCCGGAGGGATCGGCAGAGGCCCCGAAAGGGGCTGCAGGCTGCTGTCAGATGACTGATATGCGGGGAAAAATAGGGTCAGGCGAAGTTCTTTCGCCGCGGTGCTTCGCACCCTGCTTCGTTCCGAAGCCTGACCGGGCATGGGCTGCCCATTCTGAAAAGCTCTTGCTGAAAAGCCCTTGGTCAGGCGCCCCGCCGGGCGCCCTCACTGAATAGATCGTCTCGTAATCCGCCAACCGGGCGACGGCCAGCTAAAATTTGAAGTAAAGGCATCACGATCTGCGGACCCGTCTGAAATACGACCGGCCCTCAGGGACGCGCGCCCTCAGAAACGAAAGGTAAACTGGCAGCCAAAGGCCGTGGCCGCGAAATCCGCGAACTCCACGTTGCCATGGCCCCGGGAATCCCAGGCCTCCTTCGCCAGCCCTGCCCCGATCGAGGCCAGGCAGGTCTGCAAC
The DNA here is from genome assembly GCF_011806405.1 of Pseudooceanicola sp. HF7. Taxonomy (GTDB): domain Bacteria; phylum Pseudomonadota; class Alphaproteobacteria; order Rhodobacterales; family Rhodobacteraceae; genus Pseudooceanicola. The sequence goes on along the minus strand of NZ_JAATOW010000032.1, from coordinate 4,502 downwards.
GGGGGCAGGTCCATCCGGGCGGCCGCCTGGGTCACGACCAGCCCGGCCCCCAGGTGAAGCTGTTTGTCGAACTGACCATCCGACAAGGAGATCAGGCCCGCCGAAAGCAGTGCAAAAGGTTCCATCGGGAAAATTCACTCAAAATAGAAGATTTAACCCCGTGTAAACTTTCGCTGCCTGCGGACCAGCCAGAAGTTAACTTAACGTTAACGCGCGCAGGCCCCCGGGTGTCACCGGCAGGTTAACGAAGCGCCTCCCCACCGTGCGGAGCGCACCGACGCAATACCGACGTGATACCGACAGGATACAGATGCGGCACAGACGTGGATTTCAGGCGGTTTCCCCAGCGTTTTTTGCTTCGTTCAGCCGTCGATCTGGGGCACACTGCACCCCATGAACCGGGGCCAACACCCCTGCCAGGGTGCCCGGATCATCGCAGCCAGGATGTGGGGGCAAGCGCATGCACCTGACCAGAACGGACCCTGAGGCCAATCTTTTTCGCTTCTATCGCATTGAAATCGTTCGCGGACTTTTCGGCGACTGGGGGCTTGTCCGCAACTGGGGGCGGGTCGGAACCGCCGGCCAGTTGCGCACCGACTGGTTCGGGACAGAGGCAGAGGCAAAGGATGCCCGCTTCACCCTGCAGATGCAGAAAGCCAAGCGCGGCTACCTCTGAAACCTCCGCGCGCGGCCCGTTAACCGCTTTTTCGCACCGATCTGCCAGGCTCGCGCCACCGGAAAACCGGCCCGGGGCGCATTTCAGCCGCGAAACCGTGCAAGATCCGACAGGCATTGATCGCGCTTGATGGCGCGCGTCACCACCGCTGTCCGCGTGCGCGCCACGCCGGGAAAGCGCGCCACCTCGTAGCGGATCAGGTCGTCCATCTCGCGCATGTCTCGGGCCACGACGTGCAGCGAATAATCGGATTCCCCCGTGGTGGCATGGCAGCGCCAGATCGCCGGATGCCGCAGCACCGCGCGCTCGAAGTCATCCGCGGCGTCGAAATCCAGCGTGACCTCGATGATCGCCTCCAGCCCGAAGCCCAGCGCCGAAGGCTCCAGCCGGGCACGGTAGCCTTCGATCACCCCGGCCTCTTCCAGCGCCTTCACGCGCTTCCAAACCGGGGTCTTGGACATGTTCATATGCTCTGCCAGCTCGGCAAAGGACATGCGGCCATTGCCCTCGAGCAGCTTCAGAAGGTCCAGGTCCACAAGATCCATTCGTTCTCCGCCTTGGCCAGATTCAGGGTGTTTCATTCCTGAACCATACAGGATTCCGGAAATCAGGGAACAATGACCTGCCCTTTTTAGGGGACGATAGGCAAAACCGGCAACAGGAGCCCCCCCCATGAACCGCGAAGACTACCATGCCATGATCGAGACGCCGAAGATGCTGGATTACGGTGTCTACCTCGACGTGGAAAAGCTGCTGGATTGCCAGAAGCCGCTCAAGGAAATGGCCAATGCCGATGAGCTGCAGTTCCAGATCGTCCACCAGGTAGAGGAGCTCTGGATGAAGCTCATGGCCTATACGCTGGTCGACGTGATGGACTACCTGAAAGAGGGCAACACCAACCGCGTGGTCACGCTGATGGGGCGCGTGCACCGGCTCATGCGGCTGATGACGGCCCAGCTGGACGTTCTGGAAACCATGTCGCCGCGCGAATACCAGGAAATCCGGCTGCAGCTTGGCAATGGCTCGGGCCAGGAAAGCCCCGGTTTTGCAACGCTTCTTCGCATGCCCCGCGACCTGTGGGAGGCCTACAAGGCCACTTACCTCGACGGCAAGGGGCTGACCGTCGAAGATGTCTACAACGGCAAGTACGACCACGGCGACAGCTATGTCACCGGCGAGGCGCTGATCGAATTCGACGAGCTGTTCCAGAAGTTCCGCGCCATGCATGTCTACCTGATCCACCGCTCCATCGGACTGGGGTCCAAGTCGCTCAAGGGGCGCCCGGTCTCCCTGCTGGAAGCCGGCGCCAAGCACCGCTTCTTCCCCGAGCTCTGGGATGTGCGCTGCGACATGACCGATGCATGGGGCAGCAGCTACGGCGTGGTGCGCGATGCGATCCACGACAAGAAAAAGGCCTGATCGCGCCGCCCCACGGCGGTACGGCCCTGTTATTGCTGGTGAAATCAAAATGCCCCGAGGCGCCTCACGCACCTCGGGGCATGTCTTTTGGGCCTCTGAACCTTCCCCGCGGGGACGATGTGGGCCTCAGCCGGCCCTGTCGTCTTCCTTCAGGAACTTGAACAGAAGGTCATGGGTCTCCTGGACGTCCCGGTGCATGGCATCGCGGAAGGCCGCGCTGTCGCCGGCCTCATGCGCGGCCAGCATCTCGTCATGATGCAGCGTGTAGCCGACCTTGTAGCTGGTGCGCAGCAGCTCCCGCATCCGGTCGGAGAGGAAGCGCACATAGGCCCCGCTGCGCAGCCAGAGGTTCTCGATCTGGCTGACAAGGACGGGGTTGCCGCTGGCCCGGTAGATCAGGAAATGGAAGGCCCGGTTCGCGGCCAGCATGGTCACCACGTCGCCGGTTTCGCCGGTGGCGCGATGGGCCTCCAGGTTGGCGCGCATTTCCGCGATGTCCTCTGCCGTCAGGTTGGCAAAGGCCATCTCGGCCACGGCCGGCTCAAGGATCAGCCGCGCCTGGCAGATATGGCCCAGCTCCTTGACATCCAGCGCCGGGACGACAGCCGTGCCCGTGGAAGAAATCCGCAGTGCGTTCTCTGCCGCAAGGCGGCGCAGCGCCTCGCGGATCGGCATGTGGGAGGTCATGAACTTTTCCGACAGCGCCGGGATGGTAAAGCCCTCCCCCGCCTCGAAGGCACCGCTGACCAGGGCTTCGCGCAGCTGGTCATAGACCTGGTCCTGTACGGTCCGCCGCGCACGGACGGGCTTGAATCTGGGCGTGGCCGCCATTGCGCGTCCCCCTTACCGCAGTTTCGGATCAAGCCGGTCGCGCAGCCAGTCGCCAAAGACATTCACGCTGATCAGCAGAACGATCAGCATCAGCGACGGGAAGACGACCACCCACCATTCCCCGGCGAACAGGTAGCCGTAGCCGACCTTGATGAGCGTCCCCAGGGAGGGCTGGCTGGCCGGCATCCCGAAGCCCAGGAAGGACAGCGTGGCCTCGGTCATGATCGCAAAGGCGATGTCCATTGTGGCCAGCACGAAGACCGGGTTGAGGGAGTTCGGCATCACGTGGCGGAACAGGATGCCCGCATGCCCCCGCCCCGCAAGCCGGGAGGCCATGACGTAGTTCTTGCCTGCCTCCGTGATCACCGCCGCCCGGACAAGGCGCGCGAAATGCGGCCAGTGAGAGATCCCAAGCGCCAGTACCACGATCAGAAAGGCCGCGCTTTCCTGCTGGTTGACCGGCAGCATGGACCGGCTCAGCCCGCCGATGAGCAGGGCCAGCAGCATCGCGGGGAAGGTGAACTGGATGTCCGCCGCCCGCATGATGATCGTTTCAGTCCAGCCTCGGAAGTAGCCGGCCAGCAGCCCAAGGGTCAGGCCGATTGCCACCGACAGCGCCACCGCCAGCACCCCGACCTTGAGAGAGGTCCGCAGCCCCAGCATCAGCAGGGACAGAAGATCGGCCCCCTGGCTGTCGGTCCCCAGCAGGAAGCGGGCATCGCCGCCGGGCATCCAGCTGGGCGGCAGGTGGCTGTCGAACAGGTCCAGGCTGGCCAGGTCATAGGGATCCGTTGGCGCGATCCAGGGGGCGAAGATCGCCACCAGGAGCAGCAGGATCAGGACGGTCGTGGCCAGAAGCACCACGGGCCGGTCGGCAAGCGCGCGGGCATGTCCGCGCAGGGCAATCGCAGGGGTCATGTCAGGCAGCTTTCGAAAGACGGACGCGCGGATCGGCCAGCGTGTAAAGCAGGTCGACGATCAGGTTGATCGCGGCAAAGACGCAGGCGATCAGGATGAGGAAGGCGGTGATGATCGGAATGTCGGATTCGGTCAGCGCATTCAGGAACATGGTTCCCAGCCCTGGCCATTGGAACACCTGCTCGACCACCACCGCGAAGGCGATGAGATAGCCGATCTGGATCCCGCTCACGGTGATGATCGGCAGCAGCGTGTTGCGCAGCGCGTGATGGAAATGCACGACGCGGTCCTTGATGCCGCGGGCGCGCGCAAAGCGGATGTAATCCATGCGCAGCACCTCCAGCATCTCTGCCCGCACCAGGCGCGCCACCAGCGCCACCTGGCTGATCGCCAGAGAGATGGCCGGCATGATCAGCGCCATCAGGCCAGAGGCCGTCAGCAAGCCGGTCCCCCAACCGCCGATGGAGACGGTCTGCCCCCGCCCGAAGGAGGGCAGCCAGCCCAGTTGCACGGAGAAGCCGAAGATCAGCAGGATGCCGATGACGAAGGTCGGCAGCGATACCCCGATGATCGAGCCCGTGATCAGCGCGCTGGCCCACCAGGTGTCCCGCCAGATGGCCGCCACCACGCCCAGCGGAATGCCGATGGCAAGCGAGAT